>JAJDWK010000065.1 GCA_022825675.1 Anaerolineae bacterium | reverse complement strand
CACCGAGAAAAGCATGAGATGCCTCTTTGATGCTTTTCTCGGTGTCCTCATTTTTTCTCTGTGCTCTCGGTGGTATGGGGTGTGTACAAACTACCCTGATAAATGAAGTAGCATAGAGCCATTTCAAGAAAAAACTTTGTGCCCTTTGTGTCTTTGTGGTGAAAAAATATTTGATGCGATTGCCCTGGGTGCCAGCCTAGCAATTGAAGGGAGGCGAAAGCCGCGATGGCATTATTGGAAGTGCAGGACATCCACACCTATTACGGCAATATCCATGCGCTCAAAGGCATTTCTTTTGAGGTCAACAGTGGCGAGATTATCGCGCTTATCGGCTCTAATGGCGCGGGAAAAACCACGACTTTGCGCACAGTATGCGGCTTGATGGCGCCGCGAGAAGGCGCGGTACAGTATGATGGCGAAGAAATATCGCACATGCGCGCCGACTTGCTGGTGTCCAAAGGCATCTCGATGGTGCCGGAAGGGCGCGGCATCTTCGCGAAGTTGACCGTGGAAGAAAACCTCGACATGGGCGCATATACGCGGCGGGATAGCGCCGTCAAGCAAGACTTGGGCAGCGCCTACGAGATGTTCCCGCGCCTGGCAGAGCGCAAAAAACAAGTCGCCGGCACCATGAGCGGCGGCGAGCAGCAGATGCTGGCGATTGCGCGCGCGCTTATGGCGAAGCCGCGCCTGCTGCTGCTGGACGAGCCGTCGATGGGCTTGGCGCCAGTCCTGGTGGATGGCGTCTTTGACACGGTGCAGCGCATCGCTCAAGAGGGCGTTACCATATTGCTGGTAGAGCAGAACGCGCACATGGCGCTGCAAATCGCCGACCGCGGCTATGTGCTGCAAAGCGGAGAGGTGGCAATCAGCGATACCGCCGCCAACCTGCAGCAGAACCCAACTGTGCAGAAGACTTATCTCGGCATTGACTGAAACGCAAGGTCAAAATGCTTTTCTTGGTGGTACATAGCCGTGACGCGCTTGCCCTTGGACAGGCTTCGGCATGAACATCTCAGACGGTCAGCTGTCCCGCGAGTACTTAACAGAATTGCTGCGGAAGGCGACCGGCGACCCGGCGCGCCGCCTCTCTCATTGGCGCTGCGAGCCGCTTCACGGCGGCTTCGGCGGCGCGATTGGCGGCACCGCTCTCTTCCGCTACCGCTTATACAGCGCTGACAGCCCGCCCTTTCAGCTCGTCCTGAAGATACTCCAGCGGCGGGCGGGCGAAGACGAACGCGCCCCTTATTACTGGAAGCGCGAATACGAGGTCTATCGCTCGGGGCTGCTGGCGGGCATCCCGCGGGATGCCTTCGTGACGCCGCGCATATTCCATTGGCAAGACCATGGCGAAACCTGCTGGATATTCATGCAATACCTGGAAGACGGCAAAGGGGAATGGACACTGGCGGACTTCCACGAGATGGGGCGGCGCTTGGGGCGCTTCAACGGCGCATTCCTGGAGGCGGAGGCTTTGCCGAATCAACCATGGCTGACGCTTAATTGGCATGCCGCCATCGTGCCCGCGCTGGCGGATGCCTTTGATGCGCTGGACGCAGCGCTCACGAAACCTCTGGCGCGACTGACATTGCCGCTGGAAGCGCGTGACGAAATCCTTAGCATTTGGCAGACGCGCGAGCGCTTCCGCGAGGCGCTGTTCCAACTCCCGCAGACCTTTTGCCATATCGACGCTTTCCGCCGCAATCTCTTGCACAGCGGCGATGAGGTCGCGCTGATTGATTGGGCGATGGCGGGGCGCGGCGCTATCGGCGTTGACTTGGTAGCATTGGTGGCGGTCAGCCTCTATTACGACAAGTTCAGCGCCGACTTCGCCAAGAAATTAGACGCAGCCGTTTTCAGCGGCTACATCAAGGGGCTGCGCCAGGTTGGCTGGCGCGGGGAGGCGGCGCAAGCCCGCCTGGGCTATGTCTGTGGCATGACCTTGCGCGGCCTCGCGGGGGTGAAACAAGACATCAACTTGCTGCTTGATGACTCTCAGCATGCCGCGCTGCGGCGCACGCATGCGCCACTGAGCCTGGAAGAAATCGCCAGGTTTTTCGCCGAGATTCGCCGCTTCCGCCTGCTTAAGATGGCGCGGGAGGCGAAGAGCCTGCTCGGGATTTAAGCGGGATTGCCCGGCGTGCGCATCAGCGATAGCAAAATCGCCAGCCCTATCAAGCCGCCGCCCAGCCATAATGACGGCGTCATCGCTTGCCCCAGGAAGAGCGCCGCCAAAAGCGCGCCCGCCAAAGGCTGAGCGAAAAAGAAGAGCGATGCCACTGTCGCTGGCACAAGGGCGAAGGCGCGATTCCACAATAGCAGCGCGAAGGCGGTGCATACCATGCCCAGATACAAGACGCCGAGGGCGCTGCCGCTGTCGATTGCGCCGAGGGGGCGCCGCGTCAATTCTATAAGGCTGGCGGGGATGGCGATGAGCAAGCCGCCCAGCAGCGCGCCGACAGTTACTGTTGTCACTGGCAGTTGATGCCGTGTTGAGACACGGCGAATCAGCACCGAATACAAACCCCAGTTGAGCGCGGCGAGCGCCAGAAAGCTATCGCCGAGGAAGGTCTCGGAGGCAAAATCGGCAGCGGCGGGATCCAAAATCACCAACACGCCCAGGGAAGCCAGGACAATCGCTGCGAGCCGCGCGGGAGTCAGCTCTTCACGCAGGATAATGCGCGCAAAAAGCACAACAAAGGCGGGCGATGCGCTGGTGACAAGCGCGCCATTAACGGCGGTCGAGAGATCTGTGCCCAGGAATTGCGCGCCCAGGCTGAGCCCCAAGCCAAGCGCGCCGATGGCAAGCAGCTCCCGCAGCTGCCCGCCCGGTGGCAGCCGCCTGCCCTGCCGGCGCTCCAGCGGCAGCAGCACCAGCAAAGCCAGCAGCAGACGCAGTGAGAGCAAGCTGAAGGGCGGCACCGTCATCAAAATGACATCGGATACCACATACATGCTGCCCCAGATTGCCGCCGCGGTGATGCCATAGAGGCTGCCGCGCCAGCGCCGCGATGCTATCATATTTCAGCCGCTTTCTTTGGGGGGCGCATAGAATTCCCGCCGCGCGCCCATACCGCCCCCGCCGCCAGCGAGTATACTTGAGCCGAGCGCAGGCGTATAGCAAATGTCGAGGGGTTCCGCAATTAACGAGAGCTTGGTCTACCTGTCTTATCACAACAGCGATATCGCTATTGCCTGCCAGCTGGCAACGGCGCTGCAGCGTTATTATCGCACTGTATGGCTGGATCGCTTTGAGATTGCGCCCGCCGAAGCCTGGGGGGCTGGCATCCAAGCAGCGCGTGAGCGGGCGACTCATGTCGTGGCGATTGTTTCGGAAGCGTACCTGCGCTCGGCATATTGCCGCGCCGAATACGCAATAGCGGGGGGGCGGGAGCTGCCAGTCACGGCGCTGCAGACGGGCGCGCTCGCCTCTAAGCTGCCGGCTGATTTTTCTTCCGCAACGCTGATAGATTTCCGCCCCTGGCTGTCAGACGCCAATGCGCCTTGCCTGGAAGCATTGCTGAATCAGATACCAGAATCGCCAGCTGCCACCAGCCAGGGCGAGCGCCAGGCATACCTGCGCGGCTTCATCCAGGCATTGGAAATTGAGCTGGCTTTGATGCCGACATCGTGGCTGTCGCTGGGCAGCAGCGCTGCTGATGACTGCTTGCAGCTGCGCCCGCGGCAATATACATTTAGCCAGTTGGATTCGCTGGAATTCACGGCGAAGAAGCTGGGCTTAAGCCAGCGCGCAAAAAATCTGCGGCGCTGGGCGGAAAGCGAGCCGCAATTTTTGCTGAGCGGCGGGCGCGGCAGCGGCAAAACCAGCTTCGCCCGCCTGCTCGCGCTGGCGCAAGCGCACCGCGCCCTGCGGGATGAGAGCGCCGCCCTGCCCATCTGGCTTGACCTGGCGGTGGTTGATGCCGGGCAGCAAACCCTTGAGGACTGTCTTGAAGCGCAATGGCCGCTGCTGTCTTATTGGGCGCATTGGATCGAGCGCAATACCGCCTATTTTATATTGGACAATTGGGATGCCGCCCGCGAGCATTCGCCCAGCCTCCCGCGGGAAATCTCAGCTTGGATCGAAAACAGCCCAAAGCAGCGCTTCGCTGTGCTTTCGGCGCGGGACGATGCGCCAGAATTGTCTTTGCCGCAGGCGCAGCTCACGCAGATGACGGCGGCGCAAGCAGCGGATTTCGCGGCGGCGCATCTGCCCGAGCAGCTGCGGGGCGGCTTCCAGCAGCTGCTGAGCCAAGAGACCGCCTTGATAGAAAACGACAGCCTGGATTTCCTCGCGCTCTGCCTGGAGGGGCTGGGCGCTTGCCCGCAATTTGACTTTGAGCAGTGGCAGCGCGACCCAATCCCGCCGCTGGTGACACATCGCCTGCGGCTGAAGCCGGGCGCGGCGCGAGCCTTAGCGGCGCCCCAACTGATTGAAGCATTACGACAGCTCGCTTGGGCGCTGACGCTACAAGAAAAACCCTACGCAATCCCCCGCGCCGAGGCGGAGCGGCCGCTGCATGACCCGCGCCTGCTGGAATGCGCGCTAGAGCTGGGCATCCTGCGTGAAGTTGGCGCAACGCTGCGTTTTGAAAACGCCGCCATGCAGCGATTTCTTGCATTAAATGGCTTGCGGCGGGAGGACCTGCGCAAACACTTAAAAGCGCCAGTATTCTCCGCCGGGCAAGGCAGAATAGCGCGCAAATGGGATGCGTTGGCGCTGGCGCTGGTGCAATGCCAGCCCCGCGAGGAGCGGCAAGATTTAATAGCGCAAATCGCCGAAATTGATCCCCTGCTGGGCGCGGAGTGTGCCCGGCGGCATCCGCACACATATCCCGGCTTAAGAGACGGGCTCATCAGCGCATTGACACGGCTTGGAGCGGAAATGCCAGCGGCTCGGGACGCAATCCGCGAGAGCATCCGGGCGCTGCCCGCGCTTGAAAAAACCGCCGCGTCCCTGGTGGGCAAGCTGACGGCTTTGAATAACGCAGCGCAGCTTTGGCTCTGGCAAGAGATCGCCAGCCTGCCGCTGGAAATCCCGCCGCGTTTCTTCGAGCTGGTCGCCGAGATTTGCCGCGATGCCGATGCGCCAGCGGGCAAATTGCTGGCGGAAAGCAGCCTTCACCTTGCCATAGCGCGGCTGGCGATTGTATCCCGCCGTGAGGAACTCCCGCTGCGGCGCAACGCGATACGGCTCTTAGGCGAGTTCGGGTTCGCGCCCTCGGCGCTATTGCTGCTGCAGCATTTGCACACCGCCGATTCCGCCGAAACGCACGAACTTATACTCGCGCTGATGCGCTTTTCGCATTGCGAAATCATGCGCCGCGTATTCCGCTGGTCGCGCGAGAATCCGGCGCAAATGCCAGTGCTGCTTGCTGCGCTGGCGGCCAGAAAACGCCGTGTTACCAGCCACCTGCTGCGGCTGTCAGCCGCCAATCGCCTGAGCATAAGCGAAGACTTTTATGAGCTTGCTGCCGATGTCGACGAGACGGATATCGCCATCGGCTGGGCGGTGCTCGCGGCGGAGCATCAAGACCTGCCAAAGGCGATTGCCAGCGCCATCAAAAGCAAGCCCAATGCCGCCGACCTGGGGCGCAGGCTGGAAGCGACGCTAATCAGCATGCCCGATGCGGCGGCTTCCGCGCAATTGCTGCAAAGTGCCGAGCGCGTCTTGCAGGAGCCGCCGGACGCCAGCATCCGCGCTGGCAGCAAGTTGGAAGCGCTGCTCTTTGGGCAGACGATATTCGACCCGCCCCCGCAAGCGGAAGCAGAAGCGCCTCTCACAAGCGTAGAGCCGCCCGCTCCTCCTGATGAGCGCGATGAGCAAGAATCGGCACCGCCGCTGGAAGAAAAGTACCTGCCGCTCTTGGAGCAGCTGCCGCCTGACGATGAGGCGCCGACATGGGAGAGCGACACGCTGCCCGAAAGCGGCTGGACATTGCCGGAAGCTGAGGCTGAGGGCGAGAAGCGGACCGAGGCATGAGACTCTTCATTAGCTGCGCGCCCGAGGATGCGCGTACTTGCGCCCGCATCGTCAAGACATTGAGCGCGCATGAAGTCTGGCATGCCCAGCAGGACGCGCCAGCGCGGGATAGCTGGGAAGAGCGCTTGCGCCGCCTGGATTGGTGCGAGCTGGTCTTGTGTTTGCTGTCAGTACATTCGGTGGCTTCAACGCGCTGCCGCCGCGAATGGGAGATTGCGCGCCGGCTCAAGCGCGATATCCTGCCGATATTGCTCGATAGCGCAACACTGCTGCCAGAAAAAATCAGCGGCGGGCATTTCATCGACTTCTCCAGCAATTTGACTGTGGAAAATGTCTCCCAACTGCTGAACGAACTCCTGCTGCGGGAGCGGGAGCTGGCATCAGCTCCCGCCGATGCCAGCGGCGGCAGTATTACAGCGCCCGCGCAAAGCCCCGCCGAGATTGTCAGCCATGCGGTGCTGGCGCTGGAAAATGGCGACTATGCCCTGGCGGCGCATCAGCTGAAGCTGGCGCAAGCGAACGGCTATCAGTCACGCTTCCTGCGTTTGGAGGCGCTGCTAAAAGCCGCGGAAACTGCCGCCGCCGAGCGCCCTGGCAGCGAGACTTTGCAGCGCGCCTATCAGCACCTGGTCGCGCTGTTTCGGTTTGAAACTATGCGGCAAATGGCATGCGAAGAGCTTGCCGATTTCCGCCGAAAATATGGCGAGCATGACCCGCAGAATTTACGCCGCTATTGCAAAGAGGGCACGCCCGCTGACGCGCCCCCTTTGCAGAAGCAGCAAGCGGTCCCGGCGCCGCCGCGCATCGCCCCCGGCGCGCGGGAAAGCGCTATCAGCCAGCGGGCGGCAGACAAAGGCATAAACGCTGTCCGGGCGCAGAGCCAGCGGCTGCCAGCGCCCGCCGCCAGCGCGCGGCGCAACCGCCTGCAGCTTGATGACGACAGCCCCGCAAAGGCGCGGGAAGCCCTGCCTATGCTACAATGGCGGGACATCCCGCATGGCACGGTGACTATCGCCAGCGTTGTTGGCAGCGATGAAGACTTCGGCGAATTGACGGAGCAGGTGGACAATTTTGTCATCAGCGCCTACCCGGTAACAAACGCGCAATTTGCGATCTTCATTCAAGCGCAAGACGGCTATCGGAATCCGCGCTGGTGGCAGTTCTCGCCGCATGCGCAGCGCTGGTTCCAGCAGGGCAATGGCGCGGGAAGCTCCCGCTTTAGCGGGGATAGCCACCCCCGGGAGACTGTAAATTGGTATGAGGCGATGGCTTTTGCCAACTGGCTGGGGGCGCAGCTGCAGATGAAGCTGAGCCTGCCGACGATCGCGCAGTGGCAGCGCGCCGCCAAAGGCGATGATGACCGCTATTATCCCTGGGGCGATGGCTATCACGAAGAGCGCTGCAACACAGTGGAGGCGGGCATCAGAGCCACCACGCCGGTGGATCGCTATCGCAAGGGCGTCAGCCCTTACGGCGTCTATGATTTGGCGGGCAATGTGTGGGAATGGACGACCAATACGGCAGCGGCGGCGGAAGCGGGCAAGGATTATCGGCGGGCGGTGGTGGGCGGCAGCTATGTGAGCCCCTGCGACCGCGCCCAGACTTCTTATCGGCATTATCTGGACCCGCATGTGCGCTATTCGTCAATCGGCATCCGGCTGGTAGGTTTGCCATAACCGCCAGAAGCGCTGCCCAACTGCCCAGAAGCTAGAGCGACAGAAAGGATAGGCGAGATGACTGCCCGAAGAAACAGCCTGGACAAAGCGAATAGCCAGCCCGCGAATATCAATATCGAAATCGACCATCTGTCGGTCACCGGGCATGTGGTTTTCGCCGGGCGTGATGGCCAGGTCAAAGTGCAGACTGGCGGTGATGTCGCCCAGCACACCAGCCAAACGGTGACTGTTGGCGGCGTTGAAACAACCACGCACGAATATGACCTGCTGCTGCAGAGCCTGCGCAATGTCGAAGCGGCAATCAAAAAAGAGACCTTGCCACCTGATGCCCGCGATACGGCGCTGCACGATTTAAAAACTGTCGAAACGCAGCTGACCACCAGCGCCAAGCCAAATCCGCGCTTGCTGGTGCGGGCGGCGAAGTCGCTGCTGCGTTTTTCCCCAGCTTTGACGGCAGCGGCGCTGACGCTCTTTGACCAGCCTTTGGTGGGCGCTATCCTCGCCAGCGCCGGTGAAGTCGCCATCAATTTCCATGAAGCGATTACGCGGCAGCGGCCGGGCAAAAAAATCTGAACTGGAGAGTAATCGGGAGTTGCATTGCTTGGTTGAGCGCAGCAAGCGGAAAGCATGACTGAACAGAAGCGACAGCGGGCGCTAAGCGCCCCGAGAAGACCGGCGCGGCTGGCGGCACAGCAAAGCGCCATCACGACGCCCGCTGCCTGGCGCAGCGCGGTGCAGACGCATTGGCGGCAGCTCAAACAGCAAGCCGACCAATCTTCGCTGGATTCGCCTTACAAAAAGCTGGTGATGATGGTGTTCACGCCCGTCATGCCGAACCCGGCGAGCAAATTGACGCATCTGCGGCGCTTGCTGAAAAAATATCGCTATTGCGGCGCTTTGAGCAAGCGCTTGACCGCGATTTATCAGGACCGCGATTATACGCGCAGCGCGGAGGCGCTGGCGCGGGACGAATTGACGCCGGAAAAGTTAGACGCCGACGAGCTGATAGGCTTGGATTGGCTTATCGTCGCCACCGGCGGCTTGGACGGCTCCGCCAATTATGGCGCCCAGGCGATCCAATTCGCGCGGGCGCTGTTGCAGGCGATGCGCGAGCATCGGGAGTATCCATCGGCGGTGCGGGTGCAGGCGGGCACAATCTCGGCGGGGGGGCATGTAATTTTCGCCGGGCAAGATGTCAATATCGTCGCCGAGCATTATCACGGCAACAAGGCGGCTTTGAAGAATTATCTCGCGGCGGTGCGCAGCGAATGGAATATCCCGACCACAACGATTCATCCCGCTTCCCAGCATCACACGCCGGCGATGCTGCATCAGCTGTATACGCCAGTGGACATTTGGACGGATCAGCGGCAGTTCCATGCCGTCAGCATTGAGGAACTCAACGCGCGCCGCTACCAGGCAATCGAAAAAGATTTGGGTTTTGTGCGCGAGTCCGTCTTTGAGGTGGTCGCCGCCCATGCTTTAATTGTCATCACGGGCGCGGCTGGCACTGGCAAAAGCTCCCTGTGCCGCTTCATTGTTACTTGCCTCGCCTATGCTTGTGACCCGCGCTCCGAGCGGCAGGACAAGGTCAAAGGCTTGGAGCTTCTGGGACCCTCGTGGATTCACGGACCCATCCTGCCGATTTATGTGAGCCTGCGCGATTTCGCCAACTCGCGCGAGCTTTTCCCCAAATCCCTGCGTGAGAGCGGTCCCGAGCACTTGTTGAAGTACATCAAAGGCACAACGGGCAACCTGGCACCGCACCTTGAAGCCTATTTGACGCAAACCGATGTGCCGACCCATGGCACGCTTTTGGTGTTGGACGGCTTGGATGAAGTCTATAAAGAGAGCGACCGCATCATTTTGCAGCGCATCATCGAAAATTGGGCGGACCGCTTCCCCAGCTGCCGCATCATCGTGACGAGCCGCACCTACGCCTATCGCCACGATTCGCGCTGGCGCCTGTCTGACCGCTTCGCCTCCGCCGAGCTGGCGCCATTTTCCTGGCAGCAAATCGACACTTACATCAAGCGCTGGTACAAGAATGTCGCGCAGAACCGCCCCAGCGTACTGGGCGGGCGGGCGCTGGCGCAGAAGCAGGCGGCGCTGATGGCTGCCGATTTGAACAAAACCATCCGCGAGAATCGGGCGCTATGGCCCCTGGCGCGGCAGCCGCTGATGCTGGCGCTGCTCACCCTTATACATGAAGATTACAAGCAGCTTCCCGACAAGCGCGCCGAATTGTATGAGCATACGGTGGAATTGCTTGACCGTTGGAACATCCCGTCACCGTCCGACAGTTTGCACGAGAAGCTGGCGAATATCAATCTCGACCGCATGCGAGCGGCTTTGAAGCTCATCGCCTTCGAGCTGCATTCCGAGCAGCAGAGCTATCAGCGCTATCCCACGCTTATTCAGCGGGCGCGGCTCTTGGACAAGCTTATCGAGCAGCAGGCGCTTGGCGGCGGCTTGGGCGCGGGCATTGAAGATGTGCTTGAGTATCTGGCGACGCGCAATGGCATCCTGGTGGCGGACGCGCCCAATTATTACCGCTTCCCCCATCTGACAATTCAGGAGTATCTGGCTGCCTGCGCGCTCTTGGAATTCTATGACGAATGCCCGATGCCGCGGGAATTGCGCCCGCAGAGAGCGGAGAGCTGGACATTCCCGGAGAACATCGTCGCCCTGCTCTGCCATGATTATGCGCGCTGGCGCAATGTTGTGCTTTTTGCCGGCGCCATCATCGCCGCGGGCAAATGGCAGGATATGCGCTGGCAGCTCATTGATGAGCTGCTGCCAGCCAAGCCGAGCCGTGTAATAACGGAGCAGGCGCTGCATTGCATCAGCGTGGCGGCGGAGATTTGGGGCGAGAGCTGGCTGAAATCCCGCACGCGCAGCCAATTCTTCATCGAATCCCATCTGCTGCGCTGCCTGCGGCATATCCATGGCGATGAACGGATAGACGCGCCCGAGCGGGCGCATAACAGCAGCATCCTGGCGCGGCTGGCGCAGGCGCAGCGCGCGCAAAATCGATAGAAAGGCCTGACCATGACCTACTGGAAGACGATACTTTTTGCGGCGCTGCTGCTGATGCTTCCGCCGAGCATGGCGCAGGAAGAAGCGGCAAGCATAGCGATCACACGGGAGCGAGCGCCGCATGCCGCCAAATTCAAGCTGATTACCGCCGCCGAGGGATTTCATCACCCGCTGTATGTTACGCACGCCGGTGATGGAACAGGGCGGCTTTTCCTGGTCGAGCAGAGTGGCAAGATATGGGTCGTCAAAGATGGAGAAAAGTCGGCGCAGCCTTTCCTCGATGTATCGCACTTGATTTCGCCCATTGCCTTGACGGAGGAGTTTACCGAAAGGGGCTTGCTGGGGCTGGCATTTCACCCTGCGTTCGTGGAGAACAGCTTCTTCTATATCAACTACACCGATACGAATGGGGACACCGTCATCGCGCGCTATAAGGTATTGGCTGACAATCCTGACATCGCGGACGCAGACAGCGCGCGGAACATCATTACGCATTTGCAGCCTCACGAATTCCATAACGGCGGGCACTTGGCCTTTGGACCCGACGGTTATTTATACATCGGGATGGGCGATGGCGGACCTGCCAATGACCCGCTCGGGGCTGGACAAAATCGACAGATAATGCTCGGCTCGATTCTGCGCATTGATGTCAATGGCGAGCTGCCTTATGCCATTCCGCCGGACAATCCCTTCGTTGGCAACCCGGACGCGCGCGCCGAGATTTGGGCTTACGGCTTGCGCAACCCTTGGCGCTTCAGCTTTGACCGCGCGACCGGTGATATGTATATCGGCGATGTCGGGCAAAGAAAGTGGGAAGAAGTGAACTTCGAGCCAGCCGAAAGCGCGGGCGGCAGAAATTATGGCTGGAATGTGTATGAAGGAAATGCGGAATTCGCTGGCGGGGAGGCGCAGAATTATGCCCCGCCATTCTTCGTTTATAGCCATACACATGGCTGCTCGGTAACTGGCGGCTATGTCTATCGCGGCGATGCCGTGCCGGACTTGCGGGGTGTCTATCTCTTTGGCGATTTCTGCAGCGGGCGCATCTGGGGCTCTTGGCGCGACCAAGGCTTCAATTGGCAGGTGATGGAGCTTTTGCACCCGAGAATGTCTATCAGCAGCTTCGGCGAAGATGAAGCGGGCGAGCTCTATGTCATCGACCATGCGCAGGGAAGGCTTCTCCGCTTCGCCAATGTCGAGGTCGCGCCCGCGCTCATCACGCGGGAGCGGGCACCATTAGTCGCCAATGTAACGCTGAAAGCGGTGGCGACCGGCTGGCGGCGACCGCTGTATGTAACCCACGCCGGCGATGATTCCGGGCGGCTCTTCCTGCTGGAGCAGAGCGGCAAAATCTGGATCGTCAACAACGGCAGAAAATCGGCGCAGCCCTTCCTTGATGTTTCTGGCTTGATTTCGCCAGCGGCTTTGACCAATAACTACACCGAGCAGGGATTGCTTGGGCTGGCTTTCCACCCCGATTACGCAAACAACGGCGTATTTTTCATCAACTATACCGACCGCGGCGGCGGAACTGTGGTGGCGCGTTACCGCGTTTCCGCCGACAGTCCCGATGGTGCCGATGCCGCCAGCGCCGAGGTCATCTTTCAATTGCCGCAGCCCTATGCCAACCACAATGGCGGGCATATCGCCTTTGGTCCTGATGGCTATCTGTATATCGCGCTGGGGGATGGCGGCTCCGCCAATGACCCGCTGGGCGCGGGGCAGAACCGGCAGCTCCTGCTCGGTTCCATTCTGCGCATTGATGTCGACAGCGGCGCGCCTTATGCCATACCGCCGGACAATCCCTTCATCAACGATGCCGATGCGCATGACGAGATTTGGTCTTATGGCTGGCGCAACCCCTGGCGCTTCAGCTTTGACCGCGTCACTGGCGATATGTACATCGGCGATGTCGGGCAGAATGCCTGGGAGGAAGTGAGCTACGAGCCAGCGCATCACCTTGGTGGCGGCAATTATGGCTGGAATGTTTTTGAAGGGCATCATCTCTTCAGCGGCGGCGGCGTCGAACCCCACGAAGCTCCCATCTTCGTCTATGGCCATTCGCATGGCTGCTCGGTTACCGGCGGCTATGTCTACCGGGGCGAGGCGATAGCGGATTTGCAGGCGGTATATCTGCTGGGCGACTATTGCAGCGGGCGGATTTGGGTTACCTGGCGCAACCCTGAATTTCTCTGGCAAGCGGCGGAATTTATGCAGACGGGCTTACAAATCAGCAGCTTTGGCGAAGATGAAGCGGGCGAGCTCTATGTCATCGATTATCGCGGCGGGCTGTACCGCTTTGAGCCGGCGGCTTAGTCCTCGGGCATGCCCGCCCCCAGCGGGATGATGCCGGCGCGCGTGCGTTTGTATTGGGCGAGCAAAGTCTTGATTTGCAGCTCAATCGGATGATAGCGCTTCATCACTTGTTTGCCTTCGGTCTGCAATTGCAGCATGCGCGTCTCGATTTGGCGCAGCGCCGCCTCCAAATTGGCATTGCGCCGCTTCCAGTCAAAATAGGCGAGCGGCAGCAGCATTACACAAAACGCGCCGATGCCATACAGGATTGTCGCATAGTCGCTCTCGCCCATTGTGGCGAGGTATATGCCGAGCGCGGCGCTTGCCAGCGCCAGCAACAGATGCAATAGCATGCGCCGCGGCAGAGCGGCGCGCTTTTGGCGGGCATCCAGCTTTGTCTGCACTGCCTCCCGCCGCTGCCGCAATTCCTCCAGTTCCTCGCGGATGACGGTAACGCGCTCGCGAAGAGGGTTGCCTTCTTCCAGGAAGCTATCCAAGCGCTTTTTTACGCGCCGGGCAGTCTCCCAAGTTTCCATCATGCGGCTGTAATGCACTTCAAGCGCTTTGATTTGCAGTTCAAGCGGCTGATATTTCTGGCGGTACTGCATGCCTTCTTGCTGCAGCGCCTGCATTTCCCGTTCCAGTTGGCGCTGTTTGCGGGCGCTGCGCGTGCGCGGGTCTTTCCAATTGAGAATCACAATCGGTATCAAAGCGGCGCAGGCGGCACCCAAGCCCAAGGCAATCAGGCTAAGGCTGCGATAGACATCAAAATAATAGCTGCCCGCCGTGAA
Source organism: Anaerolineae bacterium (assembly GCA_022825675.1). Taxonomy (GTDB): domain Bacteria; phylum Chloroflexota; class Anaerolineae; order Aggregatilineales; family Phototrophicaceae; genus UBA6055. The sequence goes on along the minus strand of JAJDWK010000065.1, from coordinate 1,811 downwards.
GCTGATTGCCAGCAGTATTACGAGCAAGGCAATCCGCCGATAGACGAAGGCATTCTCTTGGCGCTTATCTATCTGCTGCTGTCGCTTTTCATGGGTGGCGGCAAGCGCCTCCAGGTTGAGGCGGATGTCGTGTATGTGCTCGCGCGCCGGCTGCCCCTTCTGACGCAGGGCATCGAGCCGCGCCTTAAATTGCTGTATGCGCAGCCAGTCCTCATATTGCTCCTGACTGCCCACATACCATTGGCCGCTGACTTCATCGCCGAATATGAAGTGACCGAAATCAAAGCTGTAAGGCAGCGGTTTACCGCCGCTCAAGCTGCGTTCAAGGTCGTTGACTTCGTCCACCAATTGTTCGTGCAGCAGCAGCAAGAGGTTGTAGGGCGCAGCATGGCGCTTAAGCTCCGCTTCGGTTGCCGCTTGAGCGCCCGCTGGCGGCGACTGGCGCTGCAAGGTAAGCTCAGCGCGGATGCGTCCCAATTCCTGGCGCGCGCGGCGGATGCCCGCGGCGCGATCCCGCGTTGTCAAATGGCGCTGGAAGAGCCGCGGTATCCCGATGGCTTTTAAGTCATCCAGGAAGTCCTGGGGCTTTGGTCCTTGAATCATCAGGGATGCTCGCCGCCTGTAGTTGTGCGCAAATTCAAATCAAACACAATTTCAACAAAAATTCCATTATCGTATAGTATAGCATAAGCAGTCGACGAGATTAGGGATTTGCCGCCGCATTCAGTTAGTCACGCGGCGGCAAGGGAGGAAGCGAAGTGTCCGCTAGTCCATTGTATGCCTTGAAATTGGCACCGGCGCTGCAGGTGAAAGTGTGGGGCGGGCGCCGTCTGTCGCGGCTGATGGGCAAAACTCTGCCCGGCAGCGAGCCATACGGCGAATCTTGGGAAGTGCATGATTCGGTCACAGTCGCGAATGGCCCGCTGGCGGGCAGGCGCTTGGGCGACTTGGCGCGGCGCTATGGCGAGCGGCTCTTGGGCAGCGGGCGCGATGGGGCGGCGGGCATCCCGCTCTTGGCGAAGCTCATCGACGCGCAAGACTGGCTGTCGCTGCAAGTGCATCCTGACGACAGCCAGGCGCGCGCGCTTGAAGGCGAGCCGCGGGGCAAAACTGAAGCCTGGCTTATCCTGGCGGCAGCGCCGGGCGCGCGCTTGGTGCTTGGGCTGCAACCAGGCACTACCCGCGAGCGGCTGGCGGAAGCAATCCGCCGCCGCCAGCTGGAAGCGCTGCTGATGTACGCCGAGGTTACGGCAGGCGATGTGCTGTATATCCCCGCCAATACCGTGCATGCGCTGGGACCGGGCTTGCTCATCTACGAAATACAGCAATCCAGCGATACCACCTACCGCCTTTATGATTGGGGACGCTTGGGCTTAGACGGGAAGCCGCGCCCACTGCACCTGGAGAAAGGAATACAAGTGGCAAATCTGGAGGCGTTGCCGACAGTAGATAAGCCGCGGGGCAGCCTGCTTGTTGCTGGCGACTACTTCCGCACCTGGCGGCACCAGCTGGATGGCGGCTCGCTATGGATAGACAGCGAAGATAGATTCCAGTGCCTGACTTGCATCGCCGGCACCATCCGCGTTGATGCCGAACGCTCGCCGAGCCTGGTACTTACGCTGGGCGAGAGCGCTTTGATACCCGCTTGCCTGCCCGCGTTTACGCTGAGTGGCAGCGGCAGCCTGCTGCGCTCGCATCAAAGCGGCGGCTGACAGGCAAGCGCAGCCAGCCGCTAGCCTGCGGGCGGCGGCACCGGCAAATCCGCCTCGGCGGTATTCAGCCACTTTTCCCCTTCATCCACCAGCATCACG
>JAJDWK010000072.1 GCA_022825675.1 Anaerolineae bacterium | reverse complement strand
TTGCACGCATTTGTTGTGGTGTTCCCGGCGATTCAAGGCGTCTATTATTCTTTCACCGATTGGTCTGGCATCGGCGATGCGGAATACATCGGCTTGGCAAATTATCAAGAGATGCTCTTTGAAGACCAGAGCTACCGAGATGCCCTCGTGCGCAACATCCAATGGATGCTCTTCTTTGTAACGGTGCCCTTTGCCTTCGCGCTTTTTGGCTCCAGCCTGCTCGCCAAAGTCAAACGCGGCGCCATGTTCTACCGCACGGCGCTATTTATGCCTTTTATTCTGCCCAGCATCGTCACGGCTACAATCTGGCGCTACTTGTATAATCCGCGCTTTGGCTTGCCCACGCTGGTTGGCTATGACAAGGCGCTGTTGGGGCAATCGGACACGGCGCTATGGTCAATTGCCTTCGCCGACAATTGGCATTTTTGGGGCTTCCTGATGGTGCTCTTCCTCACGGCGATGCAAGGCATCGAGCCGGTATTATACGACGCGGCGAAAGTTGATGGTGCCAACCGCTGGCAAGAATTCTGGCATGTTACCCTGCCTGGCATCCGCCCAGTGGTGCTGTTTATGCTGATGATGGTGATGATATGGGCATTTTTGGTATTCGATTATATTTTTATCCTCACCGGCGGGGGACCAGCGGGCGCCACCGAAGTCCTCGGCATTGACATCTACAAGAACGCTTTCCAACGGTTTGAGGCGGGTTATGCCGCCGCGCAAGGCATTAGCATTTGCATTTTTGCCGGGCTGATTGTCAGCGCCTTCGCCTTTCTGCGCAAACGGGGATGGGATATATGATTGCCAAGCCAGAGTTTTTCCTCTTCCGCAAACAGCGCGAGAGCACCGTCTTCAACCATATTTTTCTTAGCATCCTGGTCTTCTTCTCGCTGGGACCAGTGGTCTTGCTCGGCTTAAATTCCATCAAGTCCAATTCCGAAATTGGCTTGAACCCGCTTGGACTGCCGCGGGAAATCCACCTGGAGAACTTTGGCAATGCCTGGGAAAAGGGCGAATTTGCCCGCACCTTCAAAAATAGCGTGATATTGGTGGTGGGCACGGTATTCGCGGAGTTGACCCTGGGCGGTTTGGCGGCATACAGCCTGGCGCGCCGCAACCCGCCCGGCGGCAATTTTGTTATGATATATTTGCTGGTGGCTTCAACAGTGCCGATATGGCTCTATCTGGTGCCGCTGTTTTTCCTCTGGCGTCAGCTGGGGCTAATCAATACCTACCACGGGCTTATCCTCATCTATACGGCGCTAAATGCGCCCTTTTCCATATTCTTGCTGCGCTCCTATCTCATCGGGCTGCCGGTGGAGCTGGAAGACGCCGCCCGCGTGGATGGCGCTAACGAGCTGCAAGTGCTGCTGCGCATCATCGTGCCGCTGGCATGGCCCGGCTTCTTGACAGTCGGCTTGGTCGTTGGCTTGGGCATTTGGAGCGAGTTTCAAGTCGCGTTGATATTTGTACACAAGCCGGACATGTTCCCGGTAACAACCAGCTATTTTAAGTTCACCGACCGCTTCGGGCGGGATTGGGCGATGACAAGCGCCGGTGCCTTCATGATGATTGCGCCGGTGCTGGTGCTTTTCCTGGCGCTGCAGCGCCGCTTTGTCGAAGGCCTCACGCAAGGCGGCGTCAAATTCTAGCGAGCGCTCGCGCTTGCCGATTGAATGTGAAATCGCTGAGCGCTATTCACGCGTCAAATCGACAGCGAATTTGATGATGGCGTCCGGTTGCGCCAGGATATCCCGATACACTTCGGTCGCCTCCCCCAGCGCATAGACGCGATTGACCAGGCCGTCCGCATTCAGCCGCCCCTGGCGCATCATGGAGACAATTGTGCTAAGGGCGCGCTGCCGATCCCAATAGGGGTAGTCGCGCGGTTCATGCCCCCAGCCGCAGCCATGCGGCACGATCATCGTCAACCGGTTGTGATGCCACTCGCGTCCCAGGAAGAGATTCTGCGCCTTGCCTTGGTAGAAGCCAGCGGAACAGATTAAGCCGCCGACGCGGGCGCTGGCGATTGCCGCGCTCAAGCCGGCATAGACGCCGCTGAGCTCGATGGCGATGTCGACGCCCATCCCCGCCGTCAGCCCGCGGATTGCCGAAGCGGTGTCGTCTTTGCTCGGGTCCAGCGTGTGATCAGCGCCATAAGTTTCAGCGAGGGCGCGGCGGCTGGGCAGGGGGTCAACCGCGATAATGCTTTCAGCGCCGCTCGCCCGCGCGATGCTGACAGCGAGCAAGCCAAGCGCGCCCAAGCCGATAACGGCGACGCGGTCGCCATAACGCAGGTTGGATTCGCGCACACAATGGATGGCGACATAGGCCGGCTCGATGCACAGGGCGGCAAGCGGGTCCAGCGCGCCCAAATGCCAAAGCTCATGCTGCTGGCAGATGTTCGTTTCCCGAATATCCATGGGACCAAAAACGCGCTCGCCCGGTTTCACGCTTGTTACCTTTGCGCCGACCGCTTTTACAGTGCCAAGCCCGCTGGTGCCCGAGGTCCAAGGCTGCGCCGCCGAAGGCAGCCTTTCGTCTGGCGGGCGCTCATCAGCCACAAAGAGATGCTGCTCGGCGTCAAAGCGCATGCCCGCGTATGCGCGATTATCAAACATGCCGAAGGTAGTCCCGTGCTTGCCCGAAGCGATTTCCGTGCGCACAAGCACTTCCTCAGCGCCCAGCGCCCTGTCCTCATAGCGCAGGATGCTTGCTTCATAGATTCCCGTGACCGCCAGTCTGCGTGGCATGGTAATTCCTTTGGCGCTTATGTCGAACAGTGGCGTAAACCGCGCTCATTCGCGCATATTTTCCTAATAAACATCTTTGGGTCGCGCCAAGAACAACCTATACAAACCCCATTGTATATTCCATTGCCAGCGTATTGTGGTGTGGGAATCCTAATCTCTTGGCATCATATCGTTTGTAAGCGGGCAGGGCAGGCTTTGAGCATCAGACAAGCGTATAAAGCTGATGGTAGACGCCTTCCAGCTCCAGCAATTCCTGGTGGCTGCCCATTTCGACAATCTCGCCGTGGTCCATCACCACGATGACATCGGCGGAAGTAATCGTGCTGAGGCGATGCGCGATGACAAAACTCGTCCGCCCTTGCAGCAAAATCTCTAGCGCCTCCTGGATTTGGCGCTCAGTCTGGGTGTCGATATTGCTGGTCGCTTCATCCAGAATGAGCACACGCGGGTCTGCCAGCAGGGCGCGGGCAAATGCCAGGAGCTGCCGCTGCCCCGTGGAGAGCACGCTGCCGCCTTCCTTGATATCGGTGAGATAGCCATCTTCAAGCGCGGTGATGAAGCTGTGGGCGCCAACAGCTTTTGCGGCGGCGACAACCTCTTCTTCAGTCGCATCCAGCCGCCCATAGTGGATATTTTCCATAACCGTGCCCGAGAAGAGATGCGTGTCCTGCGGCACGACGCTGATTTGGCGGCGCAGGCTGCTTTGGGTGATGGTTTGGATATCGTGGCTGTCAACGGTGACGCGCCCGGCGCTGACATCATAAAAGCGCATAATCAACTTGACGATAGTGGTCTTGCCGGCACCGGTATGCCCGACAAGGGCGACACGAGAGCCCGGCGCCACATCAAGATCGATATTCTTCAAGACCAGCTCGCCATCGGCATTGTAGCGGAAGGAGACATCTTCAAAGCGGATGCGCCCCGCGATTGGCGGCAGGTTATCGGCGTTGATCTCGTCGCGGACATCAATGGGGAAGTCCATCAGCTTGAAGATGCGGTAGCCAGAAGCGATGACGCTCTGCAGCAGATTGTAGCGCTGCGCCAGCAGGCGGATAGGGAAGAAGAATTGCTGGATGTAGAGGATGAACGCCAGCAAAACGCCAACAGTTATGCGATTTTCCAGCGCCAGCACGCCGCCGACAAAAATCAAAGTGCCGGTGGCGACGCCGCCAATGAGTTCGACAGTGGGGTAAAAGACGCCGGAGATGAGCGCCGCGCGCACTGCCGCTCGGCGGCTCTCCATATTAATGTCGCCGGCGAAACGGTTGTAATTGAAGCCAAGGCGGGCGAAAGCCTGGGTAACGCGCACGCCATTAAAGGCTTCGGACAATTCGGCGTAGACTTTGGCATTGGCGTCAGAGACGCGCAGGTAGGCGGCGCGGGCATAGATGCGCCAGACATTGGCGATGATGAGCAGGATGACCAGCACGGTGAAGGCGACAGCCGTGAGCGGCACATTTATCAATAGCATGGAAATGATGATGCCGAAGAGCATCAGCACTTCGCGGATGGTGCCGACAGCGGCGAAAGTTACCGCTTCGCGCACGACATTGACATCGCTGATGACACGGGCGATTAGCCTGCCCGCTTCGTATTCGGCGAAGAAGCCGATGGAAAGGTATTGGATATGGTCAAAAAGCTGGTCGCGCAGCTTGCGAATAATCGTCTGCCCGATTACCGCCATATTGCGCAATTGGATGCGAAAGCCAATAAAGCCCAGAAGCTGGATGAATATGAAGGCGAAGACGCCGATGAATAAGACCGACATATCACGCCGGCGGATGCCTTCGTCTATCGACCAGCCGATAATCGGGGGACCCGCGACATTGGCGATGACGCTCAGCAGCATCGCCAGGACGGCAACCGTGAACTCGCGCCGATGCGGCTTGACATAAGAAAAGAGGCGCAAGGTAACTTCCCGGTCAAAGCCGGGTTTGTGGTCCTCATCAAGCTCAAGGATATTGGGCTCCGCCGGCTTCGCTTTGCTGGCGGCGGGCTTCTTGTCAGGCTTCTGGGCGGTACTGCGCGGCATACTTTGTTGACCTCGCGCTCGGCTCAGGGCGAATATTTGCCCGCGAGCCGGTCGATTAGTTCGCGGAATTTCTGGGTAGAGCGGCGTTCTTCCAGCGGGATTTTGATGACGCCGGCAATAATCGCCTCGCGGCGGACGCGCTCCTGCTCTTCCAATTGCAGCTTGTAGATTTCTTCGTAAAGCCCGCCATCGGCGAGCAGCGTCTCGTGTGTGCCCTGCTGGATGATTGCGCCATCCCGCAGCACGATGATTTGGTCCGCCTTCAAAATGGTGCTCATGCGCTGGGCGATGACAAAGGTCGTGCGCCCTTGCATGATGCGCTCCAGCGCCTGCTGAATCAAGTGCTCGGTATGGGTATCAACGCTGCTGGTGGCATCATCGAGGATGAGGATGCGCGGGTCAATCAACAGGGCGCGGGCGATGGCTATGCGCTGCTTCTGCCCGCCGGACAAGGTAACGCCGCGCTCGCCCACCATCGTTTGATAGCCATCGGGGAAGTCGGTGATAAAATCGTGGGCATTGGCGGATTTCGCCGCGGCGATGATCTGCTCGGCGCTGGCATCGGGATTGCCATAGGCGATATTCTCTTCAATCGTGGCGGAAAAGAGCAGCGACTGCTGCATGACATTGCCGATTTGGCGGCGCAGGCTGTGCAAATCATAGTCGCGCACATCGGTGCCATCGACTTCGACGCTGCCGCTGCTGACATCATAAAAGCGCGGGATGAGATTGGCGATTGAGGTCTTGCCCGCGCCCGTCAAGCCGATGATGGCGACAACTTCGCCGGGTGCCGCGTCGATAAAAATGTTGCGCAAAACGGCGGCTCCCGAAGCGCCATAGCGGGCGCAAACATCCCGAAACCGGACCTGCCCCCGTATCGTTTTTTTCACGGCATTGGGCTTGCTGCGGATGATATCGGGCTCGTCAAGCACTTCAAAGACGCGCTCGCCACTGGCGACAGCTTGTGTCGTCAACAGCAGGATGAAACCGATAAAACGCAAGGGCTGCGCCAGAAGCAGCACATAGGCATTGAAGGTGACGATGAGCCCAACGGTGATATTGGCGGTGCCCGCCGCTTCAAACAAGCCGCCAAACAAAAGCACAAGCGCGGTGGACATCGCCGCCAGGAAGGCGCTGCTGGGCAAAAAGCTGATCCATTGGGTGATGAAATCGAGCTGCTCTTCATAGAGTTTTTGATTCTGCTCGTGAAAGCGCTCGATTTCGTAAGGCTCACGCGCGAACACGCGCACGACTTCCGCGCCCAGGGCATTCTCTTGGATATGATTGCTGAGCGACTGCAAGCGGTCCATCACTTTTTTCCAGCGCGGATGGATGCGCAGGACAAAGCGGCTGGAATACAATGCCAGCGGCAGCAGCGGCGAAAAAGCTATCAGCGCCAGCAGCGGGCTTGTCGAAAGCATCATCGCGATGACGCCGAGCAGCAGCAGCACTACATTTAAGCCGTCCATCAAGCCGAAGGAAAAATAACGCTGGATTTCGTTGACATCGCTGATGGCGCGGGTGATGATGGTGCCTACCTGCGCATTGTCGTGGTAGGCGAAGGATTGCCGCTGCACCTTGTCATAGATTTGATTGCGAATATCGTAAGAGACAACATGAGAGAGCCGCTCGCCATAATAGCGCCCCATAAAAGCGGTGATGCCGCGCAAGACGCCCAAGCCCACCACCAGCAAACCGGCGTTGAGCATAAAGTCGCTGTCGCCCCGGGCGAGTCCGATATCCACCACATCGCGCAATATGTAGGGCACGAGTATCGCCAGGATATTGCTGCCGATGATGCCAATCAGCGCGATGCCAACCCAGAGCTTGTAGCGCGTCAAATAGCGCATCAAGCGCCGCCAGATGCGGAAGGAAGACAGAGTCCGCGATCCAGCTGACAGCGGAAGGTCAACTTTGGAAGTAGTTGATGCCAATGGATATCTCCTGCCGGCGCTGGCGATAGTGTGATTGTGGCTTGGCTTGCGCCAGGCAAGCCGCGGCGCACGACCTCCCAGTGTACAGCAGGCGCTGTTAATTAGCACGAGCGGAATCCGACATTTCAAAATTGCAGCTTGCCCGGCGATTGACACTGGAATTAGCCCCGAGATAGCAGAAAATAACGGCGGTAATGTTATGCTTTTTGATGAAAGGAAATCGCATGTCACAACTGAAACCGATAGCGCTGCAACTCTACACCCTGCGCGAGGCGCTGGCAGCAGACTTTGAAGGTGTCGTCAGGCAAGTCGCGGCGATGGGATACATCGGCGTCGAGCCATTTGCCGGCATGCCCTGCCCCTTGGACGATGCCGCCGCCCTTTTTGCCGAGCTGGGGCTGCAAGTCTTCAACAGCCACATTCCCTACCCCGACGAAGCAAATGCCGAGACGGTGCTGGCGATTGCCGAAGCCTTTTCGCTAGAGCGCGTTTGCATCGCCTTTATGCCACCGGACGAGTTTGAGACCGCCGACGCCATCAAAGCCGCCTGCGCCAAGCTCAACCAGGCGGGAGAATTCGCCCGCGCCAACAAGCTGTCGCTGGGCTATCACAACCATTGGTGGGAGTTCCGGCAAATGAATGGCGGCTCTACCCTGGATTTGATGCTGGCGGAGCTGTCGGCTGATGTCTTTTTGCAAATCGATACCTACTGGGCGCAAGTCGGCGGCATGGACGCGGTAGAAGTTGTGAAGACGGCGGGGGCGCGCGCGCCGCTGATTCACCTCAAAGATGGCTCGCTGATGCAAGAAGACAACATGACCGCTGTCGGCGGCGGCAAAATGGATGTGCCGGCGATTGTCGCCGCGGCTGAAAACACGGCGGAATGGCATATCGTCGAGCTCGACCGCTGCGCCACCGATATGCTGGAGGCGGTGCATGACAGTTACCGCTATCTCACGGCGAATGGCTTGGTACGCGGCAAGGTATAGCGGCGGCATTTGGCGTGAAGGAGCGATTGTATGCAAATCCCGCTTGAACAAGTACGAGAAGTTACCCGCCGCGCCATTGAGGCGCAGGGCTTCACCGTTGAGGACAGCGAGATAATTCTCGACATTATCCTGTACGCCCAGTGCCGCGGCAACAATCAGAATGTGATTAAGCTCTTGGGCGCGGGCATGCCGGCGAATCCTGACGCTGGCGAAATCACCCTGCTGAAGGAAACGAAACTCTCGGCGCTGCTCGATGGCGCTTGGAACCAGGGCATGGTGGTCTTGAAGCGCGCGACCGAAATCGCAATCGCCAAGGCGGCGGCGCATGGCTTCGGCATTGTCGGCTCTCGCGGCAGCAACTCCCCGACAGGCGCCATCGGCTATTACGCGCGCATGATGGCGGATGCCGGTCTTATCGGTTTCGTCTGCTCTGGCTCGCCCGAGCTGATGGCGATGCACGGTTCTTATGAGCCATTCCTGGGCACAAATCCGCTGGCGCTGGGCATCCCGACTGCTGCCGAGCCGATTGTGCTGGATATGGCGACCGCCGCCATCGCCTGGTACGGCATTCACCTGGCGCATGCGGAAGGCGCGGCGATCCCGCCCGGTGTCGCCTATGACAAATCCGGGCAGCTGACAATTGACCCGGCGGCGGCTTTAGGCGGCGCTATCAAGGCTTTTGGCGGCTATAAAGGCGCGGCGCTGGCGCTTATCGTCGAGCTGCTGACGCGGTCGCTGGTGGGCGCTCGCCGCAAGGAAGACGGCAGCAAGTTGGATTGGGGCAATCTGGTCTTCGCGATTGATCCCGAATTGCTGGCGGACGATGCCGAGAGCTTCCGCACGGCAACCAGCGATTTGATTCGCCGCGTCAAACAGCTTAAGCGGCTGCCAGGGACGGAAGAAATCCTCGTGCCTGGCGAACGCGGCGACCGCCACTATCAGCAAGTTATGGCGGCGGGCTTCATCGAGCTGGACGAACAGATTTGGCGTGATTTACAAGCGGTGGCGCGGCTAGCTGACAATACCAATTGAAGGCAGCATACGCTCGAAGGCGACGCCGCTCTGCCCGCGCCTGTCCGAAGGACTATTCGCCAGCCCGCCTTGTATGAAGAGATGGCTCGAGCCTTCGCCGCTGAGGTTAAGCGCGTCCCGCGCGCCCGCGGCGCGTAGCAGCCGCGTCAGTTCTTGCAGGGTTGCGCCGGCGCTGTCGAGAGCGGTCTGCGCGCCGGCTTCACAGCCGTCAACCATCAGCAGCAGCAAATCGCCATCGCTTTTTATGCCGATGGCGCTGCGCGCTTTTCTCTCGTTTGCCGACAAATTCATGCGCACGGGCGAGATGCCGACGATGTCCCCGCGGCTGTGGCAGAATTCTTCTTCCGCTTTTGCTTGCGCCAAGGCATCAGCGCCATCGCGCAGCAGGATTGGTCCCGCTTGAATGCCCGCTTGCACCGTGCCGACATGTGGTGCCAGGGCATATTCCAGCCAGGCGTCTGTAACCAATTCGGCGCTGGTCGCGGCGGGCAGCGCCCCATCTTGCAGCGAAAGCACAAATCCATTCTGCGGGATTTCCAGCCCGCCGCCGCGCTTCCAGGAAGCCAGCTGCCGGTTGACCACCACCGCTTCCCAACAATCCGCGCGCTGTGGGCTGCGTTCGAGCGGCTGTCCGCCATCTCTTAAGCCAGCCGCCCGTGTATACAGCGCGATTGGCTGCGGCTGCCGCGGGTTGAGCGCCGCATTGCCCCGCGCCACGCTGATGCGGGTATCGCCCGGCAGCACAATTTCGATATCGGCGAGGCTGAGGCGGTCGATGCGCCAGGCGGCGCCATCGTGCAGCAGCGCGCCCCGCCGATAGAGGGGCGGGCGCAGCAGCGCGCCTTCCGCCACCATCAAGCCGATGGCATCGCCATAGCCAGAATGAGGGCTGATTAAATCGTCATGCTCATGCAAAAAGTGCGAGGTGTTAAAGGCGGCGCGCCGCTCGTGGCTTTGCACAAAATGGCGAATGAAATCACAGCGCCCCAAGCGCACAAAATTACGGCGCGTATCAAAGGGATGGAAGATGCGCGGCTGATAGCTGCCGCGCTCGATATTAGGGTACAAATCCAATTGAATCGATGCTTCCAGCCAGCGCACTATGGCATCAGCGCGGGCTTGCCAATCGCCATTGCCCGCCGGGATGTCCACCACCCATTCATAAGTATCGCCCAGGTATTCATGCAGCTGCAGCCAGCCCGCCGCCAGCAGCTTCCTCAATACATAAGTTATGAAGGAATTGGCGCTGAGCATGGTCTCGCCAGCTTCGGTTTGATAGTTGAGCCCGGGGAACATCTGGCTGGCGCGGCGGTCGGTCTGCATGGCAGTCCAGGTGAGAATATGCGGGCTGCACTCGCCGCGCCCGCGCGCCCGCGCGAAGTGCATGCGGGCGATATCCTGCTGGCGCACATAGCTGCTCAGCGGGTGCAGGTCTTCAAATTTCAGCGCGCCGGCGGGTATCTCGACGCGGTACAGGGTCGACCAGCCGCCGCTAAGCTCAACCCGTTTTTTGCTATAGCCTAAATCTGCCATGGCGCTGCCCTGCTATGCTCATTTATATTCACTATACCCGTTTTTCCCGCATTCCCGATAGCCCGACACATTCACCGCCCTCAGCCGATGAGATGCAGCGCTTCTTGACGCCCATCCAGCCAGCGCATCAGGCCGCCGCTGAGAGCGGCATCTTCCTCCAGCATAATGCGCGCATCCTGGTCCCCCCATTCGGGCACTTTCTTCAGCGCGTTGAGCTCGATAGAATAGACGGTATCGTCATATAAAGGGTAGTCGCCGATGCCCGCCACCTGATTTTGCTGATCCCACAAGCCGATGAGCGGTCCCGCGGCATGCCCGTGATAGCCGAGCGGGTGGCTGTAGACTTGCGCGCGGATGCCAGCGGCTTTCGCCTGTTTGAGCACGGCGCGCAGCACTTCGTTGCCCGTCCGCCCGACTTGCATTTCTTGCAGGTGAATATCTTGCAGCGCGTTGCCATCGACGAGGGCGGCGCGCAACCCCGCCGGGGCGTCTGATTCGCCGGCGCGCAAGATATAGCCATGCTGCTGTTGATCCGTCGCCAAGCCCAGATAATGAAATCCCATATCGCAGTGGAGCAAATCGCCTGGCTGAATTGTCAGGCAGGGGCTCTCGATGAATTGGAAGCTGCGCTCCCGCGCCTGGATGTCGACAGTCGGCTGGAACCAGGCGCTCAAGCCGGCATCCGCCATCGTCTGGCGCATCCACCAGACGACATCATCCGTTGTCGTGATGCCAGGGTGAATGACATCCGTGGAAAATGCCCGCCCGATAATGTCATGGCCAATTTCGACCAGGCGCTTGTACGCGGTGATTTCTTCGGGCAGGCGCCGCTCCAGCCAGCCGACGCAAAGCCCTTCCGCCGAAACGACGCGCGGGGCATAAGCGCTGCCCAGGGCGGCGAGAATGTAGTCCCGCTCGCTGTAGGAGAGCCCATCGCCAAAGGCAAAAGTCCGCGAATAATTTAAGCCGATGCGCTGGGGGTTGTAGTCGCGCACGAGGCGCGCCAGGCAGGCGTCCTGGCTTTCTTCATCGGGGTTCCAGGGCGCTTCGTAAAAACCTTCATAACCATAGCGCGAAAGCGTGAGCCGCTTCAGCTCGCCATTGGCATCACGCGCGAATACGAGAATTGTGCGCCGTCTGGCGGACATGGAGGTCGCTGGCAGCAGGGACATAACTATCGGGTCTTCGTTGTATTCGCGGCAAGCGACAATCCACATATCGATGTTTTCGCGCTGCAGCAGCTCAGGCATGATGGCATCCAGCCGCTGCTTCAGCCAGCGGTCTTGGACCGCCGCCTGTTGCCGCAAGGGGAGTATTTCTTTGATGAAGCTCATATTTGTTCCTTCCTGTGCTCAGATCAAGTGGGGGCGATGGCGCTTTGCCAATGCAGGCGCAGCGCCGATTTGCCGCGGCGATAAGCGAGCGCCAAGAGCGCCAGCTCAAGCAGCTGCCCGCATGTCAAGCCGAGAGAGGCGGCGAAGATGCCATGCAAGCCCGCGCTGATGCCGCCCCAGACGATGGCGGTGGTCAAAACAAAGCCCAGCACAATCGCTTGATATATCGCCGCGGTGTTGCCGCCCAGCATCAGCAGCGCGCGGAAATAGCTGTGCAGCGTCGTCAAAAGCGGCAGCAGGCAGGCGGCTTGCGCCCCCATGACAACCAGCCCGCGCAGCGACTCGGGCACACCCAGCAGAAAGCCGCTATACAAAGAAATCAAGGGGCTGAACGAAAAGAGCAGCATAATCAGGCTGAGAGCGAAACCCAGCCGCAGCGTGAAGCGGCGCAGAATCCGATGATTGCCCTCGCTGTCGTTGAGCGAAATCACCACTTCTTGATATGCCATGCCGCCCGCCCGCATGACCAGCATAATCGACACGATGACGGGCCAGGCAGCCAGGCTGCGCGCAGCATCGGGCATGCTGGCAAGCCCGCGCTCAATCGCCGGGTTGACGAGGAAAGTTACGATGCTGGTGACCGCCAGCGGCAGGTGGAAACGCAGCGCCTGCCGATAGGTCAAAGCGCGTTTGCCGGCGGCGATAGAGGTTTCCAGCAAGCGCTTGACATCAGGGCGGGATACAAAATGGGTGTAGAGCGCCTCGGCAATCACCGCCAGCATCAGCGCGATGCCGCCGATTTCGGCACCGGCAACTTGAGTTACCGCGCCCAGGGAAAAGGCGACACCTGCGGAAAATATCAAGCGGACGACAGTGCCGTAGCCAACAAAGCGGGTGTTGCCGAAGCGGATTATCACCCCTTGATGAAAGCGGCGATAGCCGATAAACGCACCCCAGAGCGCCATGATGCGCATGGCGGGGCGCGCCGCTTCGATGAGATGCGGCGGCACTTGCAGCAAGCGCCCGAAATACACATCAAGCAGCGGAGTAAATGCCACCGCCAGCGCCACAGAACTGACGAAGAGATTCAGCGCCAGCATAAAACGCCAAAGCAAGCGGAAAGACTGACGATCCCGCGAGAGCGCGTTGCTGGTGGCGAGCAGCATGATGATGGGCGTTTCCAGCAAGACCGACAGCGAGAATACCAAGCCAAATGCCGCCAGCTGCGTCTCCGAATCCGGCTTGCGGCTGATGACGCTTTGGATTATCGGACCCTCCAATGTCATCAGCAGCCAGGCAAAAGCTAGCGGCAGCCAAAATAGCAACACTTTGCGATAGGTCACGGGCATTCACACAGTCAAATCTCGCGGACGGGCGTATTCTAGCGGAAGTAGCCGGCAAATGATACGCGCAGCGCGCGGGTATCAGCATTCCCGTCACGAACGCGGGAGCAGCCCTTGCCCATCGCTTGCCCGATGCTCTTTGCTGGTGTACTCTCCAAGTGGCATTTTGCTGCCCGCTTTGGGAGGAAGTTTTGAGTTTTTGGGACCGCTGGCACATCCCTATCATGCTGGCGCCGACGATGGCGGTGATATTCTTCCTGTTCTTCGGCGGGCTTGTTTATGGCACGATGACCAGCCTCGGCTGGCAGCCCTTGATTGGGCGTACCGAGATTTCGCTCGACGCTTATTACAATATCTTGTTTTCGCCGGAAATGGCGCATATTTTCTGGCAGGGTTTGCTGCTGACGGTATGGGTCAGCGTCGGCAGCACTTTCATATCCGCGGTATTAGCCTTGCTATCGGCGCTGCTGCTGCGCCGAACATTCGTTGGCAAGCGGCTCGCCACATTCCTCTTCCAATTGAACTTGCCGGTCCCGCATGTGGTGGCGGCAATCGGCATTTTGTTTTTGTTCTCACAGAGTGGCGTGCTATCACGCGCGGGGGCGCAACTGGGCTTGTTTGATTTCCCGCGGGATTTCCCGGTGATGGTGCGCGACCGCTTCGGCATCGGCATGATGCTGTCCTTCGTCTGGAAAGAAGTGCCCTTCATCGGCGTTATCGTGCTGGCGATATTGCAATCTCTGGGCGTGGATTATGAAGATTTGGCGCGCAGCCTGGGTGCCAACCGCTGGCAGCGCTTCCGCTATGTCATCTTGCCGCTGGTGATGCCGGGCATACTTTCCGGCTCCATCATCGTATTTGCTTTCACCTTCGGCTCCTACGAGGTGCCGGCGATTTTGGGGGTACGCTTCCCGCGAACATTGCCGGTGACAGCGGTGCGCTTCTTCCGCAATCCTGATTTGAACGCGCGTACGGAAGGTATGGCGATTAGCATCATCATCTCGATAATTGTATTTTTCCTCGTGCTCGGCTATATGTGGCTGAGCCGGCGCGCAATCCGGCAGGATTAAGCGATGAGCAAATCAAAAGCGGCGGGGCAGGCTAAGGCAGCCAGCGGCGAACGGCTGCGGCGCGGCTTGCATTATGCCGCGGTGTTGCTGCTCATCATTTTGCTGATGACGCCATTGCTCGCCTTTTTGTTTAACGCTTTTTCCTTCCGCTGGTTTTACCCGCAATTTTTCCCTAACGAGCTTAGCCTGCGCGCCTGGGAGAGCATTTTCGCCGCCAATTCCAAAGTGCCGGAGGCGCTGCTCAACAGCACAATTCTCGCTGTCGGCGTAACTATCAGCTCGGTGATAATTGGGCTGCCGGCGGCGCGCGCCTTGGGGCTGTATTCCTTCCGCGGCAAGCGCATTGTCGAGTTCCTGGTAATTTCGCCGACGATTGTGCCTGGCATCGCGGTGGCGATGGGGCTGAACATCAACTTCATCCGCTGGGGGCTTAACGGCAATTTGCTCGGCGTTGGCTTGGTGCATCTTGTTCCCGTGATGCCTTATGTGGTGCTGACGCTGGCGGGCGTCTTCGCCAATTATGACCCGCAATTTGAGCAGCAGGCGCGCTCCCTGGGCGCGGGGACCTTGGCGACCTTCTGGCATGTTACGCTGCCGGCGATTTTCCCCGGTATCGTGGTGGCGAGTCTCTTCGCCTATTTGATTTCCTGGAGCCAATATATCCTGACATTTTTGATTGGCGCCGGGCAAGTGATTACCATGCCAGTGCTATTGTTTTCCACCGCCTCCGGCACCAACAACGCGCTGACAGCGGCGATGTCGCTGGTCTTTGTCGCGCCGGCAATTTTGATACTGGTTCTGACAGCGCGCTATCTCTCGGGCAAGTCAAGCGCCATCGGCGGCTTCGGGCAGATATAAGCGAAATGCCATTTTGGGGCGATTTACGCTGTTGACAGCGCGCCAAGAGGCTGATACTATTGACGAGAAGCATCAGGGGGCGTGGTGTAGCGGTTAACATGCCGGCCTGTCAAGCCGGAGATCGCGGGTTCAAATCCCGTCGCTCCCGTCCAGCGGAGGCACAGCCAGTGTCTCCGCTTTTGTTTTCTAGCCTGTTTGGATGCGCGTATGGCCTTAAACGATTCCATTCGCTATCACAAGGGCGCGCTCTTCATTGACGCGCTCGCTGTTGAATCCATTGTCAGCGAGACCGCTACGCCCGTTTATATCTACAGCCTGGGGCGGGTTCTTGAGAACTATCGCCGTTTGGCGGCTGCCTTCGCGCCATTAAACGCGAAGCTGCACTACAGCGTCAAAGCCAACGGCAACCTGGGCATTGTAAGCGCGCTCATAAATGCGGGCGCTGGCTTCGATTGCGTCAGCGGCGGGGAGATTCTGCGCGCGCTCACGGCGGGGGCGGCTGCCGCTGACATCGTATTCGCTGGCGTTGGCAAAACGGAAGCCGAAATCGCCTATGCCCTGCGCCAAGGCGTCGGCTGGCTGAATGTGGAAAATCCCGGAGAATTGCAACATATCCAGGCGGCGGCGGAAGCCAGCGGGCGCGAGGCAGTGCAAGTTGCCTTGCGCTTTAACCCGCAGGTCGCGGCGAAGACCGAGCCCGCCATCGCCACCGGGCACGGTGCCGCCAAATTCGGCATGACAGCCGCTTTTGTCCAGCGTTTGCTGGCGCGCCAAGCTGCTTTTCCGCGAGTCAAAATTGCTGGCATTCACCTGCATATCGGCAGCCAGTTGGGGGACATTGCGGCAACCCGGTCCGCGATTAAGAAGGCGCTGGAGCTCATCCGCCCGCACCCGCATATCAAGACAATCAACATTGGCGGCGGCTTCCCCGTCGCCTATCAGCCGGGCGAGAAGTTGCCATCCCTGCGGGGATTCGCGCGGGCGCTCGAGCCCTTGCTGCGTGGCTATCGTGTTTTGCTGGAGCCCGGGCGATGTATAGTGGCGGATGCTGGCATCTTGGTGGCGACTGTGCTTTATGTCAAAGAGCAGGCGGAGCGCCTGTTTTATATCGTGGACGCCAGCATGACCGAGCTGCTGCGGCCCGCGCTTTATGGCGCCTATCACGAAATTGTGCCATTGCGGCAAACGGAAGCGAGACGGGCGCGGGCGCAGGTTGTGGGACCAGTATGCGAATCAACCGATGTCCTGGCGCGGGAGCGGCTGCTGCCGCGGCTGCAAGCGGGCGATAGAATCGCCATTTTGACGGCGGGCGCCTATGGCATGGCGATGGCGAGCAATTATAATGCGCGCCCGCGCCCGGCAGAAATTCTGGTGCGGGGCAATCGCTGGTGGCTGGGCAGGCGGCGGGAAGCCTGGGCGGATTTGCTGCAATACGAGGAGCCGCTGGGCATGAAAAAAACCCTTTCGGGTCCCGAGCTGTGCTGATGGGAAGATTTGAACTTCCGACCTCGCGATTATGAGTCGCGCGCTCTAACCAGCTGAGCTACATCAGCGCGATAGCGGGGGCAGGATTCGAACCTACGACCTTTGGGTTATGAGCCCAACGAGCTACCACTGCTCCACCCCGCATCAAGGCAACGGCTAGCGTTGCATAATCAGAGCTTATCAGCTAGCCTCCAGCTTGTCAAGAGTTCCTTCAAATTGCGTAAAAATTGGTCCCTCGCTTGTGATGCCGCCAAAGGAGCGCCCGTGCCTGAATTTGAATTGGAAGCGCCATTCGCCCCCACTGGCGACCAGCCCACCGCCATCGCAGGCTTGCTGGAGGGCTTGGAAGAAGGGCATCGCCATCAGACATTGCTGGGCGCGACGGGCACTGGCAAAACTTTCACCATCGCCAATGTCGTGCAGGCGACCCAGCGCCCAACCCTGGTGATGGCGCATAACAAAACCCTGGCGGCGCAGCTATACGCCGAGTTCAAGCGGCTCTTCCCCAACAACGCCATCGAGTATTTTGTCAGCTATTACGATTATTATCAGCCCGAAGCCTATGTGCCGCGGCACGATTTGTATATCGAAAAGTCCACCGACATCAACGAACAGATTGAGCGGCTGCGGCTATCGGCGACCGCCTCGCTCTTCACGCGGCGTGATGTATTGATTGTGGCGTCGGTCTCCTGCATCTATGGCATCGGCGACCCGGTCAATTGGCAGAAAATGTCGGTCGAACTGAAAGTGGGCGAAGAAGTCCGGCGCGAGCGCGTTTTGCGGGATTTGGTGCGCATTCAATATACGCGCAATGATATGGAGCTGCGGCGCGGCACCTTTCGCGTACGCGGCGATACTTTGGAAATTGTGCCCGGCTATTCGGAGTCGGCTTTTCGCATCTACCTCTGGGGCGATGAAATCGAAAAAATTGTTGAGTTCCAGCCGCTGACTGGCGAAGTGCTGCATGTGCACGATTTGGTTACTATCTTCCCGGCGCGCGAATATATCACCGATGACGAGCATATCCGCGAAGCGCTGCACGATATCGAAGCTGAATTGGAGACGCAAATCGCCCATTTCAAGCGCAAGGAGGATTTTGTCGCGGCGCAGCGTATAGAGCAGCGGACGCGCTATGACATCGAAATGCTGCGCGAGGTTGGCTTCACGACTGGCATCGAAAACTATTCGCGGCATTTTGACCGGCGCCCGCCCGGCAGCGCGCCCTATACCTTGATTGACTATCTGCCAGAAGACCATCTGCTCATCATCGACGAGAGCCACATGACCGTGCCGCAGATTCGCGGCATGTACAATGGCGATAAACAGCGCAAGCAAGTGCTGGTTGATTATGGCTTCCGCCTGCCCAGCGCGCTGGATAACCGCCCGCTGCAATTCGCCGAATTTGAGGGGCGCGTGGGGCAGACGATTTACACCAGCGCCACGCCTGGACCTTACGAAGACCAACATGCGCAGCAGATTGTCGAGCAGATAATCCGCCCAACGGGCATCGTCGACCCGCATATTGATGTGCGTCCCATCGACGGGCAGATTGACGACCTGCTGCAAGAGATTGCCCGGCGCGTCCGCGATGGGCAGCGCGCCCTGGTGACGACTTTGACGCAGCGCATGGCGGAAGAATTGGCTGGCTACCTCAACGAGCTGGGCATCAAGGGGCAATATCTGCATGCGGAAGTGGATACTTTGGAGCGGGTGGAAATCCTGCGAGATTTAAGAACCGGCATCTATGATGTTATCGTCGGCATCAACCTGCTGCGGGAAGGGCTGGACTTGCCGGAAGTGTCGCTGGTGGCGATTTTGGACGCGGACAAAGCGGGCTTCTTGCGCTCGGAGCCGGCGCTAATCCAGACGATAGGGCGGGCGGCGCGCCATCTCGAAGGCAAGGTCGTCATGTACGCGGACAAGATGACGCCGGCGATGGCGGGCGCAATCGACGAAACCGATCGGCGGCGGGAGATTCAAGAAGCCTTCAACGAAGCCAATGGCATCGTGCCGCAGCAAATTGTCAAAGAAATACAGGATTTGACTGACCGCTTGCGCACTCTCGACAGCGAAAAAGACACAACAGAAGCCAGCCTGGACGCGGGCTTGCAGCGCCTGCCGGCAGAAGAATTAAAGCGCATGATAGACGAATTGGAAGCGGAAATGAACAAGGCGGCGCAGGCGCTGGAATTTGAGAAGGCGGCGGCGCTGCGCGACCAGGTATTTGACCTGCGCGGGGTCTTGGCGGCGGAATTTGGCTTGGAAGGCGACTTGATGCTGACTTAGAGCTGATGCCAGCGGCGGACCGCGTCGATAATCGCTCCTATATCGGGTGGCGCGGATACCCTGGGCGCGGCTCCATAAGGGTCGCTGAGCCCGCCCAGGCGCAGGCAGGCGCGGGCGATATTGGACCAGCCATGCGCCAGCGCCGCCAAATCGTAGCCGCCTTCCATTACAAACACTATCTTGCCATCACAGACTTGCTGCGCCAGCTGCAGGCAGGCGCGGGCGAGCTCGTCGTAACCTGCCAAGCTGAGCCGCATTTGGGCGAGCGGGTCCATCCAATGCGCGTCAAAACCGACCGAAACCAGCATTATATCGGGCTTGAAGCTCTCGATAGCGGGCGCGACAATTTCCGCCATGATGCGCCTGTAGGCGGCGTCGCCGCAGCCGGCGGGCAGCGGCACATTAATCGTCCTGCCTTGCCCGGCACCCGCTCCCATTTCCCGCAGCGCGCCGCTGCCGGGGTACAGCGGGCTTTGATGTATCGAGATGAACTGGACGGAGCCATCTGTATAAAAGATATCCTGGGTGCCGTTGCCGTGATGCACATCATAGTCCAGAATGAGGATGCGCTCGCAGGAGAACTTCGCTTGGGCGTGGCGCGCGCCGATGGCGATATTGTTCAGCAGGCAAAATCCCATCGGCTGGTCGCGCGTGGCGTGATGCCCCGGCGGGCGTACAAGCGCCAGCGCATTGTCGGCTGTGCCATCAAGCACCGCCTCGACGCCCGCAATCACGGCACCGGCTGCCAGGCGGGCAATCGCCAGCGATTGCGGCAAGGCGTAGGTATCGGCATCGATAAATGCGCGGCGTTTTTGGCTGGCGATCGCCGTGAGCGGCCGCAGGTGCGCGGCGGAATGCACCGCCAAAATCTGCTCATCGCTTGCCGGCGCTGGCGCCAGCGGCAGAAGCTGTTCCAATAAGCCTTGCAGCTGCTGCCAGACGGCTTTGATCCTGCCCGCGTGCTCTGGGTGGCGCGGGTAATCATGCTCGCTAAAGCTGGCATGGCTGATGTAGGCGCTTGTCATGCCTCAGTCTCCTTTGCGTACAGCAGCAAATAATCGAAGCCGTTCATGTGAATGCGCTCGCGTTCTATGTAGTGGCGGTCAATCGCCTGCAGCACCGCTGGCGGATAGAAAAGCGCCCGCAGGACAATTAAGCCGAAATCCTGGCGCTCAATCATGCCGATGAGCTCCGCGCCAGTAAACAAGCCCGCCAGATGCAAATTGCGCAATTGTGTGGGGTTGCTGATGACATCGCGCCCCGCCGCCAGGCTGAAGCCGGCGTCTTCGCTGAGGGCGGGTTTGTCGCTTTGGCGAATGCGCTCGCTGATTTGCGCGCCCGCTTCCCAATCCGCTGCCGAGAGAAAATAGCCGATTCTGGCGTAGCCGCCGACATCAAAACTGGCGGAATCATAGAAGTTGCCGCGGATGTTGGCTTCAAGTCCCAGAAGGCTTGCGGCGGGCGCGAATGCGCCGTCAGTCGGCAGCTTCAAAGTGGCGCGGGCATAACCCAAATACAGTAGCGGGATGAGTATCAGCCCGCGGGCGCAAAGAGTCATGACAGGCAAGGCGCGCAGGCGACCAGGAAAGGCAAAGCATTGGTTCGCCACGCGCGAGAACATTATGCCGCTGAGGATGCAGGCGGCGGCGATAGAAGTTACAAAATAGCTGTCGCCCGCGCCCCAGGTGCCAGAGGCGACCCCGCCGAGAAGAGCGCTGAAAACAAACCAGATGCTGTAGATAGACAGCCGCTCGAAATAAGTCTCGTAGAGCAGGAGCAGGGCGGCGGGTATCAGCAGCGCGCCGTGCAATTTGAACCAGAGCACGAAGAGCCCGCTGGCTTGATCAAAGAGAAAATCGTTGACATTGGCGACTATGGCTTGCGTCCACCACTGCCCGTCTGATGCGATAAAGAGCCAGGCGAAAACCGCGCCGCCGGCGAGGGCGAAGACGGCAGTCCAGGCGGTGCCGCGCCGCGGCTGCCGCAGGAACATCCACAGGCAGGCGGCAGCGGCGCTGATGGCGGCGAGCTGTTTGGTGTAGCCAGCGCAGCCCAGCAGCAGCATTGCCAGCGCGATGCGCCGCCGCTGCCGCTTTGGGAATGCGCCCGCCAAGAGCACAACAGCCAGCGTCTCGAAAGTTACCATCAGCGTGTGCTGGCGGAAGAGCGGTCCAATGTGATACACGAAGTTGGAGCTGAGAAAAGCGAACGCCGATAAAAGCGCGATCCAGCGCTGACCGCCGCCATCCCGCCAGACAGCATAGCCGATGGTGCCGGCGCTCAACAGCGAGCCCAGGAAGCCGAGCGCGCGCCCATACCAATGGGCGGGACCAAAAATCCAGACGAATGGCGCCGCCAGTACATGGAAGAGGGGCGGATAGTTGCTGGAATAAAAGGGATAACTTTCCGTATCGCGATAGGGCAGCTCGCTGCGGCTGAAGTAGACTGTGTCCTGCACTTCAAAGCCTTCGCCCTGGTCATAATCGTAGGGGAAGGGAATCACATTGGCGGCGTAGAGCAGATAGACCAGCAAGGCGGCGGA
The DNA here is from genome assembly GCA_022825675.1 of Anaerolineae bacterium. Lineage (GTDB taxonomy): Bacteria > Chloroflexota > Anaerolineae > Aggregatilineales > Phototrophicaceae > UBA6055. The sequence continues at coordinate 76,635 of JAJDWK010000072.1, read as the reverse complement.
CAGAGCCGCGGTCGCCGCCAGCATCAGCGCGAAGTAGAGCCGCGCTCTCATGCCGGCGCATCGCCAAGCGGAATCAAAGAAATCCCTATCAGCGTGCAGCAAAGCGCCGCCGCCAGCGCCAGCGCTTGCGCCGGTCCGATGCCGCCGGGACGCCCCGTATTCAAAATATCGATTGACAGTATGCCAAGGAATGCCAGCGCGCCCAATGCCGCGAGGGCGATGCCAAGCTGCCGCTTGCTGATGGTCCGCTCTTCCGCCTGCATAACGGAGAGTGTAGAGCCGTCGCCGCCCGCTGGCAAGTGCCCCGGCAGCGGCGCGCAGCGCAAGCGCGCGCTGTATTGACCACCTTGAATCTTCGCCATACATTTGCGTCTCAGTCCGTGATAAGCTCTAGCGCTGAAATGTCAAGCGCTTGGCGCGGCTGGCGCTAGCCTGCCCACAGCAACACATCAAAATGGAGAGTAGGCGCAATGTTGAAGACGCACAACTGTGGCGAATTGCGGATTGGAGATGCCGGCACGCCGGTCACGCTGGCTGGCTGGGTCAATCGGCGGCGTGACCAGGGCGGCTTGATTTTCATTGATTTGCGCGATCGCTGGGGCATCACCCAAGTCGTTGTAGATTTGGAAGCGGCGCCCGCTGCCCACGCCATTGCCGACAGCGCCCGCAACGAATTTGTCTTGCAGGTGCAAGGCGCTGTGCGCATTCGCCCGGAAGGCACCGCCAACCCCGACTTGGCGACAGGCGATATCGACATCGTTGCCGATGAGATTAGGATTTTGAATCGCTCGCGCACACCGCCATTTTATATCAACCGCGATGAAGGCGCGCTGGATGAAGCGCTGCGCATGCGCTATCGCTATCTGGATTTGCGGCGTGAAGCCATGCAGCGCAGCCTGCTGCTGCGTCACAAGACGGTGAAGTTCATCCGCGACTTCCTGGATGCTGAGGACTTTGTCGAGATTGAGACGCCGATTTTGTTCAAAACCACGCCGGAAGGCGCGCGCGATTTTCTGGTGCCCAGCCGCTTGCAGCCCGGCAGCTTCTATGCCTTGCCGCAATCCCCACAGCAGTTGAAACAGCTGCTGATGGTAGGCGGCTTCGAGCGCTATTTTCAAATTGCCCGCTGCTTCCGCGATGAAGATTTGCGTGGCGACCGTCAGCCGGAATTCACCCAGCTCGACCTGGAGATGAGCTTCGTCGAGCGGGAAGATGTAATGCAGCTGATGGAAGCGCTGGCGACGGCGATTGTCAAGACGATCACGCCCGAGAAGCAATTGCTGGCGCAGCCCTTCCCGCGTTTGAGCTACCAGGATGCTCTGGAGCAATATGGCACCGATCGTCCCGATATCCGCTTTGACCTGCGCGCGATTGACATCAGCGATATCGGCGGGCGCAGCGCCTTCCCCGTATTTGTCGAAAATGTCAAGGCGGGCAAAAAGGTCAAATGTATGCGTGTACCCGGCGCGGCTGGCTCGGTCAGCGGCACACAATTGCGTAAAATCACCCGCGAGCTGGAGGCGCTGGTGCGGCGGCGGGCTGGTGCCAAGGGCTTGGCGTATATCACGATTCCAGTTGACCCCGCCGACCAACTGCGCGGACCCATCGGCAAGTTCTTCAATGTCGATTTGAAGCTGGAGCTGATTGAAGCGATGGGCGCGGAAGGGGGCGATTTGCTGCTCTTCATGTCCGATGACGCGCCGATTGTGCAAGCGAGCACCGATGCGCTGCGCGCTCATTTCAAGTCGCAGCTGGACCTCGATGACAATTGCCTGGCATTCTGCTGGGTGATTGATTTCCCGGAATTTATATGGGACGAGGAGCATCGCCGCTGGGACCCGTCACAGCACATGTTCACGATGCCGCTGCCCGAGGACTTGCACCTGCTGGATAGCGACCCGGGCGCTGCGCGCGGCTCTCAATATGACCTGGTTTGCAATGGCTATGAGGTGGGCGGCGGCAGCATCCGCATCCACGACCGCGCGATTCAGGAGAAAATCTTCCCCTTAATCGGGCAGACGATGGAACATGCCATGCAGGAATTCGGGCACATGCTGGAAGCCTTTGAATATGGCGCGCCACCGCATGGCGGCATGGCATGGGGCATCGACCGGCTGGTGATGCTGCTGGCGGGCGCACCAAATATCCGCGAGGTTATCGCTTTCCCCAAGACTCAAGGCGGGGCGGATATTATGGCGAACGCGCCATCCCCTGCCGAGCCGCAGCAGCTCAGCGAGCTCTTCATTGAGCTGGACCTGCCGCCAGAAGAACTCGAACACTAGCGGCAGGTCACGAGCAGCCCGGTGACTGAGCGCCCGCGCTTATTCCTCAGGCTGCAAGAGCTGCCCATGCAGCAGCCCGCCGATGATGCCGCCGCCGAAAATGCCCACAAAATAGGGCAGCACATAGGAAAGGTCGCCGGCAGCGAGCGCGGGTCCCAAAGTCCTGGCGGGATTGAGCGAAGCGCCAGTCGCAGGACCGCCCGCCAAGATGCTCGCCGCCAAAGTGAAGCCGATGGCGACCCCCGCCAATTTGCCCGCTTTGCCATAGACCGCCGCCTGGAATACCGCGCTGACCAGGAAGAAGGTCAAGATGGCTTCATAAGCGGCGGCGGTCCAGACCGAATCGGCGGTGAGGAAGCCGGCGGTCTGCCCAAAATTATAGGCGGCGCCGCCCAGGAAATCCGCCACAGCGGCGTTGTCTTGCGGGAATACCGCGGTCAAAACCAGCGCGGCGATACTCCCGCCGGCGAATTGCGCCACGATGTAAATGGCTGATTTTGTGGCATCCTGCGCGCCGCCAATCAGCAGACCCAAGGTAACTGCCGGGTTGAATTGGGCGCCGGAAATATGCCCGTAGGTATAGATGAGCGCGCATAGAATCAAGCCATGGGCGAAAGCAGGCACAAGCAGGCCAAAAACCGGCGCGACCAGCACCGCCGCCGCGCCGACAAATACAAGAACAAAGGTGCCAATAAGCTCGCATAGCGCCGCGCGATACATAGTTCCGCTCATGGGGATATTCTCCTTGATTTACTTGTGATGGTTTTGCATGAATTCGGCAAATCCATTATAGCCGCGCAAGCGCATGCAGGAAAATCACCCCTCCCCAGTTTGACACCAAAAGGCACATCTGCTATAAATGCGGCAGCCTGCTGTATGCGTGATAGAACAATATGTGCCGAGCCAACATGCTCTATTAGGGAGTTGACTTCGGCAGCCAATGCGATAGGCGGTAGCCAAGGCAGCGGTTATCGAGCGATTCCCGACCTGTACATTTTGCAGGTTCGAGACACTATGGCTACACGGTACGGTGGGTTTTTATCATCACAGACGCCTGAACTGGCGCTGCCGCGCCGCCATTAACGCCCCGAATACTCCTGCCCAAAAGTTTCGCTGAGCAGCTTTGGCAGCCGTTCGACAATCGGTATCAGCACTTGCTGCTGATATTCTTCGGTCGTATATTCCTGCACATAGTTGAAGTCCATCACCCGCATCGTGATGTCGTTGAAATCTATCTCCCGCGCGAAGTAGGCAAGCTGGATAATCTGCTGCAGGTCCAAGCCCGTTTGCAGGTGGGCGCTGACAGTAGCCAGGAATGCGGGCAGCCGCCGGATAAGCTGCAGAAAATCGATGGAAAGCGCGCGGTCGCGGATTGCGTAGAGCACCTGCTGCTGGCGTTCGGCTCGCTTCACATCGTTGTTGCCGTGGCGCGTACGCGCGAAACGCAAGGCATTGTAGCCGTCCAGTTGATGGGTGCCGGCAGGCATATACAAGGGGTCGTAGCCGTAATTCAAGTCGGGCGAGCGCTCATCGCTGATGGTGTACTCAATAGTAACTTCGATGCCGCCCAGCAGGTCGACAATGTCTATCAGCGCCTGGAAATCTACCAGGATATAGTTGTGTACACGCATGCCGAGATTCCAGCTGACGGTCTGCTGCAAGAGCAGCGCGCCGTCGCCGGGACGCCGCAGCTCCCCCAAAAAATAGGCGCGGTTGATCCGGTCGCGCTCTTCTTGGTCCGGGATTTGCACCCATAAATCCCGCGGGATGCTTAATATGCCGATGCTTTTTCTGACGGGGTCGATGCTGAGCAGCATCAAGCTGTCGGTGCGCACGGGTTCATCATTTTGATCTTGCCGCCGGTCCAAGCCCGCGATGATGATGGTATACCGAGATTGCCCATCCCAGGGCACGAGGTCAACCAAGCTGCCATCGGCGAGCTTGAGCACATCCACGCCAACACGGCGGCCATCGGCGATAAATTCGCTGCGGGCATCAACTGGCGTGGGCAGGGAGGGCGTCAAATCGGCAGTGGGAATGGCGAGCTGCGCCGATTGCGGGATGCGCGCGATGATAAATACCGCCAAGATGAGGCAGGCGAAGATCGAAATCATGCCAGCAGCCAGCAGCACCCATGCCCATTCGTTGCGCCGCATAGCTTTCCGCTGGCGGGAGCGGGCGCGCCGCGCCCGGGCAGCGCGTGGCGGCGGGGGAACCGCCGCCTTTTGCTTTGAGAATTGCGCGGCGCTGTACACCGGCTGCTCCGGCGGGATTGGGGCTGGCTTGGCGCGGCGCTCTTCAGTTTGTGTTTTTAAGGCGGTGTCGAGGTCTGTGCCAATATCATTGTGCATGCGTTGACGCACCCGTTAGCTTGACGAATACTATGTTGCAGTATAGGGCTGGTGAGGCAATGCGGCAAATGCGCATCCTAATAGAATCAAAATTTGGGCAGGGCGCGTTTAATATGGCGGTCGACAGCGCCATTGCCGAGGCGGTGGCGAGCCAACTGCAGCCGCCCACACTGCGGCTCTATGGCTGGGCGCCCTTCTGCCTGTCGCTTGGCTATGGGCAGCGGGCGCGGGATGTCGATGCGGCGGCGCTGCAGGCGCGCGGCTGGGGCATGACGCGCCGTCCCACCGGCGGCAAAGCGATCTTGCATGGCGACGAATTGACCTATAGTTTGTGCCTGCCGCTGGAGCATCCGCTGGCGCGCGGCAATGTTATCGAGAGTTACCGCCGTCTCAGCGCCGGTTTGCTGCGCGCCTTGACGAACCTGGGGCTTGAGGCTTCTGCCGAAAAACAGGCGCCACAGTCGAGCGCTCAAGCGCCGGGACCAGTCTGCTTCGCGCTGCCTTCGCATTATGAGATTACGGTTGCCGGGCGCAAGTTGATCGGCAGCGCGCAGCTTCGGCGGCGCGGCACTCTCTTGCAGCACGGGACCTTGCCGCTGACGGGCGATGTCGCGAGAATCTGCGATGTATTGCGCTTCGAGACAGAAGCGCGGCGGCAGCAGGAAAAAATGCATGTGCGGCGGCGCGCCATCACCCTAAAAGAGATTCTGGGGGTGCCTCCCACTTGGCAAGAAGCGGCAGCGGCGATGGCGCGCGGCTTCTGCGAGAGTTTACGGCTGGAGGGATTGCCCGGCGAACTCTCTCAGGCGGAAAGTGAGCGCGCCGCTGCGCTATCCCGCGAGCGCTTCGCCAATCCGGATTTCATATTCAAGCGCTAAGGCTCAGTCGCCCGTGATGAGCGCGCGCAGCTGCTCTTCGCTGATGATGGCGATGCCGAGCTTGGTGGCTCGTTCCGCTTTGCTGCCCGGGGATGCGCCGGCGACGACATAGCTGGTCCTTTTGCTGACGCTGCTGGTGACCTTGCCGCCATGCGCTTCCACCAGCGCTTTGACCTCTGCCCGCGGGGCGCTCATGCTGCCGGTCAAGACAAATGTCGCGCCTTGCAAAACGCTGCCCGCCTGTTTTTTTTCTTCGGCGCGCATGGTAACCCCAGCCGCTTTTAGCTTGGCGAGCACTTGCTTGTGATGCGCATCGCTGAACCACGCGACGATATTCGCGACCAGCACCGGCCCCAAGCCATCGATGTTATGCAAGGGGCGTGATGCCTCGATGAGCGGCTTCAGCCCCGCCGCCAGCGCTGTGATGGCTTCCGCCGAAAGCTGCAGCGGGCGCAGCAAGCGCTGGAGCCGCGCCGGCAGGTCAGCCGCTTCCAGATAGCGCGGCGCGAGCGCGGCTGTTGGCTGTTGCAGGCGCGCTATCAGCGTCGCTGCCGCTGGATCATCAGCTGCGGCGTCTGCCAGCAGCGGCGTGACAATGTCGGCGAAATGCGCTTCCGCCTGGCGAATGGCTGCCGCTGTCGCCTGCAAATCCTGCATGGAGGCAAATGCCCCCGCGAGCAAGCCGGCGACTGTCGCGCCGATGCCATCAATGCCCAGCGAGGTCAGCACCTGCGGGAAAGAACGCGCCTTCGCCGCTGCTATCGACGCAAGCAAGTTCTGCACTTTTTTCTCGGCAAATCCTTCCAGCTCGAGCAGAGGCTCCGCGCTTAGGCTGAAAATATCAGCTTCGTCTTTGATGAGCCCGGCGGCGATTAAGGCGCTGGCGGTTTGCGGACCCATGCCTTCGATATCCATAGCGCCGCGAGAAACGAAGAATTCCAAAGTGCGCAGGACCCGCTCGGAACAGCGCGGATTCGGACAGAAGACATCAACTGCGCCCGCCGGCTGAATAAGCGCGGTATTGCAGAAGGGGCAATGCGCTGGCGGGAGGATGGGCGTCTCGCTGCCATCGCGGGCGGCGCTGACGGGACCAATGACATAGGGAATCACATCGCCCGACCGTTTGATGACAACGCGATCCCCCAGGCGAATATCCAGCGCCGCCACCTGATCGTAATTGTGCAGGCTGGCGTTGGAGACGGTTACGCCGCCGATGAAAACAGGCTCCAGCTGCGCCGTCGGCGTGAGCTTGCCGCTCCTGCCCACGCCGATAGTCAGCCCCAGCAGTTTTGTTGTCGCCTCTTCCGCCGCGAATTTGTAGGCGATGGCGCCGCGCGGATCTTTGCCCACAACGCCAAGCGCGCGCGCCTGCGCCAAGTCATCCACTTTGAGCACCAAGCCGTCAATCTCGTATGGCAGCGCATCACGGCGCGCTTCCCAGGCGGGCAGCTGCGCGATGACCTCGTCCAGGCTCGCGCAATAGCTGGCATCGCTGACCACATTAAAGCCTAGCCGCCGCAAGAGCAAGAGCGTCTGCTTTTCGCTTTCCAGCTCCAGCCCGGCGCTGGCGACAACGGCGTAAATATACGCGCTGAGCTGGCGCTTGGCGGTCTCGCGGCTGTCCTTCTGTTTCAGCGAGCCGGAGGCGGTGTTGCGGGCGTTGATATACGCGGGCAAGCCCTGCGCCTGCTGCTCGCGGTTGAGCTGCGCGAAGCTGTCTTTGTGGAAGAGTATCTCGCCGCGCGCGACCAGGCGGCTGGGCGCGGGGGCGGCATCAGCAGCCACCGGGATGCGCAAAGGCACTGTCGGGATTGTCTTCACATTCGCCGTGACATCATCGCCGATTTCGCCATTGCCGCGGGTAGCGGCGCGCGTCAGCACGCCGTCTTCGTAAGTGAGCACAATCGCCAAGCCATCAAGCTTGGGCTGCAAAACATAGCCCAGCGACGCGCCCGCCGGCAGCAAACGCCGGTTGCGCTCTTCCCAACTGCGCAAATCCGCCTCGTCAAAGGCATTTGCCAGGCTGAGTATCGGCGCGGGATGCCGCACTTTGTCAAAGCCAACCGCCAGGTCAGAGCCGACCCGCTGGCTGGGGGAATCGGCAAGCGCGAATTGGGGATAGCGCGCTTCCAAAGTTTGCAGCTCGCGCAGAAGCGCATCATATTCAGCATCGGTGATGAGCGGCGCGTTGAGCACATGATATTGGTAGATGTGATGGTGGAGCTGTTCGCTCAGTTCGGCTATGCGCGCCGCGGCTTTTTCTGTCACGCTGCTCATCCTCCGCTCTCGCTCACTGTCAGCAGATAATTGGCGACCGCCCAGCCCTGCACTTGGTATTGCCCGTCCCGCAGCTGCCACCAGGTATAGCCATCCGCCTCTTGCGGTCCGCCAATGATATCAAAGCGGGTGCCAGCGGGGGCGCGAAAGAGTATCTGGCTCTCGCGTACGCTGGGGATATTGCGCACATTCAGCTCGTCCGCGCCTACATTAAACACTTCCGCCCGCAAGCCAACAGCGAGCGGCAGCGGCGTATTGGTGATGATAACAGTTGGCACCGGGGGACCTTCCATGTCCAGCCGCGCCGGGGTTTCCGCGGCTAGAATAATTTCCAGTGATTGGGCAGCGCCCGCGCCTGCCGCTGGCGGTTCGCTGGGGGCGGCATCAGCAGCGCTGCCCGGCGCCGTGAGGATTTCAATGCGCGGCTCTGTCGATGGCGGCAGCGGCTCCCCGCGCATGGAGACGGCGGCGGCAATAATCGCCAGCGCCAGCAGCAGCACGATGGCAGCGGTAATCAGCAGCGAGCGCAGCGATACATAATAAGGGTTGAGCGCGCGCCGCCGTGAACGCTTGAAAGCGCGCCGGGCAGCGAACTGCGCGCGGGCATAAGCCTCCGCCTGCTGGCGGTCAGGGTTTGCCTTCGGCGCGCTTTCCGCGCTGCCGCCGCTCGCAGGCGCGGGCTCGGATGCCATTGCTTCGCTGCCTCAGGCTAGCGGCGCTTTGCCAGCCAAGACCGAAATTGGCTGTAAGGCAGGGTATTGATGACATCAGCGGCTTCGACCCAGCCGCGGCGGGCATTAAGTATGCCGTAGTCCATAAGCTCCAGCTGCGCTTCCCGGTGGGCGTCGGTGTTGATGGCGAGGGGCGCACCATATTCTTTCGCCAGACGCGCCAATTCTGGCTTGAGATCGAGGCGCAGCGGGTTGGCATTGATTTCGAGAATGGTTTCTTCATCACGGGCGGCGGCGATGACCGCATCCCAATCGGCATCGACTTCAGCGCGATTGGGGTATTGGCGCGCGGATGGATGACCAATCATCGTAACATAGGGGTTGCGGATGGCATTGAGAAGGCGCTTTGTGATTTGCTCCCGCCCTTGCCCCAGGCTTGAATGCAGCGAGGCGATGACAAAATCAAGCTGCCGCAGCACTTCGTCTGGATAATCGAGGCTGCCATCCGCTTTGATGTCCATCTCGGTGCCGGCGAGAAGCTGGATGCGGTCGCCCATTTCCGCGTTGATGCGGCGCACTTCCGCCGCCTGCTCCAGCAAGCGCTCAATGCTTAAGCCGTTGGCGATGCCCAGGCTGCGCGAATGGTCGGTGATGGCGATGTACTGATGCCCGTGGCGGATGCAAGCCGCCGCCATCTCGCGGATGGTGTTTTTGCCGTCGCTCCAGGTTGTGTGCATGTGCAGGTCGCCAAGGATGTCGCCGCGCTGTATCAAGCGGGGCAGGGCGCCCTGTTGCGCCGCTTCAATCTCGCCCCTGTCCTCCCGCAGTTCGGGCGGCACATACTGCATTCCCAGCGCGTGATAGACTTTTTCTTCGCTATCGCAGAGAATTTTCGCGGCGTCTTCGCGGATGTCTTTGTTGTCGTCAACCGGGCTGAGCGCGTGCTCGTTTAAGCTGAGGTTGCGCCCCAGGGCAATTTGGCGCATCTTGACATTATGGGCGAGGCTGCCGGTGAAATAATTCAGCGCCGTGCCCCAGCGCGCTTTTTCCAGCACGCGCAGGTCAACTTGCAGCCCCGTCAAAAGCTCGACAGAGCTTTTTGCAGGTCCATGCCCCAGCACGCGGGCGACATTGTCCATGCTGACGAAGCGCTGCATGATAGGCGCGGCATCATCGCTGGCAATCAAGATATCAACATCGCCGATGGTCTCGCGCCCGCGGCGGATGCTGCCCGCCAGCGCGCCTTGCTGCGCTTCTGGCAATTCCAGCAGCAGCTTGAGAATCGCTTGAGCGGCGGGTAAAGCCGTGCCGATGGAGCTGCGTCCCGTCTGCCGGGCAAGCGCCTCGATGCCATCCAGGATTTTCTGCTGGCTCTTCGCGCCCATGCCGGGCAACTTGGCGAGCTCGCCCGCTTCGGCGGCAATTTTGAGCGCATCAACCGAAGTGATGTCGAGCTGCTTCCAGAAGAGTTTCGCTTTCTTGGGTCCAACGCCATTGATGTGCATGATGTCTACCAAGCCCGCAGGCACTTCCGCCTGCAGGCGCGTATAAAATTCCAGCTCGCCAGTCGCCAGCATCTCTTCGATTTTTGCGGCGATAGTTTTGCCGATATGCTTGAGCTTCGTCAAGCTGCCTTCTTCAGCGATGACGCGCAGGTCACGCGGGACTGCGCGTATCGTCTCGGCGGCGCGGCGATAAGACAAAACGCGATGGATATTGTCGCCGCGGATTTGCAGCATGTCGGAGCAGCGCTCAAAAATATCGGCGATTTCCCGGTTTGTTAGGCTCAACAGCGTCCCCTCGCTCTCAAATACAGGAACACATATTCTAGCATACTGGCGCTTGACAGCCCAGCCCGCCAGCATTAGACTGTGCTCAATTCTATACTATACAGGCTGTGAACCAGAAGAGTACACATCATCGTGCAGTTCAGAGAATCGCTAGCTGCTGAGAATGCGAGACACGCAGAGATGTGGAATGGGCTGGGGAGCCGCGCGGGCGAAAAGGCAACTGATTAGCTCGCGCCGGTGAGCGCTCCGTTATCAGCGCGGGATATCGACTTTAGAGTCTGTATCCACAAAGTGACCTGCTGACGCGGGTAATCAAGGTGGCACCGCGGGAACCCTTCTCGTCCTTGGCTGGATGATTCGGGTTCTTTTCTTTTGGGGGATTGCGGGGGATTTCTATGCTCACAACGAAGCCGGCGCAGCGCAGCGACATCCAGCCTTCGCGCGCCGAGATCTATCGCTACTTTGGCATGGGCGATCATGTCCCGGTCTATCGCACCCTGCTGGCGGATTTGGAAACGCCGATGTCCGTCTACATGAAGCTGAAAGAGGCGGGCAAGCCCGCTTTCTTGCTGGAGAGCGTTGAAGGCGGCGAACAAGTGGGGCGTTATTCTTTCATCGGCGTCAACCCGAAAGGCGTACTGACCGTCAAAGACAATATCGTAACTTTCCAGCGCGATGGACAAGAAACCAAATTCGCCATCCCCGAGGGGCAGGACCCGCTGCATGTCATCCAGCGGCATTTCCAAACGGTGAACCCGGTGGCGCTGGAGGGGCTGCCGCGCCTGGTTGGCGGCGCTGTCGGTTATATGTCGTATGATATCGTGCGCTATTTTGAGGATTTGCCCGCCACCGCCAGCGATGACCTGCAAGTGCCGACAGTCGCCTTTATGCTGCCGGATACGCTGGTGATTTTCGACCATGCCAAACATCAGTTGATTGTGCTGGCGAACGCGCACAACACTGGCGATGATCAAGATGCCGCCTATGACGCTGCTGTCGCCAGCATTGACGGCATCGTGCGCGCGCTTTCCGCGCCTTTGCCGCATGAAATGTACAATGTGCCGACGCAGGTAGACACCGGCGACCCAGTGTCAAATGTCGAGCGCCAGGTGCATGAAGAGCGTGTGCGGCTTGCCAAAGACTACATCCGCGATGGCGATGCTTTTCAAATCGTCCTGGCGCAGCGCTTCAGCCGGCGGACGGCGGCATCGCCCTTGCAGATTTATCGCGCATTGCGCGCCACCAACCCCTCGCCCTATATGTTCCTGCTGGAATTCAGCGATGAGCTGACGCTGGTCGGCGCATCGCCGGAGATGCTGGTGCGGCTGGAAGATGGCATCGCCTACAATCGCCCGCTGGCGGGCACCAGACGCCGCGGCGCCACCGAAAAAGAAGACCTGGCACTGGAAGAAGAATTGCTGAATGACCCTAAAGAACGCGCCGAGCATGTGATGCTGGTGGATTTGGGACGCAATGACCTGGGACGGGTCTGTGACTATGGTACGGTGCAGGTCAAACAGATGATGTATATCGAACGCTATTCCCATGTCATGCACATCGTCAGCCAGGTCGAGGGCAATCTGCGCAAGGGCATGGATGCCTTTGACCTGGTGCGGGCGACTTTCCCCGCGGGCACACTCAGCGGCGCGCCCAAGGTGCGGGCGATGGAAATCATCGAAGAATTGGAAGCGACGCGGCGCGGACCTTACGGCGGGGCGGTCGGCTATTTCAGCTTTGATGGCTCGATGGATATGTGCATAACTATCCGCACGCTTTTGATGCAGAATGGCCTCATCAGCGTGCAGGCGGGCGGCGGCATCGTCGCCGATAGCGACCCCGCCGCCGAATACTACGAGACCATCAACAAAGCCAAAGCCGTGTTTGAAGCGGTGCGTTATGCCGAAAATGGCTTGCAATAGGCGGGGCTGGCGACAAGGGAGGCTGAGGGCGGGCAATGATATTGGTAATCGACAATTACGACAGCTTCACCTACAACGTGGTGCAAGAATTGGGCGAGCTGGGGGCGGAGCTTTGCGTTTATCGCAATGACAAAATCACTGTCGAGCAGATCCGCGCAATGCAGCCGCAGCGCATCGTCATCTCCCCGGGGCCGGGTTTCCCGGTCGATGCTGGCATTTCGCTTGATGTGATTCGCGAGCTTGGCGCCGACATCCCGCTGTTGGGCATTTGCCTGGGGCATCAAGCCATCGGCGAGGCGTATGGCGGCGTGGTGACGCATGCGCCCGAGCTAATGCACGGCAAAACCAGTATGATTCATCACGAAGGCGATACCATTCTGGCGGATATCCCCAACCCCTTTGAAGCCACGCGCTACCATAGCTTGATTGTGGAAGAAGCCAGCCTGCCGCCTTGCCTGCAGGTTACGGCGCGGACGGCGACCGGCGAAATCATGGGGCTGCGCCATACATCGCACCCTGTCATCGGCTTGCAGTTTCATCCCGAGAGCATATTGACCTATTATGGCATGCAGATTCTTGGTAATTTTCTCAAGTATGAGCGAAGCGATGCGGTCGCTCCCTAAGGAATAGAGGACAGCGAGATGGATATTTCAAAAGCGATTGATGTTCTGAGCCGTTATGGTCATTTGCAGACGGAGCAGGCGGAAGCGGTGATGACGCAAATCATGACAGGCGGCGCCAGCGAAGCGCAAATCGGCGCGTATCTGATGGGCTTGCGCATGAAAGGCGAAACTACTGAAGAAATCACCGGCAGCGCCCTGGCGATGCGCTCGGCGGCGAGCACCGTGCCGACTAATGTAGAAGGCGATTTGCTGGATACCTGCGGCACCGGCGGCGATAAATCCGGCAGCTTTAATATCAGCACAACAGTCGCCTTTGTCGCGGCTGGCGCGGGCATCCCGGTGGCGAAACATGGCAACCGGGCGGCGAGCAGCAAATGCGGCAGCGCGGATGTGCTGGCGGAATTGGGGCTGAACCTGGACTTGAGCCCGGAGCAAGTCGGGCGCTGCGTTGACGAAGTCGGCATCGGCTTCCTTTTCGCCGTCAAATTGCACCCCGCCATGCGTTATGCGATTGGACCGCGCCGGCAAATGGGCATCCGCACGATTTTTAATATCCTGGGTCCGCTGACGAACCCGGCGGGCGCTCAACGCCAGCTCATGGGCGTTTTCGCCGCGGAATTGACCGATTTGCTCGCTTATGTGCTGCGCGCATTGGGCGCAAAATCCGCGATGGTGGTCAACGGTTACGGCGGCTTGGACGAGCTCACGGTGACTGGTCCCAACCGCATCAGCTATTTGCAGGAAGATGGCACGGTGGAACATCGCGATGTGGACCCGACTGAGCTCGGTTTCCACCCGGCAAGCATTAGGGACCTCAAAGGTGACGATGCCGCTACCAACGCGGCGATATTGCGCGGCGTGCTTGATGGCAGCGAGCGCGGCGCGAAGCGGGATGTGGTGGTGTTGAACGCTGGCGCGGCGATGGTGGCGGCGGGCAAAGCGCGCACCATACGCGATGGCATCCGCATCGCGAAAGATTCCCTCAACAGCGGTAATGCCGCCGCCAAGCTCGACCAGCTCATCGCCTTCAGCCAAAGCCTGGCTTCATGAAAACTGCTTTTGTCGCGACCGATACCGTGCTTGACCGCATCCTGCAGCGGAAAGTAGCCGAGCTTGCCCAGCGCCGCGCGGCTGTCCCCTTGCCGGCGATGCGGCGGCGGGCGGAAAGCGCGCCACAGCCAGCGCGGGATATGGCGGCGGCATTACGCGGCGATTGCGTCGCCTTGCTCGCCGAGGTCAAATGCGCCTCCCCCAGCAAAGGGCGGCTTACGCGAGACTTCGCGCCAGTATTGACGGCGGCGACTTATGTCTGTAATGGAGCCTCAGCCCTGTCGGTGCTGACCGATGAGCATTTTTTTCGCGGCAGCCTGGACTATCTGCGCGCGATTCGGGCGGCGGTCACCACGCCAATTTTGCAGAAGGACTTCGTCATCGCGCCCTATCAAATCTATGAAGCGCGGGCGGCTGGCGCTGATGCGGTTTTGCTGATTGTGGCGGCGCTTACCGATGCTCAAATGCAGGCGCTGCAGGCGCTGGCGGCGGAATTGGGCATGGCCGCCTTGGTAGAAGCGCATAACGAATGGGAGATGGAACGCGCCCTGCGGCTGGGAGCGCCCCTGATTGGCATAAACAATCGTGACCTCAAAACTTTCAAAGTGGATTTGGGCACGACCGCCCGCCTGGCAAAGATGGTCGCGGGCGCGGCGCTGCTGGTCGCGGAGAGCGGCATCTTTAGCCCGGCGCATGTGCGGGCGATGGGGCGGCTGGGCGCGCAGGCGGTCTTGGTGGGCGAGTCGCTGATGACAGCGGCGGATACCGCCGCGCTGACCCGCGCTTTGAGCAGCCAGCCGAGGCACGGTCATGACCAGAATTAAAATCTGCGGGCTGCGCAGCCCGGAAAATGCGCTGATGGTGGCGGCCGCGGGCGCTGATATGCTTGGCTTGAATTTCTATCCCGAGACGCCGCGTTATGTAGCGCCCGCAGCCGCCCGCGACATTGCCGCCGCGCTGCGGGAGGCGCTGGGCAGCGCCTGCCCGACGCTCATCGGCATATTTGTCAACGCGCCGGCAGCGGATGTACAAGTGATTATGCGCACTGTCGGCTTACATTATGCCCAACTCAGCGGTGACGAATCTGCCGAGACGGTACAGGCGCTGTCGCCGCTGGCATTTAAGGCAATCCGCCCCAAAACCGCGGCGGAAGCGCAGCGGGATGCCGAGCGCTTCGCCCCGCTGGCGCCCGCTTCCCCGCTAGCCCCAGCGCTGCTGCTAGATGCCTACAGCCCCAAATTCTATGGCGGCACCGGGGAATTGGCAGGCGCGGGAATCGCCGCCGCTGCGAAAATGGCAGCGCCGCGCTTGATGCTGGCGGGTGGCTTGACGCCGGAAAATGTCGCCGAGCGCATCGCCGCTATCCAGCCCTGGGCGGTTGATGTCGCCAGCGGGGTGGAAGCGGGACAGCCCGGCATCAAAGACGAAGGCAAAGTGCGCGCCTTTATCGCGGCGGCGCGGGCGGGAAAGTCATGACGGAATATGTCGACATATTTGACGCGGCGCTCAAGCACATCGGCGTCAAGAGTCGCGCCGCCGCCCATCGCGATGGCGATTGGCATCAGGTGTTTCACTGTTGGGTGGTGGGGCGCGAGGCTGATGGCGAGCAATTTGTCGTGCTGCAAAAGCGCGGACCGCAGCAGGACACTTATCCTGACAAAATTGATGTCAGCGTTGGGGGACATTTGGAAGCGGGCGAGACCGCGCGTGATGGCATCCGCGAGCTTGAAGAAGAATTGGGCTTAAGCGCGCGCTTTGAAGACTTGGTGCCGCTGGGGAGGCTGCGCGGCGTTCAGCGCTATGGCGAGAGTATCGACCGCCAAATCTATCACATATTTCTTTATGAATGCGACCAGGACTTGAGCGCCTACCGCTATTGCAAAGCGGAGCTTGCCGGCTTGGTCAAGTTGCCGCTTGACGCTGGCATCCGCCTGCTGTCTGGCGAGACCGCTGCCATTTCCGCCGCCGCTGTTGGCTTGGGCGCGCGGCGCATCACAATCACGCGGGCGGATTTTGTCCCCAGCGCGGACGATTATGCCCGCAAGGCATTGCTCTTGGCGCGGCGCTATTTCAATGGCGAAAGTTCGCTCTCTGCGTTCTCTTTGCACACGCTGGGGGCGACGGACAACGAGGAACAGAGTCATGATTGAGTCTTATATCCGCAGGCAAGTCACGGATCTGCCGGATGCGCAGGGCTATTTTGGCGAATTTGGCGGGCGCTTTGTGCCCGAGACGATTATGCCGGCGCTGGATGAGCTGGAAGCCGCCTATGCCGAAGCGCTTGCCGACCCGCAATTTCATCATGAGCTAAGCCATTTGCAGCGGACTTATACCGGGCGCCCAACGCCCATTTCCCATGCAAAAAGGCTGAGCGAAGCGCTGGGCGGCGCGCAAATTTACCTGAAGCGCGAAGACCTGGCGCATACGGGCGCGCACAAAATCAACAATGCTTTGGGGCAGGGACTGCTGGCGAAACGGATGGGCAAGCGGCGCATCATCGCGGAGACGGGCGCCGGGCAGCATGGCGTGGGCACAGCCACCGCGATGGCGCTGCTGGGTTTGGACTGCCATGTGTATATGGGCAGCGTTGATATCCGCCGCCAGCAGCCCAATGTCTTCCGCATGAAATTGCTGGGTGCCGAAGTCATTCCCGTAGAGAGCGGCAGCCGCACGCTTAAAGACGCCATCAACGAGGCGATGCGCGACTGGGTGACCCATGTCGAGACGACCTTTTATCTCTTGGGCTCGGCGCTGGGACCGCATCCCTACCCGATGATGGTGCGGGATTTCCAAAGCGTCATCGGCTTTGAAGCGCGCGAGCAGATTCTGGAAGCGGCGGGGCGTTTGCCCGATGCCTGCATCGCCTGCGTTGGCGGCGGCAGCAATGCTATCGGCATGTTTCACGCCTTTCGTGATGACCATGATACGGAACTCATCGGCGTGGAAGCGGGCGGGCGCGGCATCGAAAGCCGGGAACATGCCGCGCGCTTTGCCGATCTTGATATCAGCCGCCCGGGCATTTTGCATGGCACCCGTTCCTATGTGATGCAGAACAGCGATGGGCAAATTATGGAAACGCACAGCGTCTCCGCCGGTTTGGATTATCCCTCGGTCGGTCCTGAACATGCCCATCTGCGCCAGTTAGAGCGCGCCTATTATACGCTGGCGACTGATGAGGAGGCGCTGGCAGCCTTCCAAACGCTCAGCAAAACCGAAGGCATCATCCCCGCCCTGGAGAGCGCGCATGCCCTCGCCGAGGCGATTAAGCGGGCGCCGACAATGCCGCGGGACAGCCTGCTTTTGGTGAACCTGTCGGGGCGGGGGGATAAAGACCTGGATACAGTCATCGGCATTTTGGGCGAATAGCGCGAGAGCAGAGTGACATCAAATGACTTACAGGCGAGAGATTCAAGGCATTGCCGCGCTGGCAGCTATGTTTGCCCGCGCTCGCGCGCAGGGGCGGGCGGCATTTATGCCCTATTTCCCGATAGGCTATCCAACGCATGAAGAATCGCTGGCGGTGATACAAGCGCTGGCGACGGCCGGCGTTGATGGCTTTGAGATTGGCATTCCTTTCAGCGATCCCATCGCGGATGGACCAACAATTCAGGCGGCGACTCAGATAGCGCTGGAAAATGGCGCTAGCGTACGGCGCTGCCTGGAAGCGCTGCGGGCGCTGCGCCGGCGCGGCATTCAGCAGCCGATGCTGCTGATGGGCTATGCCAACCCGCTGGTGGCGTACGGTCCCGAGCGTTTTGTGCTTGATGCGCGGGCGGCGGGCGCTGACGGCTTGATTGTGCCCGATTTGCCGCCGGAAGAAGCGGCGATGTTCAGCGGCAGCTGCGCCCGCGAAGGCATGGCGCTGGTATTTATGCTGGCGCCCACAAGCGATGACAAGCGCATAGCGCTGGCGGCGGAAGCGGCGAGCGGCTTTATTTATGTCGTATCGCTGACGGGCATCACCGGCGCGCGCAAAGATTTGCCGGCGAATCTCACGAGTTTCATCGCGCGGCTGCGGCAACAAACGGATATGCCGCTGGTGCTGGGCTTCGGCATCAGCACAACAGCGCATGCCAAGCAGGTCAGCGCCTTGACGGATGGCTTCATCGTTGGCTCAGCGCTGGTGCGCGCTGGCGGCGAAAGTGTGGACGCGGCGCGGGAACTGGCAAGCGCGATGGTCAAGGCGATCAGAAATTGATTTCTGTAGAGATTTTCTTTGCTTCGGCAAAATAATCTTTCGGTCGGATTATTTGCTTCCGCTTTGGCAAGGGGCAGCTACAACCGTGAATGTGGATTATAATTTTGGTTAGATTCTGCGAATAATTCACGACAAGGTGTTGGCTTGCGTTTGCTCTACGATGCTGAGGAGATTCATAATATGCCTAAACGGTTGGCTTACTTGGTATTAGCTGTCGCCGCTGTCATTTCAGTATCGGTGCGTGCTCAAGAGCGCATTTCGACATTAGTGCAGTGGAACGAAGAGGCGCATGAAGTCACCATACTTGCGAAGCAAAACCTTGCATTTCACAGCAGACCAGACTTTTACTCAAACGTCTTGGGCGTATTTGAAAGCGGAGAGGAACTGAACGCCTTCGGGCGGGATGCCGAAGGGGACTGGCTGCAATGTGCGGAAGGCTGGGTGAACTCCCGAAATGTCGCGGCAGCCGGAGATATCATGACTCTGCGGCAGACTGAGGGGGCTCTCACTCTGCAGGCCTTCGCGAAACTTGGCCTGCGTAGCGGGCCGGACGGCAGCTATATTACGACTGAAGAAATTCTTATTGGGCAGTTCTCCGTTGCGATTGGAAGGAATCATGACGGCACATGGCTAGAGACACCGAAGGGATGGATCCCAGCCAGCGAGGTCGAATTCGATGGCGATATATTATTGTTGCCAGTGAGCTTCGCCAGCATCACCGTTACCGCTGCCAAAAACGCTGCTTTCCTCAGCGGGCCGACTTGGGAAGCCGATGTACTTGAGATTTTCCCGCACGGGGATGAAGTCTTTGCCTATGAACGCACCGCTGATTCCAACTGGGTCAAAACCCCTATGGGCTGGCTTAATATCGCCAGCGGAATGGATATAAGCGGCGACTTGATGTCTTTGCCGCAAGCCTATTTCGTATCTCTCATGGCGCTTACGGAGCAGAATGTCTATTCCAATCCTAGTATAAACAGTAGCATTGTCGGTATCTTAGATGAACGCGACGAGAAGCTTGTCTTGATGCGCACTGAAGACGGCTTATGGTTGCAAACCGTGCGGGGCTGGATAACGGCCGAATCGGTTGAAGTCAGTGGTGATATGATGCGTTTGCCATCTTCGCCAGCAGGAATTAAAGGCGCAATTACAGGACTTCCCGTTGTCTACTTGAGATCCGGACCTAGGTATGCGGGAAGCGAGAGACTGGAACAGCTGCGACGCGGCGATCAAGTGTTTGCAATTGGGCGCAATGAATCAGGCAGTTGGCTACAATTAAATGATGGCTGGATTAATGCCAACTACATTCACTTAGGCGGTGACATATTAACTTTGCCAGTAACAGATGACACTCACGTATCAACTTCAGCAAACCAATCGACCCGACGCGCTACACCCGTACCAAGTCCCGAAACCAAATTAGACGCCAGTGAAATCCGAACACTCGTTTCCCGTCACGCGGATGATATCCGTATCCTTGATATCGAGATTTCTAACTCGTCCACCACCATTGATTACGACCTTAAGCCTTGGCCCTTCATTCCCAACGAACAAATTGCCAACGAAGTCGCCTTCAAGATCATCTGTGCAATTCGGGTTGGACAAGATATCCCCAATACGCTAAAGTTAATTGGGTTGAGCCATTTCACGAGCGATATCGGACGGAAATTCACTGCGCCAAGCGTTTCCATGGACATTAGTGCGAGCAATGCGAACCGCATTGTCTGCCGAGGTAATGACGCGAGCGATATAAATTGGCGGCGAATCGCATCCCGTTACAAATCGCATCCGATACCTAGCGGAGCAAGTATTGACTATGATTGAGCGCAGTCTAGCAAGAGCGATTGCACTAGACTATTATTACTGCCCAAACTGCATAGACCGGTCTGGGTGATTCGCGCTGACATAAACTATCCTTGCTGAACAAACAAGGGGCGCAGAGTGAAGCACTCGGCGCTTTTTTTGTGTAATTTTGAGGGGAGCATGCGCTTTATGATACGCGGCATACGGGGCGCCACCACGGTGGATACCAACTCGAACGAGGCGATTTTACAAGCGACGCAGGAATTGCTGCGCGCGATGATTGACCGCAACGGCATCGTCGAAGAAGAAGTGGCGAGCGTTCTCTTCAGCGCGACGCCCGAGCTGGACGACACCTTCCCCGCCAAAGCCGCGCGCCTGATGGGCTGGACGCGCACCGCCCTCATGGGCTTCCAGGAAGCGGATGTCAAACATGGCTTGCCGATGTGCATCCGCGTGCTGATTCACTGGAATACCGAGAAATCGCTGGACGAAATCCGACATGTATTCCTGCGGGGGGCGGCGGTGCTGCGGCCCGACCTGGCACAGGATATGCCGGCGGGGGGCGACTGATGTCAGCGGGTTTTCGAGCGCGCCATCTGGCGATTGTCGGCTTGGGTTTGATGGGCGGCTCGCTGGCGCTGGCGCTGCGTGGCGCGGCGGAGCATATCACCGGCATTGACCTTGATGCGGCGGCGCGCGAGCAGGCGCTCAAGAGCAAAATCGTGGATGCCGCCACTGCCGATTTGTACGCCGGCGTCAACAGCGCCGATGTGGTGGTTTTGGCGACCCCCGTGCGCGTGATTATCGAAATGCTGTCGATGCGCATCGGCTCGTACCTGCGCTCAAACACGCTGTTGATAGACCTCGGCAGCACCAAACAGGATATTGTTGATGCGATGGCAAAATTGCCGATTGGCGTCAACGCCGTTGGCGGGCATCCGATGACGGGAAAGGAAAATGGCGGCATCCAAGAAGCGGACGGCAGCTTGTTCCACAATCGCCCCTTTGTATTGTGTCCCTCGCGGCGCACGACCCCGGCCGCCCGCCTGCGCGCGCAGGCATTTGTCGAGAGCTTGGGTGCCCTGCCGATAGAAATGCAAGCCGACCGCCACGATAAAATTGTCGCGGGCATCAGCCATCTGCCCTACCTGCTGAGCGCGACCCTCATCGCGACTGTCGCCGACCAAGCCGAGACTGACACCGCCTATTGGGAACTGGCGGCTGGCGGCTTCCGCGATACCAGCCGCCTCGCCGCCAGCGATGTTACAATGATGGGCGATATCCTCAGCACAAATACCAAGGCGGTGGCGACTTTGCTGGCGCAATTCCGCATGCAATTGGCGATGCTGGAGACGATGCTGCTGGCAGGGGATGAGCAGCGGCTGAGCCAAAAGCTGGGACCAATCCGCTTAGCGCGGAAGAAATGGGCGCGAAATTATGAATCCCAACGCTAGGCTGACCCGGTTTGTCCTGCGCCCCGGCTCGCGCTTGCGCGGCGCGGTGGCGGTCCCGGGTGACAAATCGATTTCACACCGCGCCGTCATGCTTGCTGCCATCGCCGAGGGCAAATCCCGGATACGCAATTGGCTGGCAGCTGGTGATACCGAAGCGACCCTGGGCGCGATGCGCGCTTTGGGCGCTGCCATTGAGCGGCATGACGCCACGAGCTTGAGCATCAAAGGCGGCAATTTGCGCCAGCCGCAAGCGCCTTTGAACCTGATGAACGCCGGCACTGGCATTCGCCTGCTCGCGGGTTTGCTGGCGGGGCAGAGCTTCCCCAGCGTCCTGGATGGCAGCGCGCAGCTGCGCCGCCGCCCGATGAAACGGATCACCGAGCCGCTGCGGCTGATGGGCGCGGACATCAGCGCCAGCGATGGCTTCTGCCCAATACGCATCGCGCCGGCGCCGCTCAAGGGCATCCGTTATGCGATGCCGATTGCCAGCGGGCAGGTCAAAAGCGCGATTCTGCTGGCGGGGCTTTATGCCGATGCGCCGACGACCGTGCTCCAGCCGGGACCAGCGCGCGACCACACCGAAAGAATGCTGCGCTCTATGGGCGTGAGCGTCACAGCGGCAGCTGACGAGAATCTCGACGCAAGCGAGCGCATCACTATCGAGCCGAAGAAAAAGCTGCAGCCGCTGGATATCACGGTGCCCGGGGATTTTTCTTCCGCCGCCTTTCTTTTGGTGGCGGGCTTGCTGGTACCTGATTCCGACTTGACGATACGCGGCGTCAACCTCAATCCGACGCGCACAGGCCTCTTAGAAGTGCTTGAGGCGATGGGCGGCGACATCAGCGTCAGCAATCTCGCTGAGCAAGCGGGCGAGCCCATTGGCGATATCCGCGCCCGCAAAAGCGCTTTGCGCGGCGTCGAGATTAGCGGCGCAACCGTGGTGCGCATGATTGACGAATTCCCCATTTTGATGGTGGCGGCGACGCAAGCCGAGGGCGAAACCATCGTGCGTGATGCGCGTGAGCTGCGCGTCAAAGAGACCGATCGTATTGCCGTGATGGCAGCCGAGCTGCGAAAGCTGGGCGCAGTCATTGAAGAGCGGGAAGATGGCTTCCGCATTGTGGGACCGCAGCAGTTGACGGGCGGGCAGGCGCAGGGGCATGATGACCACCGCATCGCCATGAGCCTGACCATTGCCGGGCTGATAGCGGCGGAAGGCGCGATAATCAACGATGCCGCCTGCGCCAGTGACAGCTTCCCCGGCTTTGCCAAAACGCTCGCCGATTGTGGCGCGCTGCTGCGCCCCGATTAAATCGCCGCGAGATGAAAATGAACTTATTGATTGAGAATGTGATATGAAGCGCGTTGGGGTAATCGGCTTCCCGGTTGCGCACAGCCTGAGCCCGCTGATGCACAATGCCGCTTTCGCCGCGCTGGGCATGAGCGACTGGCACTATGATGCCATGGCGATCCCGCCGGATATATTGCGGCTTGGCTTAAGTGAGCCCAAAAATCACGGCTATATCGGCATCAATGTTACCGTGCCGCACAAAGAAGCGATTATGCAGTTCGTCCGCCCCGACGAAAAGGCGCGCGCAATTGGCGCTGTCAACACTGTCGATTTTCGCAGCAATATCGGCACCAACACCGATGCCGATGGCTTCATCAACGACTTGCGGGCGCATGATGTGCCGCTGGCGGGCAGTCGCGCGCTGATTTTGGGCGCGGGCGGCGCGGCGCGGGCGGCAGTCTATGGCTTGACGCGCGCGGGCGCAGAGGTGGCAATCGTCAACCGCACTGCCGCGCGGGCGCTTAATTTAGTGCAGCGCTTGAGCGCCTCGGCAGGTGTCGAAGGGGTGCAAGTGCTGACGCTGGAAGCGGCCGCTGACTGGAATATGGCGCTGCTGGTCAATTGCACATCGGTCGGCTTGCACCCGCACAGCGAGCGGACGCCCTGGGCGCGCCGCCTGCCTTTCCCCGCGGGCATTACTGTCTATGACATGGTATATCGCCCCGCCACCACCGCGCTGATGCGGCAGGCGGCGGCGCATGGCGGGCGGGCGATTGGCGGCTTGGGCATGTTGGCGCGTCAAGGCGCGATCGCCTTTGAGCTATGGACGGGCGTCCCGCCGCCGATTGATGTGATGCTGGGCGCGCTGCGCGGCGCTTTAGCAGGCGAGACTGAGGACGGATAGCTTATGCCAATTCGCTTTTTCACCGCTGGCGAAAGCCATGGACCTGGCTTAACCGCCATCCTTGAAGGCATGCCGGCCGGCTTGCCGATTGCGGCTGCGGACATCAATCGGGATTTGCAGCGCCGGCAGAAAGGCTATGGCTCTGGCGGGCGCATGCAGATTGAAAAAGACCGCGTCATCATCACCGCCGGCGTCATGAATGGCGCGACAACCGGCGCCCCCATCGCCCTGCAAGTACAAAATCGTGATTTCCGCAGCTGGAAAGAGCGCGATATCGAGCCGCTTACGACGCCGCGCCCCGGGCATGCCGATTTGACTGGCGCGCTGAAATACGGCTATCGCGAACTGCGGCTGTCGCTGGAGCGGGCGAGCGCGCGGGAAACGACCATGCGCGTCGCCATCGGCGCAATCTGCAAGCGCTATCTCGGCGAATTTGGCATCCGCGTCGATGGCTATGTCGCCCAAGTGGGCGATGTAATCGCTGACCTTGCCGCTATGCCGCTGGACGAGCGCATCGCGCGCAACGAAGACAATGAAGTGCGCTGCCCCGATGCGGCGGCGGCGGAAAAAATGCGCGCGTTAATCCGCCAAGTCAAAATTGACAAGGACACGCTCGGCGGCGTTTTTGAGGTGGTTGCGCGCGGTCTGCCGCCGGGTTTGGGTTCGCATGTGCAGTATGACCGCAAGCTGGATGCCCGCCTGGTCGCGGCGATGGTCAGCATCCAGGCGATGAAAGGCGCGGAAATCGGCAGCGCTTTTGCCAACGCCGGCAAGCGCGGCTCCCAAGTGCATGATGACATCATCACCGATGGCGCGGGAAATCTCTCGCGGCGCAGCAACCGCGCCGGCGGCTTGGAAGGCGGCATCAGCACCGGCGAGCCGGTCATCGTGCGTGTGGCGATGAAGCCAATCTCAACTATGCTGCGCGGCGCGGATTCGGTCGATTTGGCGAGCGGCGCGCCCAAGCCAACAGTCTATGAGCGCAGTGATTTCTGCGCGTTGCCGCGGGCGGTGCCGGTGGGCGAGGCGATGATGGCGATTGTGCTGGCGGATGCCCTGTTGGAAAAACTGGGCGGCGACAGCCTGGAAGAGATGCGCCCCCGTTTTGATGCGCTGCGGCGTAACCGGCTGGAAGACTTGCCTATGGACAACGAAGCCTGGCGCTTCGGTTATGAGCTATGACAGCCGCCGCTAACATCATCCTCACCGGCTTCATGGGCGTTGGCAAAAGCACTGTCGGCGCAATTGTCGCGCTTATGCTCAAGCGCGAATTTGTTGATATGGATTGCCTGCTGGAAGCGCGGGCGAGCATGACTATCGCGCAGATTTTCGCCAAGCAGGGCGAAGCGGCATTCCGCGCGCTGGAGCGGCAGCTGGCATTCGAGCTGGCGCAGCGCAAGACTCTCGTCATCGCGACTGGTGGTGGCACGCTTATCGACGATGAAGTGCGGGCGGCGCTGGGGGGCAGCGGCAAAATCTTCTGCCTCAGCGCGGACGCGGCGGCATTACATTCCCGTCTGACGGCGAGTGGCGAGCGCCCGCTGGCGCCCAATTGGCAAGAGCTTTATGCCGCCCGCCGCGAAGTCTACGCAAGTTTGCCGCATCAAATCGAGACTATGGGCAAAACTCCCGAGCAGCTCGCCAGCGAAATCATCGCCCTTGATGAAACGGCGCTCTATGTCAAGACGCCGGCTGGCGGCTACCCGATAGTGCTGGGCGGCGGCTTGCTCAAGCAAATCCCCCAAGATGCCGAGCGCCTGGGCTTGACGGGGCATGTCATCGTGGTCAGCAACGAGACGGTGGCGCCGCTTTATGGCGAAGCGCTGGTCAAGAGCTTGCCGCGGGCGGATCTCATCACCGTGCCTGATGGCGAAAAACACAAAACTTTGGGCACGGTGCGGCAGCTCTACGATGCCATGCTCGCCCACGGTGCCGACCGCTCCAGCACGCTGCTGGCTTTGGGCGGCGGCGTCATCGGCGATATGGCGGGCTTCGCGGCGGCGACTTATATGCGCGGCATCCGCTTTGTGCAAGCGCCTACCAGTTTGCTCGCCATGGTGGATGCCAGCGTCGGCGGCAAAGTTGGCGTCGACCTGCCGCAGGGCAAAAACTTGATTGGCGCTTTCAAACAGCCGGAAACTGTGCTGCTGGATACCGATACCTTAAAGACTCTGCCCGAGACGCAATGGCGCTGCGGTATGGCGGAGGTGATAAAACATGGTTTGATTGCCCAGCCCGCCTTGTTGGAGCCGGAACTTTGGGCGCCGGAACAGGCGGCGCGCTTGCTGCGCCAAGCAATTCAAGTCAAAATTGATGTGGTGGAGGCTGACCCCTTTGAGCATGGTATTCGCGCGCACCTGAACCTCGGGCATACTTTCGGCCATGCCATCGAAAAGGTCACGCAATTCGCCGTGCCGCATGGCGAAGCCGTCGCCATCGGCATCGTCAAAGCGGCGCTGCTTTCGCGAAATCTGGGCATGATTGATGACGCGCTGGTATCCAGGATTCAGCGATTGCTGCGGCACATCGGCTTGCCGACTGACATCCAACTGGATGCGGAGCGCTGGTACGCGGCGATGGCAACCGACAAGAAATGGAAAGCGGGAGTGCCGCGTCTGGTATTGCTGAAAGGGGTGGGCGCGGCAACTGTCATCGAAGGCATATCAAAAGAAGAAATACTGGCGGTCTTATAAAAGGGGGCTGAAGGCAATGCACAAACAGATTTTGCTCTTGCACGGTCCCAATCTCAATCTCTTGGGCGGCCGCGAGCCAGAGATCTATGGCAGCATGACGCTCGCCGCGATTAACGACGCCGTAAAAGCCCATGTCGAGCGCTATTCCGTGGGGCTGCGCGCCGAGCAATCCAATCACGAGGGCGCGCTCATCGAGCATCTGCACAGCGCAAAAGCCTGGGCGGATGGCGTCATATTTAATCCCGGTGCCTATACCCATACTTCCATCGCCTTGCGCGATGCCATCGGCGGCATCGCCACGCCCGTCATCGAAGTGCATCTGTCCAACATCCACGCGCGTGAAGCCTTTCGCCACCAGTCGCTGCTCGCGGGCGTTTGCCTGGGGCAAATCGCAGGCTTCGGCTGGCACAGTTATCTGCTGGGGGCGGACGCGCTGCTGCGATACTGGCAGCTTTTGAGCTAAGACATTGACTGGCAGATTTGTATGATTAGCAGCGCCAGATTTCGGCTATCTCGTCAATTGCAAGCGCGGAAATGCGCTCGCTATACTCGTCAGTATGCGCTACTGGCAGGCGGCAAGGGCAACTAATGGATTCGGCGGCGGCAGTCCTCCAGGCGGTTGAAGAAAATCAGGTGCGCTTTGTGGCGCTTTGGTTCACCGATATCACCGGTTTGGTGAAAAGCGTCATGATTCCCGCGCGGGAATTGGCGAATGTTTTCGAGAATGGCTCGCATTTTGACGGGTCAGCCATCGAAGGCTTCGCCCGCGTCGCCGAAAGTGATATGGCGCTGATGCCCGACCCCGCCAGCTTCGCAATTCTGCCATGGACGACTGGCGAAGAAAAAACTGCCCGCCTGATTTGTTCCATCCTGACGCAGAGCGGCGAGTCTTTCATCGGCGACCCGCGCAGCCTGCTGATAAAAGCGCTGGAACAGGCGGAGGCGCAGCGCCTCAGATTCAAAACGGGCATGGAGCTGGAGTTCTTCCTCTTCCCATTGGACGCGGCGGGCGCGCCATTGATCAGCGCCAATACCGATAAAGCCGGCTATTTTGACATCCCGGATATGCCGATACGCAGCATGCGGCGGCAGATGCTCACCGCCTTGGGCGCGATGGGAATCCGCGTGGATTCGACACATTCAGAGACCGGCAGCGGACAGCATGAAATCGACTTCCAATATGACGATGCCTTGCGCTCGGCGGACAATATCCTGTCGGCGCGGGTCGCGCTGAAGACAATCGCCAGCAAGTACAACCATTATTGCAGCTTCATGCCGCGCCCCCATGCAGAATTGCCCGGCTCCGGCATGCACACCCACCAAAGCCTGCACGACCTGGAAACTGGGCGCAATTTGTTTGCTGACCCCGAAAGCGAATATGGATTGTCGGCGCTGGCGCAATACTTTTTGGCGGGCCAGCTGGAACATGCCCGCGCCATGTGCGCCGTGCTGGCACCGCTGGTCAATTCCTATAAACGGCTTGGCACCAGCTTTGAAGCGCCGGTGAATGTTACCTGGGCGCATGTCAATCGCGGCGCGCTAATCCGCGTGCCCAGCACCGCCCCCGGCAAGGAATATCACACGCGGCTGGAGCTGCGCTGCCCCGACCCGACAGCAAACCCCTATCTGGCGATGGCGCTGATGCTGCAAGCGGGGCTGGATGGCATTCGCCACAAGATGCCGCTGCCCGAGCCGCTGGAAGAGACCCTAGTCCAAGGCTCGCCGGGGCGCATGCGGCAACTGCTTGTGCTGCCGCATACACTGGCGGAAGCGCTGGACGCGCTGCAGATGGACGAAGTCATGCTATCCGCGCTAGGACCGTATGTCAGCGACCGCTACATCGCCGCCAAACGCCAAGAATGCGCCGAGTTCAGCCAGCAGGTTACCGCCTGGGAGCTGCAGCGCTACCTCAGCCGCTTTTGATAATCAGTTGATGCAGCTGCAGCAGCGCCCGCCGCCGCTGCTGCAATGGCAAGGCGAAAGTAAGGCTGCAATGCGAAGCGCCCAGCGCCAGGGCATAGATTTCGATATCCCCCAGGGCGCGCATGGCATCCGCCAACAGCGCTGGTGCCGCGTTGAGCCGATTGCCGATTGCGGTAACCAGCGCGACCGATTCGAGTGCCCAAGGCAATTTCTCGGGGAATTGCGTCATTTTTGCCTGCAGCGCCCGCCGCAAGCGCTTGCCGCCATCGCTGCCGATGCTGGTGGGGATGACGAGGCAGAGAAAGCTGCTGTTGGGCGATTGCGATACCAGCATCACATCGCTGCGCGCGCCGAGCGTGTCTTGCAGCGCCGCGGATATCAGCCGCGTAACGCCGGTGAGGGAACCGCCCGTCAGCCGCCGCAGCGCCAAGCCCTCAACCGAGGTTACCGCTTTCAGCGTCGGCGGCGCGCCCACGGGGCTGGGCGCGACCAAAGTTCCCGGCGCGCCGGGCTCAAAGACATTTTTGATGCGCAGCGGCAGGCTGCGCTCCAAGAGCGGCAGAATCATCCGGGCATGCAGAATCCTGGCGCCGAAATACGCGAGGTCAGCCGCCTCTTGGTAGCCAAGCCGCGGGATATTAAGCGCGTCTGGCAGCTGACGCGGGTCGGCGGACATCATGCCATCAACATCAGTCCAAATCCACAGCTCACGCACGCTTAAGAGGGCGCTCAAAATTGAGGCGCTGTAATCGCTGCCGCCGCGCCCCAAGGTGGTGATAGCGCCAGCTGCGGTTGCGCCGATGAAGCCGGTAACAACCGGGATCATGCCACGCTGCAGCAAGGGCTGCAGCACCGCGTCAACGCGGCGGGCTGTGAGGGCAAGGTCGGGTTCGGCATTGCCATGCGCGCTATCGGTGATTATCACTTCCGCGCCATCAACCGCGGCGGCGCGCGCCCCCCGCTGCCGCAACAAAGCGGCGACAATCTGCGCCGAGAGCCGCTCGCCAATGGCGACTACGGCATCGCTCTCCCGCGGCAGAAGTTCATCATGCAGGTTTTGGGCGATTGCCACGCAATTGTCGTGCAAAGCGGATATGAGCTGGTCAATTTCCGCTTGCAGCGTCTGTGAAGCGGGCGCTTCCAAAGCCAATTGTTCGACGAGCGCGAGATGGCGGCTGCGCAAATTGGCGGCGATGCGCCGGTATCCGCGTTGGTCGGCGATGCGCGCGCGCTGCGCCGCCGCCAGCAGCATATCGGTCACGCCATCCAGCGCGGAGACTACAAGCAGGACATGCTCCCAGTTTTCCGCCTGCTCCAGCACGATGCGCAGCGCTTGCTCCAGCGCGGAAGTCGTGCCCAGGGTATTGCCGCCGAATTTCATCACGAGAGTTGGCATGGCGCTTGCCGCAAATCTTCACCTGTTCTTAGGCAAAGTATTAAATGCCCATGCTACTTATTTTAGCAATGTTGCCCAATGCTGTCCAAGCGGGGCAGGCGAACCTGCTGGCATCTGTATTGCGTTTGCCGCGTGATTGCTGTACAGTGATAGCACTTTGAATGACCCAAGAATGTACCCGTTGCCCAGCGGCTGCCGCTGGCCGGGAGGAAAACGATGCAAAAGGCAGGGTCACTATGCAAGCAGCTGTGGCAGAAAGCAGCGAACGAGTCGCTGGCGTTCGATTTCAGAAAATAGGCAAGCTCTATCATTTTGATTTCAGCAGCCATCCCGAAGTAGAACAAGGCGATTTTGTCATCGTCGATACGCGGCGCGGTCGGCAGATGGGGCAGGTGATGGGCTTCGCCGCGCCCGATGCGGGCAGAGAAGTGCGGCGCATTCTGCGCCCGGCAACCGCGCGCGACCTGGCGCTGAAGCAGCATTGGGAACAGCAGCAGGATGCCGCTTTAGAGGTTTGCCAGGAAGTGGCTTCCAACCTGCGGCGCATGTCCGAAGCCAAATTTGTCGCCGCCCAATACAATTATGATGGCACGGTTATCACTTTCCTTTTCAGCGCCGAGCAGAAGATAGACACAACCGCGCTCCAGAAGCGCTTGCAGCGCAAGTTTGAAGCGCGGGTTGAGCTGCGCCAAATCGGTCCGCGCGATGTCGCGAAACTTTTAGGCGGCTTCGGCGCTTGCGGCATTACCCGCTGCTGCAGCACATTCTTGACAGATTTCAGCCCGATATCGATCAAGATGGCGAAGGCGCAGGGCATCTCCCTGAGCCCGTCCGAAATCACGGGCATGTGCGGGCGTCTGCGCTGCTGTTTGGTCTATGAATACGAGCAATATGTAGAAGCGCGCCGCAAGCTGCCGCGCCGCAACAAACGCATCGGAACGCCCCATGGCGAAGGGCGTGTGCTCGATCAGCTGCCGCTGCGTGATGCTGTTTTGGTTGATTTTGGCGAAGGCTCGCGCAAGACGGTACTGCGGGAAGATATAATCCCGCTGGAAGAATTCCGAAAATTGGCGGAGAAGGCGCAATCGCCCTGCGATAAACATGGCGATGGCAGCTGCGACTGTGGCATGCCGGTTGGGCAGCGTCAAGCCGACCGCTTGCCAGCGCGCAGCGCCGCCCCAAGCCCGGCCGCGCCAAAGCAAGAATCAACACCAGAAAAAGACGGCGAAGCGGCAGC
Organism: Anaerolineae bacterium; assembly: GCA_022825675.1. Taxonomy (GTDB): domain Bacteria; phylum Chloroflexota; class Anaerolineae; order Aggregatilineales; family Phototrophicaceae; genus UBA6055. The sequence goes on along the minus strand of JAJDWK010000072.1, from coordinate 45,895 downwards.
AACCGACAAACCCGCGCGCCGGCGCTCGCGTGGCGGCGATAAAAGCCGGAAATCCCCCCGCCGTTCCCGCAGGCGCGGGCGGCGTCGCGGCGGCTCCCAGAGCAGCCGCCAGCCCAAGCCAGCTGGCGACGAAACCAAGAAGCGATGAACCTATGGGTGAAATTGACAGCATGACGGCAGGTGACAAGCGCGTTCTGGGTGTGTTTGCCCACCCGGACGACCCGGAATTTTTTGCTGGCGCCACCTTCGCCAAGTGGGCGGCTGCTGGCGCGGATATTACTTTTGTGCTCGCGACCAGCGGCGACAAGGGCAGCGCTGACCCCGAGATGACGCATGAGCGCCTGGCGGCATTGCGTGAAGACGAAGAACGGGCTGCCGCCGCCGCGCTCGGCGTGCGCGAGGTGGTATTCCTGCGTTATAAAGACGGCGAGCTCTTCCCGACTTTGGAACTGCGGCGGGACATCACGCGCATGATCCGCCTGAAGAAGCCGGACATCGTTGTAACCACTGACCCGACGGTATTTTGGCGCGGCGGCGGCGGGATAAATCACCCGGATCACCGTGCGATTGGGGTGGCAACATTGGAGGCGGTTTTCCCGACCGCTCGCGACCGCCTGAACTTCATCGAGCATGAACGGGACGAGGGCTTAAGCACGCATAAAGTGCGCACGGTGTACATCGCCGGTGCCGCCGAGCCGACGCATACTGTTGATGTCAGCGATTCTGTGGAGACGCAAATCGCGGCTTTGCGCGCGCACAAGAGCCAGATTTCCGATATGGATAAAATGGCGGAGCGCATTCGCGAGCGCTCTCTCGACCCCGCTGCGCCGCCGGAGTATCCGCGGCGCATCGAAAAGTTTCGCATAATCAATTTGAGGTAAGCCTTATGGCGCATGATTTTATGGCGGCGGCGGCAGCCCTGCGTGAAGAATTGAGCGCGCGGCGGCGTGATTTTCATCGAAACCCGGAACTCGGCTTTGAAGTCCAGCGCTCCGCCCGCATCGTCGCGGAAGAGCTGGGCGCGCTGGGTTTGGAAGTGCAGACCGGCGTCGGCAAGTCCGGCGTGGTTGGCATCTTGGAAGGTGCCGCCGCTGGTCCTACGGTGCTCTACCGCGCGGATATGGACGCGCTGCCGATACAAGAAGCGAATAGCGCGGACTATATCTCGCAGGTCCCGGGCAAGATGCACGCCTGCGGACACGATGGGCACATGACAATCGCCCTCGGCATCGCCAAAGTGCTTTCGGGACAGCGCGATTCCCTGCGCGGGCGGGTGAAATTTGTTTTCCAGCCGGCGGAAGAAATCGGCCAAGGTGCCAGCGCGATGGTGGCTGATGGCGTCCTGCAAGCGCCCGCGCCCGATATCAGCCTAGGCATCCACCTCTGGAACGATTTGGAAGTGGGCAACGTGAGCGTGGTTGACGGTCCGACGATGTCTGGTGCAGGCATGTTTGAGATAACGGTTACCGGCAAGGGCGGTCACGGCGCAATGCCGCATCAAACCGCAGACCCCATCGTCTGCAGCGCGCAGATGATATTGGCATTGCAGACAATTGTCAGCCGCAATGTTGACCCGCTGGATCTGGTTGTCATCACTGTTGGCAAGCTGGAAGCTGGCAGCGCGCGCAACATCATCCCGCAGACGGCAACTTTCAGCGGCTCGTATCGGCTGTTTCGCGAGGAAACGCGGGCGATGGTCAAACGGCGCATCGCTGAAGTCGCGGAAGGCACTGCCGCTGCCATGGGCTGCCGCGCCGAGGTGGATTTTGGCATTGGCATCGGCGCGGTGATGAATGACGCGGCAGTCGCGGGCAGGGCGCGGGATGTATTCTCCCGCTGTGGCGATGCGATTAGCGTCGTCAGCCAGCCTTGGATGGCATCGGAAGATGTCGGTATCTTGATGGAGGGCAGCCCCAGCGCCTTCCTGCTGGTGGGCTCGGCAAATCATAAGCGGCAACTGGATTTCCCTCATCATCACCCGCGTTTTGACTTTGACGAGGAGGCGCTGCCGCTTAGCGTCGGCATGATGTCCGCGCTCATTGCCGATTACCTGGGGGTATCCGCCTGAATGACGGGGCTTGCGCCGTTCCGCTGGTACGAAAGCGGCGGCTGGATTGTGCTGTCGGGGCGCGCTGACCCCTTGGGCGAAACGCGCGCCCGCGCTTTGAGCCGCGCTCCCGCCGATGGCGGCATCGCCTATGTGTCTTCGTCCGAAGCACTGGCGGATGCGCTCATGGAAGACATGGCAGACCTCGGCGCGCCAGCTGGCTACCTGGTAGATTTGGCGGCGGATGCAAACGAAATCTATGAGCGGATTGCCGCCGCCGGGATGCTGGTCATTGCCGCGGCTGATGATGTTGATTGCCTGTTGGGTTTGCTGCGGCAAACCGCTGTCCATGCCATCAAAGCGGCGCTGAATCAAGGGGCGCTGGCGCTCTTTGAGGGCGATGCCCTGGCGCTCGCCGGCGCGCATTATCAAACGCGGGCGGGCAAATATGAAGCGGGCTTGGGATTGGTGCACAATGTCAGCCTTCGGCATGAGCGCGCTGCGGATGCTAACATAACGCGCTTGCCGCCCGCGGTGCCAGGGAGTTCTGCGCTGCATATTGCTGTGCAAGCGGGCGCGGCGCTGGCGCTGGGACCAGGCGGCAGCCTGGAAACCTGGGGTGAAAGCGATATCAAAATCCAACTGGGGCAGGGGCTGCTCGCGGCGCTGCCGGCTGAACATCAGGAGAGGCAGGATAAGTTGATATGCCAATGACTATTCTGGTCGGCGCGCAATGGGGAGACGAAGGCAAGGGGCGTGTTGTTGATTGGCTGGCGGCTTCCGCCGATATTGTCGCCCGTTACGCCGGTGGCGACAATGCGGGGCACACAGTCGCGCTTGGGGAGCAGGTGTTCAAATTGCACCAAATTCCTTCCGGCATTCTGCACCGCGATGTTGTTTCCGTCATGGGCAATGGCATGGTTGTCAACCCGGTCAACCTGGTGAAGGAAATGGAGGCTTTGCGGCAGCTTGGCATCGAGGTTAGCCCCGAGCGGCTGGTGATAAGCTCGCGGGCGCATATCATCACGCCGGCGCATATCGCGCTGGATCACGCAAAAGAAGCGGCGCTGGGCGCTGCCAAAATTGGCACAACCCTGCGCGGGATTGGTCCCGCCTATCTCGACAAAACGGGGCGCGCCGGCATCAGGACCGGGGACATGCTGCTCGATGTCGAGGAATTTGCCGAGCGGCTCATCAGCGCGATTGAGACTGCCAATTCTTCATTTGAGCGGCAAGGAGCGCAATCGTTGGATGCGCGCGCCGCCGCCGAGAGCTATCTGCAAGCTGCCGATATGCTGCGCCCCTTCATCAAAGATGTATCGATATATTTGTACGAGGCGCTGAAAGCGGGCAAAACCATCATTTGTGAGGGCGCGCAAGGCACCTTGCTTGATGTCGACCATGGCAGCTACCCCTTCGTAACCAGCTCATCGCCTACCGCTGGCGGCGCTTTGACCGGGCTCGGGGTTGGTCCCCTGTTCGTCGAGCGCGTGCTGGGCGTGGCGAAGGCATTCAGCACACGCGTGGGCGGCGGGCCGATGCCGACAGAATTAAAAGGCGATGTTTCCCTGCACTTGCGCGGCAGCGGCGCTAACTTCTGGGACGAATTTGGCACCACCACCGGCAGGCCCCGGCGCTGCGGCTGGCTGGATACCGTGATGCTGCGCTACGCCGTCAGCGTTAACGGGTTCAGCGAACTTATGTTGACCAAGCTCGATATCCTTTCGGGCTTGCCCGAGCTGAAGCTGGCGGTTGCCTACGAAATCGATGGCGCGCTGCATCGCTATCCGCCCGATACCAACGAGCAATTGGCGCGCGCGCAGCCGAAGTATGAAACATTGCCCGGCTGGCAGGAAGATATTAGTGGCTGCCGCCGTTTTGAGCAGCTGCCGCCGGCGGCGCGGGACTATGTCGCACGAGTGGCGGCGCTCTGTGATGTGCCCATCAATTCCGTCAGCGTTGGTCCCGAGCGGCAGCAGCTTGTGCAGCGGCTGTGAAGCCGCCGCTTGCGCCGCCTGGCGCTGTTAAGTACAATGCAAAGGGTAGAAGGGCTTTAAGGGGAGCATCGGCATGAAGGCATTGGGCACTGTTGGCATTGTATTGCTTGTGCTGCTGGCGGGCGGGGCAATCACCTCAAACTTGCTTTCGTCGGATTTCGCCATCAGGCAGACGAACGACCCCAGTGGCGATTTCTTGACGGCAACGCCTGATCAGGCTTTGGCTTTCCTTTTGGTCACTGGTTTTATTATCTTTAATGTTTTGGGTGCCGGTTTGACCGTGATGCTGGTCTTTTGGCTTCTGAACTGGCAGGTCAAAGAAGTCCGGCAGGCGGCAAGCCCTTAGCCCGCGGCGCGCCAACACCCCAAGCGCCGCATGAATCCCGAGAAAAAGCGCCCTCGTCAAGCGCGGCTGCCGCTGCTTCTCGCGCTGATGCTTGCCGTCTCGCTGGCGTTTCTGTTAATGCTGGCGCTTATGCTCAGCGATACTCAAGGTTCTGGCGGCGGCGACCCGGCTGCTTATGACGCAGAACTGGCGCAAGCCCTCCCCGCGGCTGATGCCGCGCTGGGGGCGGCGCTGCTGGAGACGCATGAATGCGCCGCCTGCCATCTTGTTGGCGATGGCAGCGTATCGCCATTGTTTGCCAATATCGGCGGCCTTGCCGCGAGCCGCCGTCCGCCGCTTTCCGCCGAGCAATATCTTTACGAAGCGATTCTTTTCCCATCGGCGCACCTGGTCGCAGGTTACAGCGATGCCATGCCCGGCAATTATGGCGAGCGCTTGAGCAAGCAAGAAGTCGGCCACATCATCGCCTACTTGCTGACGCTGCGGTAGGCGTTGGCGAAAAATCATGACGAAGGGCGGACTGTGGCGATAGATGTCTTCACGATTTCGGCGATAGCCGATGAGCTGCGGGCTAGCGTTTTGGGCGGACGTCTGCAAGCGGTCATTGATGTTGATGCCCTCGGCATCGGTTTCGAGCTCTATGCCCGCGGCAAGCGCCACTATCTCTATCTCAGCGCGGAACCAGCGCAGCCGCGCGCCCATTTGTCGCCGGGAAAACTGCGACGGGCGCTGCCAAAACCAACACAGCTGGGGCTGCTCTGCCGCAAGTACCTGCCGGGGGCGGCGCTCGTTGCAATCAGCCAGCCCGCTTGGGAACGGGCGCTGGAATTGCAGTTTGAAAGCGCGGACGGCAGCTTCCGCCTGATTGCCGAGCTTATCCCGCGCCGCGCAAATGTCTTGCTGCTGCAGGATGGGCAAATCCTGGACTGCATCAAGCGTGTGGGACCGGAGGAAAATCGCTACCGCTTGAGCTTGCCGAACCACAAGTATGTGCCGCCGCCCGCGCGCGATCAGGCGCATCCCGCCGCGCTGAGCGCCGCTGACCTCGCCGCGATGCTTGACAGCGCCCAAAAGCCTAGCATGCAAACGCGGCGGCTTCTCCCCGCCAAGATTCTGGGCATCGGTCCGCTAATGGCGAAGGAGATCGTCTTCCGCGCGACTGGGGATAGCGCCGCCCGCATTGAAAATACGGCGGCCGATGCGCTTCATGCGGCGATGCGGGCGCTCGTCATGCCACTATTAGACAGACGCTGGCAGCCGGGCATCGGCAGCCTGGGCGGCTTGCCGGTGGCATACAGCGTCTTCCCACTCAGCCATTTGCAGTGGCAAGCCCGCCCCACGGCAAGCGCGGCAGTCAGCGAGTTTTATGCGGCGCTGCAAGGCGATGACGCCTATCACAAGGCGAAACAGCCGACCGCGGCGGCGCTGGATGGCGCGGAAGCGCGCTTGAACGCCAAGCTGGCATCGCTGCAAGCCGGCTTAAAAGATGACAGCGCGCTCGAAAAAATAAAGCAATCCGGAGAATTGATCCTCGCCTATCAATATGCAATCAGCGCGGGGCAGACGGAATTAAGCGCGTATTATGATGCTGACGCCGCCGAGCTGCGCATCCCGCTTGACGCCGCGCGCAGCCCCTTGGAGAACGCACAAGCCTACTTCCGCCGCTATGAAAAAGCCAAGTCGGCGCGGGCGGCGCTGCCCGCTCTCATCGCGGAGACAGAGCTTGAATTGCGCTATATCGCGCAATTGCGGGCGGATTTGGCGCTGGCGCGCAACTGGCTTGAGATTGATGATGTGCTGCAGGCGCTGCAAGCGCGCGGGCATTGGCGCGGTCCCCGCCAAAAGCGCCTCGGCGGCGGCGAGCGGTCGGGACCTTTGCGCGTCGTCAGCCGTGATGGTTATGTGATTTGGGTGGGGCGCAACAGCCGCCAGAATGAAATTGTCACCTTCAAGAAAGCGAATGGGCAAGACATCTGGCTGCACGCGCGCGATGCCCCGGGCGCGCATGTGGTCATCCGCAATGACGGCAGGCGCATCCCAGAATCGCTGATAGCCGAAGCGGCGGCAGTTGCCGCTTGGTACAGCAGTTTGCGCGCCGAAGCACGCGCGCAAGTTGATTATACGCGGGTGAAATATGTGCGCGCGGTCAAAGGCGGCGGCGCTGGCATGGTAACTTTCCGCAACGAAAAATCCATTTTTGTCGCGCCCCGCGCCGAAGCGGTTTTGAGCTGAGTTATGCGCATCCCTGCAAAATGCGCCGCGCCGCCTCAATGACCTGGCGCGGCTTGATATCGCGGACGCAGGGATGGAAGCTGGGCGCATCGGCGCTCCAATCGAGAATGCGACAGGGGCGGCAGCTGATGTCGCTGTGTACGACGATGTGCCGCCGGGCATCGCCCCAGGGCGCGAACTCGCCCGGGTCAGCCGGCCCAAATAGGGTGACGGTTGGGCTGCCAACAGCCGCCGCCAAGTGCATTGCACCGCTGTCCGCCCCCAATACCGCACCCGCCCGCTGATAGAGCGCCGCCAACTGGCTGACAGATGTGCCGCCCGCCAGGCTGTGGCTGGCGGCTTTTGTCTCCGCCCGAATTTCACTCAGCATCGACGCCTCGGCAGCCGTTCCCGTGAAGACCATCGCGGCATCAAACTGGCGGGTGAGCGCATCCGCCACCGCCGCCCAATTTTCAGCGGACCAATGCTTGCTGCTGGCACCAGCGCCGGGATGGATGCAAATCAGCAGCCGCTGGCGCGGGATTTCGGCATTTTCCAGCCAATCTTCGATATAATCGCTGGCAGCGCGGTCTACCGGGAATTGCAAGCGCGCAAGTCCGCCGCTGTGCTCGTCGAAAGCAGTCTCGACGAGACTGAGATTCTGCATTAGCGCATGCTGATGCCGCGGCGCTACACTCCTGGTGAGAAATGGACGCAGCCCTGGCATGTCAAAGCCGATGCGCCGCGGGATGCCGGCGAGGTAAGCGAGGCAAGCGCCCCACCAATGATCGCGCCGCAGGATATAGGCGCTGTCATAACCAATCTGGCGCAAGCGCCGCGCGGCTTGAAGCAAGCTGATATAGGGGTTGCGCCGCGCCCCGCCACGCGCAAAGCCGGGGAAATCCAATGTCAGCACGCGGTCGATTTCGGGATATGCCGCCGGCACTTCTGCTGACCAGGGACCGCATACCATGTGAATGCTGGTATCGGGCTGCGCCTGCTTCAGCGCTTGGACCGCGGGCATCGTAAGCAGGACATCGCCCAAATGGTCGGGGCGGATGAGCAGGCTGCGCTCCCATTCGCCGCGTCCCGCCGGCAGCGGCAGCCCCGCGACCATGCGCAAAGCGGCATTGCGTACGCGCTGCTTGCGGCTGGCGCGGTGTAATTTCTCGCTCAAGCGGCGGTTGCGCTGCCCCAGCGCCGCCCTATTCAAGTCCCAGCTCCCGATAGGCTGTGAGCAGCCGCGGCATCAGCGCCGCCCAATCATAATGGCGGCGGGCTTGCTCACGCGCGCAATTGCCCAATCGCTGACGCCGCGGCGCGTCAGCCAGCAGCGCGAGCACCGCCTGCGCAAAATGCGCCGCCTCATCGGCGAGAATTAACGCGCCCAGCGCCTGCTCATTTAATCCAGCCGCGCCCAGCGAAGTGGACACAACAGCACAGCCCGCCGCCATAGCCTGCAATATCTTCAGCCGCGTCCCGCTGCCCATGCGCAAAGGCACAATATACGCCGCGGCTTCGTGCAGATGCGGCTGAATCGCCTCGACCCAGCCGCTAAACTGCACTGCCGCACCAGAGGCGACCGCTTGCAGCCTCGGGTGCGGATTTTTGCCGACTACGCGCAGCTGCGTACCGGGCTGCGCCGCCAGAACCTGCGGCAAGATAGCTCGGCAAAACCACTCAATCGCATCAACATTCGGGCGATAATCCATCTTGCCGCTGAAAACCAGCAGCTTGTCCGCGCGTATATTGCCTGGCGGCGGCTGATAGGCGCGCGCGAAAATGCCGTTGGGCAGCACAAACATGGGCGCGCCGCCATAGGCGCTTAAGTGCTGGCGGTCCTCTTGACTGACCGTGAGCACCCCATCGACTTGACGGCAAATACGCCCTTCAAAGCGCGCCAGCCGCCGGCTTTGCGCGCGGGAATACAGCGCAGCGGGCAAGCGATCCAAGCGGCGTCTATCCACTCCCGCGATTGTCGCTTGCAGCTGGGCTTCGGCATTTAAGGCATCGTAGACAATCTTCGCCCCGCGCCTGCCGCTGATTATCTGCCCGAGGTAGCCGCCCAGCTCCAGCCCGGAGAATTGAATCAGGTCAAATGGCTGCCGCGCCAGGGTTTCGTCAAGAACCTGGCGGAAGGCGGGATCTTCTAGCCGGAATTGCATGTCCGCGCTGTCGCTCGTCAGCAAGGTGCTGATGCGCTGTAGCCTGCTCTGCTGCGGCTGCGGCAGCGCCTGGACGCGCTCACAGAGTTGATGCAGCGGATTCGCAGCGGAAAGAGCGGCTGCTGCGCCGAAAGTCAGCAGAGTGAGCGCGTGCCCGGCGGCGCTCAAACCCTCGATGATGCCGAAGTTGCGCAGCGCCGCCCCCGACTCGCTGGGGTAGGGCAGGTCTGGGCTTAGCAGCAGGATCTTCATGCGCGGTTAGTTGAGCAGCGCCTGATAACAGGCCTGCGCCAAACGCGCCGATTTTTGCCAGCGGAATTGGCTGGCACGGCGCAGCCCGGCTTCACGCTGCGCTTGACACCAGGCGCTGTCAGTTAGCGCTGCTGCCATCGCCGCGGCGATGGCGCTGGGCTCATGCGGATTTATCAGAGCGCCGACATCGCCAACAATTTCGGGCAAAGAAGAGACTTCACTGACTATCGGCACCGTGCCACAAGCCATCGCTTCCAGCGCGGGCAAGCCGAAGCCTTCATAGAAGGAAGGCAGAATCAGCGCGGTTGCCTGGCAATACAAGGCGGGCAACTGCTCATCGCTAACAGCATGCCGCAGCAGCAACTGCTCGCCGATGCCGACCGCAGTCACATCCGCCATCAACTGCTCGTAATGCCAGCCGGCGCGCCCCGCCAGGACCAGCGGCGGCGCATCCGGCAGCGCCCGCTTCAATTCGCGGTAGGCTTTTGCCAAGCCCACCAGATTCTTGCGCGGCTCCAAAGTGCCGACGAAGAGGAAAAATTCGCTGGGCAATTCCAAAGCCTTCAGCGCTGGCTGGATCGCCGCGGCGGGCAGCGGTTGAAAAGCGTCATCAACGCCATGATGCTGCACAGTAATCATGTCCGCTGGCACATTGAGAATCTCAATCAAATCATTTTTGGTCGCGCCACTAACCGCCAGGATATGATCGGCGCGCTTGACCGATGCTTCAATCTGTCCAGAATAATAGCGGCGGCTCGCTGCCGTCATCGTTTCGGGATAATGAACAAAGCTGAGGTCGTGCACGGTGATGACATGGCGTTTGGCGGCTCTAATAGGCGCGATAAAATCAGGGCTGTGCAGCAAGTCCAGCCGGTGCCGCGCGAGCTCGACCGAAAGCGCCGCCCGTTCCAGCGGGTGATGTGGCGGCGTCCAGAGCTTGGCGGCGGCAAAAGCGCTGCAGAGACGCCGCCTGGATTTGCGGCTTTGAAAGACGGTAAACTCGTGGCGGGATGGCAATTTTGCCAAAGCGGCGAGCAAAGCGCTGGTGTAACGGCTGATGCCGCCCACGCGATAATGCGTCAGCCGCGCGTCGATTCCGATATGTGCCATGCCGCGAGTATAGCGGTATCATCAAGTGGGCGCTAGCGGTGGCGCTCGCGCTGTGATGAGAATGCGGCAAATCCAACAGGGCAGGCGATGACAGAATTTGATGTGCTAACTCTGGGCGAGACGATGATGCGTTTGACGCCGCCTGGCATGCTGCGCATCGAGCAAACGCGCCGCTTCGACATTTGGGTAGGCGGCACCGAATCCAATACCGCCGTCGGGCTATCCCGCTTGGGCATGCGCGCCGCTTGGCTTTCGCGCTTGCCGCAATCACCACTGGGGCGTTATGTCAGCAACCGCATCGCGCAATTCGGCGTTGATGTCAGCCATGTTGTCTGGGTGCCTGAGGAACGGCTCGGCATTTATTTTCACGAGAAGGCACCAGCGCCGCGCGCCAGCGAGATACTCTATGACCGTGCTGATTCGGCGATGAGCCGCATGCAGCCCAGTGACTTGCCGCAGCGCCTTTTCGCGCCGGGGCGGGCGCGCTTGCTGCATCTCACTGGCATCACGCTGGCTATCAGCCACAGCGCAGCGCAAACCGCGCTGGCGGCGATGCGGCGGGCAAAAGAAGCCGGCTGGCGCATCAGCTTTGACAGCAACTATCGCAGCAAACTTTGGAGCGGCGCTGAGGCGGCAGCGGGCTGTCACCCGGCGCTCTCGCTGGCGGATGTGATCTTCTGCCCGCTGGGCGATTATCACACGCTGTATGGCGCGCAAAACGCGGACGCGGCGCTGGCGGCGCTCTCCCGGCGTTACCCGCAAGCGCTGATTGTGATGACCCTGGGCGCGGACGGCGCGCAGGCGCTCAGTCCGGCGGGCGAAAAGCGGCGGCAGCCGGCGATACTGGCGGGCGAAGTCGGGCGCATCGGCGGCGGCGACGCCTTTGCCGCCGGCTTCCTCTATGCCTGGCTGACCTATGATGATGTCGCGCTGGCGTTGAAATGGGGCGCGGCGATGTCAGCGCTGAAATATACCATCCCCGGCGATTTGCCGCTGGTGGACTATGCTGAGGTCGCGGCGCTGGTGGCAGGGGCGGCGGGCGGCGGGCTCATCCGCTAGCGCGCAGGTGAATACCGGTGTCATGTTCGCTCCCGCCCCATTCACCATCTGGCGCGGTGGCGATATCTCCCCTATAATCGCCTGATTATGCCGATTTCGCGACCAATTCCAGCACATGTCTAAGCCGATGCCTGATGGGCATCCCTTCGCCCGTCTTTTGAACTACGCTTCTGTCTACAAGCGGCGGGTGGCGCTGGCATCCCTGTATTCTGTGCTCGGCAAAGTATTTGATATTATGCCGCCAGTTTTGATAGGCATGGCGGTTGATATCGTGGTCGAACAGCAAAACTCCTTGCTCGGGCGCATGGGCGTAACCGACCTCACGCATCAGCTGCTGATTTTGGGCGCGCTTACGCTGCTTATCTGGATTTTGGAATCGCTCTTTGAATACATCCAGCGCGTGTATTGGCGCAATTTGGCGCAATCGATGCAGCATGATTTGCGCGTGGAAGCCTATGACCATGTGCAGCATTTGGAACTCGCCTATTTTGAAGACCAAAGCACCGGCGGCTTGATGGCGGTGCTGAATGACGACATCAATCAGTTGGAGCGCTTCCTCGATATTGGTGCCAGCGACATCATCCAGATTTTGACGACAGTAGTGGTCATCGGCGGCATTTTTGTTTTCATCGCGCCCAGCGTTGCCTGGCTGGCGGTGCTGCCGATGCCGCTCATCCTCTGGGGCTCGCTGAAATTTCAGCGGCTGCTGGCACCGCTTTACACTGCCGTCCGCGAACAGGTCAGCGCGATAAATCATCAGTTGTCGAATACTTTGAGCGGCATCGCCACCATCAAAAGTTTCACGGCGGAAGACTTTGAAGCGGATCGCCTGCGGCGCGAGAGCAACGAATACCTGGAGCGCAATCGGCGCGCCATCCGCTACAGCTCCGCCTTTACCCCGCTGATACGCATGGCGATTGTGACCGGTTTTGTCGCTATCACTGTCGCTGGCGGGCAGCTTGTTTTTGAGGGACAGCTCGAGATTGGCGCGTACAGCGTGCTCATCTTTATGACGCAGCGCTTGCTTTGGCCCCTGACCAAGCTGGGCGAGACCTTCGACCAATACCAGCGGGCGATGGCGTCGACAGTGCGCATACTTGACCTGCTCAACATCGGCTCGACAATCCTTGATGGTCCCAGCGCCCTGCCGCGGGAAACTGTGAAAGGGCACATGTGGCTGGACACTGTCGATTTTGCCTACAGCGACGGGCGAGCGGTGATCCGGCAACTGTCGCTTGATGTGCCCGCCGGCGACACTGTGGCGATTGTCGGCGCTACTGGCGCGGGAAAAAGCACAATCGTGAAGCTGCTGCTGCGCTATTATGATGTTACTGGCGGGCGCGTCCTGCTGGATGGCTTTGACCTGCGCGAACTCAAGCAGAAAGATATTCGCAATGCCATCGGCTTGGTCAGCCAGGATGTTTTTCTCTTTCATGGCAGTGTACGCGAAAATATCGCCTATGGTTTGACGCAGGTGCCGGAGCGGGCGATTGTCGCGGCGGCAAAAATCGCGGAAGCGCATGCGTTCATCAGCGAGCTGCCTGATGGCTATGACACGATTGTGGGCGAGCGCGGGCAAAAGCTCTCCGGCGGGCAGCGGCAGCGCATTTCTATCGCCCGCGCCGTGTTGAAAGATCCGCCGATTCTCATCCTGGATGAAGCGACATCGTCGGTGGATAACGAGACCGAAGCGGCGATACAGCGCTCGCTGGAGCGCATTGTTGTGGGGCGCACAACCATCATGATCGCGCACCGCCTGTCCACCGTGCGCAATGCAGATATGATATTTGTGCTGCAAAATGGCGCATTGCTGGAAAGCGGCGCGCATGACGCGCTGCTGCAGCAAAATGGCTTATACGCGGCGCTTTGGCGCGTGCAAACGGGTGAAAGGCGGCTGGCGGCGGCAGCGGCCGTCTAGCGCGCCTCCGCCAGCAGCGTGTCGACAACCGCCATATTACACACGGCATCCGCAGCGGGGAAGCGCGGCGACCTGCCGGACAGCAGCGCGGCGGCAAAATCCTCCACCATCAGCTGATACTGGTCAACCGCCGGGATGACATATTCCGCATAGTCGTCCCCCTGCCAATGCTGCACTAGCGTATCGGCGGATCTGTCAGGCACGAAGCTGGTCGGCACAATTATCATGCCCGCCGAGCCTTTGAGCGTGTAGCTGTGCTGGCGTTGGGCGCGCAGCCCGCAATCAAAATGCCCGATGGTGCCTGAGGGGAAGCGTAAAGTTGCCGCCAGCGCTTCATCAACGCCAGTGGACGCGCCGATGCGGGCGCTAGCGCTGACGCTGGCGGGTTCTTCGCCGGTCATAAATCGCATCAGATTCACGCAATAGCAGCCGACATCCATCAAAGAGCCGCCCGCCAGCGCCTTGCTCAAGCGGATATTGCCCTCGTCGCTGATGGGAAATGTGAAACTGCTGTTGATAATTTCCAGCCTGCCGATGCCGCCGGCGGCGATGAGTTCTTTAACTTTGGTGTGCTGGGGATGGAAGCGATACATAAAGGCTTCCGCCAGCATGACATCACGCTCGCTGAAAGCATCAGCGATGCTTTGCGCTTCGCCCGCATCACTGGCGAAGGGTTTTTCAAGCAAAGTGGGTATGCCCGTTTCGGCGCAGCGGACAGCCCATTCCGCATGCAGGCTGTTGGGCAGGGGCAGGTAGATGGCGTCAATCTCGCTATCCGCCAGCAAGGCTTCATAACTGCCATAAGCCCGCGGTATCGCCTGCTCGGCAGCGAAGGCGCGCGCCCGCTCAAGAGTGCGGCTGCCGACTGCGGCGACTTCGCCATTACGCGATGCATGGATGGCGGGGATGACGCGCCGCCCGATATTTGCCGTGCTCAAGATTCCCCAGCGGATTTTTTTGCGCATAGCCCTCTCCTGTATATATCAACTGCCGACCCAATTGTCGATAATTCTAGCCAGTTCACCGCTTTCTTTCAAAGCTGCGAGCGCCGCATCAAGCAGGCGGAGTGTATCCCAAGGCTCATGGCGGACGGCGATGGCATAGGGAGCCCGCGCCGCGTATGTATACGCCGCTGCCCAGGCGGGATGCTCTTTGCGATAGAGGAAAAACGCGGTCGCCTCTATCAATGCCGCACCCGCCTGCTCATATCGCAGCGCATCCAAGGCATAACGCGGCAGCTCATAAGGGCGGCGCTGGAAGTGGCTTCCGCCGCTTTCCCAAGCGCGCAGTTGGCTGTCGGCGCTGCTGGCGTATTCATAGGCGATGGCTTTGCCTGCCAGCGCCTGCAAATCAGGCGCGGATGGCGCGTTAACCGCCAGAACCAGCCCATTGTCAAAATATGGCTGCGAGTATCTCACATCGTCAGTACGCCCCGGCTCGATAGGCAAAGCCGAAATCAAAAGATCGACTTTGCTGGTCGTCAGGGCGTCATACAGCCCAAAGTAACTAAGGGTGACGAAGCGCGCCGGCAAGCCGATTTCGCTGGCGATGGCGCGCGCCAGGTCGATATCCAGCCCGCTTAAGTTGCCGCCATCATCGAGGGCGAAAGGCGGAAAGCTGGCATCCACGCCGATTACAATCGCGCCGCTTGGGAATGCGCGCGCCGGCTGGGGCGGCAGCAGGCGCTGAAAAGCGAGAAACGCGCCCGCCGCCAAAAGCGTCAGCGCTGCCGCCGCCAGCAAGCGCTTAATTTTGCCGCGCCTCAGTTTTTTTCGGGCGGTGGCAGCCACAGTCTCGTCTCACTTTCCCAGCCGCGGGCATGGGCTTGCAGCGCATAATATATCGGCTTCAGTTGGAAATCAGGGCTGATGAGCGTGGAATAATCCGGATACGCATTGAGATTTGCCGGATAGCGCAGCGCCCAAATGCAGAGTCGCTCAAGCCAACTCCAGTTTGCTTCGGCAAATTGAAAGGCGCGGATGGTATAGGCGCTGCGCTGGGAGGGGCGCACCGCCCCCGTCCAGCGCGGATGATCGTTCCAGCCGCTCTCGGTGATGAAAGCGGGCTTCGCCGCGTCGCCATATTCGAGCATGATGTCCCGCAGGAGTTCAGCGCGGCGGAAGTTCAGCCGATTCGCGGCGGGCGGCGCTTCCGGCGGGTCGAGGAAGCCGTAGCTGTGAATCGCCAGCGCGTCAAAATAGGCACCAGCGCCCGCGGCATAAAGCGCCCGCAGGTATGCCAAATCGTTCCAGCCGGCGCTGCTTCCCGCCGCTTCCAGCGTTGGCGCCAATGCCCCCGCCAGGATTGTCATCTGCGCATTAGCCGCTTTGACGCGGGCATACGTCGCCTTCAACAAATTGGCATAGTCCGCCGGATCCACCGGCTGATAGCCCCATTCAAAGCTCAAATTGGGCTCGTTCCAAATGATGATATGCTCGACTTCGCCGGCATAACGCGCGGCAAAGGCGGCGGCGTACTCCGCGAAATCGGCGAAAGACTCACTTGGCAAGGTGTTGAGCGTAGAGCCTGATATGCCGCGCCGCGCCCATTCTGGCACCAGCCCCAAGCGCGCGATAATATGCAAGCCTTGGAGTCGGGCATGTTTGATGATAAAGTCGGCGCGCTCCCAGCTGAAGTCATCGTCGCTCTGTTCAAAATACGCCCAGGGGAAGAACTGTACAATTGCGCTGGCGCCAAGCTCACGCGTGAGGGCAAGCGAGCGCAAGATTTTTTCTTCCTGCACTTCGTTTTCCAGCAAGCTGTGCACACAGACGCTTGGTTTGACGGTCTCGACTGTCTGCTGCTCTATCAGCATTTGCGGTGCAGCAGGCGCTTGCCGGAGTGCATTGGCAAGCACAATCACCAGCGCCGCACTCAGCAGGGCAATCGCGGCGGCTGCCAGCAGCCGCTTTCCGCTTGCGCCGCGATTATGGAAGCTGTGATGTGACAACGCGCGCGCTTTCGGGTACACTTGGTGGGGTTTGCCGACTGCTTCACTATAGTGGCAAGGCGGGCTCTTGGGCAAGTGCCCGCAATTTCGCGGGGGAAGTCGATCAGGATGGGAGCAGCATGCCGCAGCGGATTATCGCGATGTGGTCGGGACCGCGGAATATATCAACAGCGCTGATGCGTTCCTGGTCCAGCCGGCGGGATACGGCGGTGGTCGATGAACCATTTTATGCGCACTATTTGCTCAGCACCGGCTACGATCATCCCGCTGCCAGCGACATTATACGCCACTACGAAAGCGACTGGCGCAAGGTTGTCGCCAACTTGCTTGCTGGCAGCGGGAGGGAAGCCATCAGCTACCAGAAGCACATGACGCAGCACATGCTGCCGCATATCGACCGCAGTTGGCTGCGGCAGGTTCACAATTGTTTCCTGCTGCGTGAGCCGCGCCGCATGCTGCTGTCCTTCGCCAAAGTGATACCCGAGCCGACTTTGGAACAGACAGGCTTGCCGCAGCAACTGGAATTGTTTAACTTCGTGCGCCAGGAAACGGGGCGCATCCCGCCGGTGATTGAGGCGCGCGATGTCCTGCAGCGCCCCGAGCGGAGCCTGCGCCGCCTCTGCGCCGCGCTTGATGTACACTTTGACAAGGCGATGCTCTCCTGGAAAGCGGGCAGGCGGGACAGTGACGGCATCTGGGCGAAGCACTGGTACGCCGCTGTTGAAGCGTCGACCGCCTTCGCCCCCTATCAGGAAGATGACCGCGCGCTGCCAGCAAAAATGCGGGGCTTGCTGGAAGAATGTGATGCGCTGTACGAAGAAATGCTGCCCTACTGCATCAGCGGGACAAAGACATGAAGCAAGAGTTTAACCCCAAAAACAAAGACCTGCTCATAAATATAAACGGCGAGCTGCTGCACCGCGATGTCGCTGGCATCAGCCCTTTTGATTCGGCAGTGCAAGGCGGCGACGCCGTTTGGGAGGGCTTGCGCCTGTATCAGGGGCGCATCTTTAAGCTGATTCCGCACCTTGACCGCCTGCGCCATTCCGCCAAGGCGATGGCATTCGCCGAAATTCCGCCGCATGAGGCGATTATCGAAGAAATTCGCAAGACCCTAATCGCCAATCACATGACTGATGGCGTACACATCCGTTTGACCTTGAGCCGCGGCCTCAAATATACCAGCGGGATGGACACCCGCCTCAACACGCAGGGTCCTACCTTGATTGTACTGGCGGAACACAAGCCGCCGGTCTATGACAAGGGCGGCATTCGGCTGATTACAGCTGGCATCCGCCGCATCCCGCCTGATTGCGTCGACCAAAATATCCATTCCTGCAATTTGATAAACTCGATTCTCGCGAAGATTCAAGCGAATGCCGCCGGCGTCGATGACGCGCTGATGCTGGATTATCAAGGTTATGTCGCGGAGACCAACGCCACCCATGTCTTTATCGTGACCGATGGGCTTGTAAAAACGCCAGACACGGGCGCTTGCCCCGAAGGCATCACGCGGGCGGCAGTCTTGGAAATCTGTGAGCGCCAGCGCATCCCCGCTGTCGTCAAGAACCTGTCCTTGAGCGAAGTTTATCGCGCGGACGAAATGTTCTGCAGTGGTACAATGGGTGAGCTGGCACCAGTCATTGAGCTGGACGGGCGGCAGATTGGCGCTGGCAGCACCGGCGAAATGACGCGGCGGCTGAGCGCCCTGTTCCGCCAGCGGACCGAGACCGAAGGCTACCCGGTGGTGGAATTTGCCGCCGCTGGCTAAGGATTTTTGACACATCGCAAGCGGAAAAAGGAGACCCTCGATGTCAGACTTTTCATTTGTCGGGAAACCGACCCCCCTGATTGATGGACCGGCGAAGATAACGGGCAACTTGAAATACATCGGCGACCTCAAGTTGCCGGGCATGCTGCATGCGCGCTTTGTGCTCAGCACCTATGCCCACGCCAAACTCGGCGCAATTGACGCCAACGCCGCCTTGGATATCCCGGGCGTACAATCGGTGCTGACCGCGGACGACCTGCCCAGCATCACGCCGTCTTCCCGCGCCAAACTCATGCTGGCGCGGGAGCGCGTCATCTTCGTTGGGCAGCCGGTGGCGATTGTTCTGGCGGATAGCGCCGCCGCCGCCGCTGATGGCGCTGATTTGGTGATGGTGGACTATGAGCCGTTGGAAGCCGTAACCTCAATGGACGCGGCGCTAGCTGATGACGCTACCGTAATTTGGCCCACGGGCATCCCGACCGGCGCGGAAGATGAAGCTGCCCATGGCGCGGATACTGGCGGCGAATCGGAAAGCGATGACGAAGAAGCCTCCAATATCGCCGGCAAAACGCGCATGGAAAAAGGCGATGTTGCGTCCGCTTTCGCCCAGGCGGATGTGGTCGCCGAAAGAACTTTTGAAACGCCTATGGTGCATCAAAGCTCGATCGAGACGCAGGGCTGGGTGGTGCAGCCCAATCCGATTAGCGGCGGCGTGACGCTCTGGGGCAGCATTCAGTCGCCCTTCGGCGTGCGCCTGGATGTTGCCGATGCTCTGGGTGTGCCAGAATCTGATGTGACCGTCTATGGCATGCCAGTGGGCGGCGCTTTTGGCGCGAAATTTGGCTTGTACGAAGCGCTGATCGCCCTGGCTGCCGTCACTGTTGGCAAGCCTGTCAGCCTGATTTTGACCCGCGGCGAAGAGCTGCTTTCGACCAATCCCGCGCCGGCGCTGCGCATCAGCGGCAAGCTGGGTTTTGACAGCGGCGGCGAACTGCTCGCTATGCAGGCGGATGTAACTGCCGATACCGGCGTCTATCCCAGCGGTTTGGGTGGCTTCGCCGCGATGCAATTCGCCTCGTTTTATACTTGCGACAACCTGCTGCTGGAATCAACAAATGTTGTGACCAACAAACAGTCTGTTGGCGCGTACCGCGCACCGACATCGCCAACAGCCTTCATGGCGGTCGAGACGCTTTTTGATGAAGCGGCGCAGCAACTGGGCATGGATCCGGTTGAACTGCGGTTGAAAAACGCCGCCAAAGAAGGTGATGTCGCGCCCGATGGCGGCGACTTCCCCACTATCGGCATGGTCGAGACTTTGGAGGCGGCGCGCCAGCATCCCCTCTGGCGCAACCGCGAGCAAGCGCGGGAACAGGGGCGCGGCATCGGCATCGCGATTGGCGGCTGGATGGGCGGGCTGGAGCCAGGTGCCGCCGTCTGCAAGCTGAACCGTGATGGCGTCCTGCAGCTGCAAATTGGCACTGCCGATCTCTCGGGAACGCCCACCAGCTTCGCCGTGCTGGCGGCGGAAGCCTATGGCATCAGCCCCGACAAAGTGCGTTTTGTCTACAGCGATACCGACAGTGCGCCCTATGGCGGCGGCGTTGGCGGCAGCAAAACCCTGTATACCCTGGGGGCGGCGGTGCTGCGCGCCGCGGAAGATGCCCGCCGCCAAACGTTGGCGATTGCCGCTGAAGAATTTGAAGTATCCAGCGAAGACCTGGAAATTGTCGATGGGCGCGTGCAGGTGCGCGGCTTCCCCGATCGTTCCATCAGCCTGGGCGAAATCGCCGGCAAAGGCATGACTTTTGGCGGACGTTATGCGCCGGTGCATGGCAACGGCCGCCAGGCTATCACCGATAGAGCGCCGTCATTCTGCGCGCAAATTGCCGAAGTTGAAGTGGACGAAGAGACTGGCGATGTCAACCTCCTCAATTTGGCGGTGGTGCAGGATGTCGGGCGCGCCATCAACCCGCTGGCGGTGGAAGGGCAGATGCAAGGCGGCGCAGTCCAGGGGGTCGGCTGGGCGCTGCTGGAAGAGATGCGCTACGATGCTGATGGGCAATTGCTCTCCGGCTCCTGGATGGATTACGCGATGCCGGATTCGGTGCAAGCAGCGCCGATTCAAACACAAATTGTCGAAGTTCCCTCGCGCAGCGGTCCCTTCGGCGCGCGCGGTGTCGGCGAGCCGCCAGTTATCCCCACAGTCGCCGCAATCGCCAACGCTGTCGCCGATGCCACGGGCTTGCGCCTGTCGCAAACGCCGATGACAGCGCCGCGCGTCCTGGAAGCGCTGGCGCAGCGCTAAACTCCAGTCCAAAAAATAAAGGAGCCCGCAGCATCGCGGGTTCCCTTTTTACTGCAGACTGCGTAGATTGCCTGCTTTACAGCCGCCCGCCGTCGATCGACAAGGTTTGCCCGGTAATCCAGCCCGCGTACTCCGATGCGAAAAACAATACGCCGTGCGCGATATCTTCAGCCGCGCCCAGCCGTTTAAGCGCAAAGCGGTCTATGAGCGCCTGCTGCCCGCTCTCGCCGTAAGAGTCAAATTGCGCGATGGAATTCGGGTTGGAGAGCACAAAACCCGGCGCGATATTGTTGACGGTGATATTCCAGCGCCCGAGCTCATGCGCCAACTGGCGGGTCAAGCCGATTTGCGCGGCTTTTGCCGCGGCATAAGCCTGGATGCCGGTGAGGCTGACGCCCAAACCAGCGCCGCTGGAGATATTAATGATGCGCCCGAAGCGCCTCGCTTTCATGCTGGGCACGGCTGCCTGCGCAAAATAGAAAGCCGCCCGCGCATTCACCTCGAAGATGCTGTTCCAATCGTCTTCGCTGATTTCTTCCAAAGGGCGTCCGACTTGACCCAATACGCCGCCGGCATTATTCACCAGGATATGCGCCGCGCCAGCGGCTGCCAATGCCTCGGCGACAAAGCTGAAAACCGCTTGACGCTCGCGAACATCGACAACTCGCCCGTGAATAGCGCCGCCAGCGGCGCGCGCGCGCCGACAAGTCTCCTGCAATTCGCCGTCCAGGATATCACATGCCCAGACCGTAGCGCCGCGCTGGGCAAAAGCCAGCGCAATCGCGCGGCCAAAGCCATGCGCCGCCCCGGTGACGATGGCAGTTTTGCCAGCAAAGTCGATGTTCATAAGCATTCAGCTCGCAGCTCCTCCAAGTTCAATAGGCTTTGCTGGCGTTCGCCAGTTTCGATTTGCTGTATCATCGCGATCCAGCGGCGCGTCAGCGGCAGTTCGATGCCCGCTTCTTGCGCTTGGGCGAGCAATGGCTCGTACATCAGCACTTCGGTCGCGCGCTTGCGCACCGCCAAATCCCGCCAGATGCCGCTGTGCGTCTTGGCGGAGAGCTTGTTAAATGCGACCAGCGTATCCAGGGACTGGGCGATGGCGGCTTTGTCATTTGCGAGGAATGCCGCCGGCTGAAAACCGTTGAAGCCATAAGCCTCAATGCCGAGCGCATCGGCGAGCCTTAAGATTTCTTGCGCCGCCAGGATATAAAGCGGGCGAAAGCGCGCATCCGCCAGCGCCTCGGCGATTGACTGGTTTGTCAAGGCGGAAACAAATAGCATCGCGCCATAGGCTTCTTTGCCCCACAAGTAACCCCAGATATTCTCGCTCGCCTGCGCGTTTTCATCAAATAGGCGGAAGAGCGCCAGATAGCCGCGCAGGCGGTCGGTCAGCGCGCCGTCAAGTTCCCCCAAGACAACTGCGCCGCGCCCACCAAAGAGAATCTCGCCAGGCGCGTGATAATCCGCGCTGAAATTGACGAAGCAGCCAAGAGTGCGCGCCCGCCCGACAGTTTTTTCGATGAGCAGTTCGTTTAAGCCGTTCTGCACGGACAGCACGCAGCCGTCATCAGCCAGCAAGGGCTTAATGCTTTGCAGCGCCTGCTCTGTATGTTGGGACTTTGTGCAGAGCAGGATTGAGTCAAATGTACCTGTCAAGCTGTCAGGGCTGCATGCTTCTGCCGGCACGGTAAAATCGTCTATGGGACCAGTGATGTGAATGCCGCGCCGATTGATTTCATGTACATGCTCGGCGACAACATCAACAAAAAGGATGTCCTGCCCGGCGTGCGCGAGATATGCGCCTAAGGTGCCGCCGATCGCGCCCGCGCCCCAAATCAGGATTGGCATCTACTCCCAGCCTCCTTCCAGCAGCGCGAGAGTCTCTTGCACCGCGGCTGCCCAAATCGCCAGCATGTCTTCGTCCGCGCGCTGATAAAAGCCGCCCATATTGCCATCGCCCAGGCGCTCGCGCGTTTGCCGGGGGTTTAGCTGCTGCAAAGTATCGAGCTTTGTCATCGGCTTTTGCGCGCGCGGCAGGGTGACATCTTTGAGCCGCGTCCAGGGAAAATTCTCCATCCACGAGGCGTGAGAGCAGACGGGGTCGGTCGCCATCACCTGCTGCCAAGTCTGCGGCGCATTATACCAATTGTGCCACTTCACAGTCGCGTCCGGGTTGTCCATCATCCATTCGCGCAGCATGCCCTGCGCCGGCGCGTTGCCGCCATGCCCGTTTATCAAAAGGACGCGGCGGAAGCCGGCGCGGTAGATGCTGTCCAGCAGATCGCGGATTAACGCCAGATAAGTCTGCACGCGCAAGCTGACAGTGCCGGGAAATGCCGTCCACTGCTGCGCCAGCCCATAGGGCAGGGTGGGATAGACTGGCACGCCAGCAATAGCGCCAACTTCCCGCGCCAGCCGCCCGGCGAGAATGCTGTCCACGCTCAGGCTGAGGTAGGCATGCTGCTCGGTGCTGCCTGTCGGCAGGATGCAGCGGTCGTCGCTTTGGAGGTATTGCTCAACCGCCATCCAGTTCATTTCGGAGAGTAACATGAATCACCTGTACTTTCTGGCGGCATGCCGAGACCATTGCCGCGAAACTCAAGATTGCGCTAGCCGATTTGCGCTGCAATCGCTACACTTTCCCTAATCTGGTCGCTGGGCTGATGATATACAAAAGGCTGGCATTGTCCAAATTTCATGGTGGCTTTGGGCGCGGCGAAATGGAAAAAGGCGATACATGACGGCGGAAATCTTGCGTTACGGGCGCATCACCGAGAATGAGAAGCGCTTTTATGACAGCTATGGCTATCTAAGTTTGCCGGGTTTGCTCAGCCCTGAGGCGGCGGCGGCTTTGGCGGAGGAAGTCCTGCAAGTGATGGCTGGCTTGGGCATCAGCGGCGCTGCGCTGCGCCGCGCCGCCTCCAGCAAAGACAAGCTGCGCCAGAGCCGGCAGTACCTGGCGGGTTCGAAATTGGCGCAGTTGATTCACAGCGAGGCTTTGAATGCGCTGGCGGCGCAGCTGATGGGCGGACCCTCGACGGTCTATCTGCCCTTCACGGCGGTGAAAAGTGGCGGCGGCGGCGGCGAGTTTCATTTTCATCAAGACAATCAATACACGCGCTTTGATGGACCGGGCTGCAATATCTGGTTCGCGCTGGTGGAAATGAGCCCGCGGAATGGCTGCCTGCAGATGGCGCCCGCCACACACCTGCAAGGCACGCTCGCCTCGGTTGAGAGCGCCGATAAAGACGGCCACCGCACTGTGGAAGTCGCGCCGGAAGACTTCTTGCCGCTGCGCATGATGCCGGGCGATGCCGTCGCTTTCACCCGCTTGACCCTGCACGGCTCGGGTGCCAACAGCACGGATGCGCCGCGGCTCGGCTATGCCGTGCAATTCTTCCGTGATGATGTGCGGGCGCAGCGGAATGGTCAGGACTTGGGCTTGCTGAAAGAGAATCCGCGCTATCGCGTGGCACCGGTAACGGCAATTTCGCCTGAATTTGCGGAGTAGCGGCGTAGATGGCGCGCGCTCCACAGCTGGAAGAGGGAGTTCTTATGCAGGCAGCAGCCTTAGGCACGATTAATCCGCAGGAAATGATCCGCCCGCGGCGGGAAATCAGCGGCATTTCGGCGATTTTGCTGCCCTTCCATGACGATTATGCGATTGACTGGGAGGGACTGGTCCATCATGTTCGGCGCACCGCCGACGCTGGCTTGACTCCCGCCGTGAACATGGATACTGGCTATGCCAACTTGATAAGCGAAGCGGAGCGGGAGCGCGTGCTCCAGCTCACGCAGAGCGCGCTGGCGGGCGCGGATTTTGTCGCCGGCGCTTATGTGGCGGACGCGGCCGGCGACAGCTTGCATCTGGACGCGTATTATCAGCAGGTCGAGCGCATCCAGCGCTATGGCGGCAAGCCGATACTCTTCCAGTCCTTTGGGCTGACGGCGCAGCCGGGCGCTGACATCCTGCGCGCCTACGAACGCATCGGCGCGCGTACCGATGGCTTCATCGCCTTTGAGTTGGGCACGATGTTCGCCCCCTTCGGCGCAATTTATGACTTGGAAACTTATCGCGGGCTGCTGGGCATCAGCAGCTGCACTGGCGCCAAACATTCTTCGCTCAGCCGCCAGCAGGAATGGGAGCGCATCGCGCTGCGGGATGCCTTGCGCCCGGACTTCAAAGTCTACACGGGAAACGATTTGGCAATCGACATGGTGATGTACGGCAGCGATTATCTGCTCGGTTTGAGCACCTTCGCGCCCGATCTCTTCGCCCAGCGCGATGCCATGTGGCAGGCGGGTGATGCCGGCTTCCACGAGTTGAATGACCGGCTGCAATATCTGGGTTTCCTCGCTTTTCGTCCGCCTGTGCCCGCCTACAAACATTCGGCGGCGCAATTCTTGAAGCTGCGCGGCTGGCTTACATCTGACCAGACGCATCAACTGTCGCCGCGGCGCCCCGAAAGCGATATACAAATTCTGAGCGATATCGCGGCGCGCCTGGGCATTTTGCGTGAGGCTGCCGATGGCATTTAAGCGCGTCGCCCAATTGAGAACCGCCGCGCAATTCCGCGAGTATTGCCAAGCGGTTGGCGCGGAGCTGCCGCTCGCCGATGATGCGCCCGCAGGCGCCGCTTCGCCTTTGGCGCGCGCCTATCGCTACCGCGGCTGGAAGCTGGCAAACCGCTTCGCGATTCTGCCGATGGAAGGCTGGGATGGCACGGCGGATGGCAAGCCCAGCGAGCTGACGCGCCGCCGCTGGCGGCGTTTTGGAAGCAGCGGCGCCAAGCTGATTTGGGGCGGGGAGGCGGTTGCCGTCCGCCATGACGGGCGCGCCAACGCCCGGCAGCTGCTGATAAATGCGGAAACTGTCGGCGATTTGGCGGCTATGCGCGAGGAGCTGGTGGCGGCGCATCGGGCGGCATTTGGCGCGGACGATTTGCTGATTGGCTTGCAATTGACGCATTCCGGGCGCTTTTGCCGCCCCAATGGCGCGCAGCTGGAGCCGCTTGTGCTCTACCGCCATCCACAGCTGGACAAAAAATTTCAGCTTGATGATGACGATTGCGTTTTGTCAGATGGCGACATCGAGACGCTCATCGAAGATTTTGGGCGCGCGGCTGCTCTGACGCAGCAAGCGGGTTTTGACTTCGTCGACATCAAACATTGTCACGGCTATTTGGGGCACGAGTTCCTCAGCGCCGTCAGCCGCGGGGGCAAATATGGCGGCAGCTTCGAAAATCGCACCCGCTTCCTGCGCGATACCGTGGAGCTGGTGCGGGCGCTGGCACCGGGGCTGGATATCGGCTTGCGCTTGAGCGCCATCGACTGCATCCCCTTCCAGCCTGGTCGCGACCGCCTGGGCGTGCCAATGCCCTTTGAAGACGACCGCTACCCCTATGCCTTCGGCGGGGATGGCAGCGGCGTCGGCTATGACCTGACGGAGCCGCGGCGCTTGCTGGCGCTGCTGCAGGCGCTGGATATCCAGTTGGTTTGCATCACGGCGGGCAGCCCCTATTACAATTTCCATATTCAGCGCCCCGCGGTCTTCCCGCCTTCTGATGGCTATTTGCTGCCGGAGGACCCGCTGGTTGGCGTGGCGCGGCAAATCAAAGTCACGGCGGAGCTCAAAGCTGCTTTTCCCAAGCTCACATTTGTCGGCTCTGGCTA
Organism: Anaerolineae bacterium; assembly: GCA_022825675.1. GTDB lineage: Bacteria > Chloroflexota > Anaerolineae > Aggregatilineales > Phototrophicaceae > UBA6055. The sequence continues at coordinate 20,085 of JAJDWK010000072.1, read as the reverse complement.
TTCCTATTTGCAGGATTGGCTGCCACCGGTCGCCAGCGCCGCCGTCCGTGACGGGCTGACAGATTTTGTCGGCTTGGGGCGCATGGCGTTGAGCTATCCTGAGCTGCCGGCGGATCACCTCGCCGGGCACCGCCTGCAGCGCAAGCGGATATGCCGCACCTTCAGCGATTGCACAACCGCGCCGCGCAATGGAATGGTTTCTGGCTGTTACCCCCTGGACGAATTTTACAAATCCAGCGCTGACTACGACAGGCTAATGGCGCTAAAGAAGGAGGCGGCATCGCGCTGAAGCCGCCTCCCGCTTGCCGTGTTTAGAGCCAGCCGTAGGTGTTGGGCTGGAAGTTGATCATCCTGCCGTGATAGTAGGGCACAGTCGCCAGTTCCGGCTCGGCAAGCGCATCCAAACGCGCGTGATCTTCCGCCGACAATTCGACATTGATTGCGCCGAGATTGTCAACCAGGTGCGCCATGGTGCGGGGTCCAATGATAGGGCTGGTGACGCCGCGCTTGCTGTTGACCCAGGCAAGGGCGAGTTGGCTGGGGCTGCAGCCTTTTTCCGCTGCCATCGCTTCGACGAGGTCGAGAATATCGAAGGGGCGGTCGGTGAAATGCTGGTCACGGCGGTGTTCGGTGGCGGCGCCGCGCCCGGCATCGCTGCCGAAGCGGCTGTCGCCTGGGATGGGCTCGCCGCGGCGGTATTTGCCAGTGAGGAAGCCGCGCGCCAGCGGTGACCATGGGAGTATCGCCAAGCCGTAGGACTGCGCCATCGGTATCATCTCGCGCTCGATGCTGCGGTCGAGCAAATGGTATGGCGGCTGTTCGCTGACGAAGCGGTTCAGCCCCAGCTCCTTCGCCACCCACAGCGATTCCAGCACGCGCCATGAGGGGAAAGAGCTGGTACCAATGTAGCGAACTTTGCCCGCGCGGATCAAATCGTCCAAGGCGCGCAAGGTCTCGTCAATCGGGATGTCGTGGTTGGGGCGGTGCAATTGATAGAGATCGATATAGTCCGTCTGCAAGCGGCGCAGCGACGCCTCGCAGGCTTGAATGATGTGGCGGCGGTTGTTGCCCGCTGCCAGGATATCGTCATCATCCATGCGCCCATGCACTTTTGTCGCCAGCACGATGCGCTCGCGCTTGCCATTGCGCCGCAAAGCCTTGCCGACTGTGGTCTCGCTGCCGCCGCGGGAATAGACATTTGCGGTATCGAAGAAATTGATGCCAGCGTCTAGCGCCCGGTCGATCATGTCGAAGCTTTCCGCTTCCGGCGTTGGATTGCCGAAGTTCATACAGCCGAGGCAGAGCTCGCTGACCATCACCCCGCTGCGTCCCAGTGCGCGATATTTCATGAGTGCCTCCCAGTCCTTTGGCATCTGCCGTCCATTGTAGCTTTCCCTTTGTATCATACCCTCACAACATGCCAAGCCGTAGGGGAGACCCGGTTGGTCGCCTAAAATCTGCCACCGAGGCACCGAGATTTTCCCACGATAATCCCCAAACCCGCAAATGCTTGGCTTGAAACTGCGTTATTATCTTTGGGTAAACATCGGTATCGAATGGACAATACAATGCGCGAATACGGCAGAACCGCCGCTGGCGAAGCGGTTGAAGAATATACGCTCCGCAATTCCAGCGGCATACAAGTCAAGGCGATTACCTTCGGCGGGATACTCACTTCGATTTCGGTGCCCGATCGTCACGGGCGGCTGGCGAATGTGGCGCTGGGTTTTGATAGTCTGGCGAAGTATGAAGCGGGGCATCCCTATTTCGGCGCGATAACCGGGCGCTATGCCAACCGCATCGCCGGCGGCAAATTCTCGCTTGATGGCGTCGACTATCAGCTCGCCACCAACGATGGCGGCAATGCCCTGCACGGCGGCATTCGTGGTTTTGACAAGCGCGTCTGGCGCGCCCGTGCCTTGCGCGCTGATACGCTTGAACTGCGCTATCACAGCGCGGACGGCGAAGAAGGCTACCCCGGCGCGCTTGAGGTGACGGTGCGCTACCATCTCAGCGAAGAGAACGCATTACGCATCGAGTACTCGGCGGAAGCGGACGCGCCGACGGTGCTCAACTTGACGAATCACAGCTATTTCAACCTGCTGGGCGAGGGTGAAGGCGCGATTTATGACCATATAGTCACGATAAATGCCGACCGCTACACGCCCACAGACGCCGGGCAGATTCCTACTGGCGAGCTGGCGGCAGTTGCCGGCACGCCCTTCGACTTCCGCAAGCCGAAAGCGCTGGGAGCGGGCAGCCGCTCTAACCATAGCCAAATCTTGCAGGCGAAAGGCTATGACCACAATTTTGTATTGAATCGCGCTGGCTTGGCGGAAGACGCGCTGGCATTTGCCGCGCGCGTCTATGAGCCGCGGGTGGGACGGATTATGGAAGTGTTCACGACTGAGCCCGGGCTGCAATTCTATGCGGGCAATGTGCTGGATACAACGCTGGTTGGGGCGAGCGGCCGCCTCTATCGGCAGAGCGATGGCTTGGCGCTGGAGACGCAGCACTTCCCCGATTCCCCGAATCAGCCGCAATTCCCTTCAACAATGCTGCGGCAAAACCAGCAGTTCAGATCAACAACGGTCTACAAGTTTTTGACGGACTGACGCGGCTTCAGACGGTGGTGGTCGGGTCGAAGGCATCGCGCAATCCATCGCCGATGATATAAAGGCAGAGCACAACAATCGTTATCAGCAAGCCGGGGAGTATCATCAGATGCGGCGCTTTGGTGATGAATTGTCCTGACTTGCTGAGCATATTGCCCCAGGTGGCGGTGGGCGGCTGCACGCCAAGCCCGAGGAAGCTTAGCGCCGCCTCGATAAGCATGACGATGCCGATGTTGCGCGCCAGCGTGACCACCATCAGCGAGAAGACATTGGGCAGGATGTGCACCTGCATCACGCGGAAGTCGGAAGCGCCGATGGCATGGGCGCTGACGATGTACTCGCGGGAGCGGATGGACAGGGTGTCGCCGCGCACCAGCCGTGTGGTTGGCGTCCAGGTGATGAGCACGATGATGAGTATCAACGCTTCCGCTGTCGGCTTGAAGACGGCGGAAATCACGATGAGCAGGACGAGCACGGGAATGGAATTGAGCGTGGTGATAATCCAGTTGACGAGGTCGTCGATGATGCCGCCGTAATAGCCAGTGAGGATGCCGAGGGTTACGCCAATCACCAGCGCCAGAAATGCCGACATGAAGCCGATGAACAAGGAAACCTGCCCCGCGTAGAGCAGCCGCGCCAGATGGTCACGCCCCAGATTGTCCGTGCCCAGCGGATGTCCCTCGCTAAACAGCGGCAGATATTTGGATGCCGAGGCGTCAGTGGTGTTGGGGTCGACATTGAGCCAGCCAGTAATCAGCGGGGCGGCGATGGAAGCGGCTGTTAATACAAACAATATGCCAATCGCTATCATCGACAGCCGGTCACGCCAGAGCCGCGCCAACGCCAAATCTGTCAGCGAGCGGCTGCTTAATATGGCTTCCGCGTCGAGTTTCAGCTTTCTATCGTCAGCCTGCATCAGCGGCTCCTAATAGATGCGGATGCGCGGGTCGATGAGCACATAAAGCACATCCGAGAGCAGGAAGCCCAGGATAGTGCCCAGCGAGGCGAAGATAACAATGCCCATCACAACCGGGTAATCCTGCTGAATCGCCGAGTTGAAGGCGATGCGCCCCACGCCGGGCCAAGCGAAGACGGTCTCGATGACAATCGCGCCTGCCCAGACATTGGTGATGATGGGACCCAGCAAAGTGGCGACTGGAATCATGGCGTTGCGCATGGCATGGCGGAAGTTCACCACCTGCGGCGCCAGCCCTTTGGCGCGGGCGGTGCGGATGTAATCTTGATTGAGCACTTCAAGCGTCGAAGTGCGCACATAACGCGAAAACAGCGCGATAAAACCGGCGGCGAATACAATCGTGGGCAAGAGCAGATAAATCAAGCGCTCGAAGAGGGACGGGCAGAGCCCATAAAGATTGGGCACACAGCGCCCGCCAACCGGCACCCATCGTAATTCAACGGCAAAAATAAACAGCAGGATATAGCCCAGCCAAAAATTAGGAACGGCATCAAAGATGACCGCCATCACGCGGGAGGCATTGTCAAAGAAGCGCCCGCGGGTCACGGCGGAAAGTACGCCGACAGGGATGCCAATCGCAATTGCTGTCAAAATCGCGGCGATGCCCAACTCAAGCGTGGCGGGCAGATTCGCCAGCAAGACATCCATTACCGCTTGCTTCTTGACAAAAGAAACCCCGAAGTCGCCGCGTAATATGCCGTAATTATCGCCCGGTGCTTCGGGGATGCCATCGCCATCTTCGTCCAACTGGGCAAGCGGGGTGAAGGCGCTGTCGGCGATGCCATCGCCATCGGCATCCCAGCGCAGCCAATCATCACCGAGAAGCCAGCGCAGATATTGAATATGGAAAGGGTCGTCAATGCCCAGCTGGGCGGCGAGCTGCGCCCGCGTCTCCGCCTTGATATTGGGGGCGAAATACAGGCGCTCGATGACGCTGCCCGGTGCCAGCCACAGCAGCAGATAAGACAAGACAGTAATGCCAAAAAATGTCGGGATGGACTGCACAAGGCGGCGAATAATGTATTTTATCATGAGAATTCCGGCGGCTCCGTGGCGCGGGATTGGCAAAGGGCGCGCCAGCATTAGGCCGGCGCGCCCTTACAAAACTGATTACATGTTAGGGGCTGATGGCGATATCAGCCATGTTGGCGTAGCGGGTTTCGGCGTAGGGCATCCAATTCTGCACCGAGTTGGCTTCCGCATACATGGAGAAGGGAGCGAAGAGCCACCACCAAGGCAGGTCTTCGTGCAGGATGCGGCTGATTTCGTGATACAGCGCTTGCCGCTCTGTCAGCTCGCAGCCTGGCAGGGCGAGCGCTTCATCATAAAGCTCGGTTACGCGGTCATTGCTGTAGGAGACGAAGTTGAAGCCGCCGCCGACCAAGTCGCCAACCGGGGTGAAGACATTGCGCGCGTCCGTATCCTGGTCGAGGTTGGTGAAGCCTATCATGATGGCGTCAAAATCTTGCCCGAGCAGAAATTGCACCAAAGCGCCAAATTCCTGCGTTTGGAAATCGACATCAATGCCGATTTGCCCCAGCTGATCCTGGATGATGGTGCCAGCGGCTTCGCGCACAACATTGCCGGAATTGGTCAGCAATTCAAAGCTGAATTCCATGCCTGCCTCGGCATAGAGCGCGTCTTCGGTAGCGACCAGCGGCGTTGAGGCGTCATCATCGTGATCGACAAAGCCGGCTTCCGCCAGCAGCGCCAGCGCGGCATCGGGGTTGTATTGCCAAGGCTCGATGCTGGCATCATAGCCCCAGAGCGCCGGCGTGCCGAAGCTGTTGACTTGCACCGCTTCGCCTTCCGCCGCGCCTTCGATGATATCGGTATAGTTCACCGCTTGGGCGAGCGCTTGACGCACGCGCGCATCGCCGAAGAGCGGGTGCTTGCCTTGGTCGACAATGTTGCCGTCATCATCCAAACCGTTGACGGGATTGCTGCGGTCGGCGAGGTTGAAGCCGACAAAGGTCAAGCCGTCATCGACATATTCATAAATCTGGAATTCTCCCGCTTCGGCGCGGTCGCGGAATTCCTGCATGCGCGGCTGCGGCACCGAAGCCGAGCCAGCCGTGCCCACCGAGTTGGCTTCGCCCGCCAGGAACTGCTCGATGCCCACAATTTGGTCGGGCACATTGCGGATGATGTAGCCTTCGGGAGACACCGGCATCCAGTGGTTGTCGTTGCGCACGAGGCTGGTCTGCTGGTCTGGCACCAGCGCGCCAAAGTTGAAGACGCCAGCGGTAACGCTGGGGTTCTTGTTGTATTCCAATTCGTCAATCGCGGCATAGCCATCGGCGACCATCGGCTCGATGATGTGCTTGGGCAAGATGCCGAAGTCATCAAGCTCTTCGATGACACGGCAGGAGGCGAGCTTCAAGGTGACGACGATGGTGGTGTCATCGACGGCTTCCACGCTCTCGACGCTTTGCAGCACATCGGTGCGCGGCGAGGAGGTCTCGCCACTGGCGAGGGCGTCAAAGGTGAATTGATAATCGTGCGCGGTTACCGGCACGCCATCGTTCCAGGTGATGTCATCGCGCAGGGTAAAGGTGTAGACCAAGCCATCATCGGATATCGTCCAGTCCAGGGCGAGGCCATTGTCCTGGTCGTTGCGCCCGGCCTTCATCGGGGCGCGGGTTTCCGGGTCGATATTATACAGGCTGGGGAAGAGGAACTCGTTTAAGCCGAGCTCAACGGTGTTGTTGGAGATGAGCGGGTTCATATTGGTGGGGTCGCCACCAAAATTCGTCCCGATGAGAATGCCCCCGTCTTGCGCGCCAGTGAGGACCGCAAGCGAAAGCAGCACCAGGACAAAAAGGACTCTGACTAACTTCTTCATGGCATGCTCCTGAATCTGTGAACGGAAATGATTTTGATGCGAACAATCAAGCGCTGTGAGTATACCAACTCTTGCGGCAATTGCGCCATATATGAATTACCATTTGATAGTCAGCCTCTGGCATCAATACATTTGCACAGTCGGCGACCATTCCATCGCCGCGTCAAAGGGATAGCAGGGGCGCTGAATCTGATGAAAGGGCAGGGCAGTAATATCCTGATTGACAGCGCCCGGGGACAGCGCCAGGTATGCCTCTTTTGCCATCGCTTTGAGCTCCGGCACCAAATAGCCAATTTTGACGGCGATAATCCGCTGGGCTTCCGGCAGCAGATTTAGCTCAAGGAATTGCTGCCGGCGATGGAAGGCAGTGCGCTTCGCCGTGAGTATCACGCGGATGCCGCCAATCTTCAGCACCGCCTGTGGATTCATTTCGTCAGCTTTGAGGGTTTCGACGATGCCGCGCACGGGCAGGGCGCACCCATTTGCCGTATCCAGCTTGCCGCCCAGCTCCAGGCTGACTTCGGTACCGCTGCCAGCCGCCTGGCATATTTTCACGGCGGCGGCATCGGCAATGCTGGCGTAGAGCAGATTGGGCGGGTTCAAAGCGAGGGCGCGCTCCAGAAAATAGCTGATGTCGCCGACGCCGCCAGCGGTGGGATTATCGCCAGAATCGCTGATGAGCACGGGCTGCGCTTCCGCCGCCAGCGCGCGATTGATGCAATCATCAACAGAAAGCGCCTCGACGCCGAAGCGGAAATCAGCGCGGCGCTGCCAAAAGCCTTGCGCGAGCCGCGCCGCCGCCGCCGCAATCGCCGCTTCATCCTGCCCCAGGGCGATGGCGCAGGCGGTCATGCGCGGTTCATCCGCCCAGACATAGCCGACTTGCAGGGTGGCATCCAGGACGCGCTTGCCGTCTATTTCTGCCGGGATCGCCGCGTAGATGGACTTCCCGGGCTCCCATTCAGTGCTGGTTTTTTCGCCCGGCAGCCCCAGCGGGATTTTGACGAAGGCTTTACGCGGGCGGATATTGTCCCGCAGGCAGCGCGTCAAAAGGGCGACCGCGCGGGCGCGAGTCTGCAAATAATCGATGTGGGGCGCGGTGCGATAGCCAGTGATGATATTCAAATGCGCCATGATGCGCTCGGAGACATTGCCGTGCAAATCGTAACTGGCGGCAAGCAGGCAATCCGCGCCGACCAAAGCGCGCAGCGCCGCGTAGAAATCTCCCTCGGCGTCCTGCATGCCAAGGACATGCATCGCGCCGTGCATATCGAGGTAGATGCCGTTTAAGGGCAGCAGAGCGGCGATTTTCTCAAGGATCTCGTCCTTGATGGCGCTGTAAGCGGCAGCTTCTACCGGTCCGCCGGGCATCGCTTTTGCCGTCAAAGTGCCGAGGAATTCGACATCGGGGTAGTCTGCCAGGAAAGGATAGAGCGCCGCGAATTCGGGCGCGCCCGGGCGCATCAGGCGGAAGTCGGCAAGGCGTGTTGGCAGCGGGGAAAAGGTGCAGCTTTCGGTCGCGATGCCGGCGATGGCGATTCTCATAGGCTTGCCTCCGTGTTTTGCTGATACCAGACCAGAGCCGCCGCGCCCAGCGCCGCGTCCTTCAACTGGGCGAGCGCGAGCCGGGCGGCATCGAAGTTCATTTTCAGGCTGTGGGCAGCCATCACGCGCCGCGCCTTGCTTTCTATCAAATGATAACAGGCATGCGCCAAGCCGCCGCCCAACAGGATGAGTTCTGGATTAAAGAGGTTGGCGCACCAGGCGCAGGCGATGCCGAGGGCAGCCGCCGCTTCGTCCAATGCGTGAAGCGCCAGCGGGTCGCCCGCTTCCGCCTGGCGGAGTACCGCGCGGGTTGTGATGGGCGCGGCATGCAGCCTGCTCTCGGGATATTCTGCCCGGAATTCACGCGCGCTAGCCAGCAAGCCCTTGCCCGATATCGACATTTCGAGGCAGCCGCGCCCGCCACAGGCGCAGGGACGCCCCGCAACCGGGTCCAGCGAAATATGCCCAATTTCCATCTCCGCATGGGTAGCGCCGCGCAAAAGCTGATTATTCAGCATCACCGCGCCGCCCAAGCCGGTGCCGATTGCCAGATACACATAATTGCCTAAGCCCTGGGCGCTGCCAAAGAGCTGCTCGCCGATAGCGCCAACAGAAACATCATTTTCAACATAAATGGGCAGCGGTTTCGCCAGCCGCCAGCATAGCGCATCACGGATGGCGACATGTTCCCAGCCCAGGTTCGCCGCTTTTAAGGCGATGCCGCGCGCGGCATCTACCGGACCCGGCAAGCCGATTCCCAGCCCGCGGATGCCGCGATGCGCTTCGATGAAAAGATTGACTTCCCGCGTGATGCGCGCCAGAGTATCGTCGATGCCTTGGTGGCTGTTGGTCGGCAGCGTGCGGGCGGCATGCACATTCCCGCCACGGTCGGCGAGCACAAATGCCATCTTGGTGCCGCCGATATCCAGCCCGATGCTTAGGTCTTCCGCCATAGCAGCTTCTCGGCGCGCGGCGCTGGCATCAGCGGTTGCTGAACCAGTTGACAAATAGCACCAGCACGAGCAGCAGCGCGCCAACAAAAAGCGACATCCAAGTTACAACATATTCGGCGCTGTCCGCCGGCACAATAAACAGCAGCCCGAGGGAAACCACGACGAGGAAGACCGCTACCCGATAAAATATCTTCAGTAGTTCAGGACTCATGCAGCTTTAATTCCTTCCCGTGTTCCAGCGGCAGGCAGGCGACTTTTACGCCGCCATCCAGCCCCCGCGGGATCAGCAATTCGGGCACGGCGCTGTCGCACAAGCCTTCTTCGTACCAGGGGCAGCGGGGGTGAAAGGTACAGCCCGCGGGTAAATCGGTCAAACGCGGGATGTCTTCGCTGCGCAGTTTGATGTGCTCTTTGTTGCGCGTTTTTTCCGGGTCGGGCTCGGGAATTGCCGACAGCAAAACGCGGGTGTAGGGGTGCTGCGGCGACCCGATGAGGCGCTGCGTTGGTCCCAGCTCCACCAGCCGCCCCAGGTACATCACGCCGATGCGCCCTTCCCAGGCGAAGTATTTGGCGAGCGCCAAATCATGCGTGATGAAGACGATAGTTACATCCAGGCGGTCGCGCAGGTCCATCATCATCTGCAGCAGCCCAATGCGGATGGAAACATCCACCATGCTGACGGCTTCATCCGCGATGATGACCGCCGGCTCTGTGGTGAGGGCGCGGGCGATGCTCACGCGCTGCCGCTGTCCGCCGCTGAGTTGGTGCGGGTATTTGTCGATGAAATCTTCGACCGGCGTCAAATCGACAAGGTCGAGCAGGTCGCGCACGCGCTGGGCGATGCCGCGCCGCCCCCGCGCCAGTTTATGCGCGCTTAGCGGGTAACTCAACATATCAAAGACAGTCTGCGTCGGGTTGAGCGAGGCATAAGGATCTTGATGAATAATTTGCACGGCGCGGCGGAAGCGCCGGTAGTCAGCGCCTTTTAACTGGGCGATGTCCCTGCCTTCAAACTCAACCGCGCCGCTGCTGGGCGGCAGCAAACCGCAGATGATTTTGCCGGTTGTCGTCTTGCCGCAGCCGCTCTCCCCAACCAGGCAGAGGAACTCCAGCTTGTTGACGCTGAAATTGATGTCTTGCAAGACGGGCACGGGCTCGCGCCCCTTCTTGAATTGGCGATAGACATTCTTCAGCTCGATGATTGGCGCGGTCACGAAACCCGTTCCTCCCGGCTTTCTGCCAGCGCTTTTTTGTGCCAGCAGGCGGCGAGATGCGCCCCAAAATCCTGTATCAGCGGCGGTTCATCCTGGGAGCAGGCAGCGGTAGCGAAGGCGCAGCGGGGGTGGAATTTGCAGCCGCTGGGCGGGTGTATCAAGTTGGGCGGCGAGCCGGGGATGCTCTGCAGCAGGTCTTGCTCTTGCGCCAGCGTCGGCACCGATGTCAGCAATCCATAAGTATAAGGATGCAGCGATTGGTAAAATATATCGTTGACGCCGCCCATCTCAACGATTTCCCCGGCGTAGACGGTGGCGACTGTATCCGCCATTTCCGCCGCCAGCGAAAGATCGTGGCTGATGAAGATGATGCTGAAATGCAGCTGCCGCTGCATATCGTTTAGGACATCGATGATGGCGCGCTGCGTCAAGATGTCAAGCGCGGTTGTCGGCTCGTCCAGGATGACAATTTGCGGGTTGAGCAATACGCCCAGCGCCAGCAGCGTGCGCTGTTTCATGCCACCGCTAAGCTCATGCGGGTAAGAATCGTAAACGCGCTCGGGGTCCAGCCGTACCAATTCCAGGAGGTTTAGCGCGCGTTCGCGCACTGCCTGCTTGTCTGTCCAGCCGTGAGAGCGGGCGGTGTCCTCAAATTGTTTGTGGATCTTCAAGACGGGGTTAAACGCGTTCTGCGCGCCCTGGAAAACCATGGCGCAGTCTTTCCAACGGAAGGCGCGCAACTGGCGCTTGCTCAGCCTTAGCACATCTTGAATCTCGCCATTGTGCCGGTACTCAATGCTGCCGCTGGTAATCACGGCGTTTTTGGGCAGCTTGCGGATGAGCGCCAGGCTGATGGTCGTTTTGCCGCTGCCACTCTCGCCGATGAGCGCCATTGCCTCGCCCTGCTTCAGGCTGAAAGAAACATGGTTGGTCGCCTTGACATCGCCGCGTTTGGTGCGATAGACGATCGAGAGATCGTCTACTTCCAGCACCGTTTCCTGCCGCTTTGCCGCCATGCGCCTCTCCTCGCCTATACTGCCGAGCGCAAACGGGGGTCAAACACTTCTTCCAAGGCGCGCGCAAACAGCACGAGACAGACTTGGAAAAAGGCGATTGCCAGCACCGGCGCCAGCGCCATGCTCGCGCCGTCTTCGTTGTAGAGCGTACCGCGGGAACGGCCGAAGTAGAGCATCACGCCCCAAGTATAATCGTCAATCGGCGCTAAACCGAGCACAAGCAGCGCAATCTGCTCGTACATCGCGAAGGTGATTGCGAAGATAAAATTTATCATCACATAGCTAATCATATTCGGCAGCATTTCGCGGAACATGATGTGCGTCGTGCTCAATCCCAGCGAACGCGCCGCCTCCACAAAATCGCGCTCTCTCAAGCTGAGCACCTGGGCGCGGATGGCGCGCATCAGGGGGGGCCAGCCCAGCAAGCCAATCATCACGCCGAGGAAGAGCGTATTGTCAAACCGTATCAAACCCGCCAGTACCACCAAAAGCGGCAGGCGCGGCACCGCCAAAATGAGGTTCGACAGCGCCGTCATCGCGCTGTCAAGTGGACCGCCGAGCAAGGCGGATAGCGAGCCGACAACCAGCGCTATCAATGTTGAGATTACGCCGCCGATGACGGCGGTCAAAATCAGGATGCGCCCGCCGTGCACAATATGCGTGGCGATATCGCGCCCTTGTGTGTCGGTGCCCAAGAGATGCGGCGGACCCAATTCCGGGTTGGAGATGACGATGTGCTCGCGGTAAACCGCCTGTAACTCCAGGTCTTCATCGTCCGCCAAAATCTGCTCGACCGTCTTGGAGAATATCAACATGCCGTCAATCTCTTTGTCGGCGAGGTCGAGCAAAGCGGCGCGGATGCCAGGACCAGCGCGGCGGCTGGTCCAGCGGTATTTTTCGATGGTGATGCTGTCAGCATAAGGCGCAATCAAGCTGGGACCGCCCGTTTGATCGACCACACCGACAGTTTTGCTCGCCAAGTCTTCAAAAGTTTTGAGATGGGCATTGTCGCGATGCACCGCCAGCTGAATGCGCGAACCCACAGGACCGGCAATCTCGTCCAGGTTGACTTCGCTGTCAAAGGGGATGAAGTAGGGCATGATGAAGGTCAGGATGAAATAGGCGATCAAACCCAGGAAGCCGATAAAGCCGGCGCGGTTGGCGCGCAAACGGTTGATGAAATGGTAGCTGCCGCTGAGCAGCGCCCAGGGCATGCGCAGGAGCGACAGAAGAAAATTGGGCGAAGCAGCCGTCTTCATGCTTATTTTTCCCCGGTGATGCGCACCCGCGGGTCCAGCAGCCCGTAGGTCAAATCAGCAAGCAGGTTGCTGAAGACAAATGTCGAGGACAATATCAAGACCGAGCCTTGGATGCCGGTGTAATCGCGCACGGTTATCGCTTGAAACAGGTAATGCCCGAAGCCCCAATAGACAAAAATTTCTTCGATTACCACGCCGCTGCCCAGCACAAAACCGATGCTGATGCTCAACTGGGCGAAGAGCGGCAGCATGGCGTTGCGCCCAACATAAGAAGTAATGATGCGCCGGTCTTTTAAGCCGCGCGCTTCCGCCACATTAACATAATCATCGTTGAGCACGCTGGCGGTGCTGCTCTTCATGCTAAGCATCCAACTGCCCAAGGTGGCGAGCACATAGGTGAAAATCGGCAGCAGCGCATGCTCGATGGCGCTGGCGATGAATTCCGCGTTGAAGCCGGGCGTCAAGCCGGGGTCATAGGTGCCGCGGGCAGCGCCGACATTAAACCATTTCCAGGTGATGCCGGGACCAATAATGATGAGCAAGCCCCAAATATAATTAGGCACGCCGGTGAAAAATGACGACACCAGCGAAAGCGAATGATCCAACACCGAATCGCGATAATATGCCATGGTCATGCCGAGCACGATGCCGAGCACAAAACTTATCAGGAAGCCGCAGCCGACCGCGAATATCGTCCAGGGCAAAAAGCGGGCGATTTCGTCAATGACGCGCGTGCCAGGCGAGGTGATGGAAGTGCCCAGGTCAAGGCGCAGCAAGTCGCCAACATAGTCGACATATTGGTCCAGCATCGAGGCGTCAGGGTCGATATTGAAGCTGGCGGCGACGCGGTCATAGGCTTCTTGATAGGAGATGCCTTCTTGCGTCAAAATCTGCTCGATGAGCACATCGACCGGGTTGCCCGGCATCAGCCGCACCAGCACGAAGGTAAAGCTCATGACCGCCCAAATGGTCACCAGCGCTTGCAGAAAAATACGCAGGTAATAATTTTTGTGGATAGGATATCTGTCGAAGAAGTCGCTCACATACTTAACCGGGTTAGGCGAGTTCACCCGTGCATTTTCGAGGTCGCTGCTGTGGCTCGCCATCAAGAGGCTCCAAAAGGTTTCAGCTAAGACTAGCGAAATGGGGCGGGCACTGGGTCCCGCCCCTGGCAGCGCAGAGTTCACTCTGCGCTGCGCTGAAGATACCGCAATTACATGTCGGCTGGCGCGGTTACGCCCGTGAGGATGAGGGTGGTCATCCAGTTGTCAGCGCCGCCGCCGAAGTTGGCGAAGATCGAATCGCCAGCATCCGGCACCATGATGAAATTGCGATTGAGCGCGTTGTTGGTGTAACGCTCCCACAGCGGGATCGCCGGCAGCAATTCGTTGTAAGAAACCGCCAGCTGCGAGACCAATTCCGCTTGCGCGTCTTTGTCGACGCCTTGCGAGCTCATGTTGGAGAGGTCGAAGACATTGACCATGCCGCCGCTGAAATCGACATTGTTGTCGAAGTTCATGCCAGCGCCGCCGCCTTCGCCCGCGACTTCGCCCTGACCGTTGTAGCGGTTATAGGCTTGCAGATAGCTGCGTCCCGGGATGGGATCGCCCAAGCCCCAGTTGCGGATTGCCATCTCGAAGTTGCTGCTGTAGATGTCCTGCGGATGCTGCTGGAACTGAACGCCGCGCGCGGAAATATCAAAGCCGAAATCGTTGAGCTGGGCGGTGGCATTTTCCGCCGCCGCCGACCAATCAGCATATTCCTGCGGGAAGGTCAGCTCGAAGGACAGGGTATCGCCATTGTCGTCCACCCAGTGCCCGGCATCATTGCGGCTGAAGCCGACGCCCATCAGCAATTCTTCCGCCTTCATCAGGTCGTGGTCATAGGTGTTGAGGGAATCGAGAACATCGTCGCTCAGCCAGGCTTCGGACAAGCCGTCGCTCATGCCAGTCATGTATTCCACCGCCACGCCGGATTCGCCCAAGCTGACGACGCCGTTTTGGATGCGGTCAACGGCGTAGGCAATCGCCTGGCGCACTTCTACCATGTTAAGCGGATATACCGCATGGTTGACATACAAGCCAGGACCATTGTTCATGCCAGAGCGCACGATATCAATGCCGCGGTTGGCGAAATCCTCTTCGGTTGTGGGCGGGATGCCGTGCGTGATGTAGTGCAGCTCCTGGTTGGCGACCAGCGGGGTAACAACTTCCGTCTCGCCATTCCACATGCGCACCATGTCATAGTGCTGGATATCGCCAGCGAAGCCGCCGGGATTTAATGCCAGCATCAAATTGGCTTCGGAGATGGTATCCGGCTGGATGGTGTATGGACCGCCAGAAACCGGCATTTCGGGGCGGAACTCGGTCAGCTCTTGCAAGAGCGCGTCCCAGCCATCATCGCCCGGGCTCATCATAGAAGCGCGGTCGGCAATATCGCCGAAGACGCTGGCGGGGCGGAGGTTGGTGGTGAGGATGATGCGCTCTGCCAGGCTCGAAGGCGATTCCATGTGGAATTTGACGGTGGAGTCGTCAACTTTTTCGATGCCGGACATGTTCGCCCAAACGGCGTCGCCGCGCAGGCGGAAGATGTTGAAGGTCGCCATGAGGTCGTCAGCGGTCATCGCGCTGCCATCGCTCCAGGTATTGCCGTCGACTATCGAAATGACATAGTTGCCATCGTCATCCCAGCCGAACTCTTCCGCGACCATGCCTTGATAATCGCCGGTTGCCCACATCAGCACCGCAAGCGGCGGCTCATGCAAGTCTTGATATTGCCCCAAGGCGATGCCGCCCGAGGCGAAGGTGTTGAAGTGGCCCGTCGGCGGCACTTGATAGGGCCAAGCCACATTTAATACATTGTCCTGCGCCTGCACTGGCGCGAAAGCCAAAAGGCTGAGCGCGACAAGCAGCAAGCCGAGCAAAGTTTTCCTGTACATCTAGTGTTTCCTTTCATAGCTTGTAGATGTGATAGATACACGGTCTCTGTGCAAAGCTATCAGATGCGCAACGTCAACAGAATGCCCATGCGGCTGATAGCGACGCCCAGACTGAACCTAATGTACAGTAAAGTGGCGGAAAACTCAAGTTTTCGTTTTGCGGAGGGAATCGCGAGAAAATCCACAGTCTTAATAATTGCCGCGCCATGAAAAACTTGAAACTTGCGCGATTATAATCTATACTTCGTTTAGCTTATGCGCTTGCGCCGCTTCTTGAGGATTTGTTTATGTTTGCCTGCCGTATAACGCGACCTCTACAGTCTATTTTGCTGCCGCTTTTCCTCATTGTCGCGCTTCTCGGCGCGTCCCTGGCGCAGGCGCAGCAGGTGCTGCCCACGGATACGCCCACCGCCACCGAAACCCCCAGTCCCGCCGTTGAGGTCAAGGTTACCGATGTAACCCTGAACAGCGTCTCGCTGGATTGGACGCCGATGAAAGGCGCGGATGGCTATGATGTCTGGTACACCGGCGGGGGCGTCAGCGCGGATCGCCGTACCAGCGACACCCATATCACCTTCAGCGGTCTGAAAGCCAATACGTCGTATCTCTTTACCATCATTCCGTATTGGATTGGGCAAGGCGGCATACGCGTATACACTTTTGAACATCGCGAAGTCCGCGTGCGCACCAATGGCTCGACGCCAACGCCTATCCCCGAAGTCGAACCGCTGACTACCTTCACCGTTGAGCGCAGGCGACACTGGTTTAACGGTGTGAGCTGGATTAACACTTTGAGACTGGACTGGGACGGTCCAACGCACACCGGCTACTATACGGTAACTGTGGATAATATCGATGGGCAAACCGAGCTATTCTATCAAGGATATTCCGCAAAACTGCCTAGAGCCTTTGGACCCTTATACGACATTTACGCTTTCTTTCAACTGCCGGATGCCACCGGCTATGACTTGACCGTAACCTGGAACCCGGGACCAGGCTCGACCTACGCGAAGAAATCAAAATCGCTGCGTTTTGAGACGCCGCCGACGCCAACGCCAACCGCTACCAACACAGCAACTCCAACCGACACTGCGACGGCAACCGCTACGAATACCGCGACGGCAACCGCTACGAATACCGCGACAGCAACCGCTACGAATACCGCGTCGCCGACAGCCACCCATACGCCCAAGCCTTTCGGCAATGCAAAAGCCGGCAGCATCAGCCATGACAGCGCCCTCATCACTTGGGATGGTCCCGATGCGCGGCACGGCTATACATACGGCTTGTCCTATTTCCCGCCAGTCCCGAACGGCGGCTGGGATAGGAACAATATGACCGATTCGACTCAATTCCAGCTTAGTGGCTTGCTGCCGGGCAGGCAATATGAAGTCACGGTGAACCGTTACACTGTCGGCAGCCTGGTGGGTTACGCGCAACCAATTGATTCGCGCCAGATCAGCTTCCACACTTTGCCGCCCAGCGCCACGCCCACGCCCTCGGCGACGCCCGACTATGCCTTGACGGCGACAGCGCTGGCGGACGCGGGCTTGCCGCCGCCCACAAAGACGCCCAAGCCGCCGCCGGCAAAATCGCTCAATGCGCGCCTGTCCCACTTCACGACCAGCACCGCGATGCTGAGCTGGGACCCGCCCCAAACTCTCCCGGTATACCACTACTTCTTGCAGCTGTTTGACTACGATAGCGGTGCATTAGTCCCAAACGGCGGCTGGCCCGCGACTTATGCGACCAGCTTTACCTTCAAGAATTTGAAGCCGAGCACCCGCTATAAGGTCCAGTTCCGTTATGCCATCCGTGCAGGATTCTACTCGCCGACATGGACTGGGTATTTCCGCACTTCGGCGACGGTGCCGCCGCCCGCGAACCCCACTGCCACGCCTCTGCCCAACTATGGACCCGGCAATTTGAATTTCCCCGCTGTCGCGGACGACGGCTTCCTCGTCACTTGGGATAAGCAGGGTGACGATGCTCTTTATATTCTAAGAGTCTACGAGGGCGAGGGCGCGCAGCGCGGCAAGCAGCTAAGCACAACAAATTGCGCCTCTAACGCGCTGCACTGCCATGTCAGCAGCTTACAAGCGAATACACTCTATAAAGTGAATTTGACGCATTTTGTGGGAACAAAACAGGGTGGCTATATCAGTGAGGCTTTTGTGCGCACCAGCCTGAGCCCGCCAGCGAAGCCCATTGTTACGCCCCTGCCGCCCAGCGAGGGACCGCGCACTTTGAGCTTCTCCGCCATTTCGCAGAGCGGCTTCCGCGTCAGTTGGGATAAGCCGGACGCCGATGACAGTTACGGGATAACCATCTTGATTGGCGAGGGCAAGGACCGCGGCGATTTTGTCAACAGCCCCGGAAACTGCCATACAACCACCGCGAGCAGCTGCGATGTCAGCGGCTTAGAAGCGAATACGCTCTATTGGGTGATTTTGGGGGGACCTAAAAATAGAGGGCTCGGCTCTTATAAATTGAGCTGGGCTTATGTCCGCACCCTGGCGGCGGACGGTCAGAGCCAACAGGACAGCCCACCGCAGCAGCTGCCCCAGGTGCAGAGCTCCAGCGCCACCATCAGCAAAGTACAGGTCAGCGACATCAGCGATACGGGTGCCAGCCTGGCTTGGGATGGTCCCACATCGGCTTGGGACAGTTATTGGGTGAATGTCAGCGCTGATGGCGAGGGCTTGAGCTTCCCCAGCCAAAAGACTTCGGCGGATTTGAGCGAGCTGAGCCCCAATACCAAGTATATTGTCGAGGTCAAATGGTATCGCGTTGTGGTGCGGAACGGCAAATTGCACTATGAAGAGCAAGACTCGGTCATTGCGGCTTTCACCACGCTGGCGGCGGCAACGGATACGCCAACGCCGACGGAAACTTCCACGCCCACCGCTACCGCCACGCCGACGAGCACGGCTACTCCATCACCTACACCCACCGTAACCGCGACCAGCACCCCCAGCGCGACGCCCGAGCCTGCCAGCCCGGCGATGGAATATCGGATAACCGATGTAACGACCAGCAGCATCTCGCGGGATTGGACGCCGCGCACCGGCGCTGATGGCTATGTCGTGAGTTATTCCAGCCCGAACTTCAAGGGCAACCAGACACAAAAGCTGTACACAACTGATTCGCAGATTACCATTAGCGGGCTGACGGCAAACCTGGAATATGAGATAAGGATCAGCCCCTATGTATTGAGCAACGGTCAACGGGTATATCCCTGGGATCTGCGCAAGATCAGCGTGCGCGCCGATGGGCAGACGCCGACGCCGATACCGGAAGTCGAGCCGCTGACTTTCCTCAACATTAACCGGGTGCTCAAGCCCAGTTCGGACAGCACATCGACTTCTATAGATTTCACCTGGGATGGTCCCACCCACACCGGCTACTACACGGTAACCTTGGATATTGATGGCGTCTCGGAGGCATACTTCAAGAAGCTGCCGCATACATTCACCGACAGGCCCGTCTATGGGACATATTACTATTTGTCATTTATGCCGCTGTCCAGCCGCTATGACATCACCGTAACCTGGCACCCCGGACCCAACTCGGCTTACCCGAAAGCATCCATATCCGCGAGTTATACGCGGGCTGACCTGCCGACCGATACGCCAGCCGCGCAGCTAGGGCAGCAAGACCAGCTCGTGCTGCCCACGGACACGCCGACGAGTACGGCTACTCCATCACCTACGCCCACCGCGACAAGCACAGCCACAGCAACTTCCACGCCCACCGCGACCGCGACGAATACGGCCACCGCCACTAACACAGCTTCTCCCACAGCGACCAACACGCCGACGAGCACCCCAACCCCCACCAACACGCCGATAACGCAGCCACAAAAGGATGAACAGCCGCAACTGCCCACTGACGGCAGTCTGGGCATGATCTTCCAGGTATCCAAAGACCACATCAAAGTCCAGTGGAGCGATATGGGCAAGGTGCTGCTCTATTTCGTTGAAATCAGCGGCGGCGGTCATTACGACTTCGTAACGCCCAACGCGGGCACAACTGCGCATACTTTCAGGGGTTTGAAGGCAGGCATCAGCTATACCGTCAGCATCACCGCGTATCTGGAGAGCGGGGTCAATCCCGTTCTCACGAAGCATGTGAAAACCGCGCCCGCCGGTCCGCCGACAGCGACGCCGATTCCGTCGGATACGCCAATCCCAACCGACACGCCCATCCCGACGGATACGCCAGTCGCCTCGAATACACCCGTGCCAAGTCTGATTCAGACTTTAATCGGCTACCGGGATGAACAGGCTGATACTTCCGACCATTACAAGCGCTGGGCGCGGGCTTTGGCGGCGCTGGGGCATGGCAGTCACGCCAATCCGATGACATTGGCGGAAGCGAAGCAGATGGCAAATACTTACAGCCGCAGCCGCTGGCAGCCGGTGGTGGATGCGCTGACGGAGATGCAGCAGTCTCAGCAGCAGCAAGTTGATGATACGCCGACGCCCACGCCTACTTCAACAGCAACGTCCACTTCGACGCCGACCGCCACTTCGACGCCAACAAATACGCCGCTGCCAACGGCGACGAACACGCCCATCCCGCCGACGAACACGCCGATTCCAGCGGCAACAAACACGCCCGTGCCCAGCGGACCTCACGCCGCTTTGATTAGCACCTTAATAGTCTATGCGCAGGAGGATTACGGGGCGGAGCATCAAAAACGCTGGAAGCGGGCGCTGGCG
>JAJDWK010000014.1 GCA_022825675.1 Anaerolineae bacterium | reverse complement strand
CGGAACATGTCAAGACCGCCTCTGCCTCCGCCGGACCACCGACAGCGACGCCGATTCCGTCGGATACGCCGATACCGTCGGACACGCCCATTCCAACCGATACGCCGGTCGCCTCGGATACACCCGTGCCAAGCCTGATTCAGACTTTAATCGGCTATCGCGATGAGCAGCCTGATACTTCCGACCATTACAAGCGCTGGCAGCGAGCATTGGCGGCGTTGGGGCATGGCAGTCACGCCAATCCGATGACATTGGCGGAAGCCAAGCAGATGGCAAATACTTACAGCCGCAGCCGCTGGCAGCCGGTGGTCGATGCGCTGACGGAGATGCAGCAGCAGTCTCAGCAGCAGCAACAAGTTGATGATACGCCGACGCCTACATCGACGCCCACTTCGACGCCGACTGCCACCGCCACGCCGACAAATACGCCGCTGCCGACGGCGACGAATACACCGATTCCGCCACCGACGAACACGCCGATTCCAGTGGCAACAAACACGCCAGCGCCCAGCGGACCTCACGCCGCTTTGATTAGCACATTGATTGGCTATGCGCAGGAGGATTATGGGGCGGAGCATCAAAAACGCTGGAAGCGGGCGCTGGCGGCATTGGGCTGGGACAGCGGTGAATCGCCGATGACGCTGCAAGAGGCGAAAAACATGCGGGATACCTACAGCAGCAGCCGCTGGCAGCCGGTGGTCGATGCGCTGACGCAATTAAATCCGCCGACAAATACGCCCGTCCCGCCGACGAATACGCCCGTCCCACCGACGAATACTCCCGTCCCGCCCACGAACACGCCCGTCCCGCCCACGAACACGCCAGTCCCGCCAACGAACACACCAGTCCCGCCCACGAATACACCCATCCCGCCCACGAATACACCCGTGCCACAGAGCTATACCGTGCCGCAGAGTCTGATAGACAACATCAGGGTTTGGCGGGCGGAGCAGGGCACTGAGTCCGACCATTACAAGCGCTGGACGCGGGTATTGGCGGCTTTTGGCAAAGCCAGCCACAATAATCCGATGGGCGTCAGCGAGGCGAAAAAGTATCGCGACCGCGGCTGGGACCGCTGGATTGAGGTGGTCAAGGCGCTGGAGAAGCTGGCGGGGGATTAGCGCCGTAAATAGACTGACGGGCGGTATGCTGCCGCCCACAAAGGACTATACTATGCGGGCGGCTCGGCGAGCCGCCCGCTGTTTTTTCGATAAAGGAAAGGCTCGGTAGCGATGCAAATTCAACTTCCGTATGGCAGAGGCTGCCTCACAGCCGAATTGCCGGCGGGCTACGTTGTTGAGATGGTCAGGCCGCGGGCGCAAACTGCCGCCGCCGACCCGGCCGAAATCGCGCGGGGGGCGGTCTATAACCCTCTCGGCGCGGTCAAGCCGCCACGGGCGGGGCAGCGCGTCGCCATCGCCATCAACGACAAGACGCGCCCGGTGCCGCATGCGGCGCTTTTGCCGCCGGTCTTGCAAGGCATGCGTCACGCCGGTGTACGCGATGAAGATGTGCGCTTCATCATCGCCACTGGTACGCACCCGCGCATGGATCCTGCCGAATACAGCGCGATTCTGCCCGAATCTGTGCTCGGGACTTACCGAGTCAGCTGCCACGATGCTGCTGACAGCGCCAATCTCAGCTACTTGGGTGAGACGGCGCGGGGCACCCCCATACATATCAACAGCGACTATATGGCGGCGGACTACCGCATCGTCATCGGCAATATCGAGCCGCATCAATTCCAGGGTTTTTCCGGCGGGGTCAAGAGCGCTGCCATTGGCTTGGCTGGCGTAAATACTATCAACCACAATCACGCGCTGATGCAGCAAGCAGGCGCGCGGCTGGGCGAATACGAGGGCAACCCCGCGCGGCAGGATGTCGAAGAAATCGGCAGGCGGATTGGCATCGACTTCTGCCTGAACGCCATCTTGACCAGCGATAAAGCCATCGTGAACGCTTTTGCGGGCGCGCCTGATGCCGTTATGCGAGCTGGCATCCCCGCGGCGCGGGCGCTCTATGAGGTGCCAGTGACGACGCCCTTTGATCTGATGATTGCCGCGCCCGGCGGGCATCCAAAAGACATCAACATCTACCAATCGCAAAAGGGCATGGCGCATGCCGCGCTGGTGACGCGGGCGGGCGGGCGGCTGATACTCTGCGCCGCCTGCCCCGAAGGCAGCGGCAATCGCGCTTATGAAAACTGGATGCGCGGCTTACACAGCCACGATGCGGTGCTGGAGCGCTTCGCCCGCGATGGCTTCCAGGTCGGGCGGCACAAAGCCTTCCAAATCTCCCGCGATGCCGCGCGCATGCGCACGACAGTTGTTTCCGAGCTGGAGGATGCTTTCCTGCGCGGGTTGCTGCTGGCGCCGGCACCTGACTTGCAAGCGGCAGTCGACGGCGCGCTGGCGGATTTGCCCAAGGGCGCGCGCATCGGCATTATGCCCTATGCCAATGCCACCATGCCGGTGCTGAGGGGCGGCGGCTAGTGGCTTTCGCTGATTTGCCTCAAGCCGAAGCGGACAGACTGCTGGCGATGGAGAAATACTTTGTCCAACGCGAAGTTATTACTTTCCCACACCGTGGACATCGGAAGATATATTTGCTGCTGTCAGCAGATAATCGGGAGGAATTTTTGCTCGAAATTTGGCGGGGCAGAGCGAACATCCGAAAGGTTTCCTTCCAAAATCGAGCAAAACAAGTTGTTGTGTTGTTGCGCTTGGATATAGGTGGCGCGCCCCATCGTAATCCTGACGGTCAGAAAATCTCAGGTCCACATTTACATTTGTATCGGGAGGGTGATCGTGATAGTTGGGCAATTCCCGTTCCAAGCGAAGAGTTTGCAAACCTCGACAATCCATTCGTGATTTTGGCAGATTTCATGAGATACTGTAACATAATTGAACCGCCACAAATTCAGCATGAGTTGCCAGAATGACAGCCGAAATGCGACAACTCAAAGATAAGTATCTCGCTTGGCTGGGAGATGAAATTACTCTGCGGAAAGTCAATGACTGGCTAGAAATAACTGCGCCTTTCCTTGATAGACACAATGACTACTTGCAGATATACATCAGAAGGGTCGACTCAGGCTATCTTTTGACCGACGATGGCTACATCATAAATGATTTGGAAATGGGCGGATGCGAGCTGAACACGCCAAGGTGCCGGTATTTGCTTCAAATGACTTTGAATGGGTTTGGCGTTCAATATGATGAGAATACGAAAGAGCTGTATATTTGCGCCTCAAGCGACAATTTTGCGCTGCGCAAACACAGCCTCCTGCAAGCCATGCTCGCGGTTAACGATCTATTCTATTTGGCTACGCCTCACATTAAGAGCTTCTTCTTGGATGATGTTGAGTCTTGGCTGGAAGCCGCCAACATACGGTTTACACCGAGGCTGAAGTTTACTGGCGCGAGCGGATTGGATCACCAATTTCACTTTGTCATTCCCAAGTCAAGACATCAGCCCGAGCGCATCCTGCTTGGCGTCAATCGACCCGACCGAAGCAGTGTCGAGCGTACGCTATTTGCTTGGGGCGATACCAAAGCAAAGCGGTCTGTCGGGGCGCGCGCTTATGCCGTTCTCAACGACCGAGATAAACCTATTGCGGAAAGTTTGTCAAACGCATACAGTAATTGTGGCGTTGTTCCCGTCTTATGGTCTAGGCGTGACTTAGTAAAAAAAGAGCTCGCCGCCTAATTGTACCCCCACATAACGTCGCCACCGACATTTTTCAGCCCTAATCGCCGGCGCTACTTCACCGCGCCCATAGTCAAGCCGTCGACCACATTCTTGCGGATGAATAGCGCCAGCACAAAGATTGGCGCCATCACCACCATGCCCGCGGCCGCCATCTGCTCCCACATGATGCCGCGGGCGCCGCTGGTGGTCATCAGCGCCACTTGCATCGTGCGCATCTCTCGCCCGATGATGAGGGCGAAGAGGAATTCATTCCAGGACATGATGAAGGCAAAAACCGACGCCACCAGCACCCCGGGGCGTATCAAAGGCAGCGAGATAAAAAAGAGAATCTGAAAATCGTTGCAGCCATCAACAAAGGCGGCTTCTTCAATTTCTGTCGGCAGCGCATCCACAAAACCCTTTATCATCCAGATGGCATAGGGCAGGATGATTGACATATTGACGATTATCAAGCCCAGGCGGCTGCCCAGCAGCGGGCTGCCGAAGAGCTCGATGGCGCGGAAAAGCGTGAAGAAGGGGATGGCGACCACAATCGCCGGGATGAACTGCGTCGTTAATATCCAAATCAGCAGGACGCCGCTGCCCAGGAATTGATAGCGGCTGAAGGCATAAGCGGCGAGCGTCGCCAGCGGGATCGCCGTCAAAATCGTCGCGCCCGAAACGACCACGCTGTTGACGACATTCGGCAGCATATCCCGCCCGACTTCGCCCCGCTCCCGCTCGGTGCCTTCGTTGATGAGCACCGATGTATCGGAAAAAATAATCTCGAAATTATCCAATGTCGGCCTGAAGAGAATGTCGGTGGTGTAGGCTTTCTCCTGCGGCTTGACCGCTGTCAGCGCCAGCCAGAATATCGGCAGGACGATAAAGCTGATGATGAGCAGCAAGGCGGCGATTTCCAGCGCTTTGGCAAAGTTTTGCCGATGATTTGTGGCGCTTGCGGGCATGGTCATCGCTCAATCACGGTTCAAAACCAAAGATACATAAAGCGCGGCGCAAATCGTCAACACCACCACCAGGATATAAGACTGCGCCGAGGCATAGCCAATATCCAAGCCGCGCACGAAACCCACTTGATGTATGTAATAGTTGATGGTCTGGGTGGCGCGCACGGGTCCGCCGCCGGTCATCGTCACGACTTGGTCAAACATTTTCAGCGAAAATATCGTTTTTAACATGGTTACGATGAGGATGACCGGGCGCAGCAGCGGCAAGGTAACGCGGAAGAAAATCTGCAAGCGGTTAGCGCCATCAATGCGCGCCGCTTCAAAAATCTGCCCATCTATCGAGCCGAGCGCGCCAACAAACATCAGCGCTATCAGCGGCGCCCAGCCCCAGGTCTCGCTCATGGCGAGCATAAAAAGCGCCCAAAATCTATCGCCCAGCCAGACGATAGATTCGCTCAATAGCGGGATCTCGACGAAGGGCAGCGCATTAAAAATTGCGAGGACGGCGTTTATAGGCTTGATGATGAGACTGTCGATGAGCAGGTCATAGATG
Organism: Anaerolineae bacterium; assembly: GCA_022825675.1. Taxonomy (GTDB): domain Bacteria; phylum Chloroflexota; class Anaerolineae; order Aggregatilineales; family Phototrophicaceae; genus UBA6055. Next base: position 2,306 of record JAJDWK010000014.1, on the reverse strand, counting down.
CCATAATTTTCGTTGAGCATGAAGCGCCAGCTGTAGCCCTTGAGCGCCGGGCTGACGGCGAAGGGGAAGATCAGCAGCGCCTTGGTCAAGCTGTGCAGCCTGCCGCCCTTCTGCACCACCACGGCGATGCCCAAGCCGATGATGACCGAAAGCGCCACGCTGAGCACGGTGAACCAGAAGGTAACTTCCAGGCTGTTGAGGAAACGCGAATCCCGAAAAGCCAGCGTATAGTTGTCCAGCGTCAGCAGGCTCCAGTCGATGCGCAGCCCGCCATCGCCGATTTGGATGGCGAATTGCGGCGGGCTGCGCAGCTTGTATTTGTGGAAGCTGAAATAGAAGGCAGCCAGCAGGGGATAGATTGTCGTCAAGACGATGATGAGCAGGGCGGGCGTCACCAGCGCCCAGGGGACCCACCGCTTCTTGCGCATTCGCTGATACCCCACCCAAGTCCCTCCCCGAGAGGGAGGGACTTAACTACTGCACTCAGGCCGCGGGAAGGCTCCGCTATTCGTAATACCCAGCTGCTTCCATCACAAAGCGCACATCTTCCGCCGCCAGGTCGAGCACGGCTTGGGTATCCGCCATCGAGTCGACAGCCAGCTCGTTGATGGCTTCCGCCAGGATTGGGATGATTTCGGTATATTCCGGAATCAGCGGGATGGTGCGCGCGTCCGCCAATACCGCGGAAGCGACGCCTTGCAAGCCGTTATGCACAGCGTTGACTTCTTCATCCGCCAAGACCGAAAGGCGCACCGCCACATTGGTATCCAGCGCCGGGTCTTCGGCATCCAGCACGATGCGGCGCTCGGTCAGCGGGTGCGTCAGCCATTTCAGATATTCCAGCGCGGCATCCAAACTGTCGGATTGGGCGAGCACACCAACGGGCCAGAGGTAGCCATAGGAGGCGGTATCGCCGCCTTCCCAGCCGGGCGCGGGCGCGAATGCCGCGTTCTCCGCCACTTCTGGTATCTCGGAATTGGTCATGCGGGATGCCATCCACCACCAGCCGACGAACATGGCGGCGCGCCCCTGTACCAACTCTTGATTGGCTTCCTGCTCGTTCCAGGCGACTGAAGCCTCGGGGCTGTACCCAGCGCGCAGATAGCTCATGTATTGCTCGGTCGCGGCGACGCCCGCCTCGTTATTAAAGATGGGCTCCCAATTGTCGTCGAAGATATCGGTGCCAGCGCCCCAGAGGTGGCTGTACCAATTAAAGAGATTTTGATCGACATTCAAGCCGTATTGCACCGCAATCGGCGTGATGTCCATGCCGCTGTCGACAATGGCTTGGCTGATGGCGCTGACATCTTGCCAGGTGGCTGGCGGCTCCATGCCGACCGCTTCCAGCACATCCGCGCGGTAGTGCAGCAGCAAGGGGTGCCCGCGGAAGGGCAAGCCATAAATTGTGTCGCTGTTGCCGGTCGATGCCGATTGATACGCGGGACCGTAATCGTCCCAGTCGATGCCCGCTTCTTCTACAAAATCGTTGAGCGGGTGCAAGAAGTCGTAGATGTTTGTGCCCCAGGCATCAACAAATGCCACAATGTCATATTCGGTGTTGGGGTTGGTCGCTTCCAGGTAAAGCTGCTCCTGGAAAGAGCCAAAAGGCAAATCGCCCCAGCTGACGCTGATGCCGGTCATGGCGGTGAATTCTTCAGCGCCTTTGACGGCGGCGGAAGCGAATTGCGGCGCGGTGCTGCAGCAAATCAAAAATTGCAGCTGCGTACCATCGTAGGGCTTGCTGGCATCCAGGCCGAAGGTGGCGGGGTCCATCACATCCTGCGCCAGCGCCCCGCCGAGGGGCAGCGCCAAGAATGCCAACAAGGCGAGCAAAAGCGATATTCTGCGGAAAAGTGTCATTTTCCTGTCCTCCTGTATGTTTTGATACTGGATAAAGCTGTCGATGCTGGCAACGGTGAGAAGTTTCGGGGAGTTTAGCACAGCCTCGCGGCAATGCCAAAAACGCGGCGGCGGCTTTGCGCGCATCCCTGTCCGCCATCGTGGAAATTTGCAAGGGCGCTTCGTTGGTGGCTGTTGAAATACTCATATTCCCCCCACCCTAAATCTATGCGCCATCTCTATGGCGAATTGGCTGGGGGATGGGGGTTATTTTCAACAGCCCCCGTTGAAACGCCCCTGCACTTGCTAATTGGCGCTAATCCCCTGCCAGCTTCTCCAGCGCCTTGACCACCTCAATCCAGCGGTTCCAGCCGCGGTCGCGATATGTCTTCGCCTCGCTGACGCCCATCGGGTTGTTGTGGCTGGCTTTGCCAAAAGCCGCCAATACCCGCGTCCAGCGCTTGTAA
>JAJDWK010000020.1 GCA_022825675.1 Anaerolineae bacterium | reverse complement strand
GTCGGCAGCGGCGTATTTGTTGGCGTGGCGGTGGCAGTGGGCGTCGAAGTGGGGGTTGAAGTAGGCGTTGCCGTAGCCGCGACTTGCTGCTGCTGAGACTGCTGCTGCATCTCCGTCAGCGCATCCACCACCGGCTGCCAGCGGCTGCGGCTGTAAGTATTTGCCATCTGCTTGGCTTCCGCCAATGTCATCGGATTGGCGTGACTGCCATGCCCCAGCGCCGCCAAAGCCCGCGCCCAGCGCTTGTAATGGTCGGAAGTATCAGCCTGTTCATCGCGGTAGCCGAGTAAAGTCTGAATCAGACTTGGCACGGGTGTATCCGTGGCGACCGGCGTATCCGTCGGGATGGGCGTATCGGTTGGAATGGGCGTGTCCGAGGGTATCGGCGTATCCGACGGAATCGGCGTCGCTGTCGGCGGACCGGCGGGCGCGGTTTTCACATGCTTCGTGACCACGGGATTGACCCCGCTCTCCAGATACGCGGTGATGCTGACAGTATAGGCGCTGCCCGCTTGTAAGCCCTTGAAAGTATGCGAGGTTGTGCCGGCGCTGGGCGTTACGAAATCGTAATGCCCGCCGCCGCTGATTTCCACGAAATAGAGCAGGACCTTGCCCATGTCGCTCCACTGGACTTTGATGTGGTCTTTGGAAACCTGGAAGATCATGCCCAGCGTGCCATCGGTGGGCAGCTGCGGCTGCGATTGCTGCGGCTGCGCGTCTTGTTCCGATTGCTGCTGCTGCGCTATCGGCGTGTTGGTGTTGGTGGGTGTTGGGGTGCTCGTCGGCGTACTGGTGGGTGTAGCAGTCGCTGTCGGTGTGCTGGTCGCGGTGGGCGTGGAAGTTGCCGTCGGCGTACTGGTGGGCGTACTTGTCGCAGTTGGTGTATTTGTCGGATTAGGGTGCGGTTTGGTGCGGAAAGTGTCCCGATCCGTCGTGATGTAAGGGCTGTCACAAGGATTGCAGTCGTCGTCATGCACCTCGACCCAAACAACATATTCGGTGTCCGGCTCCAGGTTGGATACGGTCAGCTCCGGCGCAGGGCTGGGCGCAACTTTTCTCTCAATAGCAGCGCCGCCCGCGGTGGGCTGCATGAAGAGATAATACGCCAGCGCCTTGTGTGTATTTATCCAATACACCAGGTTATTCCACTGGACTCTGGTGGAATGGTGAGTTACGAAGCGAGCGCCAATGCTGCCCTTGACCGGTCCTTTGGTCGGCGTTGGGCTTGGCTCCGGCAAGGTGCGGAATGTGGTCGGCAGCGACTGTCCGTACAGCGTATTGCAGGCAAGGGTTTTGCAGAGCTCTATCCAGACCTTGTATTCGGTATCCGCCTCGAGCGCCCGCCACATTTGTGTACTGTAATAGGGCCAACTCACTCTGAGTAGTTTTCCGCCATTAGTTGGCTCGATATTCACGACGAACTTTAGCCCATAAACCGAATATGGGTAGGCTTGCTTGAAATTCTTCCAGTTGATAAATGCCCGTTTATGCCCATCAAGCCAGTAAGATACATGAAATGAAACCGATACATTGCCAGCGGGCACTGGCGTATTGACCGGCTTGGCTGGGCTGCGGAAGGTGAGAGTGTCGAAGCTCGCCAATGGCTTGCCAGAACAGGTCTCGCGCCGACACCAAATATCCGCGACTATTACCTTCACCTCATATTCCGTATCCGGCTTGGGCACAAAGGCATAATTGTCACGCAGCCCCATGAATTTGCGCTGACCGCCCCCGGTAGTGCCAGTGGCGCGGACTGTTATCCAATGTTTAGGGTCAAGATCAGTTTGCACCTGTTCGAGCAGGCCGCCCCAGGCAATTCTGATATGGTCATATCGCGACTCTGAAACCCGTATAAAACCAGGTGTATAGGTCGGGGTTATAGTCGGTGTGCTGGTCGGGGTTGGTGTGGGGTCATACGCCTGCGCCGGGGCGCCCAGAAGCGCAACGATGATGAGAAGCGGCAGCAAGCCCATACAGAAGAGTCACGGTACTCGACAGGCAGACATGATCATATCTCCGATGTGGCAGTGTGAGCGCAGTACGATAACCGAAGTATAGATTAAATTTGTGCCGCTGCCAAACTTTGCAGGCGCGGGGGGAGTGTCTAATGTTGTGGATATAGGAAATCAGTGAGGTGCGCATCATAAGTCGGGTACTGCCGCTTGTATAGCTGGCCTTGATTCCGTACATAGACATAGACAAACATCTTTACCGCCCGCCGCCCCGCTATTGCGGACAGGCGGCTTTCTTTTGTATGATGCTGCCTCGACTGAGCGCAGCGAGGAAATGATATGGACGCTAAAACAACAATTCTCAAGGGCATACAGGCCAAAGACGAAGAGCTGAGTTATATCGCCAAAGAAATCTGGGACCACCCGCAGGTCGCTTTGCAGGAAGACTTCGCCGCTAACCTGCTGGCGGAAAAACTGGCGGCAGCCGGCTTCGCCATCAGCTGGGGCGCGGGCGGCATGGATACCGCCTTCATCGCCGAGTGGGGCGCCGGCGCGCCCATCATCGGCTTCCTCGGCGAATATGACGCCCTGCCGGGTTTGTCCCAGGCGCTTTCCAGCGAGCGCACGCCGCTGGAGACGGGCGGCGCGGGACACGGCTGCGGGCACAATCTCTTTGGCACCGCTTGCATGGGCGCGGTACTGGCGCTGAAAGAGACGCTGGAGCAGGGCGGCATCCCGGGCACAATCCGCTTTTATGGCTGCCCGGCGGAAGAGACCTTGGTCGGCAAAACCTTTATGGCGCGGGATGGCGTCTTTGATGATTTGAGCGCCGCCATCAGCTGGCACCCGGGCGACAGCAATATCGCCTGGAATGGCTCATCGCTGGCGATGAATTCTTTCAAAGTCAATTTTCATGGTGTGGCGGCGCACGCTGGCGGCAGCCCCTGGCTAGGGCGCAGCGCCCTCGATGGCGTGATGCTGATGGACGCCGGCGTCAATTATATGCGCGAGCATGTGCCGCCAGAATCACGCATCCACAGCGTCGTCACCAGCGGCGGGCAAGCGCCCAATGTCGTGCCCGCCTTCGCCCAAGTATGGTATTTCGTGCGCGCGCCCGAGCGTGAGCAGGTCGAGCGGATGTACCAATGGATGTGTGATATCGCCCAGGGCGCGGCGTTGATGAGCGGCACAAGGCACGAAATCGAATTCCTCACCGGCTGTTACAACCTGCTGCCCAACGATGTGATGTCCGACCTGCTGTATGAGAAAATGGCGGAAGTCGACGATATGGCGTTCAGCGCGCAGGAGCGGGACTTCGCCAAAGCCTTGCAAGCAACCTTCCCCGAAGGCTCGGTGCGGCGCGGCTTTGATTGGATGCGCCTGTCGACCAGCGAGGAGTTGGATGCCGCCGCCATGGGCGACCCGCTGTGGGAGGGCGTCTTCCCGCATTCGCCGACGCCGCCGTTGATGGGCGGCTCCACCGAAGTGGCTGATGTCAGTTGGATTGCGCCAACGGGGCAAATTTCAACGACTTGCTGGCCCCTGGGCACGCCCGGGCACAGTTGGCAGACGGTCGCCGCTTCCGGCTCCAGCATCGGCGCCAAGGGCATGCTCTTCGCGGCGAAGGCGATGGCGCTGGCGGGATATGACCTGCTGACCAAGCCGGCGCTGCTGGTGGCGGCAAAAGCCGAGTTCACGCGCGCCCGCGGCGACCGCCGCTATAACACGCCGCTGCCGCCAGCAGCGCGCCCGCAGTGACCCTGGAAAGCAGCCAGCAGGGCGTCATCGCTGGCAGCATCCCGCTCTTCGCCGGGCATCCCGCGCCGGAGCTGCTGCCCGCCGCTGGCTTTCGTCAAGCGGCGGAGCGGCTGATGCGCGGGCGCGCCGCCAGCCGCCTCTTCAACTATGGCGATGAGCGGGGCGACCCGCGGCTGCGCGACTATTTGGTCGAGCGGCTCAACCGCTGTGAAAGCCTGGGCATCCGCCGCGAGAACCTGATGATACTCGGCGGCTCCACCGGGGGCCTGACGATGCTTTGCGATCGCCTGACAGTCGCTGGCGATGATGTGCTGGTGGATGCGCCCAGCTATCGCGATGCCCTGCACATTTTCCGCGACCGCCAGCTGCGCATCCACGCCGTGCCCATCGACGAGCAGGGCATCCTCCCGCAGGAATTGGAGCGGACATTGCAGCGCCTGCAGCGGCAGCGCCGCCGCCCCAAATTCTATTATGTCGTGCCGACATTTCAGAATCCCTCCGGCATCACCATGCCTGCGGAACGCCGCCGCGCCGTCATCGCATTGAGCCAGCAGTATCGCTTCGCCATCATTGAAGATGATGTCTACTGCGATATTCGTTTTGACGCCGCGCCGCCGCCCAGCTTCTACGCCCTGTCCGGCGGGGCGGAGGTGCTGCGGCTGGGCAGCTTTTCCAAGACATTGGCGCCGGGCTTGCGCTGTGGCTGGCTGGTGGCGCGGCGGGAGCGCATCGCCGAGTTCAGCGGCAGCGGCATGCTGAAAATGGGCGGCGGCGCCAACCCCTTCACGGCGGCGCTGGTGGCGGAATATTGCGCCAGCGGCGCCTGGGAGCGGCACCTGGGCTGGCTGCGCGGGCAATATCGGCAGCGGCGTGATATCGCCTTGACGGCGTTGCGGCGCTTCATGCCACCCGGCGTGAGCTGGACGCGGCCAGAAGGCGGCTATTTCATCTGGCTGCGGCTGCCGGCGGGGCTGGACGCCGCGGATCTGGCGGCGCGCGTCCAAGCGCGTGATGTCTATTTCGCGCCGGGCAGCGGCTTCTTTGTTAGCCCCGATGATGGCACCCGCTATTTGCGCCTGTCTTTCAGCTTTGTGCCGGCGGCGGATTTACGCGCCGGCATCGAGATTTTGGCGGAAGGCATCGCGGAGATGGCGGCGGGCTGAGCGCCTGCCACAAACAACAGAAGCCCGCGCGGGCGGGCTTCTTAAGCGCCTCAGCGAGGAAAGGACTCGAACCTTTAACCTTGTGCTCCAAAGGCACCTGCTCTGCCAATTGAGCTACCTCGCTTGACGCTGTACATCATACAGCAGACTGTCGCCTTTGCTCAAGCCCAAAATTTTGGGCATGCGCTTACTTCCGAGCATTGTATTTGCTTGGCAGGCAGCGCCCGTCTTCCCAACGGCAGGGCGTTTCCGCGAAACGCCCCTGCATCGAGCCCTTCTCTGCGGATTTATAGAATTATCTTTGTGGCAGTCGTGCCCTTTGTGTCTTTGTGGTGAAGAATAATTTGATGTAATTGCCCTGCCCAAAGATGCCGCCAACTTTCATCTGTGTATTACAATTTCTTAATTTGTAAATTGTTGCCCTTGCGCTATAGTCCGCTCCGTATTCGTACATGGAGCAACTCAATGAAGTCCAAGCATATCGCAATTCTTTTCGCGCTCTGCCTCTTCGTCAGCCTGGCGGCGGCGCAGCCCTATTCCATCCGCGCCAACCGCGGGCTGAACCTGCGAGCCGCGCCCAGCCTCAGCGCCGCTATTGCCGCGACTGCCCGCTCGGGCGATATCCTGCAAGTCATCGGGCATGCCGGCGAATGGCTGAAAATCAGCCATGAGGGCAGGGAAGTTTGGCTGGCGGATTGGGTGAATTACAGCCGCGTTGACAGCAGCGCGCCAAGCGAATCTCAGCAGCCGGCATCAGAAATTGACAACTGCTGCTTCGTTGACAGGCAATGCAACAGCGAGCAGCAATGGGTTGACGGCTATTGGGCGTATCAGAACGGGCAGTGCCCCGCGCAGCCGCAGCCGGGGACGCCCGCCCAGCCCGCTGCCAGCGCGCCGGCAAATGTCGACAATTGCTGCTTCGTTGACAGGCAGTGCAGCAACGATCAGCAATGGGAAGAGGGCTATTGGGATTATCAATACGGGCAGTGCACCCCGCAGCCGCAGCCATCGACGCTCGCCCTGCCCTCAGCCAGCGAACTGGCGACAGGCGGCAATTGCTGTTCCCATCATTGGCATTGCCTCTATGAAGAAGACAGAGTGCAGGGCTATTACGCCTATCAGATTAATCAGTGCGCTGGCATCCCGCAGACTTCCGCAATCACGCTTACGGGACCTGTTCCCCGGATAGAAGGCTCGGCTCGATTTGTTAATCATGTTATAGCGTCGCTGAAATTGCTGAAAGGCATAGCGCCGGACTGGTACAACTATGTGATAACTGGCATGGATGTAATCGTTGAAGTCCCCGTCCCCAATCTGGGCGCGGGGCAAGTCTGTACCGCGCGCGCGAATCATCACGAAAGAAAAGCCTCCCTGGAATCTTGCTGGATTGATTTAACCACACGGAGTCTTGATATTCCCCTCGAGCATGATCAAGCCGATACGGCGGTGGCGCTTGCCCACGAGGCTTGCCATATACATACGCACGAAGATGGCATCCATTTTGCGTCGCAGGAACAGGAAGAAGCGGAGTGCCGTAAATTTGGAACGGGCGTATCGGCACTCATGCACGGCGCCTTTGCCGTTGGCTTTAGCCCGAGGCGCGGCACGACTTACTTTCAAAAAGACCAAGCGTTGCGCTTGCTCAGGAATTACTGCTCGCAAGGGTATAGAACGGATCTCTTTTGCCCGACGCTTCAAAGGCTGGAACGCGATTGGGGCAATGTGCCTTACGCGGTCTTCCCGCCGGGGGGGCCGCAGTGGTGAGTTTTAGCCGCCGTCCTCAGGCGCGCGCACGCCAATCGCCTCATCCAGCGGCAGGACAAAAGCCACGCCATGCCGCGGCTGCGTCATATCGCCCATGACGGCGCGGGCTTCTTCCAGCATGGCGGGCACCTGTGCTTTGGGCATCACCGAGAGGATGACATGGTTGGTATGCTCCATCGTGCGCAGCATGCGCGCCATCATGCTGTTCATGGAGCGCCCGCCATGCAGCGGCACTTCCACATTCTGCTCGTTGATGATTTGCTGCAGGCTGTAGAGCCCGATGCTTTTGATGAGGGTAACGCCGGGCGCGCCCGCCGCCTGCCAGCGCCGGGCGACTTCGATGCCATTTTCGGTGTTGGATGTAATCAGAATAACCAGTTTCATTTAAGAACCTTTCGCCATTGCGGGCAGCGCCGGGCTGCTGCCGGCGCTTTCGGAACTGCTTTGGAATACCCAGCGCACCAGCGGCGGCGTCAAAACGGTCGTCAGCAAAATGACCATGAAGAGCGCGGCGTAGAGCGCGCTGCCGCTGTCGAGGATGCCGTTGGTCAAGCCGATGGAGATGATAATCAAGCCGACTTCCCCGCGGGATACCATGCAGACGCCGACGCGCAGCGACTCCCGCAGGTTAAAGCCGCCCATCAGCGCGCCGGCACCCGCGCCCAGGATTTTGCTAGCCACCGCCGCCGCCAAGAGCAAGAGCATGAACGGCAGCGCCTCCAGCGGGAAAGCGCTGAGGTCCGTCTCCAAGCCGACATCGACAAAGAAAATCGGCACCAGGAAGATGTAGGCGAGGTGGCTCATCGTCTCTTCAATTTCGTGTTTGATATCGGCAGCGGGCAGCTTGCTCAAGCCGACGCCGGCGATAAAAGCGCCGGTGATAGCGGCGACCCCGCCCAAAGCCTCCGCCGACCAGCCGAAGAAGAGCGCGCTCATCAAAGCGAAGATGGGCATGCCGTAAGATTGTGACAGCTGCGGGCGGCTTTGCACCCATTGCAGCGCCCGCGGCAAAATCGTCCAGGCGATGCCAAAGGCGATGACGATGTAACCCGCCATCTGCGCGATGATGACGAGCAGTTGGCTCATATCGCCATTGCTCCCGCCCGCGCCCGCCAGCACCAAAGTCAGCGAGACCGCCAATATCGCCAGCACATCGTCAATCAGCGCGGTGGCGAGCAGGGCATTGCCTTCTTTTGTGTGCAGATAGCCAAGCTCAAGCAGCACCTGGGCGGAGATGCTGACGGAGGTCGCCGCCAGGGTAACGCCGGCGAAGAGCGCGGGTATCCAACTGTATCCCGCCGGGAGGAGCAGCATCACCGTGAAAGCGACGGGCACGACCACGCCCAGGATGCCGCCGAAGAGCGCCACTTTGCCGACTTTTGCCAATTCGCTGAGGTGCACTTCCAAGCCGATATTAAACATCAGCAGCAGCACGCCCAGCTCGGCAAATTCTTTAATCGTGCCTTGCAGGTCGACGCCTTGCAAGATGCCCCAATGCAGCATGTCCAGCACGGTGGGTCCCAGCAGCAAGCCCACGATAAGCTGCCCCAAAACGCGCGGCTGGTTCAAGCGGCGGGCGATGGCGCCGCCCGTGCGCGACGCCAGCAGGATGATGCCCAGCGCGAACATCAGCGGGATGAAGGGGTTGGCGCCGCCAGTTTCGTCCGCTGCCGCCAGCGTCATATCGCCCGCGAACAGATAGAGCAGCGCCAGGAAAACGGCGGGGAGGCAGAGCCGCCGGGACATGGAAGCGAAGAACCGTCTCAAATCGCTATGCCTTTCGCTTAGTCATTTGGGATGCGATGCTGCTGGCAGTATACTCGACGCGGCGGGGATGTAACATTGCGGCTGCGTTCGATTCAGGGCAATCGTAACAGTAGTAAATCCAACAAAGTAATTGGAATTTGTAAGTACGGAGATTCGACAAGGGTTTTTACCACCGAGTCCACCGAGATACACCGAGAAAAGCATGAGAAAATCTCTGTACTTGCAACAAAGTACTTGGAAATGCAGGGGCGAGCCTTGGCTCGCCCCTACGGCTGGGGATGTTGTGTGGGTATGAGATACCAGGGCAAAGGTCATTTTGTTTTCGCATGACTTACTTGTACTTACTGTGATGTAACCGCCGTGTTTGCCTGTGTTTGCAAAGAGAACGCTATCCACGATACTCAGCAACCCTTGAAAAGGAATGACGCGCATGAAAATCACAGAATTGGAGCTGTTCACACTGCCGCCGCGCTGGCTTTTCTTAAAAGTTTCCACCGATGCCGGGCTTGCCGGCTGGGGCGAGCCCATCGTCGAGGGGCAGGCGGGCACGGTGCGCGGCGCGGTGCGCGATATGGCGGACTACCTGCTGGGGCGCGACCCGCGGCAGGTCGAAGATATCTGGCAGACGCTCTTCCGCGCCCGCTTTTATCGCGGCGGTCCCGTGATGATGAGCGCCATCGCCGGCGTCAACCAGGCGCTGTGGGATATCAAAGGCAAATATCACGGCGTTCCCATTTATGATTTGCTGGGCGGCGCTGTGCGCGACCGCGTGCAGATTTATGCCGGCATCGGCGGCGACAGCCCCAGCGCCGCCGCGCAGCAGGCGCAGCAGCGCAAGGACGAAGGCTTACGCGCCGTCAAAATGGGCGCGGTCAACGCGGTGCATTATATGGATACTTTCGCCGAAATTGACGCGGCGGTGGCGCGGGTGGCGGCGGTGAGGGCGCAGGTAGGCGCTGATTTCAGCGTGGCGGTTGATTTCCATGGGCGCGTGCACAAGCCGATGGCGAAGATGCTCATCCGCGAGCTGGAGCCTTTTCATCTGATGTTCGTTGAAGAGCCCGTGTTACCTATGCACAACGAGGCGCTGCTGGATATCAAACGCTCGACCTCAATACCAATCGCGACTGGCGAGCGCATGTATTCGCGTTGGGATTTTAAGCAGGTTTTGGCTGGCGGCGGCGTTGATATCATCCAGCCCGATGTCTCGCACGCGGGCGGCATATCCGAAGTGCTGCGCATCGCGGCGATGGCGGAAGCCTACGATGTCGCGCTGGCGCCGCATTGCCCGCTGGGTCCCATCGCGCTGGCGGCTTGCCTGCAAGTGGACGCGGTCGCCTATAACGCGCTCATCCAAGAGCAGAGCCTGGGCATACATTACAATCGGGACGCCGACCTGCTTGATTATCTGGCGGACCCTGCTGTCTTTGCCTATCAAGATGGCTATGTGCCCGTGCCAAAAGCGCCGGGGCTGGGCATCGAAATTGACGAAGCGAAGGTCCGCGCCGCGGCGGATGATACTTTCCGCTGGCGCAATCCGCGCTGGCGCCGCGCCGATGGCTCGGTGGCGGAGTGGTAGGCAAAATGTCAGCGAGTCACTCAAAACGCTCGGCATCAAAAGCGCCGGCGGCGCTGCCCGTCAGCAGCTTGCCCACCGCCAGCTCGGCAGCGGCGGCGCCCAGCGCCAAGCCATGCCCGTTGAAGCCGACAGCGAAGCCGATGCGCGGCTTGCCGGGCAAACTTCCCACCAGCGGCAAACCATCCGCGCTGAAGCCCATGATGCCGCTCCAGCGCTGCGCCACTGGCGCTTGTACATCGGGGAAATAGCGCTGCAGATAGCGGTCCAGGTAGGCTTGCACCGCCGGGTTGAGGCGGTCGTCGCTGGTGTCATTTTCCGCTTCGCGGTAGTATTTGCGCCCGCCGCCCAGCAAGAAGCGCCCGTCAAAAGTGCTGCGATAATACATATAGCCATAATCGCTGTAGCCGCAATAAGGCAGGGGCGGCGCTGCCAGCGGCTCGGTAACCAGGCACTGCGCCCGCGTCGGCCTCACCTTGCCGCGGAAATAGGGGTCGAGCTGCGGCGCATAAGCGTTGATGCAGAGCAGCGCATAGCGCGCCGTGAAGAGGTACTTGCGCGAATAGACAAGCACACGATCGCCCGCCGCTTCCAGGCGATAGACTTCGTTGTTGTTGATGACTTCCGCGCCGCTCTGCGCCGTGACCGAGCGCGCCAGCAGATAGGGCTGCACGGCGGCATCCAGCGGCTGCTCAATGGCGGCGTGATAGCCGCGCCCCAGCGGGTCCCGCGGGTAATAGCGGATGTCGATTTTGTCCGCTTCGAGGGCGCGCGCGGTCGCCTCCAGCTCTGCCGCTTCTGCCGGGCTTTCCGCCAAGAGCAGGGAGCCGCAATTGTCCAGCGGCACCGGGAAGGGGCTGGCGGCGATGAAAGCGCGCCAATGGTCGAAGCTGCGCCGTGACAGCGCCCAGACCTCGCGCGCGGTCGCATGCCCGTACTGCTCGATGGCGCGGTGATAATAGACGCCCAGCCCGCTGACCATGAAGCCGGCGTTGCGCCCGCTGGCGCCTTGGGCGATAGCGCGGGCGTCGGTCACGACCACTTGCCGATTGTGCGCCTGGCGCGCGAAATATGCCGCCGCGCCGCCGACCAGCCCGGCGCCAACAACGAGGAAGTCAACTTCGCGCGCTTGCTGCCCGGCGCGCTGCCAGTGGGAAACGGTCATCAAGCCGTCATCAACTCGCGCTCGACATGCTTCTTGAGCGCCAGCACCTTGTCCCATTCGCCGTCAGTGCCGTCATATATCAACGCGACATGCCCGGCGAAATCCGCCGCCCGCACCAGGGACAGGCTGCGCTGGAACTCGGCGATGTCCAGCGCGCCATCGGCGAAGTTGCCTTTGCAATGCAGGGAACTGGCGAAGGGCAGCAGCGCGCGCATGGTGGCGTATTTGTCGGCGGTTTTGGCGGCGTTGCCAAAATCAACACAGAGCTGCAGCTCGCGGTCGACAGCGCCTAAAATCTGCAGCAGGTCACCGCTTTCCACGCTGGTGCGGCGCCAATTCTCGGTGGTGGCCGTCAAGCCGCGCGCCGCGCCATAATCAACAAGCTCGCGCAGGGCATCACAGCTGCGCTGGCGCGTTTCTTCAGTCGGGATTTCGGTGCCGCAATCGAGGCGGACGCCGCGCGCCCCCAGCTTGAGCGCAATATCCTGCCAGCGCTTCGCCGCCGCGATATCGGCGCGCCAGGCGCTTTTATCCGGGTTGGACAAATTGCCGCTGTCGACGAGCAGATTCACCAGCGCAACATCAGCCGCTTCCAGGGCGGACCGCAGCTGCGCCAGGTAGGCATCGTCAATCGCCGGCAGATGAAAATTGCAGATTTCCAGCAGCATGATGCCTTCCGCGGCGATGAAAGCGGGCAGCTCCAGCAGGCTCAAAGCTGCCGGCTGCGCCGCCGCCTGGTTGACCATGCGCCCCTCCGCGTCCGGCTCATACCAAGGCGCGCCCAATGCGCCGTGCAAAGTCCAAGACGAAAGCGCCAGTTGAATCATCGTACAAGTCCTTTCTCTCGCTACGCGCTGATGATAATCGACAGTTTGCCTATTGTGCAAATCCCAGGGAGTGGTGAATTTCATTGACTTGCGAAATTCCACCAACGCAATCAAAAAACTCAGTAAATGCAACAAAGTAATTGGAATTTGCAAGCGCGGAGATCCGACAAGGATTTTTACCACCGAGTACACCGAGGTACACCGAGAAAAGCATGAGAAAACCTCATAAAATCTTTACTCGGTGTGCTCAATTTTCCTCTGTGTTCTTGGTGGTAAGGGTTGTGTACCGACTGCTCAGTAAGCACTAAATTGTCGCATTACTTACTTGCATTTACTTCTGTGGTGAATACTGTTTTGATGCAATTGCCCTGCATTCATACGCTTGCCCGCCGCGCCCGCTTCCGCTACCATGCGCCCTATGCCAAAGCTCCCGACAATCGCCATCGCCATGGGCGACCCCGCCGGCATCGGTCCCGAAATTATCGTCAAGACCCTGGCGGCTGATTGCTGGCATAAGCGCTGCCGCCCCTTCATCATCGGCGATATTTCCGTGATAAGCGCCGCCGCCGCTATGCTGGGCGCGCCGCTGCGCTGCCGCCCCATTGAAGACCTCAGCGCCGCCCGCTTTGAGCGCGGCACCATCGACATACTCAACCCGCGCGGCTTCCAACTGGGCGCGCTGCCGCCGCCAGCGCCGCACCCGCTTTTGGGCGAAGCCGCCAAGCGCTATCTCGAGCTCGCCTATCAACTCGCCCAGCGCGGCGCGGTTGACGGCGTCGTGATGGCGCCGATGAACAAAGAAGCGTTCCGCGCCGCTGGCTACACTTATGCGGACGAATTGCAATTCCTGGGCGCGCTGACAGGCAGCCGCGAGCCTTTTATCCTGGGCGCGGCGGGACCCGTTTGGGCGGTCGCCGTCACCGAGCATATCCCGCTTTCCGCGGTCTGCGGCTGCATCAAACGCGGGCGTGTGCGCCGTTACATCGAGCAGCTGCAAGCGGTTCTGCTCAAGCTGGGCTGCCGGCAGCCGCGCCTCGCTGTCGCCGCGTTGAACCCGCACGCGGGCGAAGGCGGCTTGTTCGGGCGCGAAGAGATTGACGAAATCGCGCCCGCGATTGCCGATGCCCGCCGCCAGGGCATCGACGCCGCCGGACCCGTGCCCGCCGATATTGTCTTCAAACAAGCGCTGGATGGCGCATTTGATGGCGTCGTCTGCATGTATCACGACCAGATGAATATCGCGCGCAAGCTGCAAGCCCGCGGCGCTATCGCCACATTGTGGATGGGCTTGCCCGTCATCGGCGCGACCACCGCGCATGGCACCGCCTTTGATATCGCCGGCAAAGGCATTGCCGAGCCCGGCAGCCTAAAAGCGGCGCTGCGGCATGCGATTGCGCTGGCGCGCTGATGCTCATCCCCGCGGCGGCGACAGCGCAGCACGCGGCGCACTTCGCCCAACTCGCGCAAATCGCCGCTGATGATGCTTTCAGCGACGTGTTCGGCGGCCGCTGGCGCGCTGTGTTTGAGTCGATGTTCCTGCTGCCGGACAATGACAACAGCCACGCGCACAGCATGTTCCTGCTGGAAGCGGGAACTATCGCCGGCTTGATGCACGGCTACCGCGCCGACAGCGCCCGCCTGACTTTGGATGTCGACGAACGCAATACTATCGCCCG
Source organism: Anaerolineae bacterium (assembly GCA_022825675.1). Lineage (GTDB taxonomy): Bacteria > Chloroflexota > Anaerolineae > Aggregatilineales > Phototrophicaceae > UBA6055. The sequence continues at coordinate 16,480 of JAJDWK010000020.1, read as the reverse complement.
CGCCGCCTATCAAGGCGCGGGTTTTGAGGTTATCGACGCTTCAAAAAAAGTTGCCATTGGCGGCGAACCTTGGGCGGTGCTGCGGCTGGCAAAAGCCCTCGACCGCTATGCGCCCGCCATGCCCGGCGGCGGCTGCAAAGGCGATAGCCAAGCCGAAACATCAGGCGCTTCCAGCGCGCCGTCTGCCGCCCGCGGCGCGGGAACATGCATAGTCGGCAGCGCCGCCAGTTCGTCATAGAGCTGCAAAATCACGCGTTTGCTGCGGTAATCGCCATACGCCGCTTCGTCCTTGCGCTTGACGATGGGGAAGCTGTCCAGGATATACGCGGCATCATCGCGGCTGATGCCATAGAGATGGAAATACAGCGCGTCCAGCTCGCAGCGCAGCCAGAAGCGGCGCTCGGCGTCAAATACAAATGGCGGACCGGCATAACCCAAATCGCGGGCGAAGGGCTGTAAGTCCCAGGCGGTGTAAGCCAGCTCCAAGACGCGCGGGCGGATGAAATCGAGCAGCGGCGGACTGTAGCATCGCGGCGGGATGACGGGGAGTTGTTTCAAATAATTCTGACTCAAGTGTGTGCCGCCGACCTTTTGGCGAACGACAAAATCAAAGACAAATGTATTAAAATTTGCGTAAAATCCTTCCAAGCGGTCAATCGGATCGCCGATGATATGCTGGATATTCACGCCGCTTGAGGCGGCGCGCGGGAACAAACCCATAATTGCTGTAACCATGTCGGTGCTTCGGCAGATGTCTCGGGATGCCAGCAGCCAGCCACGGTCCCAATGCTCCAGCCGCGCCTCGACATCGCGCTCGTCCACCCAATAGCGCGGCAGCGGCAAGGCAGCGGGGTCACGCAATTCCGCCGCTGTCATGTCGCGGGTTTTGCCATTGGGCTGATAGCTCGCCCAGCGGTGGCTGAACTGGTGCATCATCTTCGCTTCATACAGCGGCAGATAGCGCCGCGGGCTGTCGTTCATGCGCCTGCCCCCGCCGGCTCCAGCGAAGTGAAATAGTCGCGCACGACATCGCGCAAGCCCAGCGGCACATAGTCGCTTTCCAGCGCGCGGTTGGCGGCATTTTGATATTCGCTGAAGACGCGGTCATAACTCACGCGGGATTCGCCCAGCGGGTTGTCGTCAAAATCGCCTTCGGCGCTGATGGCGTCGCTGGCGTCCGTCTCCAGGCGCAGTTCTTCATTGCCGCCGCCCTCAATGCCGCTGGGGCTGTAGAGCGCCTCATATTCAATTTCGCGGTTGCCGCTGGTCTGGTTGTTGGTCTCGGCGCCTTCATCCGCGCCGCCCGCCCCCGGCAGGCTGCGGTTGCTGGGGTCGCCACTGCCGGCGCCGGCACCCGCGCCGCGGCTGTCTTGATTGTCGCCCTGGCGCTCGCCGCGGCGGGAGCTGTTGCGCTGCGCCGGCTGGCTGCCTTGCTGCCCGTCCTGCGCCGCCTGGGCGCTCTCTTGATTGCTGGGCTGCCCGCTGCGCTGCTGCCCGGCTTGCGCGGGCTCCTGCATTGCCCCGGGCTCGGGCGCGCCCTGCTGGCTTTGGCGGCGCGCGATCGCTTCCGCCGCCTGCTCCGCCATCTCCGACTGCTCTTGCAGCAGCATGCTCGCTTGCTGGTCGCGCTGGTTCTGCGCTTCGGCTTGCGCCAATTGCTCGCCAGCCGCCTCCAGCGCCGCTTGCAGCGCGTCGTCATCGCCGGCTTCCAGCGCTTCCGCCATCGATTGCATCGCCGCCGCCAGCTCCGGGCTGCTTTCCGCCAGTTCTTCCGCCGCCTGGCGCAGCGCTTCGGCGGCGGCCGCCGCTTCTTCCGCGCTCATCTCGGCGGCGTCTTGCGCCAATTGCTGCATAGTCTGGGATAAGCTGGGCAGATTTTCCAAAGCCGCCTGCTCCTCGCTGTCGCTACCGGCGTCACTGTCGGCATCACTCTCGGCGGGCGGCTGATAGTCTTCCAGCGCTTGTAATGCCGAATCCATCGTGGATTGGTCCAGCTCTACCGTCTCGCCCAATTCCAGCGCCTTTTCTTGTAATTCCGCCGCCAGTTGGCTCATGGCGGCGAAGGCTTCTTCTTCGCTGATTTCTTCTTCCTGCAGGCGCTCCAGCGCCATTTCCAGCGCTTCCAGCAATTGCTGGCGGTCGATGTCGTCCAGGCTGGGGTCTTTGGCGACCGCCTCGATGATTTCGCGCAGGTCTTCGCGCGGCGCGTCCAATGCCGCTGCGGGCGCTTCATCACTATATGCGGGACCAGCAATCGCCGGCAGCAAAATCAGCCCGCCCATCAACAGCGCCAACAGGCAAAGCGCGGCGAGCTCCCGCCGGCGGAAGTCCATGCGGATTTGCGTTTTGGCGTCGATGCCGCGGGCGATGTCCAGCGCTTCGGCGATTTGCCGCGCCTCCAGCTCCGGGTGAGTGACCAGCCGCCCCTGCATCAATTCGATGGCGGTGGAGACGCGCTCCCGCAGCCCAAATTCCAGGTCGAAGAAGCGCGCCCGCGTCAGCAAATCCCGCGGGAAAAGCAGGGTATAGACCAGCGTCAGCAGCGCGCCCAGCGCGCAAATCCCGCCTGCCAGCAGCGCCAACTGCGCCGCATCCAGCCGCAAGCGCAGATAGCCAAAAATGCCCAGCGGCAAGCTGATGAGCAAAGCGGCGATGAGCGCCCGCGGCAGCGCCTTGGAAAGCTGCCGCCACTCGTAGCGCTGCTCCCAGCGCTCGAGGATGCGTTCAAGTTCGGTGGCTTTTGCTTTGTGGCGCGGCGGGGTCTGCATGTTTTTAGCTTCCAAGTTACTTGACTAAGGCTGCTCTAGCCGTCTTTGAAAAACCGCTCGGACGGCTGCCAGGCGCTGTTTGCGCTGAGCTTTTCTTCGGCATCGGCGATGAGCCCCAGCGAAATATCGTGCCTGCCGCCGTCATAGCCTGTATCCAGCCAGGCTTCGAGGATGTCAAGCGCTTCCAGCTCGCCAGTGATCTTCCCGCCCAGGCAGAGGATGTTGGAGTTGTTATGCGCCCGCGTCAGCCGCCCCATATAGGTGCTGGTGCAGAGGGCGGCGCGCACGCCGTCAAATTTATTGGCGATGATGCTCATGCCAATGCCGGTCGAGCAAATCAAAATCCCGCGCTCGGCTTCCCCCTGGGAGACGGCTTTGGCGACGCGCACGGCATAATGCGGGTAGCGCACAATCTCCCCCGAGTCGGAGCCCAGGTCTTCAAACGGGATGCCGCGCTCCGCCAGATATGCCAGCAGCTTCCGCTTCAGCTCGTAGCCGCCGTGGTCATTGCCTATCCAGATGCTGCCGCGCCGCTGCGAATCGCCCATCGTTCATGTCTCCTACTTAACTTGTTCTGTTTTGCTCTCAGGCTTTTAAGCCGCCTTGCGTCAAGCCTTCGACAAAGCGGCGCTGCAATATGAGAAAGAGAATAATAATCGGCGTGATCATGATGACGGCGCCGGCGTTGGTCAGCCCCCAATCCCGCGAGTAGCGCGATTGGAAGGCGTACAAGCCAGTCGAAATCGGCTTGAGACTCGGGTCAGTCAAAAAGGTGACGGCGAAGAGGAATTCGTTCCAGGAACTCAAGCCGACAACCAAAGCGGCGGTTACAAAGCCGGGCCAGGACAAAGGCAAAATAATGTGGCGGAAAATATGCCAATTGGTCGCGCCATCCACGCGGGCGGCTTCCATGAATTCTTCGGGCAGCGATACCATATAAGAACGCAGCAGGTAGGTGGCGAAGGGCGATGACAAGCCGCAGTAGATGATAATCAAGCCCAGTTGGGTGTTGATGAGCCCAAAATTGCGCCACATGATAAAAAGCGGCACGATGAAAAGCTGCGCTGGCACGCTGGTGCCTACCAGGAAATAAAAGGTCAGCAAATCGCCCCCGCGCAGTTTGAGCCGCGCCAGCGCATAGGCGCCGGAGCCAGCCAGCATCAAGGTGCCGACAATCGTGCCGCCGGTGATGATGACGCTGTTTCTTAGTATCGTCCCGTAGCGCCCGACTTCCCAGGCTTCTGAGAAATTTTCGATATGCCATACGCTGGGCACACCGAGGGGATTCCTGCCGATTTCGGCAGTGGTCTTGAAGGCGTTCATAAAAAGAATCGCGATGGGCATGAAGGCGATGAAGGCGAGCGTCATCAAGATGACATGGTTTGGCATTGTCGAATGCTCACGCCCGGATTTGAGCATGCCAGCTCCTACACAACGCGGCGCTAAATCTGCCAGCCGCGCCGCCGCAAAACATAAAATATGGACAGGGGCACCGATACCCATAATGCCAGCATCACGCCGATTGAGGCGGCGTAGCCCACATCAAAGTTCTCAAAAGCCTGGGTGTAGAGATAGGTGGACATGACTTCGGAGGCATGCGCCGGTCCGCCGCCGGTCAAGATGTATACATGGTCAAAAACCAGCGTCGTGCCGATGAAAATTATCAGCATGGAAAAGATTAAAGTCGGGCGGATGCTGGGCAGGGTAACATGGCGGAATTGCTGCAGGCGCGTCGCCCCGTCCAGGCGGGCGACTTCGTAGAGTTCCTTGTCCACCTGCGTCATCGCCGCCAGATACAAGACGACCAGGAAGCCCCAGGTGTGCCAGCCATCGACGAAGACGATGCCATAGAGCGCGGTGCTGCGGCGGCCGAAAACGGCGAAATCCAAAAATGTGATGCCATAATCCGCCAGGAACGCGCCCACCCCATGCTTGGGGTGCAAGAGATAGCGCCAGATTTGTGTGTTTATCACGCTGGCGAACATGTAAGGAATAAAATACAGCAAGCGGTAGACGACTTGCCCGTGCCGAATGCCCGCCAGCAGGTAAGCGCCCAAAAGCCCAACCGCAATCGGCACAATCAGGAAGATGCCGGTGTAGGTAACATTATTGATAAAAGCGCGAAAGAATACGGCATCCTGGAACAAACGCCCGAAATTGTCCAAGCCGATGAAGGTCGCCTCGGAGGTGCCGTTCCAATCGGTGAAGGCGTAGAGGATGCCCGAAACCGAGGGGATGATGATGACAACCGCGTTGACGATGAGCAGGGGGATAATATAAATCCAGCGCCCTAATGGCTCCACAAAATGGGTTTTGAAGAGCTGCCAGTGCGCCGCCTGCCGTGGCGAGTGTTTGCTCACGCGGGTCCCAGGAAGAGTAGCTTACAATTGAGCGGATATGGGGAGGAGCGCGCCCCTCCCCATTGTTGCGCTTGCTTAGGGAACGGGGATGGTGCCGCCGCTTTCAAACAGCTCGTCCCAGACCGCTTGGTGGGCAGCCAGATAGTCCTCAATCGAGACGATGCCTTCCCACACGCCTTCGATTTCGACGCGCAAGTTGGTGTTGGCGGGACCGGGCCAGAAAGTCCAGTTGGCATAGCCATAGTTGCCCATGCCAGTCGCCTCGGCAAATTCCGCATGGAAGCGCTGCACGCGCGGGTCGACGCCATCGGGGAAGTCTTCCACACTGAAAGCCAGCGGCAGCAGCCACTCGGAGAAGTTGAAGCCAGACGATATCGCCAGTACGCGGTCGGGATTGCTAATCAGGAAGTCCAGCGCCATCGCGGCTTCGTTGGGATGCTCGGAGCCGGCATTGATCGCCAGCGTCGAGCCGATGGCGAGGGGGTATACCGATGGGCGCGGCTGATCGTTCATGTTGGGCACGGGCGCCAGGTCCCATACCATGCCGGTCTCTTCAAAGTATTCGGGCGCGCTGTTGAAGCCCCAGGTGCCGGTTATCATCATCGCGGCTTCGCCACTCGCCAGCTCCGCCCAATAGTCCGCGCCTTCGTATTGGTAATAGTTCTCCAGCCCGCCAGACCACCAGCCTTTTTCGGCGATGTCATCGGTGAGCAGGGCGATCGCATCGGCGAAGATTTCGTCCGTCCATTGTTTCTCGCCAGTCAGCGCCGCCCGCAATTCCTGCTGGGTCGCGTAATTGTTGAGATAGCCGCTGATGATATGCCCGTTCGCCCAGACGGCATTTAAGTTGCCATAGGTGAAGGGGTGGATGCCCAGCTCCATGCAGGCTTCGGCGACCGCTTCCAGCTCGGCGCGGGTGGTGGGCACCGACCAGCCATGCTCTTCAAAGACGGACTGGTTGTAGAACATGACGATGCTCTCGAATGCCAGCGGGATGCTGTAGAGCGTGCCATCAATCGCGCCGGTGCCATAGGCCCAGGGCACGAGCTTGTCCTGCCAGCCATAAAGGTCGGAATAGCTGTCCAGCGGCGCCATGAAGCCGCCTTTGATGTATTCCGCATTCCACGAGGGACCGAATGTGGACAGGATATCGGGGGCGGCGCCGCCCAGCAGCGCGGTGCGCAAGACATCTTGCAGCGACTCCTGCCCGATGACTTCCAGCGTGATGCCCGGGTTGGCTTCTTCAAATGGCTCTACCAATGTCGCCTGCAGGTGGTCAAGCTCGCTTTGATCGGTCGTCTCTACCCACCATTTCAAGGTGATTCCGTCCTGCGCGGACGCGGCGAAGACAGCGGACAGACTGAAGACCAACAGAGCCAGGAAACGCAATGATCGCATGATTCTCTCCTTACAAGAATTGTTCGTTGAAAGACTTCTGTTTGATACCACGCGCGGAGCATACCCTACCCGCGTCGCCAGCGCAACACATTGCTGCAATTGGGCGGCTTCTGTATTAGGCGGCAGCCGCACTTGAAACCTCGCGCATTTTAGTGTCGTATAGGGCAATGAATCGCGGGCGACAGAAAAGGACACGCTCCATGGATAGTGCAAACAGGCGTGGCGTACCCTATTGGCTGGTTTTGCTGCTGCTGCTCATCGCCCTGGCGGGGGGCGCTGCCGCCGGCATATTGGGCTATATTTGGATTACGGGCGGCTCGGGCGAAGCCAGCCTGACGGTGGGCGATGCGCTGGCGACGCTGGAGGCGAGCGAAGATACGATGGCGGGCACCGTCGGCACCGCGATTGTCGAGATCGCCGCCACTGTCATCCCCAGCTCTATCACCAGCTCGATCAGCGACGCCCTCGCGCAAGCGCCGGCATCGGGCTTGGGCGCGGTCCTCAGCGATGTGACGACGGCGGTGGAAGGCGGCGTGGCGACGGTGATGGACACGCTCGCGCCTGCCAGCGGCGCGCGGGAATTTGCCATTGTCGCTGGCGAAAGCGAGGCGCGCTTCACGCTGGAGGAGGATTTGCGCGGCGTGCGCACGACCGTCATCGGCGCTACCAGCGAAGTTGCCGGGCGCATCAGCGCGGATTTGCAAAATCCCAGCGCTTCGACCATCGGTACGATTTTGATAAACGCGCGCACATTGGAAACCGACAACAGCTTCCGCAACCGCGCCTTGCGCAGCCAAATCCTCAAATCGGCGCAAGATGAATTTGAGTTCATCAGCTTTGAGCCGCGCGCTTTGAGCAATTTTTCGGCGGCTGCCATCGCGGTGGGCGAGACAATCCGCTTTGATATCAGCGGCGGCTTGACGGTGGCGGGCGTCACGCGGGAGGTTACCTTCAATGCCGAAGTCACGCTGGAGAGCGAGACGCAGCTGCGCGGCAGCGCGGGCGTCAACCTGCTGTACGCGGATTTTGGCTTGGTAATTCCCGATGTGCCCTCGGTGGCGAATGTTACCGATGATGTCGATCTCAGCTTCGATTTTGTGGCGCGGGCGGCATAAGCCGTATCCGGGAGCGGAGTACCCGGCGCTACCATTGCCTTTGAATCGCCCCGGCAAATGCCCGCAGTTTCGCCATAGCCGCGCCGCCGCCTCTGCTATAATCGGGAGGCATAATGCAAAGCGCGGACGGGAGTGGCGATGCGACAGCTAACGGTGATATTGACGATACTGACGATGATGCTTTTCTTGGCGCTCCCGCTGCAAGCGCAAGACGAGCTCATGCTTGATTGGGACCCGGTGGTCAACACCGTCATCGGCACTGTCGATTTGCATGGCAGCGCCGCCATCGCCGACCAGCAATGGTTCTTCGTCGAAGCCGCGCTCTATGAGCCTGGCTCTAGCGCCGCCCAGTGGACGCCCGTAGTTACCTATCAATTCGCGCCGGTGGTCAACGGGCTGCTGGGCGCATGGGCGACCACCGCCTTCAACGATGGCATCTATCAGCTGCGCCTGCACGCCGTCGACGCCGCCAACGAAAGCCACACCTTCACGCTGGCGCCCATCGCCATCAACAATGACGGCGCGACCATCAACCCCAATTCGGTGCAGGTGATTGACGGCGCGGGCGCAAAAGCGCAAAGCGCCGCCCCCGCGATGTTGGAAAATCGGCTGCCGCTGCCAGTCGGCGGGCATGTGAAGTACTTTAACGAAGCGACGCAAGCGGCATTACGCGCCGCTGGCATGACCTGGGTCAAGAAACAGGTGCAATTTGGCATCTCCGATGGCAAAGAGCTCATCGAAGCGGCGCATGCCCAGGGCTATAAAGTGATGCTGGGCGCATTGGGCGATAAAAACCAACTGGCGCAGGATTTCGATGGTTATGTCGCGGCTTTCGCCGAATATGTCGCTTATCTGGCGGAGCTGGGCGCGGACGCCATCGAAGTTTGGAACGAGCCCAACATCGACCGCGAATGGACGCGCGGGCGCGTGCATGGCGCCAATTATGCCCGCCTGCTGCAAGCGGCGTACCCCGCCATCAAAGCGGCGAACCCCGATACGCTTGTCGTCAGCGGCGCGCCGGCACCAACGGGTTTCTTCGCGGGCTGCGCCGCCGGCGGCTGTGATGACAATGTCTTCATGGCGCAGATGGCGGCGGCGGGCGTCGCCGACTATGCGGATTGCATCGGCGTGCATTACAACGAAGGCATCCTGCCGCCAAGCGCCCAAGGCGGCGACCCGCGCGATACCTACGAGACGCGCTACCTCATCCTGATGCTGCGCCGCGTCGCCTGGGCATTCCGCAATGCCGATATCCCGATGTGCCTGACCGAAATCGGCTACCTCTCGCCCGAGGGCTACGGTCCGCTGCCGCCGGGATTCACCTGGGCGGCGAATACATCCGTTGCCGAGCAGGCGGCCTGGATCGCGCAGGCGATGCAAATCGCCGCGGATTTCCAGGAGATGCCGGTGGAGCTGGCAATCGTCTGGAATATCGATTTCGACACCTACGATGCCGACCCGCAGGCCGGCTACGCCATCATTCGTCCTGATGGCGCTTGCCCCGCCTGCCAGCAAATCGCGCTGCTGCAAGGCTGAGCCGCATATTTAGCAACATTGCCCGGGGGAGCCATAGCAAAGCACGAGCCATGCTGCGCATATTTCGCTCTCTCATCTTAGGGCTTGCGCTTGGCGCGCTTGTCGGCTTGTATTTCGGCTGGGTTTCTTTCCCAATGGATGCGCGCAACCGCCAGCTGAGCCAACTGGCGCAGAGCCATCAAGACGACTACAGCGTGATGATAGCGGCGGGCTACGCCGCTGATGGCGACTTGGTTGGCGCCAGCGCCCGCCTCGCGCTTGTTTATGGCGACGAAGCGCAGCGCCATTTGCGGGAAAGCGCGGAGCGCATCATCAGCAGTTCGGCGCGCAGCCTGCCCGATATCCGCCTGCTGGTCGCGCTGGCGCGGGACCTCGGGCAGCTCAGCCCGCTGATGATGCCTTTTCTCACGCTGGAAGAAAGCGGCGGCTGATGCAGCCCGCAGCGCCCGAAAGCGCCGCCCCCGCCGCCTTTTCCTACACGGCATTCGCCCTCAGCCTGATTGCGGGCTTGGCGCTGGGAATCGCGCTTGGCCGCCTGCTCGGTCCGCTGCCGGGCGGGGAGGCCGAACCCTGGCAGCTGCGCGCGGAGGACCGCAATCATTACATGCTGGCGATCGCGCTGGAATATCACGAAAGCGGCGATGCGGCGCGGGCGCTGGACAAGCTGATAGCGCTCAAGCCGGCGGGCGACCCGCTGGTCGCGCTGGCGGAAGGCGCTTGCGCCCTGGGCAGCGGCGGCTACCTGGCAGACGCCAGCGGCATCGCCGCCCTGCGCAGCGCCGTGCAGCTTTATCAGGATTTTGGGCGCGAGGGCTGCGCCGAGCGCCTGCTGCCAGAAGCTGCGCCCGCCGCCCTGCCAGCGGAGCCGCCGCCGCCCGCCGCTGATGCCCGCGCCCAGCCGACACCCCTGCCCAGCAAAACGCCGCCGCCAGCCAGCGCGCAAACCGCGCAGACTGCGCGCCTCGCGCCGACCCCCTTGCCGCGCCGCTTCCGGGAGCATTCTTTGCGCTCCTTCTGTGATATCGCCCGCCCCGCCATCATCGAGGTGCGCACTGTGGATTACCTGGGGCGCGGCGTCCCGGGTCAGCGCATCCGCGTCCGCTGGGGCGAGAGCGAAGACATCTTCCTGACCGGCATCAAGCGGGAATACGGCGATAATTATGGCGATTTTCAAATGGAAGAAGGCGTCGAATACGCCGTGGATATGCCCGGCGCCGCCGAGCCGCTGGCAACCGCGCTGAGCACCGGCAGCTGTTACAGTGACAATCGGCGCGGGCTGAAATCCTGGCGGGTCAGCTTTGTCGAGGTTTGAGGCGGGCAAGCAATCCTGCCGCCGAGACGCCCGCATTTCCATGACGAACGGCAGAGCGTTTCAGCGAAACGCCCCTGCATCGAGTCCTTTTCTGCGGATGTATAGGAAAATCTTTGTGTCTTTGTGGTGAATGCTCATTAGATTTAACCCCCCAGCGCAAATGCCGCAAAATGTAGCGGGCGGCGGGCGATTTGTGGTATCTTCCCAGCTGTCAGCATATTTCTTCTATGCTGCGTCAAATGCTTCTAGCTCATATAAGGAGTCTCAAAATGACCGCTTTGTCTTTCCGCAAGTCCCTGGCGCTCGTCTGCGCGCTGGCGCTGCTGCTCGCTGGCATCGGCGGCGTCGCCGCGCAGGAGCCCGTCACCATCACCTGGTGGACGCTGGCATCCGCCGAATCGCCCGAGCCCGCCATCCGCGCCGTTATCGAAGCCTTCGAAGCCGAGCACCCCGACATCAAAATTGATGTTACCATCATGGCGGAATCCGCTTATGGCGACCTGATGAACACCGCGCTGGGCGCGGGCGAAGGCGCGCCCGATATCGCCTACTTCTGGGAGACGCCCTGGCTGCCGCATACGCTGGACATCACCGACCATCTGGAAGCCGACCCCGACCTCAGCCGTGACGATTATTTCGCGGAATACTTCACCAACTGGGCGACCTGGAACGGGCGCGTTGTTGGGCTGCCCTTCACTGTTGGCGCCAATTTTGTGATGTACAACAAAGATGTCTTTGATGAAGCTGGCGTCGACTACCCCACTGCCGATTGGACGCCCGAAGAGTACATTGAAATCGCCACCGCGTTGACCGACCCCGCCAAACGGCGCTGGGGCGGCGACCGTCCCCGCGGTCCCTTCCGCGCTGTCTGGCGCAACATCGGCGCGACCAAGCCTTACAGCGACGACAGCAGCACCGTCGAGGGCTATTTCAACGGTCCTGAATCGGTCGCCGCTTACACCTGGCTCTGGGATCTTGTCGCTAGCGGCGCCACGCCGACGCCCGCCGATATCGAAGTGTTGGGCACCGAAGGCACCGGTCCCGTTGATCTCTTCATCGCCGGGCGCCTGGGCATGGCGACGCTCAACAACGGGCACATGATCACGGCGGCGAATGCCGGCGTCAACTTCGGCATCGTGCCCGAGCCGCATGTGCCCGGCAACGAGCGCTTTGTGCATGCCTGGGCATTGCGCGCTTCCATCTGGGCGGGCACCGAGCACCCGGACGAAGCCTATGAATTCCTCAGCTTCTGGGCGGGACCCGAAGGGCAGCGCATCAACATGGAAATCGGCGCGCTGATGCCGTCGCTGCCAGCTGTGCTCGCCGATTACCCGGACGCTGACTCCGATTACTTCCAGGGCTTCATGGGCGTGCTGGACGCGACGCAAACCGCCGAGTGGCGCGCCGACCATCCCTGCTGGCGCGGCGCTGTCATCCGCGCCGTCAGCGACGCCTGGGATTTGATTATGCTGGGCGAAATCGAACGCGACGAAGTGCAAGCGACGCTGGATTCCATGGTCGAGCCGGCGCAAGCCGCGCTGGACGAATGCGTGCCGCGCCTGGGCGGCTGATATTGAAGTATACTTGGCCCCTCGCTCCTAACGAGGGCGGGGGTATTCCGTCCCCCACCCCCTGGCCCCCTCCCCCAAAATGAAGGAGGGGGAATCGCAAAATTGTAGAAGAGATGGCGAAGCGCTGGGGATGGGGTTGAAAAACTGGCTTGTCCTTCCCGCTTGTGGGGAAGAGACCAGGTGCGCCCATGCCATCATTCTGGCGAAATATGACCGCCCAAGAGCGCCGCAGCGCCAGGACCGGCTACCTGGCGCTGGCGCCTTGGGCATTCGGTTTCCTCGTCTTCTACGCCTTCCCCATCGTCGCCACTTTCTACTTCAGCCTGACGCAGTGGACGCTGGTCGACCCGCCGGTATGGGTGGGGCTGGACAACTATACACGCATGTTCACGCGGGACCCGCTTTTCCTCAGCTCGCTGAAAGCGACGCTGCTGTTTGTGGCGCTTTCCCTGCCTTTGAAGCTGGTGCTGGGTTTGATGCTGGCGCTGCTGCTCAACCTCAAAATCGCGGGCATGAACTTCTTCCGCACGGTATTTTTTATCCCGGCGGTGATATCGGGCGTGGCGGTATCGCTGATGTGGATTTGGTTCTTGCAGCCGGATACCGGCGTCGTCAACACCCTGCTGAGTTATGTCGGCGTACAGGGTCCGTATTGGTTTTGGGACCGCGATTGGGCGCTGCCTTCAGTCGCCATCATGAGCATTTGGAAGGTCGGCGGCGCCGCCATCATCTACCTGGCGGGCTTGCAAAATATCCCCGCCCACCTCTACGAAGCGGCGGAAATCGATGGCGCGGGCAAGTGGCGGCGCTTCTGGCGCATCACCTTGCCGCTGCTGACGCCGACGCTCTTTTTCCAGCTCATCATTGAGCTTATCGACGCCTTCAAAATCTTCACCGAAGCCTTTGTCATCACCAAAGGCGGTCCTTTGAAGGCGACGTATTTCTTCCTCTATTATTTTTACGAAGAAGCCTTCCGCAATTTTAATATGGGTTATGCCTCGGCATTGGCGCTGTTCCTGCTGGCGGTCATCATGGGCTGCACCGTCTTTGTCTATCGCACCTCGGACAGGTGGGTCTATTATGAAAACTGACCGCCAGGCGCTGGGCATCCAGCGGCAGCTGCGGCGCAGCGCCCGCCGCAAGCGCCTGCTGCGCATCAGCGGGCACAGCATTGTCTATGCGCTGATGATTTTCCTGGCGATTGTCTTCATGCTGCCCATCTTCTGGATGGCTTCCACCTCGCTCAAATTGCCGCAGGAAATCTTCGCCTGGCCCCCCGAATGGGTGCCCAGCAGCCCGCAATGGGGCAATTATGCCGAGGCTTTTGGCAAATACCCGCTGGCGCGTTACATGCTCAACAGCGCGATTTTGGTCATCGCCAATATCGCTGGCGGGCTGCTGTCGGTGCCGATAATCGCCTACGGCTTCGCCCGCTTTGATTTTCCGTTTAAGTCCGCGCTCTTCCTGCTGATGCTGAGCACGATGATGGTGCCGGGGCATATCAAGCTGATACCGCTGTTTTGGCTCTATCAAAAGCTGGGGCTGATAGACACTTATGCGCCGCTGATATTGCCGTCCTATTTTGGCAACCCGTTTTTCATCTTTTTGATGACGCAATTCATCCGCACCATCCCGCGGGATTTGGACGATGCCGCCCGCATTGACGGCGCGGGCAACTGGGGCATCCTCTATCGCATCATCATCCCGCTTAGCCGCCCGGCGCTGACGGTGGTGGTCGTCTTCACTTTCGTCTGGGTGTGGAACGACTTTTTGGAGCCGATTATCTTCCTGCGCGATTGGGATTCTTACCCGATTTCGGTGGGCTTGGCATTCTTCCAAGGGCGTTACAGCGTCGAGTGGCATCTCTTCATGGGGGCGACGCTGGTGTCGATTGTGCCGATATTGCTGTTGTATTTCTTCGCGCAGAAGCATCTCATCGGCGGGCTCGCTTCCATCGGCGTCAAAGGCTAGGCAAGGGCAATTGCATTAACAAAGACATTCGCCACAACAAGCGAAATAAAACGCAAATTTAACCACCGAGGACACCGAGAATAGCATGAGAATCCTCTTAAAATCGTTTCTCGGCGCGCTCAATTTTCCTTACTGTTCTCGGTGGTAAGGGCTGTGTACAAACTACCCTGATAAATGAAGAAGCATAGAGCCATTTCAAGAAAAAACTTTGTGCTCTTTGTGTCTTTGTGGTGAATAACTATTTGATGCGATTGCCCTGAGGTTAGGCGGCGCGCCGGCGGTAGCTCAAAAGCGCGACTGTGGCGAAAACGCCCGAAGCCGCCCAGAGCAGGAAGGGGCTGCTCAAAGAGATGACCGACAGGGCGTTGCCCAGCGGCGGCGTGACCGTTGTGCCCAGGTTCTGCCAGACGCCGCCAAAGCCCAGCGCGCTGCCGACCAGGGCAAGCTGCAAGCCCTGCACCTCGGTTATGGACGCGCCCTTCAACGCCATGAAGCTGTCAAAGGTGAAGCCCGCCAGCGCCATCGCCAGCATCACGCCCCAGAAGCTGTCGCCCGCAAAATACATCAGCAGTGTGCCCAATGTCATCATCGTGGTGCCAAATGCCATCACCAGCCGCCGATTGCCCAGCCGGTCCGATAAATGCGAGATGGGCACAACGCTGAGCAAACTGCAAAAGAAAAACACGGTGATGGCGCTGTCGGCATCGACTGCCGCCCAGCCGATTTCCCGCAGATAGGTGGGCACATAGCCGACCAAGCCGCGCATCAAGCCGAGTACGCCGAAGACCGCCAGCGACAGCGTCCACAGCTCGCGGAAGCGGGCGACATGCCGCAGGTTGGCGAGGACCTGCCCCAGCTCCAGCTTGGATTTTTTGCGGTCCTCAGCGGGCGGGTGGACTAGCGCCCAGAGCAGCGCCAGGGCAATCGCGCCGATGCCGAGCGCTATCAAAACGGCGCGCCAGCCGCCCAATAGCGGCGAGAGCACGGTCGCGCTCAAACGCGAGCCCAGCATCAAGCCGGTGGCGAAGCCGGCGGACATCACGCCCGAGGCGAAGCCAAGCTGGCGCGAGGCGAACCACTCGCGGTTGAGCTTGACGAAGTTCATCGGCAGTATCGGCTGCACCATGCCGAAGAGGAAAGAAGTGGCGAAGAGCGACCAAAAATCAAAGGCGACGCCGCGCAGCGCGCCAAATACCCCCGTCAGCAAGCAGAGCAGCACCAGCGTGCGCCGCGTGCCAAAAGCATCGATGAAAGCGCCGCCCACCAGCGCCGTGAAGATGCCCATCGCGCTGCCCACGCCCCAAATCACGCCGATATCGACCAGGCTCAAATCGAGGGAATCGGCAATTTCGCTGAACATCGCCGACAAGCCGGTAGTGGGGAAGCCCATGACGATGAAGCCGGAGAGCGTCACCATCGCCAGGATTACCCAGCGATAGGGCGAGTTCTGCCGGTCTCTTGGCTTGCTCTGGCGCATCGGCGGCGCTTTCGCCCCTGTCTCGCGCAAATTGCCCCATGGTAGCCGAAACCCGCGCGATAACAAGGGAGCGGCGCGCTGGCGCGCCCCTTGCCAGCGGCGGGCATCATGCGCCATAATCCCTGGCGCAAGCCACAGCACAGTATCAGGAATCGCTTATGCCTCCGCTCAGCCGCCGCCAAAAAGAACGGGAGATGCGCGCCGCCGGTCGCCTGCCCAATGGACAATCTCTGACCGAGAAATTCCCCGTGCTCACCTATGGTCCCACGCCAGGTTTTGACCCGGCGACCTGGGATTTGCGCGTCTTTGGCGCTGTCACACAAGAACGGCGCTGGACCTGGCGGGAGTTCCAGCAGCTGCCGACAGCGCGGATGACAGTCGACATTCACTGCGTAACGCGCTGGAGCAAATTTGATACGGAATGGGAAGGTGTGCTCTTCCGCGATTTTCTGCAATTGCTGGAGCTGAAGGCGGAAGCCCGCTTTGTCATCGCCCACTGCGAGTTCGGCTACAGCGCCAACCTGCCGCTGGCAGTCATGGACGATGAGGATGTGATGCTGGCGACCAAATACAACGGGCGCTGGCTGCACGAGCCGGAGCTGATGGATCACGGCGGTCCGCTGCGCACGGTTGTGCCCAAGCGCTATTTTTGGAAGAGCGCCAAATTCCTGCGCGCCCTGGAATTCAGCCCGGTGGATAAACCCGGCTTCTGGGAGCAAGGCGGCTATCACAACGATGGCGACTTTTGGAAGGAAGAGCGCTTCCAGCGGCGGGGTTTCTTCTCGCGCTGAGGGGCGTTTCGCCGAAACGCCCCTAAATTGCTAATTCCCCGCCAGCTTCTCCAGCGCCTTGACCACCTCAATCCAGCGGTTCCAGCCGCGGTCGCGATATGTCTTCGCCTCGCTGACGCCCATCGGGTTGTTGTGGCTGGCTTTGCCAAAAGCCGCCAATACCCGCGTCCAGCGCTTGTAA
>JAJDWK010000085.1 GCA_022825675.1 Anaerolineae bacterium | reverse complement strand
TCAATGAGCTTCTTTTTCGCTTCTAATTCCGCGATATGCTGTTTCGTTTGCGCCTCGGCTTTTTCTGCCAATTGATTGAGATAAGCTTGGTTGGATTCCGAGAGCTGGGCGGTAGATTTGCCCAAGACTTCACTGACTTGCTGCTGATTTTTCTCTAGCTCTGTTGGCACAGTTTTTAAGGTTTTGGACATCTGTTCAAGCTGCTGGTCAATGAGTTCCTTCTTCGCTTCTAATTCCGCGATATGCTGTTTTGTTTGCGCTTTGGCGTTTTCTGCCAGGGCATTAAGATAGGCCTGATTCGATTCCTTAAGCTGTTCGGTCGATTTGTCCAGGGCTTCGGCCACATTCTTTTGGTTCTTTTCGAGTTCGGTCGGTACGGTATCAAGCGTATCTTTCATGTGCTGAAGCCGTGTGCCGATATGCTGCTCCTTGGTTTTGAGCTCGAGGCTGTAGCGCGCAGAAGTCTTGCCCAGCTCACGATCAGCCAGCGACATAAGTTCCTGCTGGCTGCTAGCCAAAGTTTCCGAAGACAGGCTCTTAAACGCCGTCTTCATCTCGTCCGAAAGCCGCTCGAAGGTGTTGCGGAAATTCCTGCCATAGAAGCGATAAGTCAACATGGCGAAGACGAATCCCCCCAGCAAGCCAAGCCCCAGCCCAAGCATCAGGCTAAAACCGTGTAATCCGTTGAGTAAAGCCGCAAAGTCTTCCATTGTCGCCCCCTGGAATTTCCATCCAGCTTACTCAGAATTACAGACCTGTCAACGCCCAGCCCTTTCTAAAGCGCCCGCCCGTGCTATAATCAGCGGCGATACTGTGGCTTGCATGAAAAGCCAGCAAATACTCGAGATATTTTGAGAAAGGCATCGGCGTGACTTCTCTTGCGCTTACAGTCAAAGAGACGCTGCGCTATCGCGGCGCTATCGGGCAATGGAGCTGGGTGCTGCACCGGCTGACGGGCGTCGGCGTTGTGCTTTTCCTGGTGCTGCATGTCATCGATACTTCGTGGGCGGTCTTTTACCCCAGCCTCTATGTCAAAGCCATCGCCGCCTACCAATCGCCAATCTTCACCATCGGCGAATTTGGCTTGGTATTCGCTGTCGTTTACCACGCTTTTAACGGCATCCGCATCATCATTTTTGATTACAAACCGGCGCTTTGGCGGCATCAATCCAGGGCGGCGCTATTTGTGCTGGGCGCGACCCTGCTGCTGCTGGCGCCGGTCTTCGTCGGCATGGCAGGGCATGTCATCGACTTCTATGTTACCGAAGCCGCCATCGCCGGCGACCATGTGCTGGATGTTGTGCTCTTCTCCATCATTGAGCAACTGCCCTTCATCGCCGGTTTTCTGGCGGTGCTGGCGGCGGCGGTAGTGCTGGCGGCGGCTTTCACCTTGCTGCGCGGTGCCGGGCGGAAAGCGGCGCAATCCAGCGCTGTCGAGCGCTTTTGGTGGGCGTTTATGCGCGTCAGTGGCATCGCGATTGTGCCGCTGGTCTTTGTGCACCTGGCGCTGATGCATGTGGTGCAAGGCGTCTTCGATATCACCGCCGCGGGTGAAGTCGCCGGTACTCTGGCGAACAATGGCAGCATCGGCGCGGCACCCAGCGCCGTCGAATTTGTCTACCACCGCTGGACCTTCGCCGCGGGCGGCTTCTTTGTCTGGCGCACCTTCGATTTCTTCCTGCTCGTGCTGGTTGTGCTGCACGGCTTCAATGGCTTGCGCTATGTGTTGACCGATTACACCAGCTTCAACGATTTCGCCCGGCGGACTTCGGTGGCGCTTTGCACCATTGTTGCGGCGGTCCTGCTGGCGGTCGGCGGGGCGGCGCTCTTTGTGCCGCTGGAAGAAAATATCATCCACGAGGCGATGGCAGCCACCGCCGAGATCTATGAGCTGCGCGGCGAAGAAATCCCCGCCTCGCTGGAAGCCTATTTGAGCGACGAATCCTAGGGCGATAGTCGGCAGCGCCCGCCTAGTGGAGGCTGAATGAAAATCCACAAACACGATGCAATCATCATTGGCGCTGGCGGCGCAGGTTTGATGGCGGCGCTTTATGCCAGCAAAGGCGGCGCGGATGTCGCTGTCGTCAGCAAACTCTACCCCACGCGCAGCCACACTGGCACCGCGCAAGGCGGCATCGGTGCCGCGCTGGGCAACCTGGACGAAGACAAGCCTATCTATCACACTTATGACACCGTCAAAGGCGGCGATTACCTCACCGATCAGGCGGCGGCGAAAATCCTGGCGGAGAACGCTGTTGACGCCGTCATCGAGCTGGAGCACATGGGGCTGCCCTTCGACCGCACCTCCGCCCAGCGCATCAGCCAGCGGCGCTTCGGCGGGCACACGCGCAACTTCGGCGAAGAGCTGGTGCGGCGCGCCTGCCATGCGGCTGACCGCACGGGGCACATGATCTTGCAGACACTGTATCAGCAGTGCATCAAAAATGATGTTTCCTTTTTCGACGAATTCCAAGTGGTCGATATGATTGTTGTCGATGGCGCGCTGGCGGGCGTGGTCGCGATTGAGCTGGGCACGGGCGAATTTCACATCTTCCACGGCAAGGCGAGTTTTTTTGCGACTGGCGGTTGGGGGCGCTGTTGGTCGGTCACCAGCAACGCGCATTCCTTAACTGGCGATGGCGCGGCAATCGCCCTGCGGCGCGGCGTACCGCTGCAAGATATGGAGTTCTTCCAATTCCATCCCACCGGCATCTACCGCATGGGCATACTCATTACCGAGGGCGTGCGCGGCGAAGGCGGCGTGCTGATAAACAGCCAGGGCGAGCGCTTTATGGAGCGCTATGCGCCCAGCGCCAAAGACCTCGCCAGCCGCGATGTCGTCAGCCGCGCCATCTATTTGGAGACGCGCGCGGGACGCAGCATCAAAAACCGCGGCTATGTGCATCTTGATATCCGCCCGGCTACCGTCAACCGTTATTTCGCCGAAGAAGGGCGCGCCCGCGCTGATTTCATCGACGATGCCACAGTCGAGCGCAAACTGCCGGACATCCTCGATTTCTGCCGCACTTATCTAGGCGTCGACCCCGTCAAAGAGCCGATGCCAGTGCAGCCGACGGCGCATTACGCCATGGGCGGCATCCCCACCAATGTTGATGCCGAGGTGCTGCTTGACGCCGCCGGCAGCGTGATGCCGGGCGCGTACGCCGCTGGCGAAACCGCCTGTGTCAGTGTGCATGGCGCCAACCGCCTGGGCACCAATTCTTTGGTGGATCTGGTTGTCTTTGGGCGGCGCGGCGGCATGAAAATGGCGGAGTTCGCGCGCAGCGCCGATTGGCTGCCCCTGCCAGCTGATGCCGGACACGCGATTCAGGCAGAATTTGAGCGCATCCGCAAAAGTGGCGGGCAATCACGCCCCGGCGAGCTGCGCGCCCAAATGCAAGCGACAATGATGGACAATGTCGGCGTCTTCCGCACGCAAGAGACTTTGCAGCAGGGCATCGATGACCTGGCGGCATTGCGTGAACGCTTCCATCAAGACCTGCGCATTGACGACAAAGCGCGCGTATTTAACACCGATTTGATGGAAGCCTGGGAGCTGGGCTGCCTGCTGGACCTGGCGGATGTTACCGCCCGCGCCGCGCTGGAACGCAAAGAAAGCCGTGGCGCCCACAGCCGTGAAGACTTCCAGGCGCGTGATGACCAAAACTGGCTGGTGCATTCCCTCGTCGGGCACGATGGCAATCTCGCCAACCCCGACTACACGCTAAACTTTGATAAAAAAGTCGATCTCTCGCTGTGGGAGGCGGAAGAAGCGCAGGGCACACCCGAAGATCAGCAGAAGTTCCGCCCGCGGGAGCGCGTCTACTAAGCGGCTTGGCACAGAAGTATGTTCGGCTGTTGCATCGCGGTAAGCGCAGCTTAGCGATCGCATCATTTTTCAATTGCAAAATACGCGCTGCCAAAAGAAGAAAGCGAGCGGACACAAGTGGATATCACCTGGTACGGCTACTGCTGTTTTCGCATCACAGAACGGGGGCAGACCTCGGTACTCACCGACCCGCATCTGCCCGGGCGGGAGCTGGCGCCGCTGCGCCTGCGCGCCGACCTCGTAACGGCGAGCCACCAAGCCGCGGCGCAAGGCGCAGAGCAAGTGCTTGACCAGCGTTATGTCATCGCCGGTCCCGGCGAATACGAACTGGGCGAGCTTTTTGTTACCGGCATCGCCTTGCACCGCTATGACGACGACAGCGGGCGCGCCCAGGAAAATGTCGCCTACCACTTCGCCTATCCCAACGGCATCAAAGTGCTGCATTTGGGCAATCTGCGCCAAGTGCCCGACCAAGACATCATCGAAGGGTTTGATGAAGTGCAGGCATTGCTTGCGCCCATCGGCAATCCGCGCTTGAACAGCGACCAGCTTGCTGACTTAATCAGCCTGATTGAGCCGACTTATGTGCTGCCGATGCGCCCGCCCGGCATCAAGCCCAGCGACTACCAGCAGGCGGTCGACAGTTTCCTCAAAGCCATGGGCATCAGCCAGGCGCTGCCGCAGGATTCCTTGCGCCTTAGCCCAAGCAATCTGCCAGAGCAGACGCAAGTGGCGCTGCTCTCGGCGGCAGGCGAATAGCAAAGCAAGAGCGTTTCTTCCCAATCCGCGGTATTTTGCGGTATATTCAGTGTGTAGTGCGCGTAGCATCTGTGGGCTGTAGCCGCCTTCTAGTGGAGGTTTAGCGCTTATGCGAAACGGAAGTGTCAAGATCCTCATGCAGTGGGACATCAAAGCGGGCATGAACAACGAATACTTTGAATATGTCATGCGTGAATGGCTGCCCAATGCCACCAAGCTGGGTTTGACGCCGATTGAGGCTTGGTACAATGTCTATGCCGCGTCCAACATCCCCAGCATTATGGCGGGCGCTATCGCCGCTGACGAAAGCGCCATGCGCGCGATTATCACCAGCGATGACTGGATGGAATTGCAAGACGAATTGCTGGAATATGTCGAGAACTATCGCTACAAAATTGTGCGCGTGACCGGCGAATATCAGCTCTAGCGCTGCCTCGCGCTCCAACTGGGGAAGCGCCCAGAAAATATTACGCGATATGGGACGACCAAACCAGTCGTCCCATTGTTGTTCGTGACAGCGCCTAGCCGCCCATCGCCGCGCGCAGCGTATCACAAGCGGGGCAGCCGCCGCCAGGACGCACGATGGCATAGCCGGATTGCGGGTCGCTGCCCCAGTAGGTGGCATCGACATTCCACACAATCATCATGCGCACATAGCCGGAACCGCGCGTTAGATGCACCGCGCCCGCCAGCCAATCCGCCTGATTGCGCAAAGTGATGTGCGATGCCCAGGCGAAGCCGCCCGGCAACGCGCCGATGCCTTCGCCCGTCAAATAACCGAGCTCGGTGAAGCAGAGCGGCTTGCCGGGGAAGAAGCTGCGATAGAGCTGCATCATGCGCGGCAGATACCAGGAATAATGCCCAGAGCTGCCCACCGGCGCGCCGCTGGTGGCATTCGGCGGCACGATGCCGGCGTTGTAATGCACGCCAACGCAGTCCATATAATTGGCAGCGCCAGCCGCCGCCATCTCCCGCAAGTAGCAGTCGTCATCGGCACCATTGGGACCGCAGCCCTGGAAGAAACCGGTGGGCGCCGGCGCGCCGCTGACAACCATCGTGGCGGGGTTGGCGCTTTTTATCGCCCGATAGGCGGTGCTGAGCATCTGGGTATAATTCGCGCCGCTTATCTGCCCGGGGGGCCATTCGCGGTCGATATTCATCTCGTTCCATACTTCAATGGCATCAGCGCCGCCACTGGCGAGCCCCGCCAAGAAGTTGGCGAAACTTTGATAAAACGCGGGCGGGTTGCCCGCAATCTGCGTCTTCTCGCCGATGACGCTGAGCAGCACTTTGAAGCCATTGGAGTGCGCGCTGTCGATGAGGTGCTGGAAGTTGCCGGCGTGCTCGTTGCCATGCCACTTCACCTGCCGCTTGACCCAGGTCATGCGCGCGTTGCGCATGTGGTTCGGATGCGCGAAGGAAAGCGCCTGCCCGCCCAGCTCAAAGCCGCCGGTATTCGCCGTGCTGACGGGCACAGAGGCATCCGGCGCTTGCGGGGCTTCGGGCACGGTCGGCGCTGGCGGCGGCGCGCCTGGCACTTGCAGCACTTGCCCCACGCGCAGTACATCCAGGTTGCCGATGCCATTCAGCTGCGCCAGCTCAAAGTAGTTGATGCCAAATTGCGCCGCAATCGTCGAAAGCGAATCTCCCCGCTGCACGGTGTAGACGCCGGTTGTTACCGGTTCGGCGGGCACTGCCGGCGAGCTGGTGGTCGGCGCGGGCGCGCCAGCGGGGGCGGGCACTTGCAGCACCTGCCCAACCGCGAGGAAGTTGGGGTCGGCAATGCCATTCAACTGCATCAGCGTGATGTAAGAAGTGTTAAATTGCGCCGCGATGATGGAAAGCGAGTCGCCCCGCTGCACGGTGTAAGTGGCGTAGGTAGCGGCTGGCTGCGGCGCCGGGGCGGCTTCGGCTGGCGCTGGCGCGCCGCCTTGCGCGGGGATGGTCAATTGATTGCCGCGGTGGATGACATAGGGCTGGCTTAGCCCGTTCGCGGCTGCGATTTGATCAATAGTTGTGTTATATCGCGTCGCGATGCTGTAGAGTGTCTCCCCGCTCTGCACGACATGAATCTGCTGCGCCTGGGCGAGCCCCGGCACAATCGAAAGCAGCAGCATCGCGGTCAACAGGAAAAAGGTTAAGCGGCGCATATTCGCTCCTTGCCATAATGGCACCTAGAAACTCATGGTCTGGTTTGCGAAATCCAGTGTAGCACTGTACGGCGAAGCCCGCTGAAGCCCTGCTTGGCAATCCAGCGTATCGGCAGTTTAATGCCCGATCTCCATGCCCGGGTCCACCAGCGGCAGCCGCGGGTCCAGGCTCGGCAGCGCCGCCCGCGCCCAGGCATAGTCCGGGTCATCGCTGGCGGCGTATTGCCGCGTAGAGCCAGCGAGAAAGTTGAGACTGTAGGTGATGGCGCCGGGCGCGCTCACCAGTGTGTAATAGCCGCCGGGCATCAGGATGATATCGTGCTGCCGCGCCATCAGCGTCACATCGGCGCTTTTATCCGCGCTGTAAACGCGCTGCAAGGCATAGCCAGACGGGCGGTCGAATTTGTAAAAGCTGAAGCGGTTCAACTGCGCTTCCAGGACGCGGCCGCGCTCGTCAGTGCGGTGGCTGTCGTGCTTCTGCGGCGGGAAGCTCGACCAATTGCCGCCGGGCGTATACAGCTCATAGACCAGCAGGCGGTCGGCGGGGAAATTACCGCCGAGGATGCGGCACATTTGACGCGAACAATTGCCGCCGCCCAGCAGTTGCATATCGACCGCGCTTGGCTCTATCAGCTTGGGCTGGTTTTCTTTTTCCGATGGCGCCCAACAGGAAGCGAACTCGAAATTGTCGCTCAGCGATTCGATTTCAAATTCAGTATGCGGCGGCAGATAGACGGCGTAGGGCATGCCGCTGAATACGCTGTCGCGCCGCCCGATATTTTCGAAGTCGCCTTTATTGGTGCGGATGGTGCAGCGCCCGCCCAGCACAACGGCGACATATTCAAAGGTGTCAATTGCGATTTCAAAGGTCTTGCCCGCGCCCAGGCGGACAGCGGCGAAGTTCATCGTGTCCCAGCCGGCGCGCTTGGCATCCAGCGCGGCAAAAGCGCCAGCGCGCCCTTTGTCATCGGCGGGGAAGTGCAAGGCTGCCGCAGAATACTGCGCCATCGTCCGTCTCCAGGCTCTCTTCGGCTCTGTCAGCGCGCCCGCTTAGGTTACCAAGCCGCGGGTCACGCGCATGAACATGTGCTCCAAATCTTTTTCTTCTTCGTTGAAGCCCAGCAGAGTGACGCCGCCTTCAAACAGGCGCTGGCTCAAAATGCCGAGCTCCTGGTCGGTGCCAGCGAAATCAACCCGCAGCCGCGCCCGCCCGTTCTTGGGCGTGATGCTCTCGGCGCTGACAACTGTGCCCAGCTCCCCCGCCAGGCGCGCCGCGGCGTCGGCGCTGGCTTGGTCCATCACCGTGATGATGATTTCCCGGTGCGCCATCAGCTGGAGTTTGAGCGCGTCGATGCTGCCCTGCATAATCAGCTCGCCCGCCTCAACAATGCCAATGTGCGAGCAGACATCTTCCACATCCGCCAAAATATGCGAAGAAAAGAAGATCGTCTTGCCCATATTCGCCAATTCGCCCAGCAATTCGCGGATTTCCACTCGCGCCCGCGGGTCCAAGCCCGAAGCCGGCTCGTCAAGGATGAGCACTTGGGGGTCATGCGCCAAGGTGCGCGCCAGCGAAAGCCGCTGCTTCATGCCGCGGCTGAGCTTGTCCACCAGGTCTTCCCGCCGATGCTGCAAATCCACCAACTCCAGCAAATCCGCCACCAGCGGTTTGCGCTGGCTCTCGGGGATGTCGTAACAGGCGGCAAAAAAGTCGAGATATTCCCAGACGCGCAAGTCCTCATACACGCCAAATTCATCGGGCATATAGCCAATCGCCCGCCGCACCGCCCGCCGGTCTTCCAAGACCGAATGCCCCGCCACCCAAGCCTCCCCCGCCGAGGGGCGGGTCAAGGTGGTCAAAATGCGCATGGTCGTCGTTTTGCCGGCGCCATTGGGACCAACGAAGCCGTATATCGAACCGGCTGGCACCTCAAGCGAGATGCCGCGCAGCGCTTCAAAATTGCCGAAGGACTTGCGCAGGTCCCCCGTCTTGATTATCAAGTCCATCGTCTTCCTTCATTCCTCTGGCAATACTTTGGCGCAGTGCGGCGCTTAGGCATAGCGCCCCGTCTGCTCGATGCGGATTTGGCGCACGCGCGCTGTGCCCACGCCCTGCTCAAAATGCAGGCGCAGGCGCACCGCCCCGCCCGGTCCCAGGAAGCGCTGCGGCGCCGGCAGCTCCAGCTCGTCGCCTTCACGATAGCCGTAGATTTCATAGCTGTCCGTCGTCCAATCGTAGAGCTGGATATCCAGCGACTGGGCATAGCCGCCGCCACGGTCGACCTCAAGCTCCATATAATGCACCAGGTCCAGCGCCAAGCCCGGCAGCGGCTGCAAAAGAAACTCGACCGACTGCCCTTCAAACAGGCTGAAGCCGTCAACGCCATTGTCCACGATGCCTTCGCGCTCCAAAGTCGTCCAGGTGAAATACTCTGACGGCAGGGTAACAACGCCGCTGGGCTTCTCCAGCGCTACCGCCAGCTCGATGATATACAGGGTTGTATCCACCGAGCTCCAGCCGGCGCCATCCAGCTCGAGGTCGCGGGACCAGTTGTCGCTCCAGCCCAGCAGATAAAGCCCGCTGCCGCGCGCGGTGGAGCCGAAGCGGTCAATCATAAAACTGGCGAGGAAAGATTGCTCGCGCGCCGCCCCCCGCTCGGAAACAGACTCAGCGCTGAGGAAGGCGCGTGTGCGCAGATAGCGCTCGCCTTGCAAATCTTTGAGCGAGCGATTGCGCTCGCTGATAGCGAAGGGGGAGCTGCCCGTCGCCGCTGTCGCCCGCAATTCCGCGGGATTGGGCTGCGGCGGCGCGTCGTCGATATCGGCGCGTAATTGCTCCCGCCCCAGCGTCACAATATCGCCCGGCGCAAAAGCGCGTGGCAGCTCAAAAGCCATGCCTTCCGCCAAGAGCACGGCATCGCGCAGGGTGATGTCGCTTTCGTTGATGATGCTGCCCTGGTACGCGCTCACCATGCGCCCGCCCTCGAGAATATCAAAACCGAGCGTGAAGCTGCCGCGGATATCCGGCTTGGGTATGCGCCCGCTGATGGTGAAATTGGCGAAGATGCCGCCATCTATCGTGAAGCTCTCAGCGCCAAACCCCCCGCTTTGGCTGATTTCTGTCGCCGTCTGGATGCGATTGCTGGCGAAGATGCTGGTCGGCGCGGTAGCGCCCGCAACCGCGAGAAAACGCCCCGCCGGCAGCGTCAGGCTGTAGCTGGCGCGCCGCGGCGATAATAAGCCGACATATTGATTCAGCTGCGCCTCGTCGCTATCGGGGAAGCTCTCGACGAGGGTCAAACGGCTGACGATAATCTCAGACCCGCGCAGGTTAAAGCCGACAGTCCAGGCGATGAGGGCGAAAGCGAGAATCACCGCGGGGATAGTGAACCAGCCCCAGCCGTTGCGCCGCAGCCGCGAGAGCAGCAAATAATTCAGCGGTCCAATCAACAGGATGTATAAACCCAAAAAGAGGCAGAGCGTCTGCATCGGCGGCAAGAGGTCGACGCCCGGCAGATTGGCGACCGCTTCCGCACCCCATTGCGGCTGAGTGAAGCCATTTTGCCAAGCGGGGTGGGGCGCGCGCGTCGCCAGCAGCTTCAGCCACAATTCGCCCAGCCCATCCCAGCTCGCCAGTGGCTCCAGCGTTGGGTCCAGCGCCAGAAAATCCACCAAGCCCGCGCCCAGATAGCGGCGCGCCAGCAGTGGCGCGCCAGCGGCGGCAACCAGCACCTCGGCATCGGCGCGGGGCTGGCTGAGGGCGCGGATGGCGCGCTGGCTCAAGCGGGAGTTGTCATCGCCGACGAAACGGGCGAGGGCGCTGGCGTCGTCTAGCGCTTGGCTGCCAGCTAAATCTACCGGCAGCAAATCGCTGAGGGCGGCGGCAGTCCGCGCCGCTGATGCGCCGCCGCCGAATATCAAATGCCCGCCCGCTTCAACCCAATGCCGAATCGCCTCGCGCTGACCCGAAGACAGCGCCTCGCTATCAAAATTGACCAGCAGCAGCAAATCCAGCGATTCCAGCGCTTGCGCCTGCTCCGGGATATTACGCGCCGTCCATATCGCTTGCTCGGCGAGGAAGCCGCCGATGCGCCGCCCGCTGAGATTGGGGGGCGCGCTGTTCGGTCCCGCGACAACCGCCGTCAGCTGATCTTGCGGGCGCAAATCGAATAAGGGCGCATCCTGCGCTGCCCGCACCAAGCCCTCGGCGTCAATCAATTCCACGCGCACACTATCCGGGAAGCTGCGCGCCTGGATATGCAGCATCGCTGATTTTTCCGAGCCGCTGGGCAATTCGATGGCGCTGCTGAAGGCGTTGCCAACTACCGTGCCCGAAGTCTCCGGGCGGATGACCAGCCGCCCCGTCACCGACTCGCCGTTATTTTTCAGCGCGACATACACCGGCGTCCACTGGTCGGGGCGGAAGAAAGAATCGAAGCCGACCACCACCGACATTTCAATGACATCGCGGAAGTTATCCTGCGCCGAAGCTGGCGCCAGCAGCAGCGCCATTAGCGTGATAAGCAGGATGAAGCGGCGTCTCGCCAATTGCCAAGACATGGCGGTCCCTTGCGAGCATTCCCTCGGATGGCGCTATTGTATCACGGCGCTGCCCTGTGTCATGCCTGCAATCGGGATTTGCGGCGCAAGGCAGGCTTGGGAAGGCGGCGTCAATAGGCTATAGTAGCGCTTGCATTCGGCATATCCCGCGAGCATTAGGAGGTTTCCATGGTCTATCAAGCGGCGGCAAATCGCTATGACACGATGCAGTATCGCCGTTCCGGGCGCAGCGGCTTGCTGCTGCCGGCGATATCGGTGGGCATTTGGTGGAATTTCGGCGGCATCGACCCGCTGGAAAACAGCCGACAGATGCTGCGCCGCTGCCTTGACCTGGGCGTGACGCACATCGACATCGCCAACAATTATGGTCCCCCGCCCGGCTCGGCAGAAGAGACTTTCGGGCAAATCATGCGGCAAGACCTCGCGCCCTATCGCGATGAGCTGGTCATCTCCAGCAAAGCTGGCTACCGCATGTGGGACGGTCCTTATGGCGAATGGGGCTCGCGCAAGTACCTCATCGCCAGCTGCGACCAAAGTTTGAAGCGCACCGGCTTGGACTATTTTGATATTTTCTACAGCCATCGCTTTGACCCGGATACGCCGCTGGAAGAGACGATGGGCGCGCTGGATACGATTGTGCGCAGCGGGCGCGCGCTTTACGCCGGCATCTCCAGCTATCGCCCCGAGCAAACGCGGGAAGCGGCGCGCATCCTCAAAGAACTGGGCACGCCCTGCCTGATTCATCAGCCGCGCTACAATATGTTCGACCGCTGGATTGAAGACGGCTTGCTCGATGTCTTGACTGACGAAGGCATCGGCTGCATCTGTTTTTCGCCGCTGGATCAAGGCATTTTGACCAACAAATACATCGACGCTCTACCGCAGGATTCGCGCGCGGCAAAGCACGATTGGGGCGAGCGCCTGCAAAGCGAAAAGCTGGACAAAGTCCTGCAGCTGAACGCTATCGCCCAAGAGCGCGGGCAGAATATGGCGCAGTTGGCATTAGCTTGGTGCCTGCGCCACCCGGGCATGACCTCGGCGCTGATTGGCGCCAGCAAGGCGGAACAAATCTCCGATGCCGTCGCCGCGCTGGCGACGCTCGATTTCAGCGCTGAGGAGCTGGCGCGCATCGAAGCGATTCTGCAGCCAAGCTAGAAGCTGCGGACATTCTCAAGCAAGCGCGGGGCTGAGCCATGGCGCTGCTGGTCATCGACCTCGGCAGTTCATCGGCGCGGGCGCTGCTCTTCAGCGATGCCGCGCGGCTGATCCCCGATTCGATATGCAGCCGCCCGCTCGCCTTCACTACCGATGCCGCTGGGCAAGCCACTGTCGATGCCATGCGGCTGCGGCAAGTGGTCGAAGCCTGCATCGACGAGGCGCTGACGCACCCGGCAGCAGGCGTCATCCGCGCCGTTGGCATGGCGACTTTCGCCGGCAATTGGCTGGGCTTGGACGCGGCGGGCGCGCCTTGCACGCCCGTCTTCACCTATGCTGATACGCGCGGCGCTTCTGAAATTGCGCGCCTGCGCCAGAGGCTGCCCGGCGATAGCGCCGCTTATCATCAGGCGACAGGCTGCCTGCTGCACCCCGCTTATCTGCCGGCGCAATATGCCTGGCTGCGGTGTCAGCAGCCGCCAGCCGCCGCCAACATGCATAGCATCAGCGATATCGGCGGCTATTTGTATCGGCAGTGGTTTGAGCGCATAGCGCCGATGAGCCTCTCGCTCGCCAGTTGGTCAGGCTTGCTGGATACGGCGCGTCAAGCCTGGCACCAGGGCTATGCGAGCGCGCTGCTGGGCGGGGATTTCCCGCCCAAGCTGCCGCGCCTGGCGGATTTTGACGCCGCGGAAATCGGCTTGTCGCCGACATACGCGGCGCGCTGGCGGGCGCTGCGCGCTTGCCCCTTTTTCCTGGCGCTTGGCGATGGCGCCGCCGCCAACATCGGCTCGGGCGCGGTGGCTGAGCAGCACATCGCCCTGACTGTCGGCACCACCTCAGCGCTGCGCGTGGTCAAGCGGGAAGGGCGGGTGCCGCCCGGGCTCTGGCGCTATCTGGTAACGGCGGATTTGCCTTTGACAGGCGGTGCCACCAGCGAGGGCGGCAATGTCTATCAATGGACTTTGCGCACGCTGCGCATTGCCGACGAGCGGGTCGAGGCGGAATTGCGCCGCCGCCCGCCCGATGCGCATGGCTTGACCGTGCTGCCGCACTTGGCGGGCGAGCGCGCCCCCGGCTGGCAAGCGGCTGCCAGCGGCGCAATCCTGGGCTTGCGCCCGCATACCCGCCCGCTGGATATCTTGCAGGCGCAGTTGGAAAGCGTGGCGCTGCGTCTGTCCCTCATCTATGACGCGCTCAAAACCGACTCGGCGATGGTGATGGCGGGCGGCGGCGCGTTGCAGGCATCGCCAGCCTGGGCGCGCATGATCGCCGATGCCTTGGGCTGCCCGATGCAGCTGCTGGCGGAGCCGGAAGTGACTGCCCGCGGGGTTGCGCTGCTGATGCGGCAGCGGCTGGATGGCATCGCCCTTGGTGCCGACCCGCCCGCCCTCAGCGCCGTCATCCAGGCGCAGCCCGCCCGCGTCGCGCGCATGAAAGCGGCGCGGCAACGGCAAATCGCGCTCTATCACAAGCTCTACGGATAAGCGCTGTATGCCGGCAAAGAGGCAAAGGGCTATAGCATCGCCGCGAAACGCTCGATATCTTCCGGCGCGTCATTGCCACCACAGATGAGCAGCGCCAGCTGTTCGTCCGCGCCAAAGCGCCCGCTGATTTTATCGGCGGCGGCGAGGGTGCTGGCGGCGGCGAGCTCCGGAATTAAGCCCTCTTCGCGGATGAAAGTCTGCTGGGCGGCGATCATCTCAAGGTCGGTTACCAGCACGAGATCTTCCAGATGCTGGCGGCAGAGCTCAAATGCCAGCCCGCCGGCGAAGGGCGAGCCCAATGTCTTCGAGAGCGAGGCGGGTTTGATGTTGACGATTTTGCCCGCGTCCAGCGCCCGCCGCATGCTGGGCGCGGTATCCGGCTCGACGCCCCAGATGCGCGCTGTGGGCTTCGCCGCTTTCAAGGCCGCGATGACGCCGGCTATCAAGCCGCCGCCGCCGATGCTGACGATGATATCCGTCAGCATCGGGCAGTCTTCCAGCACTTCCAGCGCCACGATGCCGTTGCCGGCAATCTGCTGGGCGCTGTCAAAGGGATGCAGGTTGACGCGCCCCTGCTGCGCGACAAGCGCCTCCGCGCGGGCGAAAGCGGCGGCGGCATCGGGCAGCAATTCCACCGCCGCGCCATAGTCCCGCGTTGCCGCAATCGAGCTGGCGGGCGCATTTTCCGGCATGCAGACGATGGCATCGACGCCCAATACGCCGCTGCTATAACCGACGGCGCGGGCGAAATTGCCGCCGCTGACGGCGACCACGCCGCGCCGCTTCTCGGCTTCGTCCAGCGCCAGCAGCTGCGCGAATGCGCCCCGCGTCTTAAAGGAGCCGCTGTGCTGTTCCAGCTCCAGCTTGAGCACAACTTGCGTGCCCAGCCGCTCGCTCAAAACCGCTGACGGGCGCTGTGATGTGCGGACGGTGTAGGCGCTCACCGCGCTTGCCGCTTCGCGCATTTGCTGCAGGCTAATCATGGCAATTTCTCCGCTAGTTCCCTGCCCAGTTTAGCCACAGCCGCCGTCAGTTTCGACAAAATCGCCGCTAATCCAGCCGACGGCATCTTCATAGAGAACGCGGAACCAGTTGCCCTCGCGTTCCAGCGCCCGCACGGTTGTGCCTTCGGGGATGAGCCCTTTGGCGCGCTCGCTGGCGGGACGAGGGCGGAAGTTCAGCAATTCCCGCGTGGTAACGCGGCAGCTCTCCAGCTCGCCAGTGTTGGCGCTCGCGGCCGCTGATGTATCCGCCGCCGCTGGTGGCGCGGCTGCTGCCACCAGCATCACCAAGCCGGGGCGCTCGAGCCAGCTGCAGGTCATCCCGGCAACTTGATAAGAAGCCAGATTGCGGAACACTGGCGCCGCCCCGCCCGTTTCCAGATAGAGGATTTCGCCATAGTCCCGGAAGCAGACTTGCGCGCCCGTTTCCAGTACGCCGCGGATGTCAACCGCGTCCAGGTAGCCGGCAAAGAGTCCGCTCGGCTGGTTTTCCAGCGCTTGACACTGGATGCCGCTGGTCATGGATGTTACCACGATAGTCTCAGAGACCATTTCACAGGCTTCGGGCGTGGGCGTCTGCGCCAGCGGCACAACTATCGCCTGCGCCCGCGACTGCGCCGCTTGCGCCAGCCAGGGGTCAGGCGACAGCGACTGCGCCGGCTCGCGCAGCGCCGCGCTGCCATCCAACAGCTCAGTATAGGCTTCGTATGCCATATCACCGAAGCTGCGGCAAAGCGATGCGCTTTCTTCGACAGCGGCGCGGAAATGCACGCCGCCCCATTGCCGGGATTGCCCGCAGCTCTCGGCGAAGTCAGTCCAAGTCTCAAAGGTGAAGCTGAGGTCCCGCGCCGGCGTGATGCCCGGCTCAATCCGCGATGCGCCCGCCGGGTAGCTGACGGTCCAGTTGAGGGCGTCGCTGCCGGCGAAGCGGCGCAGCGCCTGCGCGGTCGCATAACAGCCGCAGGTGGAGCCGGAGGGATATTCCGGGTGGTCCGCCTCCGGCAGATAGGCTTGCCAGGCGCTCGCCGGGATTTCGGCTGTGCCCGCGCCCGGTCCGCCCCAAGTCCGCACCAGGTCATCGCCATAAACATGGCGGATGGCGCTGAAGGGGCGCACGGCGTCATAGCGCGCCTTCTCCTGCCAAATGACTATCGAGCCATCCAGCGCCGCCGCCGTCTTGACAAAATAGCCGCGGGCGGTATCCGCTGGCGACAAGCCCAGCTCCCGCGCCAAATGGGTATAAGACTGCCCCAGCGAGAGGATCTTGTTATCGAATATCTCGGCGAGGATTTTCTGCTCATCCGTCAGGTTCGCCATTGTGTCTAGCGCTTCGTCGGCTTGACCTTTGTAGGCTTCCCAATTTTCTACATTGCTGGCTGCTGGCGGCGGCAGGCGGAAGCTGCGCGGGTCAAAGCGCGCGAAAGGCTCGACATTCGCCAGTTGCGGCGTTACAAAATGCTGCACGGTATAAATGCCGACCCCGTTTCGGCGCAGCCCCGGCTGCCAGCGCGAGGCATCGCGCAGAGCAAAAGCCGAATTGACCGGCATATACCCGGTAGTGTCTTGATACCTGCCTGCCTGGTTCATGCCATCATGGTAGCGCCCA
This sequence comes from Anaerolineae bacterium, assembly GCA_022825675.1. Taxonomy (GTDB): domain Bacteria; phylum Chloroflexota; class Anaerolineae; order Aggregatilineales; family Phototrophicaceae; genus UBA6055. The sequence goes on along the minus strand of JAJDWK010000085.1, from coordinate 17,074 downwards.
GCCACAGCGGCGGCGCCAGCGATATTGCCAATGCCGACCGCGCTGTTTTGCTCGCGGCTGTCATCGGCGGGGTTCAAGCCATAGTCCTGCAGCATCTCCCGCCATATTGGCGCGCGATCGGGCAGCAGGCTCATCAATGCCTGGTAGGCGGCGTGCATCATCGCCGTGTTGATGTTGCGGTTGCTGCGCGCCGCCGGCTCCTGACGCGGGATGCGGGAATACATGCCGACCGCGGTTTCGTGATACGGCGCGGCGGCATCGACCATGCCCAGCGCCACAACAAAATTGATGCGGTTAATCAGCGTGGCGTCCCCCAGCGCGGCGGAAACATCAGCCGCAATCACGGGATACATACGGGGCAAAATCACATCAATCAAGGGATTGATTGACTCAAGTATCGGCGTAGTAAGCTCGCTGCCGATGCGATTTTGCGCCTGTGCCACAGCAGTGGGAAAGTAGAGCAATATCAGCAACAGAAAAAGCGCAACCGCGACTAACCGCTTCAAAGAGTGCATTGGGGTCTCCTTTCTATTCTTGTAATAATCTTAATTGTGGTTAAGTAAAGCGTCTTGACGGGCAGCCTACGCCCGCCATACGCCGAGGCAACGCCATTTGCTGTGGTTGGGGCAGGGCGCTTGACTGCGGAGCGCGCCTAGGAAAATGCAATCGGGCGGGTTGCGGCGATGCAGCTGCTGTCCGGCTCCCGCAGTGGCTGGCGGATGAAAGCCTGCGCGATGCGCAACGCGCACTCATCGGAGCGCAAAACGCCATGCCCGACATGCGGCAAAACATAGGTGTAGGCGCGGGACAAGCTGGCGGCTGCCAAATCGGCATAACCAGGCGGCGTAATCGGGTCAAAATTGCCAGAGAGCAGCAGCGCGGGGATGTCACTGCTGACCGCGGCGTTGGCGATTGCCGCTGGCCGCGCTTGCGCCTGCCAGATAGCACAGAGGCGGCTCAAGGTCGCGGTGCCTTCCACGGGGTAGCTCAAGTAGCCGCTCAGGTGTGGATGCGCCTTCAGCAAAATGCCATAATCGCGGGCATCAGCCCCGCCAAACTCCTCTTGGCACTGCACCGTGTAGTGCATGCCCAGGCTCAGCCGCGTCATCGATCTTTCAAAGAGGATGCCGAACTGCGCCGGCAATTCCCCCAGCCCCGCCGCCAAAGCAAATACCATTTGGGGGATGAGTTGGATGGCTGGCAGCTCATAGAGCCAGTTGAAGACCCAGTCATACATGCGATAGCCGCTGATTTCTATCTGCAGCGCTTGCTGTCCCCGCCCAACCGTCTTCGCCATCAGCGGCTCTTTGTTCAGCCGCTCATAGAGCCGATAGAAGACAGCCGCCAAATCGGGATAGCGGCGGCTGCAGCTTTCTGATGCGGCGCATGCTTCAAAAAGCACGGTCAGCGCGCGTTCGCCATGAAAATAGGAATCGATGTATATGTCGGCTTGCGGCGGATATACCGAATCGAGCATGACACTGCGCAAACTCCCCGGGTAGTCACGCATCATCGTCAGCGCCAGCCGCGAGCCATAGGACACGCCGACCAGATTCCACTCCGCATACCCCAAAGTCCGCAGGACTTCATAGATATCGCGGGCGCTGTTGCCGCTGTGAAAACTGGCGAAGCGCAGCCCCTGCTGCGCCAGGCGCGCCTGGCAATCGCTCAATATGTCCAGCAGCAGCTCGGCATGTTCGTGATGGCGGCTTTGCAAGATTTCGTTCTGCCGCCGCTCCGCTTCTTCACAAGCGAGTGATGGCTGGGAGAGCCCGGTGCCGCGCTGGTCGATGACGATGATGTCACGCTCGCCAGCGAATACATGCAGATAATTGCGGAAGGAAATCTGCAATAGCGCGGAGCCGCTGCTGCCCGGTCCGCCGACAAGGTATACCAGCGGGTCAGGCTGTGGGTTGCGGCTGCGGCTTTTGATGAAGCTGTAGTGGATCTGCAGCGCGCCGCCGGCGGGCTCGTCATAGTCTTGCGGCAAGGTTACATAGCCGCAGCGGACACCATAGCCAAAGCGCAGCACTTCTTCTACCAGGTCAGGCTGGCAATCAACTCTTTTGTGTTCGCGCTGATTTTGCGCCTGCGGGCAGAGCGCGAAGAGCAGGAAGAAACTCATTGTAAAGCATAGTCGGGCTGTCAAGGGAAGCCGCCTGAGGCAAGTTTCCCCAAGTAAAACACAAAAGCGCCGCCGAAACAAAGCGGCGCGCCAGCCTGCGCTATGCCAATCAGAAGCCCAGCCGCTATAATGCGCCCCATGACCGACACTCCCAGCCATGCCCCGCGGCGGCTGCTCGCGGCAGTATTGGCGCTGCTGGCGCTCGCGATTCTCTTGTCCCTGGATTTGAGCCAGCGCGGCTTGGTCTGGCGGCTCTTATGGTCGCAAACGGGGGAAGAAGCGCCGCTGGCGCAAGCCCGGGGCGCGCTGGAGCTGGCGGGCAATCTGCTGCGCCCGCCGCTGCAGACCGCGCCGCTGGCGCCTATCGCCAACAAAAGCGACCGTCCCTGGGGCATCAACACATTTTTGCAGGAAGAAGTCGAGAGCGCCAAGATCGAAGCGATGCTGCGCATGATTCGTGATGCTGGCTTCGTCTGGCTGCGGCAAGAATTCCCCTGGGAAGACCTTGAAATTGACGGGCGCGGGCAATTCACCGACTCGCGCGATCGCAACGGTGACGGCGCGCCCGATGAAACGATTGACGCCTGGGCGAAATACGATCTCATTGTCGACCTGGCGGAAGCCTATGGCTTGCGACTGCTCGTCCGCTTGAGCAATCCGCCCGCTTGGTCCCGCGCTGATGCCGACGCCGGGCACTTCGCCCCGCCCGATGATTTTGGCGATTATGCCAATTATGCCACCGCCGTGGCGCGGCGTTATCAAGGGCGCATCAGCCATTATCAAGTTTGGAACGAGCCTAATATCTACCCGGAATGGGGCAATCGCGCCATTGACCCGGCAGGTTATACCGAGCTGCTCTGCCGCGCCTATCAGGCGCTGAAGGCGGTCGACCCGGCGATTGTTGTTGTCAGCGGCGCGCTGGCGCCGACAATCTCGCTCAGCGGGCGGGATTTGAGCGATGTCGTCTTCCTGCAAGCGCTCTATGATACTGGCGGCGGCGATTGCTTTGATGTGCTTTCGGCGCAAGGCTATGGCTTGCGCAGCGGACCGACCGACCGCCGCTTGCGCAGCACCAGCGTCAATATCGCCCGCCATGTTTATTATCGCGATATCATGGCGCGTAATGGCGATGCGCATAAACCCATCTGGCTGGCGGAAGCCGCCTGGAACGCGATACTCGACGCCGAATTGCCGCCAGAAGATATCTCGCTTTATGGCGCTTATGGCAGCGTCACGCAAGAGCAAGCCGCCCAATATATGCCGCAGCTCTATGACCGCGTGCAGCGGGAGTGGGCATGGGTCGGCAATGTGATGTATTGGTTCTTCACGCGGAAGGACCCCTTTGAAGCGAATCAGGCATTTTATTATTTCCGCATGGCGGAGCCAGACTATCAGCCGGAAAAGCCCAGCTTCAGCCCGCTGCCCGTGTATCACAGCGTAAAAGAGTATATCGCCGCGCTGGAGCCGACGCTCTTCCGCGGCAGGCACCAGGCGGAAACCTGGCAGATTTCTGCCGCCGGCGCGCTGATTGCAGACGAGACGGCGCGCTTCGGCAGCGCGATGCGTTTTGAAGATGGCATCGCTTTTCGCGCGCATGGCACTATGCTTGAGCTGCGCTGGCGCCCGGCATCAGCAGCGCCAGGCGCTTGGCGGCGCAGCACAATCGAGCTCTCGCCCGGCTTGGCGCAGGCGCGATCTATCATCTTCGGCAGCGGCGCGATACTCGTGGACGAAATCGCCGTCTATGACCGCAGCCGCAATCGCCTGCTCTCCTGGATTGCGCTGGCGCTGGCGCTGGGCGGCGTCACGCTGGGCGCGCTGTTGCTGGCGCTGCGCGAGCGCCGGCGATGAGGCGCTTCCCGCCCGCTTGGCTGGCGCAGCGCCATGCCGCCATCGCGATGTACAGCCTGCTGCTCGTGATTCTGCTATTGGGCGCTGCCCTGCGCTTTCACCGCTTGGGCGCGCAATCGCTTTGGTATGATGAAGCCGTCTCCTATTCCCATGCCTTGCGCCCGCTGCCAGAGCTGCTGCTGCATTTACAGCACGATGTGCATGCGCCCGCCTATTTCGCGCTTCTCGGCTGGTGGCGGGATCTCGCCGGCGAATCAGAATTTGCCTTGCGCGCGTTTTCGGCGCTTGGCAGCCTGCTGAGCGTCGCCTGGGCTTATGCGCTGGGACAGCGACTCTTCGGTCCTGCCGCTGGCATGGCGGCGGCGGCGCTGGTGGCGCTCAACAGTTTCAGCATCCATTACGCCCAGGAAGTGCGCATGTATGCCATGCTGGCGGCGATTGCCGGCACCAGCATGTGGCTATTCGCCGGTTTGCCGCGGCGGCGGCGAGGCGCTGTTTTGGCGCTGGGACTGGTTAATGCCCTGGGCATGTATACCCATCTCGCCTACGCGCTGGTGATCCTGGCGCAACTGGCGCTTACGGCGCTGTGGCTTGCCGTCGACAGAGCCTGGCGTCCGGCGTTTGATGCCGCCCGCGCCAATGCGCTCGCTATCGTGGCTTTCCTCCCCTGGCTGCCGATTGCCATCGACCAGATATCCTCCTTACCCAACCTGTCGCAGGCGCTGCCGCCCAGCGAGACCTTGCGCCTGTTGCTGAATTATGTGATTTTTGGGGGCAGCTTTGAACATGCCCCGCTGGATTTGGGTATTGCCGCCGCGATTCTGCTGCTTGCGGGCATGCTCCCGCGCGGGCGGCGCATGCTGCTGCCGATACTCTGGCTGACGCTGTCGCTGCTGCCGATACTCTGGCTGACGCTGTCGCTGCTGGTCTATATCTCGCTGGAGCTGACGACGCGCTACATCCGCTTCTTGCTGCCGGCGCAGCTGGCAGCGGCGCTGTGGCTGGGGCGGGGCTTCTGGTGGCTCTGGGCTTTGCGCCTGGGGGAGCGCAGCTGGCTCCGCTTCGCGCCAAAACTCGCCGCTGCCAGTGTCCTGGGCGCGCTGCTGCTGATGCAATTCAGCGGCTTACATGCTCTTTATCATCATCCCGATTTCCAGCGAGATGATATGCGCAGCCTGACGCGGCAGATTGAAAGCGACTTGCGCCCGGGAGACGCCATCATCGTCAGCACCGCCGGCCTGCAAGACCTGCTGCGTTATTATTATCGCGGCGCTGCGCCCATTTTCCCGCTGCCGACAAGCGCTGATGCGGACAACACGCGGGCGCAGGTTCTGGACATCATCGCCGAGAGCGAGCGCCAGCATGTCATCTTCTATGGCGCTGCCGAGCAGGACCCCAAGCTCGTAGTGGAATCGACGCTCAACGCCGCGGCTTTTGAAGTCAGCGACAGTTGGGTTGACGACCTGCGTTATGCCCGCTACATCAGCCCCGCGCCCCTGCAAGCGCCAATAGCTGCCGAGCTGGATTTTGGCGCTGAGATTCGGCTGCGTTCTTATGCGCTGCAAGCTGGCGCACTCACGGCGGGCGCGCCGCTGCGGGTGGAATTCCTCTGGACGGCGCGGCAGCCGCCCAGCCGCCGTTACAAAGTCTTTCTGCAGCTGCTCAATGATGAAGGCGCGCTGGTGGCGCAGCGGGACAGCGAACCCGCCGCCGGCTCAGCGCCAAGCACAAGTTGGACGCCGGGCGCGGCGGTGCGGGACCGTCACGGGCTGTGGCTGCCGTCTGAGCTGCCCGCCGGCGACTATCGGCTCATCGCCGGGCTCTACGACCGCCAGGACCCCGCCGCCCGCCTGCCTGTAAACGGCGAGTCCTTCATTGATTTGGGCTTAATCACGCTGGAATAGGCGGGCTCAGCGGGGCTTCCGCCGCTCGTGAAGCAGCTCGCCGGCGACATAAGTCGCTTGAATCGCGCGGTCATCGGCGCAAATCATCAGCGCGAAGAGCAGCTCTTCCAGCGACTCCGCTACTTCGGCGCGCAATGCCAGCAAAGGCGTCGCCAGCGGGTCCAGCACGACGATATCGGCATCATATCCTGGCGCCAGCTTGCCGACGCGGTCGGCAATGCCCAAGGCTTCGGCGCTGCCCAATGTCGCCAGGTAATAACTCTGCGCGGCGTTGATAGAAATGCCGCGCAGTTGCGCCATTTTGTAGGCTTCCGCCATCGTCTGCAGCATCGAGAAGCTGGTGCCGCCGCCGACATCTGTGCCCAAGCCGACGACAATCGGGCGTGACGCCGCTTTCGCCCGCGCGATATCAAATAGACCGCTGCCGATAAAAAAGTTTGAAGTCGGGCAATGCGCGATCTTTGCGCCAGTCTCATGGAAGCGGCGCAGTTCCGCCTCTGACAAGTGGATGCCATGCCCATAAATCGCCCGCTCATTGAGCAAGCCGTAATGCTCATAAATGTCGGTATAATGCGCGCGCTCGGGATAAAGCTCGGCGGCGCGCGCCACCTCAGCGCGATTTTCAGAAATATGCGATTGCAGCCGCAGGTCGCTGTATTCGCTCATCAAAGCGCCCGCCAGCTCCAATTGCCGCGGGCTGCTGGTCAGCGCGAAGCGCGGCGACACCGTATAGCGCCCGCGTCCATTCCGATGCCAGCGCTCAATCAGCGCTTTGCTGTCGTCATAACTCGCTTGAGCGCTGTCGAGGATTGCTGGCGGCGCATGGCGGTCCATCATCATCTTGCCGGCGAGCAGGAGCATGTTGCGTCGCTGCGCCGCTTCGAAGATGGCATCGACAGAAGCGGGCGCGGAAGTGCAAAATACCGAAGCGGCGGTAGTGCCATTAAGCAGCAGCTCGTCAACAAAAAATTCGGCGATGCGCCCCGCATGCTGCGGGTCTGTGAACTTTGCCTCGGCGGGGAAGGTATATGTGTTGAGCCATTCCAGCAGCTGCGCCCCATAAGAGCCGATGATTTCCACCTGCGGGAAGTGAATATGCGCGTCGACGAAGCCGGGCAGCAGAATCGCATCGGGATAGTGCCGCAGCGGGACATCAGCGCCCACGCGGTCACGCAAGGCGCTGTACGCGCCCAGCGCGCTGATGCGCCCATCGCGAATAAGTATCAGCCCGTCCGGCTCATACAGGGCGCTGTCCGCCGCCGGCTGCAAGAAGGGGTCGTCTATCAGCGTGTATAATCCGCCGCGCAGGGCGAGATCAGGCATGGGTTTACGCTATCGCGCTCATTGACGCTAGGCACTTTAGCCCAACTCCTCCGATGGCGCTATAGGAAAGTGACAGCCAGGCGCGGGCTTATCGGCAGACAACGCCGTCGCCGTCCGCATCGCGCATAAATTCATAGGCGGGGTGGTCGCTGTGTACGGGAGCGATGCCATGCTGGCGCGCTTCGCTACAGCTAATCCTGCCATTGTCGTTATCGTCATATAGGTCAAGCGGGCCGCCCAGGGTGTCCTGCTCGAGAATGGGTCCCCGCGCGGGAATCTCCAAAGTGGCAGTGAAGCAATGCGCCATAGCATTAAGCAGCGCGGCCGCTTCGCGCGCGTCGATGGAAAGCTTATATTTCACTTTCACTTTCAGAATCGTATGTGCGTACCAGCAAGCATTTTCAGCGGGCTGCCATTGGGCGAAGTCTTTGCCCTGCTTTTGATTTCGATTGACATCGGGGCTGGCGAGCGTCAAGTTCTCCAAGTCTTGGGCGAATTCTTCCTTCAATTTCGCATCAGCGCTACAAAGCCCGCTATCGTGAGCTTCTGATATCGCGACAATGTGCTCAATGTCTGTTTCTTCGAGGCTGGCAAATGCTTCATTGGTGTAGGGGCTGAAGACTCTGCCGCCGAGGTTGATGTCCAGAATCTGCGTCTCAAGGCTTTGCGGATAACTATACTCATCGCGGGAATACTCGGAACATCTTTCTTCCGGCTTGATTTCAATTTGCGCCTGCGCCTGGACAAGCCAAAGACCTATACACAGGATGGCAAAACTAAGTTTTCTCAAGAACTTCTCCCGACACCGAGCGCAGTCTGGAATGTCGAATTTGCAGACTATAGTCTACATTCAGAGTCAGGCGCAGTCAAGCGAAGGGAGCGGCAAGAAGCAATCAAAGTATTGGAATCGTAGGGGCAGAAGCAATCGAGCAAAATGCAGGGGCGTTGAACAGGGTCGCGTTGAAATTGACCGTCAAGACGCTCCGACAATCGACTTCTCGGGAGGCGCTTGCGGGCAGGTAACACCGACACAGCCACCTATGTGAGCGCTTCAATCAAGGCGCAAGCTCGTCACCGCTTCCCAGCCGCCGCTTGACCAGGACCGTATCATCGCGGCATGCACTTCCGCGACCTTGACGGCATCCGTAAAATCGGGCGCGGCGGGCGCGCCTGCCGCCACCGCTTTGAGGAAGTGGCGCGCTTCTATCACTTTCATATCTTCATAACCCAAGCCGCTGCCTTCGCCCGGGTTGAAATTGCCATGGAAAGGATGCCGATCGCCCGCCACCAGCCGCGTGAAGCCATCGTGCCCCCAGTCTTCGCCGGGCAAATAAAGCTGCAGCTCATTCATCCGCTCGAAGTCCCAGCTCAGCGCGCCTTTGGTGCCATTAAGCTCAAATGCCATCTGATTTTTGGGACCAAATATCGTGCGCGATGCCTCCAAGCTGCCGCGGGCGCCATTGCCAAATTGCACCAGCGCGCCGACATAATCTTCGTTGCTGACCGCGCCTTTTGGGTCGCCCGGCGCCCCGCGGGAATAATGCGTGCCCGCGCCCGGTATCGGCAGCGGGCGTTCGCTGATGAATGTATGCGCCTGGCTGGTCACGCTGGTGATGCCGCCACCGAGGAAAAGCGCCATGTCCGTAACATGCGCCATGATATCGCCCAGCGCGCCATAGCCCGAGTGCTCGCGCTCAAAGCGCCAGGAGAGCAAGCCCAGCGGGTCGCTGCCATACATGCTGAAAAAGCGCCCGCGATAATGCGTCAATTCGCCAAGCGCGCCGCTGTCGATGAGCTGTTTTGCCCGCTGCACCAGCGGCGCCCAGCGATAATTGAAGCCGACAAAGCTGAGAACGCCCGCCCGCCGCGCGCTGGCGGCGATGTCTGCGGTTTCGCTGGGGCTGCGCCCGACTGGCTTCTCGCAAAATATATGCTTGCCGGCATCCGCCGCCGCTCTCGCAATTTCCACATGCAGGCGGTTCGGCGTGGCGATATTGACGATCTGCACTTCCGGGTCGGCGATGACATCCTGCCAGCGGGCGCTGGCGCGTTCAAAACCCAGCAGTTCGCGCGCGCTTTCCGCCCGCGCCGTCACCGCATCCGAGCAGATGACAAGGTGCGCCGCGAAATCATCCTCGGGGAAGCGCTGCCGCGCCATTAAATAGGAGCGGGCATGCACCTGCCCCATCCAGCCCATGCCGATGATGCCGATGCCTAGTGTTTTCATGCGCTGCCCCTGCTCACTTGTCAAGCAGGCATTTATGCCACAGCGCCGCCCATTCCGCAATTGTCGGCGCGGCGCGTTCAGGCATCAAGCGGCTCAATGTGGATGCGGAAGCTCGACTTTGGATTCTCGCAATAGACCCAGGCGCGCGCCTTGCTGACCAAGGTAACGCTGATGCGCTGGTAGGCATCGCCTTCATAGTCGTCCAAGCGGGCGAGTTCGGCGGCAGTTACTTCATAGAGCGTGCCCGCGACTGTCGAGCCGGGCTGCGGCTGCAAAATCGAATACACTTGGTGGATGCCCGTCAGCTTCGCCAAACGGAAGCCGCGCAGGATATCGCTGCTGCCGCTGCCCAAAGTGCGCCCCAAAAGCCGCTGCTGGGTGGCGGGGTCGCGCAATGTGCCGTAAGTGAATAGTTTTTCCATCCGTGTGTGACGCTCAAGCATTTATAGACGGGAAATTGGAATTATAAACAATCTGGAATTGCCCTTGTCGGTTTGTATGCTTTTCGATGCGCACCCCGCGCTCTGCGGAATTGAAATGCTGTTCCAATAGTTCGAAGACTTCACGCTTATACAGTGTATCTTCATTTTTGAGGTGATTGCCCTTGGTCTCAAACATGCCGAAATGCCGGTCGGCAAAGGTGACAAAATCAGGGTAGATTTTCTGCCGCCGCCACCCCAGCACATAATATTCCCGTTGTACCCTGTGCCACCATTTGATGGGCTGCTTTTCCAGGTGAAAGACGAAGTCCTTTTCCAAATCCGAGTCGAATTGTTTCTCAAACACTTTGTCGAAGAGGCTTAGCTGCACCGGCACCCCGCCGCGCTCCAAAGTATGGTCCTTCTCCCCAATTGGCAACCGGATCGCCGGCGGCAAGGAATAACTTGGCTCCGCGCAAAAATCAAAACGGATTATGCCTTCTTTGAGTTTCCGTTCATATATCGATTTGCACAGGCGATTGCATTCAGCGCTCAGGTGCGCCCTTAGCTGATCCGCATAGCCCGCGCGGTTATCATATATGTCCGCTTCTGACTTGCCGCTGTCCTGTAAACGTTCAAAGAGGTCGATCACAAATTGAGCCGCCCGCCATGGGTTTGGCACAATATCGGAAAGCCGCCGCGTGAACCAGGATATTTGTGGTATACGGTCTACTATAATTTCTTCCTTGTCAGGATACAGGGGACTATGCTTATCGAAATAAACTAAAGTTTGATGCATATACGGCGGGTCATGCGTGAACTGCTGGATTGGCGGCAGGTCTACTTCATCCCAATCGACTTCCGCCAAAATATCTTGCAGGTGATCCAATTTGCGCCAGCCGTCCCGATGCCGGTGCAGCACTTTCGGGATGCTGACCGGGAATGCTCGAAAAGCCTGCCGCCGCGGTATGCGGATTTCGCGCCGAGCGGGGTCGTCGACTTCCACGCTCTGCACTTGATCCATCAAGCCGGTAAGCCCTTCATCCTGCAAGCCTTGCCGCACCTGGTCTACCGCGCGCAGCACATCAAGATTCCAGCAATAGACATAACAGCGATCCAAGGCTTCAAGTCCAGTGAGCCGCGCCTGAGGCTGGCGCAGGATCCTGCCGACAAGCTGCGTCAACGCGATTTTTGAGCGCGTATTATCAAGCAGGACCAGCAAGTAGGCAAAGGGACAGTCCCAGCCTTCCATCAGCGCCGCTTTGGTGATGATCCAGCGCACTTCACTGCTTTCCGACAGCAGGTCTTCGCGCCCCAATTCATCATTTTCGGCGGATTTGACGCGAATCGCCTTGGCAGGTACGCTCAGGTTTTGCATCAGGTATTCGCGCACATCTTCCGCATGCACGCGCAAGCCGTCCCGCTGGGCGCGCCCGGTGCGCTCTACGCGCACCACGGCGATGGGGCGGATGTAGCGGTCTTCCTGACGCCGCAGCGCCAGCGCCGAAGCGTTTAGTTTGCCCAGCTCTTCAACCGCCGCCGCCAAGGTATCCTTCCAGTCGGATTTCATCTGGCTGGTAACCTGCACCGGCATCTTGATCATTTCTTCAGCTTTGAGTTCGACGCCAGTGATATCCACCAGCAGGTTGCTGATTTTCGGGTTGGGCGTGGCGGAAAACTCAATTACGAGGCGCGGGTTCAACCGGTTGATGGAATTGGCGAAATTCTGCGCGCCTTCCAGCTTTTTGCCGTATGCCTTATGCGCTTCGTCCAAGATGATGACTGGACGCCGCATCTTGATGACATTAAAGAGGCTCTGCTTTACGGGACCGTCCGCCGCGTCCAAATCCGGGAACTGTTTCAGCATTTCAGCGGCGTACAGCGCGTGATCGCTGTTGGGGAAGAAGGCCTGATAACGCCCCGAATCGCGGAAAAAGCGCAGGAACTCCTTGCCCTGTTGACGGTTGGCGGCAGGGAACATCAAGAGCATCACACAAAGGTAATTGGCGATGTCGGCTGGCTGGAAGCGGTCGTCTTTTTCCAGCATTTTCACGCGGCCGCCGCTGGCGCGCTCCAGCCGCTGGCGATAGGGATGCTCGCGATTCCAAAGCGCGTCTTTTGTCTGCCGGTAGATGGCGCGCGTCGGCACAATCCACAAGACAAGCCCCGTTGGCTGCTGAATCCTGCCCAATGCCTCCGCCGCCAGCAGCGTTTTGCCGCCGCCAGTCGGCACTTTGAAGCAAAGATGCGGGATATGCCGCCCCCTGCCATCGCGGCGGGCGATATACTGCCGCGAAGATTTGGCGACCTTGCCCACAGCAGCCAATTCATCCCAGGCGCGCCGCGGAAAATCGAGCATATCAGGGGGCATAGCCAAGCCCGCCGCTTTATATTTTGCTTCCTGCTCTTCGCTTTCGCGTTCGCAGCGCGTCACTGCCGCGAAATAGTCGTCGAAAGCCTCCAGCGCCTTGACCTGATACTCTTTGAGTTGCAAGTTTAGCCCCCTAAGCCCAGTTCATACGGCAATTGACAGAAGGTGATTTGCCATCGGCTCAACACGCGCTGGCTGATGTATGTCGCCGCGGCGAAGACCACCGCCGGGCGGCTTTTCTCGCGGATGCGCTCCGCCCGCTCCAGGTTGAGCGCCGCCGCGTCGCCGCGCAGGAAGTCCAGCCGCGGCTCATAGATGAGATAATAATCGCGCTCCCCTGTGAAATAGAAAAAGCCATCCACATTGCCTGTTGTCAAAGACTGCGGCGAGACGGCAATGCCAGCCGCCGTGTGCAGCAGATAGCTGGCGAGCGTGGCAAAATCCGGCAAGCGCTCGCCCCTGAGCAAGCTGTCGATTTCCAGCGGCGCGCCCAAGGTGCAATAGGCGAAGCTGCCGCCCAAGCCGATTTGCACCGACTTGTTCTTGGAGGCCGGTACGCCGCGGATGACGCGGCGCACGCGCTCGGCGGTGATGCTGTCGGCATAGTCTTCGCATTCGACCAGGATGAAGCGGCGATTGCCGCCATCTTCTTTGTTGAGCGCCAGCACGGCATGGGCGGTGGTGCCGCTGCCGGCGAAGGAGTCGAGGATGATGTCGGGTTCGCGTAGAACATCTGTGCGGGGGGGGGGGGGGTATGAATTGGATGTCCCTAATTGAATAATATCTTTAAGTAATCCGATTGCTTTCGGATAATTAAAGATATTCCTTTTTGAGAATACTTCAGATAACGCTTTTCCACCAGCTCGGCTGCTGTATTCGGTTTTATAGAATACCGACTTGGGCTTCTCTGTTGGCAAGTCTCCAAGCTTTGGGCGTTGTTTGGAGAATATCGCCAAATTACCGTCTGCTTGGCGTCTGGCAAATACATCTCCTGGATTATCGAGTATCTTTTTCTTACTCCAGCGCCAAATCGACTTCCCTTGTCCACTGCGTACTGCTGGAAAAACTTTCTTAAATGGTCCGCCTTCTCTCGGCTCTTCGTTGTTTTCTGTTACCTTTACTCGAAGGTCCTTATCGACGAAAATTGGATAATCTAGCGACTTAGAATAGGTCAAGCTACCTCTTTGCAGTCGTTCAGATTTGTAGAATCCAAGCTCATCTTGCTCCCATTTTGCCAATTTAGCTTCGCTAAGATTGAATCGTCCCAGAGTTCCGATTTTCTTTGACTTTAGATACACGAGACAATACTCATGTGCGCCTGCAACCCCAAATTGATCACTACTTCCTGCTAAATTTGAAACTACAGCAATTTGCGCAACAAAATTCTCCTCCCCAAAAATCTCGTCCATCATCATCCTTAAATGATGCACTTCATTATCATCAATGCTCACGAATATAACGCCATCATCTCGTAGCAATTCCCGCAGCAAATGCAGGCGGGGCCACATCATGCAGAGCCACTTGTCATGCCGTTCCAGGTCTTCGCCATCGACCGGGCTGTTCTTCCGCAGCCATTCCTGCATCATGGGGCTGTTGACATTGTCGTTGTAGACCCAGCCTTCGTTGCCCGTGTTGTAGGGCGGGTCGATGTAAATGCACTTGACCTTGCCGGCGTACTGCGGCAGCAGCGCCTTCAGCGCCTGCAGGTTGTCGCCGTGAATGATGAGATTCTGGTCGGTTAGCGGGATGCTTTGTAAGCCCCCGCCCTCATTTTGGGAGTTTGGGGGTGGGGGGCTTGCATACTGGGGCAGCAGCGACTTCGCCGCGTCCACTTGCAGCGGGCGGTAGGGCACTGTCAAATGATGCGCGTAGATGTGCTGCTTGCCTTTGAAGTCCAGGCTGGGCATGCCGTTTCTCCTCACTCTTCCCGATAGGGGTGCGCGCCATCGAGATAGCCGGCGATCCACTTCATCATATCCACCGAGCCGTGCGGATTGGCTTCGCCGTGCATCAATTGCTGGTCGATGCTGTCATCGCTGCGTATCAGCGACGGCTTGCTGCGGTTCTCCGCCATGGCGATTATCTTGGCGGCGAGGTTGCGCAGATTATTCGCCAGGATATGCCGCTGCTCTGAGCTAAGCGTCTGGCTGAAGACATCCACTTCGCGGCGCACAATCTGCCCGTCAATTTCTGGCAGGTGGGCGTCATCAAAGGCTTCCGTGATATTTTCGATGAAGGTGAAGGCGAGGTTAATCGCTTCGATGAACTGCGCTGGCTCGCGGTTGTGCATCCAGCGGCGCATGGCAAGCGCCGTTTTCAGCGTCTGTTTCTGCGCTTCCAGGTGGCGCTGACGGTCCAGCTCCCGTTCCAGGCGCTGCAGCTGCGGCAGGCTGCAACTGTGCGCATACTCCCGCCACCAGGCTTGCGCCGCCTCGCGCAAAGACTTGCTGACATGCACATCGCGGCAGATGCGGGCGACGCCATCCGCCACCATGCTCATGTCTTCTTCGCTGCCGTATTGATAGAGCAAATGCAATACCGATACGCGGGTCGCGCCTTCGATTTGCATGGCATGGCAGGATTCAAAGAGCTTCCACAAATTGCGGTAGGAAACCCTCACTTCTTGATGCTTCGCCAGCGCCCGCGCCAGCGCTTCCATCATGCGCTGCGTTTGCGCGTCCCATCGGAAATAATCCAGCAGATGAAAATAGGTATCGATGAGGCCAGCGGGGTCGGCGGACTCAATGCCGCTGACGGCGTTCATAATCGACAGCGCCTTGTCGATGGGGATGCTGTCATGCTCCAGCGCGCCGCTCAAACGCGGGAAGAGCGCGTCGCGCTGCGCCAGTTGGTGCGCCGCGTCCGCCGCCAGGCTGCGGTCGTCGCCGCGCACAATCTGGCGGAAGAGCAAGTCAAGCGCTTCTTCTGTCAGCAGTTGCGGATTTTCCGCCGCCAGCAAGCGAATGATGGCGGCGGCGCGGTACTCGGCGGGCAGATTGACTTTTTCATCGCTGCTATGCAGCGCCCAGAGGCGCCGCGCGGCATCAGCGCTGACAAAGGGCGCTTCCGCGGTGTGGATGCCATTATAAAGCGCCAGCAAGAAGTATTCGGGCGTATCGTCTATAAGAGGCGCCAAGGTCGCTTCCGTGGCTTCTAATAATGCCCGGCGCACATCGGTCTCCAGCGCGGCAATCAAGCGGCTGTCGGCGTAGAGCTGCTCAACAATATCCGGCACCCGCCGCACGGCAATCAGGATGAGGTGAATGCCGAGTTGACCATCGCCCCAGGCGCGCGGGCTCGCCGCCAAAATGCCGGCGCGCAGAACATCATGCAAAGCGTAGGCGGCTGGCTCATGCGCCAGCAATTCCAGCCAGCCGGATACCGTGCCGGCATCGCCGTCTTCAATCGCCACTTCTAGGGAATTGCGGGCGGCTGTTTGCAGCCGCGGCAGCCAGTGGTCGTTCACGCCCAGGTGAATCAGCCGGTTGCGGATAAAAACATAGACGGCATCCGGCTGGTCTTCGAGCCGTTCGTCAATCATGCCCGAGAGCATCGCTTCCAACTGGGTATCGCGCTCGAGTTCTTCCGCCACGCGCCTGCCCGCCGCCGCATCACGATTGTTGAGCGCATTTTGCAGCAGCTTGCCCACATAGCGATGGCGCAGCGGCGCTGCTGGCGGCGAGCCGCTGTCCAAAATGCGCAGCAAAACATCGGTTTGGATTTCATCCTCGCCGCGCGCTTTGCGGTCCGTGCGGAACCGCTCCGCCACCTGCTCTACAGCCGCCGCCAAGCTGCCGCCGCCGCTGTACTCAGAAATGTCGGGGCTTGCCAAACGCTGGACCTGCGCGGCGAGCGCGGCAGCATCGCCTTGCCACAAAGCGCGCAAGGTGAAGAGGTAGCTGTTCTCAAGCGCTTCGGCGATGGGCGCTGGGGCGCTCCAGTCATAAATCCAAGCGCTTTCATCGTGTATTTCCGCGCCGAAAATCAGCTGCGGCTGCCGTTGGCAGGCGATTGGCAGCTGGGTCGCGAAGGTCAAATGCGGCGCGAGCGCTGGCGGCAGCAGCGCCTGAATGCCAGAGACCAACGCCAGCCGGCGGCGGAAATCCGGCGGGAAGTTGCGTATCAGCAAGGGGCGCTTGTGCACAAGCGCCCCCAGCAGGGTCAGCGCGTGTTCAAAGCCGTCAGCGGGCAGTGCCGCCAGCAGCTGCGCCAAATCCTGCGCGCGCATGCCGCTGTCGACACTGGGGAATGCCGGCGGCTGCAGCAAAGGCAAAGTCATATTTACATCGGGGGAGGCTTGCGGCAACTGCGCCAGCCAGGCTTCAAATTGGCTGGCGGCGCCCGCCATGGCGTCAAGCGGGATGAAAACAAAATGCTCGATGAAAGCGCCAGCTTTGTCTGTGTTGGGCTGGATGGAAGCCAGCAGGCAGCGCGAGCCATCATAGTCGACGAGCACCAGCGCCGGGCAAGCATCGCCGTCACGGTTGCGCATGGGCGCTAAATCCACGAGATCGACAAAAAACTCCGGCTGCAGCGCCGGCAGCGCGCCATTAAACAGCAGCAGCTCCCGCTGACGATCCCCCTGTTCGTCTTCTTCCTGCCCTAATATGACATATTCCAGCGACGATGCCACAGCGGTGAACCTTGAATATGTTGCCTGATTGCAAGGTTATTGTGTCAAATTGTTGCTTGATTTGCAAGTTGAGCGCGCCGGGGGAGTGGTGAATCTAGTCGATAGGTGTTAAACTTAGAGATATGAATAAATGTCCCCATTGTCAAGATACAGAAAATCAAGTCAAAGCAGGGCGCACCGGTGCCGGCAGCCAAATGTATCAGTGCAAACCTTGCAATCGC
>JAJDWK010000021.1 GCA_022825675.1 Anaerolineae bacterium | reverse complement strand
CACCGAGAAAAGCATGAGATGCCTCTTTGATGCTTTTCTCGGTGTCCTCATTTTTTCTCTGTGCTCTCGGTGGTATGGGGTGTGTACAAACTACCCTGATAAATGAAGTAGCATAGAGCCATTTCAAGAAAAAACTTTGTGTCCTTTGTGTCTTTGTGGTGAAAAAATATTTGATGCGATTGCCTTGGCGGGCATGTCAGAATTCAAATTGGTAGAGCTCCCAGGGGATTGCGCCCGCGTCCGCGAGGTGACGCGCCAGCCGAAAACGCGGGTCCGCTTCCGCGCCCAGGTAGAGGCTGTCAAGCGCGGGGCGCGCCGCCGGCAGCATCAGATAATCAATGTGATACTGCCGCGCCAGCTCCAAAAGATGCTCACGGCTGGCGAGCGGCGTCACTATTGATTTCATGCCATGATAGCTCAATCCATACGGGTCCTGCGTCATCAGGCGGATTTCGCCATCGCCATCGCGGTCGGGCAGGCTCTGCAAGGCATCCAGCAGAACGCCGACGCTCGCATGATAGGTATTGGCGAAGTCCGCTTCTTGCCGGACAAAATCGACGCTAGCCCCTGCCAGCCAGAGAAGCGCAATGCCGCCGAATACCATGCGAAACTTGGGGCGCTCCCACTGCCACAAGGCATATACACCCAGCGGAATCAGCAGTGGTGCCGCCGATAAAAAGGCTTTCTTGAAGCTGCCGCCCTGGTTGTGCACGGGCATCAGCAGCGGATAAATCAGCAGAATCGCCGCCAGCCAGCAGAGCGTCGGCAGGGCGAGCCGCAGCCGCCGCCAGTCTTTTGTTTTGACAAAGAGGAAAAGCCCGGCGGGCGTCAAGACCAGCAGGGGGATGTGCAGGGCAGCGCCGATTTGTTTGAGCGCCGCCGCCAGCTCAAACAGGCGCTTGCCCAAAAGCTCCGCCGCTGTTTGCCGGCTGAACAGAGAGTGCAAATCGAGTGGTATGCCATAGGCATAAAGCTCAATCGGCTCGAGCATAAAGGGCATGCGCGCGCTTAAAGGGCTGGTCAACATGCCATAAGCCGCCAGATTGCGCAGCAGCCAGGGCGTGACAAGCAAAAAAAATGCCGCGAGCAGAATGGCGCTATCCTTTAATGCGCTGCGGTAAGAGCGCCGCCGAAAATACATCAGCAGCGCCAGCAGCAGCGGCAGCAATACAATCGAATCGTTGCGCGTGAGATATGCCAGTCCCAAGAGGCCGCCGCCGAGGGCGAAGTAGCGGCTGCGCCCGCGCTCCATAGCGAGGTTGAATATCAACAGGCAGGAACACAGGAAAAACATATTAAGAATCGTGGTATCAGTGCGCAGCGAGTTGAAGACGAACTCGGGCAAGAGAGCGGCGAAGCAACCAGCCAAGAACGCGCCGGCAGCGGGCAGCCGCAACTGCAGGCTAGCAAAATACACCAGCAGCGGCACGAGAGACCCGGCTACAATAAAGAGACTGACAGCGGTGCGCGGGCTTTCGCCGCCGGCGGCTATGCCAAGCGCCGCGGCGAGCCCTGGCAATGGCATCCAATGGTCGACCGGGTGCGTGATTTCGGGCGGGATTTTTGCGTAGTGCCAGACATAATCGATGGTGAAGCCCGCGCCCTGAGACAAGCGCCGCCCCAAATTGTAATAATGTACCGGGTCGTTTACGCCTGGGTTATGTATCAGCGGCAAAAGCGCCAAGCGAACAGCAAGGGCGAGCAGGAAGAGCGCAATGCAATGGACGCGAGCCGATGGGCGGAGCCGCCCGCCCGCCAACCTTGTGTTTTGCATGTTGGGATACTACCATTCTTTCTATCGATTCCGTATGCGCAAATGAAGAAAATGGTGACACGCGCGGGAAACAAGCGGCTGCTCTGGCTGATTCTGCTCTCGGCAGTGCTCTTGCGCCTGCTGTATGCGCTGCCGCAGGCGACGCTGAGCGAATATGGCCGGGCGACCGGCGGCGACAGCGGCTGGTATCTGGCGCTTGGTGCCGGCTTCTTCCTCGAGCAGCCGCATGGCACCGTGCATGGCATAGACTATTACAATTCTGTTATTCCGGTGCCGCCAATGTACATTCTCTTTGTGGGCTTTATCCAGCAATTCCTGCCGGCGCATGAGAGCATTCTGCTCATCCGCCTGCTGCAATGCCTGGCGGGGACGGCGACTGTCTATCTCGCATTTTGCCTCGCCGCGGCGCTGAGCCGCCAGCAGCGCGCGGGCTTGTTCGCGGCGGCGCTGTTGGCATTCCACCCCGCGATGATCATCGAGCCGGCGAATATCGCAACCGAAACTTTGTACATATTCTTCATCGCAATGGGCTTGTGGCACTACATGCAGTCGCTGGAAGCCGCTGAAGGCGGGCAAGCGCCTTATCGGCTGGGCGCGGCGCGGCACTTGATATTGGCGGCGCTGGCGCTGGGGCTGGCGAGTTTAACCCGCGCCGCTTCGCTGATGTTTCCCTTGCTGCTGGCGGGGCATCTGTTATGGCTTGGGCGGCGGCGTCAAGTCAGGAAGCCGATGCAAAAGTGCATTTTGCTGCTGGCGGTCTACAGCGCCATCATCTGCAGCTGGACGGTGCACAATCTCGTGCTTTGGGATCGCTTTGTGCTTGTCAGCGATCAGCTTTTGCCCACGATATGGCGGGGCGTGGAGACGGAAGACGGCTCGCCAGCGCAGAATGACGCCCTGCTCCTGGCGGGTGGCGAGCGGGATGTGGCGGCGGACTGTGAGGTGGATTGCAAATATCAGCATCCCGTAGAGCTTTATCTGCGGCGCATTGCCGAGATTGTCGAAGAGGATTTGCCCGGGTTGCTTGCCTTGCGCGCCTCGGAGCTGCTGTATGCGATTTTGCAGCCCCATGGCACCACCGATTTCGGCGATGTCAGCGTGATGGCGGCGGCGCGCGCTTGGCTGACAGGCGAGCGCAGCTTCGCGTCTTTGCTGGATATTCTGCGCATCGACGGCTTCGCCCTCAAATTGGCAACCTGGCTCTTCCACTATACCGCGCTGGCGCT
Source organism: Anaerolineae bacterium (assembly GCA_022825675.1). Lineage (GTDB taxonomy): Bacteria > Chloroflexota > Anaerolineae > Aggregatilineales > Phototrophicaceae > UBA6055. The sequence continues at coordinate 10,960 of JAJDWK010000021.1, read as the reverse complement.
GGGGCTTCTCGGCATATTCTGGACGCGGCGGCAGGCGCTGCGGACGGCGCCGGTTGTTGGCTTCGCGCTGTACACATTGGCGGCGCATCTGATATTGCTCGCCTTGCCGCGCTATCTCTTCCCGCTGGAAATCGTCTGGGCAATTTTTGCGGGCTGGGCGCTGCAGATTGCGCTGCAACGCCGCCACCAGGAAAACTCTATACTGGTGGCTGATGTAGCGGGAGTGGTGAATTCCATTGATGTACGAATTCAATAAGATGAGCAGCGTACTTCGGATACCGTATCTCTAAGTTTAACACTTATCGACTAGATTCACCACTCCCGAAAATGAATCAATAATCATGAGCTTGCGCAACCAGTTGCAAACAAATGAGACAAGTTTTAGACAGTTAGTACAGCGGCATTTGGAAACGGAAAGATTCGGATCGGATACAGAGAGCACTTCTACGAAATAAAGTGGTGCAATCAGAAGTGTTCACCCAGTATCGATCTCGGTTCGGAAAAGCAACCTTAATTTCTCCGGCCTAAATGGCATCTCCCGCAGGCGCAGGCTGGCGGCAGCGTACACCGCGTTGGCGATGGCGGCGGCTGTCGGGTTCTGCGCCGCTTCGCCCGCGCCGAGGAAGGGCAGCCCCGGGCGATTGACGAGGACCGTTTCGATGCTGGGGGCGGCGCTGAAAGGCAGAATTGGGTAGCTCTCCCAATCGACGCTGGTGATGCGCTGCCGGTCAAAGCTGACAGCTTCGTAGAGCGTCCAACTGGCTGCTTGCGCAAATCCGCCTTCAAGTTGATTGCTTAGCCCATCAGGGTTGACAACTTCGCCCGCGTCCGCGGCGATGACTGCATGGCGCAGCTGGATTTCGCCACTCTCGCGGTTGACATGCAGCTTGACGACAATGGCGCAATAGCATTGCAAATTCTTGTATTGCGCCAGCGCCAAGCCCCAGCCTTCATCCGCGGCTTTCTGGCTGGCGCGGGCGCGCCAATTCGCCCGCTCCGCCGCCGCGAGCAGCACAGCGCGGGCGCGAGCGTCACGCAGATGGCGCAGGCGGAAATCCAGCGGATCGGCACTGACGGCATGCGCCAGCTCGTCCATAAACGATTCGATGGCGAAGACATTGGCAAAAGCGCCCAGGCTGCGCAAGGCGGAAACGCGCAGCGGCGGCTCGGCGACCGCGTGGCGGACTATCCGTTTGCGCGGGAAATGGTAGATGGGGTCAGCATTGCGGTGCGCGCCGGCATGATAGCCGCTCATGGCGCGCGGCTGCTGTGGCGCGAAGGCGCGCTCGAGATGCCAGGCTGCCAGCAATCCCGAAGTCGGCAAGCCCGGTGCCGGGCGCGTCGAATGGCTGTAACTCCAAACTTCGTGATTCCAATCCACGATGTCGCCCGCCGGCGACAGGCTGGCTTCCAACTCAAGCAGCATGGCGGAGCCATAAGGCTCCCAGGCATGCTCGTCCCAGCGCGTCCATTTGAGCAGAATTGGCGTCCCCGGCAGCGCCCGCGCCACCAGCGCCGCATCGAGGGCGGCATCATCCGCGCCATTGTGCCCATAACAGCCAGCGCCTTCACAGTGAATCACACGCACTTGCGCGGGCTCAAGGCTGAGGACCTGCGCCAGCGCGCCGCGCAAGCTGAATGCCGCCTGGCTGTGCGACCAGACCGTCAGCTTGCCATCCTGCCAGAGGGCGAGCGCGGCCGCGGGTCCCAGCGAGCCGTGCATTTGAAAAGGACGCTTGTAGCTGGCGGAAAGTCGGTGCGCGCCCGCTGCCCGTGGCGGCTGCGCTGGGGGAGGGTCCGCTGCCGCAACGCCATCCACGATTAGCTGGGACTGGGCGGGCTTTTCACGCAAATCACGATAGATTTCCGCCGCCACTGGCAGCGCCGCTGTGAACTCCCAACTGGCGGCTGCGCGCGCCCGCTCCAGCGCGGCGATTGCCTGCTCTTCCCGCGTGGCGGCAATCGCGATGAATTGCCCGTCTTTTACAACCGCGACCAAGCCCGGCAGCGCTTTGATGGCATCAGGATCGAAAGCGGTAAGGCGCGCCTTATAGGCTGGCGGGCGCAGCACACGCGCATGCAGCATGCCCGGCAGTTCCATGTCGTGAAGGAAAGCGCCGCCCGAAACTTTTCTCGGCAGGTCACGCCGCCGGATGGCATTCTGATAGCGGGCGGGATTGTGATGACGCTCACGGGAGATCGCTGCGCTGAAGCGCTTCCCCGCCATCAGCGCCCAATAGTCGACGCTGCGCCCGCTGATTGGGTCGGTGATTGTGCCATCGTCAACGGTCAATTCGGTGATTGGGCTGCGCGCATGTATGTGCTCAAATGCCAGCGCGAGCAAATGCCGGCGCGCCGAGAGCGCCGCCTGCTGGATGGCGACGCCACTGGTTTCTAAAGAGCGGCTGCCGGTGGTGCCACCTTCATCAGGGCTGCGCGCAGTATCGGCATGTACCATCAAAATCCGCTCCGCATTCAGCCCAAGCGCATCAGCGGCAAGCTGCGCCAGCGCCGTCGAGATGCCCTGCCCCAGCTCCACCTTGCCGCTGAAGACAGTCACGCTGCGGTCAGCATTAAACTGCAGCCAGTCGTCGATGTTCGGGTAGGCATCCAGCGAAGGGGTTTCGGCGGTGGCAGGCGCTTCATCTGGCAGCGGCGCGCCGTCGATGATGTGCGTCTTTGGCGCTTCCAGCCGTCCCGTGCGCAATTTGATGGCGCGGCGCACGCGGTCATAGACGCCGCAGCGGCAGAGATTGCCCGCCAGCGCCTCGCGGATATCGGCATCGCTGGGGTAGCGGCGGCGGTTGAGCAGCCCCTGGGCGGCGACAATCATGCCAGCGGTGCAGAATCCGCATTGCGCCGCCTGTTCTTCCAGGAAGGCTTCTTGCAAGGGGTGCAGGGCATCACCCGCCGCCAAGCCCTCGACCGTGGTGATTTCCAAGCCAGCGGCATGCGCCAGCGGCAAGCGGCAAGAGGGTACGGCAGCGCCCGCTATCAAGACCATGCACGCGCCGCACTGCTCGACGCCGCAGCCATACTTAGCGCCCTTCAGCCCCAAGTCCTGGCGCAAGGCATAGAGCAGCGGCGTCTCCGGGTCCAGATTCAGCCGCCGCGTCACGCCGTTGACATGCAGAGTGATTGTCTTTGCGGCGGGCATGGCGGCGCTCCCCTGCGGCAATGCCGATGGCGGGCGGATACAAAAAGAGCCCGATGAGCGGGCTCTTCAAGGCGGAGAAGGTGGGATTCGAACCCACGTACGGTTTCCCGTATCCGCTTTCCAAGCGGACGCACTAGGCCTCTATGCGACTTCTCCGTGGCTGCGTGTAGCCTTCCCTCGCGCTTCACTGTAACAAACAACGGGGATTATTTCAAGCTGATTTTGCAAATGCTTTGCCTTCTGCGCCTCTGAGGAGGGGACATCTTTTTCTACCCCATCCCCGGCCCTTCCCCGTATCAACGGAGAAGGGTGACTCGTCGCTGAATCTGTGTATTTGTTGGTGATATGTATGAGAATGAACGCTATTGCAAACTTATTTTTTGCGATTCCCCCTCTCCGATGATTCGGAGAGAGGGCTATGGGGTGAGGTAGATGTACAGAAATGCGCGATTTCAAACATGTTCCCCCGCCAGTCCTGCGCCTCGGTGGCGATATGAATCTTCGCCGCTCAAGCGCCGAAAGCTGGCGTTGGCGTCACCCGCGCCGGCACCAGATAGCCGCGCGCGGCTGCTGGCGGCTGCTGGCTGTTGGACAAGGCGACATTGTCCAGGAAACAGAGGATGCCGGCGGTGATAGCATCCGCCAGCAGGTCCGGGTCCTGCGTCAGAATCTCGCGGTCTGCCAGCATGTAGCCCAGCTCCACAATCACCGCCGGCGTCAAGGGGTGGATGCGCTGGAAAGCGTGATAATTTATCAGGTCTTCCGTCTCGGCATAGCTGCGCTGCAGCGGCACGGCAGCGCCATAATTGAGGGCGATGCACTCGCGCAGGAAAGAGTCAGCGCCGCCTTCGGGGCGGGCGTCCGATTTGTGCACGATATAGCCGCTGACGACCTCTTCAAAATCGGCGCAGGTATTGGCATGGATGGAGACCATCAGGGCGGCGCGATAATCCTCCAGCCGCGGGTCAATCTCATCAAGCATGTCGATGGCGTAATTTTCCGCCCGCAAACGCGCGACAATGCGCTGGGCGACAGCGAAGTTGATGTCCACTTCCAGCAAGTCGGGATTGCCATATTCGTCTTCGCAGACAGCGCCAGAATCGCGCCCGCGGTGCCCCGAAATCACGCCGATGCGCTGCAGCCACCGCGGCGTGACAACCGCCGTTGGCGCTGGCGCCTCGATGCCGGCGACAATCGCGCCGCTGTCAATCTGCAAACCTTGCACCACCGCCGGGTTGAGGAATTCCGGATCCACAAAAAACATCAGCAGCGTCGCCACCAGCGATGCCGAGATTGCGGCGACAAATATCGCGCCCAGGAAGCCGCCCATCATGCTGGCGGGCTGGGGACGCCGCAGCAGCGGGCGGTAGGGGAGGCGGCGGACGCGGCGGGTTTCGAGGCGGGTCTCCCGCGGGATGGGCGCTTCCGCCTCGCTCTCAAAGGGCAGGGACAGCGGGGCGGTGCCGCCAGGCTCTTCGCGCGCGGCTTTGGACACCGCCTTCGCCGCCACCTGCCGCATCATGGCGACAAATACAGCGGAAGCGGATGGCTCGCCCTTAGGCGAATTTGGGCTGTGGCGGGACGGTTCGTCCGTCATGGCGCTGATGCTCTATCCCGTTGCTGGTGTTCACAGCGCCATTATAGTGGATTTCCCAATCAGGGTTCGCATTCCAGGCGATAAGATTTGCGCTCGACACAGCTGAGCTCGCGGATATAACGATTGCCGCGCGCCCAATCGACCAGCTCGTCCGCGCTGCGCATCACCTTCCGCCGCCGCAGCGCAAAATCCTGCCCCGCCGAGACGGCAAAGGCTTCGTCCGGGCTGAAGACCACTTCCTGTATCCAATCGGTATGCTGGTCGAAGCGGATAAGCTCTTCGCCGCTGGCGATATCCCACATGCGCACAGTGTAATCCGAAGAAGTTGTCAGCGCGATTTGACTGTCCTGGCTGATGGCGATGCCAAAAGTGTAGCCGTTATGCCCGACAAATTGGCGGATTTCTTCGCCAGTTTCGACATCCCAGAGGCGCACGGTGCCGTCCCAACTGGTGCTGATGATGAAGGAATTATCGGGCGCTATTTGCGCGTAGTTGACGATATGACTGTGCCCAAGGAAGGTGCGCAGCAGCTCGCCGCTTTCAACATCCCAGAGGCGCACGGTCTGGTCATCGCTGAACCAATCGCCACTGGCGCTGACCAGCAGCTTCCCATCAGCGCTGAGGTGCACGCCGTTGACGGGATCAGTATGCCCGAGGTATTCGCGCAGGACTGCGCCGCTTTCGATATCCCACATGCGGATGATGCCATCGTGCGAGCCCGAAATGAAATGTTCGCCATCGGGCAGCAGCTCAATCATATAAACGCGCGGCGCATCCGCGATGTCATAGCTTTGAATCTGCTCGCCGCTCGCCAAATCCCAGCGGCGGATGGTGCCATCCCAACTGGCGGAGATCAGGCGCGCGCCATCGGGCTCGAAGCGGACCGAATCCACCGTGTGCTCGTGCCCGGTCAATACCGCGATTGGCTCGCCGGATTCCGCAGACCAAACGCGCACAGTGGCATCAACATCGTCGGGATTGGGCGGCATATACAGCGGTCCCGCGCCCGAAGCGACCAGGGAGCCGTCAGCGCTGATGTCGGTTGCCCAGAGCCAATTGCGGCTGCCTTCGTATTGATGCGACTGCATGCGGTTTTGCAAATCCCACAAAAAGGCGGAGCTGTCCGCGGGCTCGTCCGCGGGGTTGGGCTTGCCGCTGGTTTCCGACTCGCCCAAGCCCAGCAGCATATAATCGCCATCGGGCGAGAACTCAATGTCCTGTACACGATAGGGCAAATCAACATAGCTGGTTACCAGGACGCCCTTGTCATAATCCCAGAATTTGATGGTGGCGTCGTTGGAGGCGGTCGCCAGCAATTCGCCATCGGGCGAGAATTCGAGGTTGGAAAGCGTGTCCCGATGCGCGTAGAGGCGGTAGAGTTCGTCGCCGGTTACGGCGTCATAGATGCGCGCTGTCCCGCCCAGCGCCGAGCTCCAGGTGGTGGCGGCGAATAGGGTGCCGTCCGGCGCAAATTCGACATCGCGGTAATAGCCGGTGCCATCAGGCGGGACCGTCAAGATATTTTCGCCGCTGGCGACATCCCAAATCTGCACGGTGTTGTGCTCGGTAGTGCGGTCAGCTTCGCGCACGCCGAAAGAAGATGAGGCGCTCGCCAGCCGCGCGCCATCCGCGCTGAAACTCAACTTGATGACATAATCGACATGCTTTTGCAGAATACGCAAGGTGGTGCCCGTTTCGGCATCCCAGAGCCGCAAGCTGGAATCCGCGCTGGAGGATGCCAGGATCGCGCCATCGGGGCTGTATTCGACATCGGTGACGATATCGCCGTGACCAGCCAGGCGGAATTGCTCAACGCCACTTTCCAGCAGCCAGACTCCGACTGTATTGTCGGCGAGGGCGGCGGCGATAGCGCTGCCATCGGGGCGGAATGCGACAGCGCTGATGGGGCTGCCGGCGTCAATCTGGCGGATAGCGGCGCCGCTGCTGATATCGACCAGATAGATGATGCCCTCGCTGCCCGCGTAAGCGCCGAGCGCGCCATCAGCGCTGAAATCCACGCCCAGTATCGAATGCGGCGAATCGCTAAAGCGGAAGCGCGGACCGGGCGAAAAGACCGCCTGCCCCAGGATGCGCAAGACTTCAGACTCGGGCGGGTCATAAACGCCGCGGGCTTCAATCGCCACTGGCAGCGCCAGCGCCGGGTTGTTCTCGCTTAGCGCGGTGCGGGCGTTGGATGCCAGCGCCAGGCTCAAGTTTTTGCGCTCGTTTATCTCAGCGATGTGCAAGGCGTCTTCGGCGCGCTCGCGTTCGTTTTCGGCAACTGAACGCTGCTGATCGGCTTGATTGCGCTGGTCAAAGGCGAAGACGCTCAAGATGACGGCGACCACCGCCGCGACCGCGAAGATGCCAGCGGCGATGCGCATATTGCGCGCTTTCTGCCGCTCGAGCTCGCGTTCCCGCGCTTGCTGTTCGCGTTCGATTCTTTCTTGCTCTTCCCGCGCCGCCAGGCTATCGGCGAGGAATTCCCGCTCCAATTTGTTGAGCTGCAGATTGGTGGTTCGTTCCCATTCTTCAAAAGTTGCCAGGCGGTTGCCGCCCATCAAATAGCTGGAGTCCCTGTCCGCCGCGCCCCAATCGGTGGCGGCATGCAGCAGTTCGCGCTCCAGCCGGACATCGACGCGGCTCTCGGTCAGCCATTCGCGCAGCCGTTCCCAGCGGCGGATGAGCGCTTCGTGCGCCACTTCGACTGTGGAGCTGCGGGAAGTTTCGTCGCGGTCAAAGGTGAGCAGGCGATACTTGCCAAAGCGGTCGATGACTTTATCGACGATATCGCGGTCGCCCAAGGTCAGCAATTCCATCTGCAGGATGCGGCGGCGGGTATCTTCTTGCCCTTCGCCCAGGGTGACGAGGCGCAGGAACATCTGCCGCGCCATATTCTGTCCGGCGGCGTCAAAGCTGTTGAAGACTTCTTCGGCGCGCTTCGCCAAAGCGCCCAGGGTGCCGCCAATTTCGCTGTAGGCGTCGATGGTCAGCTTGGCGCCTTCCCGCCGCTCGAAGAGTTCCGTCAGCGCATATTGCAGCAGGGGCAGCGCGCCCGGCTGTTCGCGCACATCTTCGATGATGATTTCGACCAAGCCATCTTCGACCACCGCGCCAACGCGCTCGGCGGGACCGGTTATCGATTTTGCCAACTCATCATCATTAAGCGGCAGGACCAGCTCGGTGCGCGCGCGTATCAACTCGCCGAAGCCTTGGTAGAGCAGCGGGCGATCATAGAAATCAGCGCGCAGTGTGGCGATAATTACCACCGGGCTGTTCTCGGTGTTGACCGCATGCAGAATGAGATCGAGAAATTGCTGACGGGCGCTCTCTTGCTCCACTTGCGTGAAGAGCTCTTCAAATTGGTCGACCATCAGCAGGAGTTTGCTGTCCTTGGATGGCAGCGCTTCGTTGACGCCAATCACCAAGCCATCGGCATGGTCGCGCAGGGTCTCCACAATGCCGGGCAGGGGCCTGCTCGATACGCTCAGCAGCGCCGCCCCCAAGTCTTCCAGCGGCAATTCGCCCGGAGCCATTTCGGCATAGAACCAGTTTTCAGAACCGGGCACCCTGCCCTGGCGCAGGGCGTGCAATACACCCGCTTTGACCAAGCTCGATTTGCCGCTGCCGCTGGGACCTATAACCGCGAGGAAGTTGTTGTCGGCGACCGGCTCTTGCAAGCGGTCGAGCACGCGCTGGACCATTTCTTCCCGCCCGAAGAAATCGGCATGGTCCGCTTGCTGGAAGGCGTGCAAACCCTTGTAGGGGTTCTTGGTTTCGATTAGCTCGAACTCCGACAGGTCCAGCTCCTCGGTTTCGATTTCCAGCACGGCAGAGCCATGCTGCAGCGTCTGTTGGAATTCTTTCACCAGCGCCATGGCATCGGGATAGCGATCCGCCGGTTCTTTGGCGGTCGCCTTTTGGATGATGGTGTTGAAGGCGGGCGGCAGGTTGAGCTCGTTATGGTCGATCATCGGCATCGGCTCGTTGAGGTGCTTGTACACCAGGGTCGCCAATGTGAGCTCGGCGAAGGGGCGCTTGCCAGAGAGCATCTCATAGAGCATGATGCCGAAGGCGTAGACATCGCTGGCGGGGCTGATATCACCGCCGCGAATCTGTTCCGGCGCCAGGTAAGCGGGCGTGCCTTCGATGTTGATGGAGCTGCCAGCGGCCTGGGAGTCGACATCCTTGGCGATGCCAAAATCGCTGAGGTAGGCATTGCCATCTTCGTCCAACAATATATTGTCCGCTTTGACATCGTGGTGCACAACGCCTTTGCGATGGGCGAGGGTCAAAGCGCCGCCAATTTGCCCCAGCACCTTGTTCACCATCTCCAGGTTCATCGGCTCGTCCTGGTGCATGAGGTCGCGCAGGCTGCCGCCGCGCAGGTAGCGCATGACGAGGTAGGCGGTGTCCGGCTCCCGCCAGTAGTCATACAGCGGGACGATATTCGGGTGTTCCAAGCGCGCGACGACCTGCGCCTCGCTTTCAAAGCGCCGAATAAAATCGGCTTGATTGGCATATTTTGGCAAGATGACTTTTATGGCGACATCACGCAGGACGGCGCTTTGCTGCGCGCGATAGACGACGCCATAGCCGCCCTGCCCCAGCAGGTTCTTGATTTCATAAGACCGAACCGACTTGCCGGTTAATTCTAGTACTTCCATTTTGTTCCCTCGGGAGGCACTCAGGCATTCCACAGGTATATCCGCGGAATTGTAACATAGTATGTACGCTATTATTAAATCGCGCAAACTCCCGCGCAGAATGCCGAGAAAACAGTACTACTTCCCAAGCCTCATGCAAAAATTGCAGCCACACATGACCGGGGGATAGCACGCTGCGGGGCGCAGCCTATGGGAACGGAGCCGCAATGAAGAGAATCGTGAGGCGCTGGCTGCTCACGCTTTGGTTTGGCAGCCTGTTGGCGGTGGCGGGCGTCATCGCGCTGGCGCCGCTGCTATCGCCGGCGGAAGTGGCGGTATTCGTCGCCAGCATCCAGGGACGGCGGCAGCTTATGCTCGCCGATTTGGCTTGGGGCATCAGCGCGGCGCTGCCGCCACATGACCGCGATGTCTTCCAGCCGAGCGCCACGGGCAGCGGCGAGCTGCTATTCGCCGCTTACCGCGAGGGCGATAGCGAGCTGTATCGCCTGCGCCTGGGGGAGGGCACGCCCGAGCAGCTGACGGACAATGCCTTCGACAATTTGCACCCGCAATGGTCGCCCGCTGGCGGGCTAATCGCCTATCAGGCAAATCCCGGTGGCGCTTTTCACATCTTTATACTGGATGTGGCGAACGGGGAGACCCGCCAGCTCACCAGCGGCGCTGGCGGCTTCGCCAACCCGCACTGGTCTCCCATTGGCGACAGGCTGGCTTTTGATGCCGCTGGCGAAATCTATATCGCCGCGCTAAACAGCGGCCGCCGCCGCGCCTTGACGGCTGATGAGCATTGGGACGCGCACCCGGTCTGGTCGCCGGCGGGCGATAGCATCGTCTATGAATCCTTCCAGGATGGCTCGTGGAACTTAAAGCGCATCGATTTGGCGAGCGGAGAAATCAGCGCCTTGACGCCGCCGGGCCGTGATGAACAGCATGCCAGCTTCACGCAGCGGGGGCAGCTCGTCTATCAATCGGTAACCCGCTTCGTCGGGGAGCTATTTTTGCTGAATATCGAGAAGCCGGCGCAGCAGCGGGCGCGGGCAGTCCCGCCGGGATATGGCGCGCCGCTGCAGCTGCTTTTTGGCAACGGCGCGGCGCTAAAGCCCCGCTGGAGCGACATCCTGGAGCCGGAGTGGCTGCGCTAGCGTCTAGCCCGCGCCTGCCACCAGCGGCAACATGGCACACGGGTTGAAACGCAGGGAAGCTAGCCCGGCGCTCGACAGCGGGCCTTTCGGCGAACGCCTTTACATCCCACATTTGCTGCGATTGCTCTGTCCGCCGGCGCGGGAGTGGTGAATTTCATTGATATGCGAATTCAATAAGATGAGCAGCGTACTTCGGATACCGCTGTTTATACAACTGACGCCGATTCCAGGCATGCACAAAAAGTTTCACATTCCGCCACAGAGCATCAGCGCAACGGGAGAAACAACGCGAACGCCGATGCAAACGCGCTAAATAGTGGCGAAGCTCGGCATTCATGCCTTCTACTCGATATGTCTCGCTTTTATTCGACATTGGAGTATGCTTTCCCGGGTAATACAA
>JAJDWK010000027.1 GCA_022825675.1 Anaerolineae bacterium | reverse complement strand
ATGATTTTTGTAAGAAGCGAGGCGATGCTCGCGCCTAACCCAAATGGGCAGTTCAGCCGCAACTATAGCGGATGCGGGCGGCAGCGCGCAAATGCCTCAGCCGCCGGGGAGTGTCTAAATGTGTGGATACACCAGCGTTTTCCCCCACCCCAAACCCCTCCCCCATAAAGAGGGAGGGGCTTAAAACCCTTGTAATCACTGGGGATTCTCCCCTTCCCTCATTTTGGGGATACTTCGCCATAGAGATGGCGAAGGGGCTGGGGGATGGGGGCTTGAGACGCGATTGTCGCATAACTTACTTGCACTTACTTCTGTGCCCTCTGTGGACAAAAATATAAGGACTTCGCCCGTCACTCAGCCGCTTCCAGCTCGGCAAGGCGCTGATACTGGCTCCTATACAGCTGATGATAGAAGCCGCCCGCCGCCAGCAGCGCTTCATGCGTGCCGCGCTCGATGATGCGCTGGTCCTTCACCACCAGCACCTGGTCGGCATTGCGGATAGTGCTCAAACGATGCGCGATGACAAAAGCCGTCCGCCCCTGCAACAGGCGCAGCAGCGCCTCTTGCAGTTGGATTTCCGTGCGCGTATCGACGCTGCTGGTCGCCTCGTCGAGGATGAGGATGCGCGGGTCCGCCAAAATCGCCCGCGCAATCGCCACCAACTGGCGCTGCCCCTGGCTGAAGTTATGCCCTTTTTCCGAAACTTGGGTCGCGTAGCCCCGCGGCAGCAAGCGGATGAAGGCATCGGCATTGGCGAGCTTCGCCGCCGCTATCACCTCGGCATCGCTGGCGCCCAAGCGCCCATAACGGATATTTTCCAGCACCGTGCCGCTGAAGAGGAAAGTGTCCTGCAGGACGATGCCCAGCTGTTCGCGGATGGACTCCTGCGTCAAATCGCGGATGTCCAGCCCGTCAATTTTGATGCTGCCCGCGCTCACATCATAAAAGCGGCTGAGCAGGCTGATGATGGTGGTCTTGCCCGCGCCTGTGGGACCAACCAGGGCGATAGTCTGCCCTGGCTCGACATGCAGGTTGATGCCTTTTAAGACCGGCGCGCCCGCTTCGTATTCAAAATCGACGCCATCAAAACTGACAGCGCCGCGGATATCGGCAAGCGCGACCGCGCCGGGCGCATCGGTAACTGTTGGTGCCGCGTCCAAGACGGCGAAGATGCGCTCCGCCCCCGCCAGCGCCGATTGCAGCTGGTTGTAGACCATCGCGATGCCGCGCATGGGGCGGAAGAAATTCATGATATAGACGACAAATGTGGCGATGATGCCGACCGATACCATATCGCGCAGCGCCAGCCAGCCGCCCAACAGCGATGTCGCCGCCACAGTAACAATCATCATCGTGGTGAACATGGGTCCCAGCGCCGCGGTGATGAAATCCGCGCGGATGCCCACCTTGCGGTAGGCTTGGCTGGCGCGCTGGAACTCCGCAATCGCCGCCTCTTCCTGGGCATAGGCTTGCACCACGCGGATGCCGCTGATGTTCTCTTCCATCACCGCGTTGAGCCAGCCGAGGTTCTTCTGCATGCCGCGGAAGGCGACCCGCGTCCGCTCGGTAACTTGCCGCGTAATCCACAGCATAATCGGCAAAATGATGAGCGTGCCGACCGCCAGCGGCAAGTTCAGCAGCAGCATCGCCACCATAATCCCGCCCAGGGACAGGATATTGGTCGTGAACTGAATCAACCCATTGGACAGGATTTGGTTGATGGTCTCGCTGTCGTTGGCGATGCGGCTCATCAAATCGCCGACGCGGTGGCGGTCGTGATAGTCCAGCGAAAGCGCCTGAAAATGGCGGAAAAGCGCGCCGCGGATATCGGCGACAAAATGCTGCCCGACGCGCGTCATGATGACGCCGTGCAGCGCCGTGAAGATGCCCTGCGCCACATAGACCGCCAGCATCAGCAGGGCAATTTCCGCCAGCCCATCGAGGTTGCCGCCGTCCACATAGCGGTCGATGGCGATGCCAAAAAGCGCGGGACCCGCCAAACCCAGCAGGGTCGCGATGACAACCAGCAGCCCCACCAGCAGCAGCCGCCGGTGATAGGGCTGCAGGTATTCCGCCAGCCGCCGCAGGGTGCCGCGGCGGTCGCGCGCTTTTTCGCCGGTCGGGCGGCCGCCGCCAGAGCCGCCGATGAAGCGCGGGCGTGATGTCGAAGCGCCTTGATTAGCCATCAGCCGCGCTCCATTGTGAGGGGATATGACACCGGTTTTTCACCACAGAGAACACAGAAATATTTACCACCGAGTACACCGAGATACACCGAGTAAAGCATGAGAAAATCTCTGCGGCAGATTTTGCGCGACCCACCGGCATCGCAAATCAAACATAGGACTCAATACCCATTCTCCCGCGTGATATCCCCCAGCTGCGAGGCATAGATTTCCCGATAGATGCGGCTGTTCGCCAACAATTCGCGGTGGCTGCCGCGCTCGGCGATGCGCCCTTGGTCCAGCACCAAAATCTGATCGGCATGGGTAACGCTGGTGATGCGCTGGGCGATGATGAAGGTCGTGCGCTCGCGCGCCAGCGCCTCCAATGCCGCCTGGATTTTGTATTCCGTCTCCATATCCACCGCGCTGGTGCTGTCATCAAAGACGAGAATGCCCGGCTGTATCAGCAGGGCGCGGGCGATGGCGATGCGCTGCTTTTGCCCGCCCGAGAGGTTGGCGCCGCCCGCCTCAATCGGGCTGTCATAGCCCGCCGGCATCGCCTGGATAAACTCGTGAGCCTGCGCCGCTTTTGCCGCCGCGATGACTTGCTCCAAAGTCGCCGCTTCGGCGCCGAAGGCGATATTCTCGCGCACGCTGCCGCTGAAGAGGATGGTCTCCTGCAGCGCCATGCCGATATTGGCGCGCAGGGCGCTGGCCTCCCAATCCCGCACATCGACGCCATCCACCAAAATCGCGCCCGCCGCGACATCATAAAAGCGCGGGATGAGGCTGACGAGCGTGCTTTTTCCAGCGCCCGTCGCGCCCAAAAGCGCTATCTGCTGCCCGCTTTCCACAGTAAAGCTGATGTTGTGCAGGACATCTTCGCCGCTGGCGCCCGCGCCATTGGACGCGCCTTCCCGCCCGCGGCTGTAATGGAAAGAAACATTCTCGAAGCGCACCTGCCCGGCGATGCGCCGCGCCCGATGGGGCTGCGGCGGATTTTTGAGCGCCGGCGCTGTGTCCAGCACTTCCAGCAGGCGTTCGGCAGATGCTTCGGCGCGGGCGAGCATCATCAGCAGATTGCCCAGGAAAAGCAGCGGACCCATGCCAATCATCAGATAATTGTTGAAGGCGATGAGCTCGCCCAGCGTCAGGCGTTCGGCGAAGACCGACAAGCCGCCGAACCAAAGCACAGCGACAGTGCCGACGCTCGTCAGCGCTTGCAGCGCCGGCATCGCCAGCGCCATCAACACGCCGACTTCGATATTCTTCTCGCGATAGTCGATATTGCTGGCTTGGAACTGCTCAATCTCAAAATTGGCGCGGGCAAAGGCTTTCACCACTTGCACACCCGCCAGATTTTCTTGCACCAGCGTGTTGAGCTCGCCCAGCTTCTGCTGCACGAGGGTGAAGAGCCGCGCCGCTTTCAGCATGAGATAGCGGATGAAAACCGCCGATACCCCGGCGACGGCGAACATAATCAAAGAAAGCTGCCAATCGGTCAGCAGCAGCATGAAGACGCTGCCGAAGATCATCATCAGCACGCGCAGCAGCAGCGCCAAGCCGGCGCTGGAAAACATGCGCACGACATCGACATCGCTGGAGACGCGGGTCATCAAGCGCCCGGTTTGCATTTGGTCGAGGTTGGCGAAAGACAGCGCTTGAATGTGGCGGAAGAGCGCATGGCGGATATCAAATGCCAAGCCTTGGGAGACGATGGCGCGGCAATAGCCCTGCCCCAGGGTGCTGAGCGCGCCGATGATGGCGGCGATGAACATATACAACGCGCCCAGCAGGATGACATCCAGCGCCCGCGGGCGGATGCCGTCGTCAATCATAAATTGCAGCAGGCGCGGCACGCTCAATTCCATCGCGACCGGCAGCACTGTTGTCACGAAGCCGAGAACGAGATACCAGCCATAGGGCTTCATGAAGCGGAAGATCCGCCAGAGGGATTTCATACGCTAAGTGTAACGGCGCGCGGGCGGCGCTTCAAGCGAGGAGTTGCTGCCGCCTCACATCTCACCGGTAGGGGCGAGCCGCTGGGTCGCCTATGGAGTCGGTTGTAGGGGCGTTTCGCTGAAACGCCCAATCGGCAGTGTTGGAAAACGGGCGTTTCGGCGAAACGCTCCCACATCGCCTCCTCTTTATGCGGATATACAGAAAAATCGCTGTGCCCTCCGGGTCTCTGTGGTGAATAATGGTTTGATACGATTGCCCTGCCGCGACTCCCCGAAATGGGATAGCGCTTGTCCGATATTCGCTATACTTCCGCTGGGAGGATGAGATTGTGCCTATAAATGAACAGCGCCAATCGGTACGCGAAGAACTCGCCACCTGAGCATGGCGCGGCTTGATGCAGCGGGCTTACCCGCGCGCATTGTGCTCGTCTGCGCGCTGTCGCTATTTATCATCTTCGGCATCCGCCTGTCTTTCTCGGTCTTCTTCGCCGAGTTTGTGCTCGTGGAAGGCTGGAGCAACGAAGCCGCCGCCGCCATCTTCAGCGTGAACATGCTCGTCTTCGCCGTCACCGCGCCGCTGGCGGGCATGGCGCTTGACCGCTTCGGTCCGCGCCCGGTCTTCGGCGTGGGCGCGCTGCTGATGGCGGCGGGCTTGTGGCTCAGCAGCCTCGCGGCTTCGCTGCCAGCGCTCTTTTTTGCCTATGGCTGCGTTGTCGGCTGCGGGCTGGGCATCACCGGCTTGGGACCAGTCGCCTCGGTTGTCGCCGGCTGGACGCCGCCACAACAGCGCGGGCGCGCCATCGGCATCGCCTTCGCCGGCACCGGCTTGGGCTCGCTGATATTTGTGCCGCTCTCCAATTGGCTGATAGCGCTGCTGGATTGGCGCGGCGCTTATCTGGCGCTGGCGCTGGTCTGCCTGTTTCTGCTGCTGCCGCTGATGACACTGGGTTTAAGCCGTCCGCCAGCGCCTGCCAGCGGCGGCGGCAGCCCCGCCAGCCCTAAACTTGCCCGGCGCGCTCTGCTGCGCCAGCCGCGATTTTGGGCGCTGCTGCTGGTGGGGCTGCTGGCATTAGGTCCCTTGCGCAGCCTGACGGTGCATCACATCGCGATTATGCAGGCGGCTGGCGTCCAGCGGCAGGCGGCGGCGAATGTGGTCGGCTTGGCGGGTTTGCTGACATGCGCCAGCTTCATCGCGCTGGGCTGGCTCTCAGACCGCTTTGGGCGGGCGCAAGCCTTCACGCTGGGCGCGCTTGCCTTGCTGGGCGCGGTCGGCGTCTTGATGCGCCTGCCCGCCGCCGGCAGCGCCGCGCTTTTGCTCGCCTACGCCCTGCTCTACGCGCTGGGCGAAAGCGCACGCAGCAGCCAAGCCACCGCCCTCGCCAGCGACCTCTTCCCGCGGGGTGGCTTGGGTTTCATCAACGGGCTGATGGGCGGCATGTTTGGCATCGGCGCGGCGCTGGGTCCCTGGCTGGTGGGCAGGCTGCGCGACCAAAGCGGCAGCTATGCTGGCGGCTTCGCCCTCATCGCCGCGATGGTGCTGGTTTCCCTGTTTGCCTTCTGGTTTGCGGCGCGCCCCCGCCCCGCTAAAGATAGCGATAGGCAGGCAAAGTGAGAAATTCGCTGAAGTCTTCGGCGCGGATCATCTCATCAAAGAGCTGCATCGCCCGCTGGAAATGCCCGCTTTCAAAGCGCTCCGCGCCCACTTCCCCGCGGATGGCGTCCATCTCTTCTTCCAGCAGCTGGCTGTACAGCGCCGCGGTCAGCGGACGGCCATCCGCCAGCGTCGCCTTGTGCCGCAGCCACTGCCACACCTGCGCCCGGCTGATTTCCGCAGTGGCGGCGTCTTCCATCAGGTTATACAGCGGCACACAGCCATTGCCGCCCAGCCAGGCTTCCAGATATTGGATGCCAACTTTGAGGTTGAGGCGCAGCCCCGCTTCGGTGATGTCGCCGGCGCAGGGCCTCAGCAAATCAGCGGCGCTGACCATCACATCGTCCCGCTGCCGCTGGATTTGGTTGGCGCCCGGCATATAGTCGTCGAAGACCTCAGTCGCGATGCCCACCAAGCCCGGGTGCGCCACCCAGGTGCCATCGTGCCCCTCTTGCGCCTCGCGCAATTTATCAGCGCGCACCTTGTGTAAAGCCGCTTGATTGCGCTCGGGGTCGCTGCGGATGGGAATTTGCGCCGCCATCCCGCCCATCGCATGGGCGCCGCGCCGATGGCAAACTTTGATGACATACAAGGTATAGTCGCGCATGAAAGGCACCGTCATCGAGACTTGCGCCCGGTCCGGCAGCAGATACTGCGCGTGGCGGCGCAGCTTCTTGATATAGCTGAAGATATAATCCCAGCGTCCGCAATTCAGCCCCGCCGAGTGCGCGCGCAGCTCATAGAGGATTTCTTCGGCTTCAAAGACCGCCAGTATCGTCTCAATAAGCACAGTGGCTTTGATTGTGCCCTGCGGGATGCCCAGCGCCGCCTGCGCATGCACAAAGACATCGTTCCACAGGCGCGCTTCCCGGTGGCTCTCCAGCTTGGGCAGATAAAAATAGGGTCCCGTGCCGCGTTCCAGCGCCGCTGCAGCATTGTGGAAAAAATACAAGCCAAAATCAAACAGGCTGCCGGGGATCGCGCTGCCATCCACCAGGAAGCCGCTCTCGTCCAGGTGCCAGCCGCGCGGGCGCACCATCAAGGTGGCGGTATTATCCTGCAGTTGATAGAAGCGCCCATCGGGGTTGGTGAAGGTGATGCTGCGGTTGATGGCGTCCCGCAGGTTGATCTGCCCTTGCAGCATGTTGTGCCAGGTGGGCGCGTTGGCGTCTTCAAAATCCGCCATGAACACTTTTGCGCCGCAGTTGAGGGCGTTGATGACCATTTTGCGGTCGGTAGGTCCTGTGATTTCGACGCGGCGGTCCTGCAAATCGGCAGGCGCTGGGGCGACGCGCCAGCTTTTGTCAGCGCGGATGGCGGCGGTCTCGGGCAAAAAGTCGGGCAGCGCGCCCGCGTCAATGGCGGCTTGACGCTCTTGGCGCGCTTGCAGCAGTTGGTCGCGGCGGGCGCGGAACTTGCGCGCCAGCCCGGCGAGGAAGGCGCAGGCTTCCGCGCTGAGGATTTCGGCGTATTCTGGCGGCAGCTCGCCGCGGATTTCGCTGCCGGTGGGGGGGTGGGTTGGGGTCATTATCGAGGTTTCCTATTCTGTGAATTCACTAAGAGCATGGAACAAAGGGAACACAAATGAGGATAATGGCTTTTTCCTGCTGCCGGGTGCCGTCGAGACCGAAGGCGGCATCAGATTATTCGAGAAGATGCGAATATTGGCGCAGCTCAGCGACGGCATCAACCAAGCCCCTTGCCGTCAGATTCGATAGATGTTGCTCAACTGTGTAGGGCGGTTTCCTTTTCTGCACCCTCGCGCTGCGGACAGCCGCACAGAATACACGGTGTTCGCGATGTAGAAGTGTGGCAAGAAAGCCATCGGGATGCTGTACTTCAAGAGAAAATTCAATTACTGCTTCCTTGGGAAAGTGGGCAGTATTGTAGGTTACGATACCGTCGCAGTTTCCCACAATTGCTGCTGCGATAACATGGCGATCCTTAGGATCTTGCTCTAATGGAATATGTTCTATGAGATGTTCGTAACCAGTAACTGAGGCATTGGGCACAGCTAAGTTCATCAAATCGCGGGTTCTCTCTAATTTGGCGCGGTCTATATCGGGCCGATTGCGCAATACCGCTTCAAGCCATTCGGAATGCACATTGTCCGACCACTTCGCGCGGTACATATCCGCCAGGGCAAGCTCAATGAAAATGTCGCGGATGGCTGCTGAGTATAGAATGTTGGCGTCCAAGAATGCAGTGTAATGCAGCTTAGAGGTCATAGAGGCCAAGGTCTTCAGACAGCGCCACTAACTCCTGCATTGCTGCTCGGCTTTGTCTTTGAGACTTGTCTTTAAACAAAATCAAGTCTTCCATCAGAATACGCCGATGTTTGCCTACCTTATGGTAGGGTATTTCGCCCGCTTCCAATAGCTTGATGAGATAGGGGCGCGAGACATTGAGGATAGCGGCCGCTTCCCCGGTAGTCAATTCGGCTTGCTGCGGGATGAGCGTTATGCCGCGTCCCGCTGCCATCGCTTCCAATATGTCTTTGAGTTGGGAAACTGCCCCCGGCGGCAATGTTATGCGATGACTCGGTTCTTCGTCGAGCAGATGCACAATTAGCGGCATTTTCTTGGAAACAAGAGGCATAATCTTGGCAGTTGCTTCCCGTGCCGATTCCGAGTCCTCTTCGCTTGGTGGCGGGTAATTGTATGCGACCATCTCCATCTCCCCTCACGCTAAGGTACAGCGACAGCCTAGCACACAAACGCAACAAACGCAATAAGTGCAATAAACGCAACCGCCACGCTAGCGCCGCCTCAAGACCGTATCCCCCAGCACATCCGCCAACACCGCCATAAAGCGGTCGACATCCCCCCGCTGGATCGCCAGCGGCGGCTTCAGCTTCAGCACATTGCGCCCCGGTCCCTCGGTGCTGATGAGAATGCCGCGGGTTTTCATGCGCTCGGCGATGTATGCCGCTTCCCAAGCCGCGGGCGCCCGCGTCATGGCATCGCGCGCCAGGTCAATGCCCAGGAACAGCCCCGCCCCCCGCGCCTGCCCGATAAGCGGAAAATCGCTGGCGAGCGCTTTGAGGCGCGCCAGCCAGTAGCTGCCGATAGCTTGGGCATGGCGCTGCAAGCCCTCGTCCGCGATGACGCGCAGCAGCTCCAGCCCGATGGCGCAGGAGACGGGATTGCCGCCAAAAGTATTGAAGTATTCCATGCCATTGTCGAAGGCGGCGGCGATTTCTGGCGTGGTCACCACCGCGCCCAGCGGATGCCCATTGCCCATCGGCTTGCCCATCGTGACGATATCGGGCGCGACATCGCCAAGCTCAAATGCCCAGAAGCGCTGCCCAACGCGGCCGAAGCCGGTCTGCACCTCATCCGCCACGCAGAGCCCCCCCGCCGCCCGCGCCGCCGCATACGCGCGCTTGAGATAGCCGGCTGGCAGCGGCATCTGCCCGCCACAGCCCAGGATGCCCTCGGCAAAAAATGCCGCCAAGCGCCCGCCGCGGGCTTGAACCGCCGCGATCTTCTCCACGACCGAGCGCGCATAGAATGCGCCAGCCTCAGCGCCGAAGCCGCGAACAGCGCCGCGATAGCCATCCGGCATCGCCGCGACTTGCACATGGTCCGCCTTGCCCGCGCCGCCGCGACCCGCGAACTTGTAAGGGCTGATGTCGATGAGCGCGCTGGTATGCCCGTGATAGGCATGCTCAATGACGATGACATCGCTGCCGCCGCTGTATGCCCGCGCCAGGCGCAGCGCCAGCTCGTTGGCTTCGCTGCCGCTGTTGACAAAGAAACAGACGGACAAGCGCTCGGGCAAAGTGGCGGCAAGCGCCTCGGCATATTCGACGATGCTGTTGTGCAGGTAGCGCGTGTTGGTGTTGAGCAGGGCGCTCTGCTCTTGGGCGGCGCGCAGCAGGCGCGGGTGGCAATGCCCCACATGCGCCACATTGTTGACACAATCGAGATAGGGCTGCCCGTCTTCATCATAGAGATGCTGCATGCGCCCGCGCGCAATCTTCAGCGGCTGCTGATAAGACAGGCTCAGCGCCGGGTTGAGCGCCGCCGCCCGCCGTTTTTTGAGCGCGGCGCGCGCCACTCCCGCCGGCGGCTGGGACGGCACCGGCAGCCGCAATATCACATCCGGGTCAGGCGAAAGCGCCGTCCATAGCTCACGCTGCTGCGGCAGGCAGACGCCCGGGAAAGTATCGCCAAAATCCAGCAAATCGCTGATGAGCTGGAAATGCAAATGCGGCACCCAATTGCCGTTGCGCGGGCAAGCGCCGATAGTGGCGATGCGCTCGCCCGCCGCCACCGCCCGCCCCACCGTCAACTGCTCAAGCGCCTCCGCGTCCAGATGCCCATACAGCGTATAAAACGCTATCCCGGGCGTCGGCTGGTGCTTGAGAATCAGCAGCGGTCCATACTCCTGCGCGGCAGGGTACTCGGCGATGCTATGCACTTGCCCCGCCAGCGGCGCATAGACGGCGCTGCCCGCGGCCGCGAAGAGGTCGATGCCCAGATGCACCGTGCGCCGCGCCTGCCCGCCATGCGCGAACATCGCCGCCAGATAAATCGGGCGGACTTCGTTATAAAGCCCGATGCCCACTTCAGCAGCGCCCAGCTCCGCCCGCAGCGGCGCTGCATAGGCATGTGGATCTGCCAAATCGCTGACCTGCGCCAGCAAGCGGCTGGTCATGCCGAGGTCGAGGGCTTTGCTGTTCGCCGCCGTCAGCGGGAAGCCGAGAATCGGCGCGAAGCGCTGCCCCCGCAGCCAGCTGACGATAGCGCCGCCCTGCGGGCAGGCGGGCAAGCCACAGGCGGCGCGGAAGCTGTATTCGGCATAACGCGGCGGCATATCCCGCAGCCGCGCCAGCAAATCCCATGCGCCGCTTTCGCTGATGCTGAGGTGGCGATTGCCCGGCTCCCGCCGCTGCTGATGCCAGGAGATGCAAACGCTGAGGCAGAGGCGGGCGGCAATCAGCGGATAGAGCAGGCGAATCTCGTCTTCTCGCAGCGGGAATGCCTGGTGATAGGCGCGCATGACTGGCGCCGCTTTTTCCAGCGGCTGCTCGCTGCCCATCATGATATAGGCGAGCGCCACCGCCAACTCCGCGACAGTCGCCCCGTAGACCATATCGCCAAAATCGATCAAGCCCGCGATTTCTGGCGGCGCGGATTCAACGGCGTGCACCAGGAGGTTGCTGTCGTTGGCATCGTTGTGGATGTGGCTGTGGCGCAGGCGGGGCAGAGCAGGCTGCGCTTGCCTTTCGTACAGGCGCAGAAAATGTTGGAGCAGCAACAGCTTCTCCCGCGGCAGGTCCGCCGCATACTGCGCCACCGCCGGCAAATTAAGCAGATTCCAGCGATAGTCCCGCCGCTTTTCCACATGTTGAAAGTCCTGCATCGCCGCGCTGAGCGCGCCCAGCCGCCCGCCGACAGCCGCCAGCAGCGCCGGCGAATGCGGGCGAAACTCGCTGAGCGGCAGCCCCTCGATATAACGCAGCAGGCGGGCGCGATACTTCTCGCCCGTTTTCGCGCGCGCGCTTATCAGCATATCGCCATTTGTTGCCGCTACCGTTTCCGGGATGATATCCAGCCGCGCCCGCAGGTGGCGCATGGTCTGTATTTGCAAATCGAGGGCGCTGTCAGTGACGCTGCTGTGGGCGATTTTCAGCAGGAATTGCGCGCCCGCCGCCGTCTGGATGTGGAAGTTGCGGTCCAGCTCCGAGGGCAGCGGGCGCGCGCTCGCGGGGCTGATGCCATACTGCTGCCGCGCGATGGCGGCGGCTTCCGCGGTGGAGAAGGGCGGGCGGATATTCTCTTGCATGCTCAGCATCAGCGCTATCTTCCGCAGTAAACGCAACTAAAGCATTAGACTATGTACGGGCGGAGATTCGACAAGGATTTTTACCACCGAGTACGCCGAGAAAAGCATGAGAAAGTTCTTAAAGTCTTTTGCTCGGCGTCCTTAATCTTCCTCGGTGCCCTCTGTGGTTAAAAGATTTGTGCCGTGTTTGCTGAGAGAAATATATCCATAATAATCACCACTCCCCTTTAAGCCAATACTTTGTGTCCTTTGTGTCTTTGTGGTGAATGCTCTTTTGTTTAATTGCCCATGCCTGAAGCCGCTCAGTCATATCCCAGCGCCCGCAGCTTTTGCCAATACCGCTCGATATTACGCAGCTTGACTTCGTCATAGCCGCGGATGATATCCGGCGCCCGCGCCAGCTCCAGGGCGCGCTCATAATGCTCGCCTTCAAGGTTGTCCAGCGCGGCGAATATGAGGCGGCGATACTGCGAAGTCAAATCCCGCTCGAGGCGGCGCAGGCGGTCGTAGCCGAAGATGTCAAGAGCGCTGCCGCGCAGGAAGCGCAGCCGATACAGCGCCCGATACACCAGCTTGAACCATGCGCCGAGCTTGATTTTCCGCTTCAGCCCCAGCGCTTTCAGCAAGGGCGGCTGCAAGTGATAGTGGATGCGCGCCCGCGCCCCAAATTGCGCCGCCAGCGCCGCGTCCAGCTCCGGCTTCAGGCTCAAGCGGGCGACTTCGTATTCGTCTTTGTACGCCATCAGCTTGAAGAGATAGCGGGCGACTGCTTCGCTGAGCGCGGTGGCGCCGGGGCGGGCGGCTTGCTCCGCGCGCATAACCCGCTTGATGTCATCAATGTAGGCGCGGGCATCGGCTTCGCTGCCCCAGGCGATGAGCTCGGGCACGCGCGCCGCCGCCAGCCTCTCCAGCTCGCCCTCGGCATTAAGCGCGCCCAGCAGAGAGCGCGCCGCTGGCGATAGCGCCGGCGGGCTTGACGCGGCTTCTGACGCCGCTGCCTGCACGCTGGCGAGCCAATTTGCATCCGCCACCGCCAGCCGCCCGGCGCGGAATGCCTGCTGATTTTCCGCCACCATCACGCCGTTGAGCGCGATTGCCTGCTCGATCGCCGCGTCCGACATCGGCAGGCTGCCCGTTTGATACGCCGCGCCGATGATGATGAAATTCGCCATCATGTGGTCGCCGAAGAGCCGCTCCGCCAAGCCGATGGCATCAAAATACACATTGTCGCCCGCCCGCGTTTCCTGGTTTATCAGCTGCAAAATGCGGTCGGCTTGCGGGTATTCGACGGCGGTATCGCGCACCATCGCGCCCGTCGGCACCTTGCTGGTGCTGACGATGGCGACGCTGCGCTGAGGGTGGGCGCGCTGCAGATTTTTGCGCTCAGCCGCCGTCAGCGCGTCAAAGACGAGGAAGCCGTCAGTCGATGCCGCGCCAATCTTGGCGGGCGCATCAAGCGGCTCAGCGGCAATTTTTAAGTGAGAAACGACCGGACCGCCCTTTTGGCTCAAGCCTGTTTGATCCAGCGCGCGCACATAGAAGCCATCCAAAGCCGCCGCCGTGCCCAAAACCTGGTTCGCCGTCACCACGCCGGTGCCGCCGATGCCCATCAGCAGGATGTTGGCGCTGCCATTGACCCGGCGCGCCGGCGCTGGCAGCGGCCGCGGAACCTGGAAGGGCGGCTTGGCGGCGGGCGGCGGCAATTCGCCCGGCAGCACCGTGATGAAGGCGGGGCAATTGCCCTCCAGGCAGGTGTAATCTTTGTTGCAAGAGGATTGATGAATTTGTGTTTTGCGCCCGAATTCTGTGTCCACCGGCTGCACGCTCAAACAGTTGGAGGCGGTGCCACAATCGCCGCAGCCCTCACACACCGCTTCGTTGATGACGACGCGCAGCGCCGGGTCCGGCACATAGCCGCGCCGCCGCTTGCGCCGCAGGTTGGCGGCGCATTCCTGATCGTAGACCAGGGCAGTTACGCCGTTGATGTCCCGCAGCAGCAGCTGCGCCTCTTCCAGCCGCTCGCGCCCCCATACCTCCGCGCCCGGCGCCCAGGAGGCGGCGGGCGGGAACTCGTCTGGCGCCGCCGAGACGACGATGGTCTTTTTCACGCCTTCGGCATAGAGCAAGTGCGTCAGCTCTGGCACCGGCATCAAGCCATCAGCCGCTTGCCCGCCCGTCATGGCGACCGCGGAATTGTAGAGAATTTTGAAGGTAACGCGGGTGCCGGCGGCAGTCGCCTGGCGGATGGACAGCGAGCCGCTGTGGGCGAAGGTGCCATCGCCGATATTTTGGAAGAGATGCGGCATATCGGTGAAAGTTTCCGCGCCCACCCAATTCGCGCCCTCGCCGCCCATTTGAGTTACGCCGGCGGTATCGCGCTCCATCAAAATCGCCAGCGTGTGGCAGCCGATGCCCGCCCCCGCCAGCGAACCCGCGGGCACCACTGTCGAGCGGTTGTGCGGGCAGCCAGAGCAGAAATAGGGCTGACGCCCGAGTATCGGCAGCGCCGCTGACGCGCCCGCCCGCTCGATTTCGCGCAGGCGGCGCTCCAGGCGCGGCGCAGCCGCCTCAGCGTTATCCGTGTTGATGCGCCCGCGCAAAAAACGCCCCAAAATGCGCGTGATTTCATCCGCGTCCAGCTCATAATCGGCGCGCGTCAGCCGCTCGCCTTTGTCATCTTTTTTGCCATAAATGCGCGGCATATTGGCGCTGCCATAGAGCGCTTCTTTGCAAAGCGTCTCGATGAAAGCGCGTTTCTCTTCAATGACGAGAATCTCATCCAAGCCATCGGCGAATTCGCCCAGCAATTCCGGCGCCAGCGGATATATCAGCCCCAGTTTCAGCAGGCGGATGCCAGCCCGTTGCAGCGCCCGGTCGTCCAAGCCGATATCCCGCAGCGCGCCGCGCAAGTCGTACCAGGTTTTGCCCGCGGCGATGATGCCCAGCCAATCGCGCTCCCCACGCACGGCGATGCGGTTGGGCGGGTTCACGCCCGCGAATGCCAGCGCCGCCTCCAGCCGTTCTTCCTGCACCTGACGCTCCTGCTCCAAACTGTGGGGGGAGAGCAGGGCGGTATTCTGCCGCGGGCGCCAGCGCCGCCCGCCCACGCGGAAATCGGGTTCCAGGAAGCGCAGCCGACCCGCGCCAACTTGCACGCTGCTGAATTCATCGGCGACATCAGACACGATTTTGACGCCAACCCACAGCCCGCTGAAGCGCGACAGGGCAAAGCCATACAAACCCATATCGAGGATTTCCTGCGCGCTGCCGGGGTAAAGAATTGGCATCATGGCGTCATACAGCGCCGCTTCTGAATGCGAGGGGATGGTGGAGGATTTGCAGGAAGGGTCATCGCCCGCCAGCGCCAGTACGCCGCCATTACGCCCGACGCCAGCCAAATTCGCGTGTTTGAAGGCATCGCCGCTGCGGTCGACGCCCGGTCCCTTGCCATACCACATGCCGCAGACGCCGTCATATTTGGGCTGTGGCAGCAGGTTCGCCGTCTGGCTGCCCATCACGGCGGTTGCCGCCAGCTCTTCGTTGACCGCCGGCAAAAAGCGGATTTGATGCTGCGCCAGCAGCTGCGGGATGCGCTCCAGCACGGTGTCAAACGCGCCCAATGGCGAGCCGCGATAGCCGCTGATGAAGCCGGCGGTGTTCAAGCCGCGGGCGCGATCTGCCCGCTGCTGGTCCAGCGCCAGCCGCGCCAATGCCTGCGTGCCCGTCATGATGACGGTGCCGCTCTCGGCGGTGTAGCGGTCTTCCAGCGTGAAGGACTGAGGCCGCCGCTCGGCAAGGGGCGCAGGCGCTTTGACGGTTCCCAGCATAATAGTCCTAAGTGCCAATGGGCTTCTTTTTCATTTATAACAGATTACGCGGGCAATCGCATCCGCCGCCCTTACATCGACCTGGCTTGCGCGCAGCTCTCAAATCGCCGTCAGCCAAGCGCTGGCAGCCAGGATAAAAAGCGCCAACAGCGCAATCAACCAGCTCAAGCGCCGTTCCCGCTGGCGCAGCCGCCGCCACGCCGCCAGGTCGCCTTTAGTATGCTCCAGCAGCAGGCTCGCCCGCTCCAGCGCTGGCGCCACCGCAAATTGCGCTGTCAGGCTGGCGAGCGCCATGCCTATCAGCAGCAGATGCTTGAGCAGCAGCACCTGGCTCCAACGATTGCTGAAGCGCAGCAAACCTTCATAGTTGGGGTCGGCGGACATTTGCAGCAGCCCGGTGACTATCAGCACCAGCAGCGCAAAATTGCCTGCAAGCGTGAAGCGGCGGCGCAAGCGGCGCAGCAAGCGGTAGAGCGCCGGCTGCCCCGCCAATGTCTGGTTGAGCGCCGGCAGCACCAAAAAGGTCATGAGCGCGAGGCCGCCCAGCCAGACTACAGTAGCGCCGATATGAAAAAACAGGCTGAGCGCCAGCGCCGCTTCCGACACGGTCTCAGCCCCCGCCGCTGCCGGGCTGCGCCCGCCGCCAGGCTTGATATTCCTGCTGCGCCTCGGCATTCAGCGGATAATAGATGTCCAGCGGCGCGCCCTCTTCCAGCTTCATGCGGGAGAAGACCTCCCACTCGGCTTTGGCGGCGGCGGTTTCGGCGATGGTATCCGCCAGCGCCAACGGCAGGATGACCGCGCCATCGTCATCCGCCACGATGACATCGCCCGGCACCACAAAGACGCCAGCGCAGGCGATGGGCACATTCACCGCATGCGGGAAAATATCCGTCTGCGTGTGGAAATTTGGCGTTACGCCGCGCAGCCACAGCCCCAAATCCAGCTTTTTGACTTCAGGGAAATCGCGGATGCAGCCGTCGATGACTATGCCTTCGCCCCCGCGCGCTTTAAAAGAGGTCAGCATCATCTCGCCGAAGACGCCGCTGCTGAGGCTGCCGCGGGCGTCCACCACCACAATATCGCCCGGCTGGCAAGCGATTATCGCCTGCCGATGCAATTCACGCTCGGGCGCGGCAGCGTATTCGTCGCCCCAATGCACATCTTCGCGCTTGGGCATAAATTGCAAGGTAACCGCCTGCCCGCAGACGCTTTTGCCCGCGTTGAACGCGCATAAGCCGACCAGGTGCGGGTTGCGGATGCCTTTCTGCGCCAATGCGCCGGCGATGGTCGCCGCGCCAATAGCGCGCAGCTTGTCCAGCGTCGATTGCTTAATCCGTTCAAACTGTGAGCTATGTGTCATAGTCGCCTGCCTCGCTGTGATATGCCTGAATGCCCGCGAGTATACAGGGCAATGGCAGCAAATTCATTAGTGTCGATTGCAGCATAACGCTAGCGATTTGCAGGGGCGAGCCTTGGCTCGCCCACGCAATCAACTTCATGGGCGACCCGGCGGGTCGTCCAAGAGCTGCCACAGAGGCACAGATAGTTTCTGATGCTTTACTCGGTGTATCTCGGTGTACTCGGTGGTAAAATCCTTGTCGAATCTGCACACTTACACATTCCAAATACATTGTCGGAATTACTGAACATCACGAGGGCATGGCATGAGCTTGAGCATCGGCATTGTTGGCTTGCCCAATGTCGGCAAGAGTACCTTATTCAACGCGCTGACCCGCGCCCAAAACGCTGTCGCCGCCAATTATCCCTTCAGCACAATCGAGTCCAACCACGCGGTTGTGCCGCTGCCCGATGCCCGCCTCGCGCGCCTGCGGGATTGGGTCAATGCCGCGGAAGCGATCCAGGCGCGCATCGATTTTGTGGATGTGGCGGGCTTGGTCCAAGGCGCGCATAAAGGCGAGGGCTTGGGCAATCGCTTTCTGGGGCATATCCGCGATGTGGACGCCATCGCCCATGTGCTGCGCTGCTTCGCTGATGACAATGTTGTGCATGTCAATGCCCAGCCGCAGCCGGCTGATGATATGCAAGTGGTCAATACCGAGCTGGCGCTGGCGGATTTGCAGGTGCTGGAACGGCGGCTGGAAAAACTGGAGCGGGAAGTAAAAGGCGACCGCGCCCTGCGCGGGCAGCTTGATATGGCGCGCCAGGCAAAAGCCTTCATCGGCGAGGGCGCGCCCCTGCGCGCTTTCCCCGAGCGTGACCATGCCGATTTCCGCGCGCTGAATGCCGAGCTGCGTTTTCTGACGGCGAAGCCGGTCATTTATGTCGCCAATGTGGACGAAGACAGCTTGAGCGCCGGCAATGCCTGGCTGCAAGCGGCGCGGGAAATCGCCGACGAAGAAGGCGCGCAGCTCCTCGCCGTCTGCGCCAGCTTTGAAGCGGAATTGGCGGATTTGAGCGCTGAAGAGCGCGCCGAATTCCTCAGCGCTTATGGCTTGGGCGGCGGCAGCCTCGAACGCTTGCTGGGCGCATGTTACCGCCTGCTGGGTTTAATCAGCTATTTTACTTACAACGAGCGTGAGGCGCGCGCCTGGACTATCCGCCGCGGCTGGACAGCGCCGCAAGCGGCTGGCATCATCCACAGCGATATGGAACGCGGCTTCATCCGCGCCGAAGTCATCCCCTATGCAGTCTTTGAAGCCTATCAAGACCGCAGCGCCATCAAAGCGGCCGGCTTGCTGCAAGCCGAAGGGCGCGACTATGTCGTGCAGGATGGCGATGTGATTCTTTTTCGCTTTAATGTCTAGCCGGTCTAGCGGCAGAAGTCGGCGATAAAGTCGCGATAAATCGCCAGGCATTGCGCCGCTGATGCCAGATCCACCCATTCTTCGCGGGCATGCGCGCCCGCGCCCGCGGGACCAAGCACAACCGTCGGGATGCCGCGCTCGGCAAACAGCGCCGAATCCATCCACCAACTGCTGCCAATCAGCGGCACATCCCGCCCCAGCCGCGCCGCCGCCACCCGCTGGAGCCGCCGCACCAGCGGCTGCCCCGCCGCGATGCTGTAGGGGCTGCGGCTGAAGGTAGCGCGGGCATGCGCCTTGAACTCGGGGTCAGCCGCGGCGATGCCCGCCAGCAGCGCCTGCGCTTCCGCCAGGACGCTGGCTTGAGTCTCCCCGGGGATGGTGCGCCGCTCCACCAGCAGCTTGCACTGCGCGGGATACATCGAAATTTCTTCGCCGCCGCTGATGATGGCGGCATGCAGCGAGCCGCTGCCCAGCAGGTCGTGGCTGGGCGCGGCGCTTAAGGCGCGGTCATGCGCCGCCAGCGCCACCAGCACCGCCCCCATTTTGGCGATGGCATCCACGCCCAGCTGCGGGCGCGAGCCATGGGCAGCGACGCCGACAGTCTCAAATTCCAGCCAGACAAAACCGCGATGCGCGATGCTGAGCGCCAGTTCGGTCGGTTCGGCGATAAGCACGGCATCAGCTTGCCAGCGCTGCCATTCGTCCAGCAGCGCTTCCGTGCCGATGCTGCCATATTCTTCATCGGCGACCGCGCTCAAAAAGACATCGCCGTTGAGAGCCATATCCCGCGCCGCTTTGAGCGCCAGCATACAAGCCGCCAAGCCGCTTTTCATGTCATAGGCGCCGCGGCCATAGAGCCGCCCCGCGCGCCGCGCCGGCGCGAAGGGCGCGCCCATGCCGGCAACGCCAACAACATCCGTATGCCCGTTGAGCATCAGCGATTTGCCGCCGCCGCGCCCCCGCGCCGCCAGGATGATATTGGGGCGCCCCGGCGCCGCTGCCTGCAGCTGCGTCTCCAAGCCCTGCCGCCGCCCCCAGGCGGCGATGTACTCCGCCACGCCAGCTTCGCCAGCGCCGCCGGGCACGAGATCAGGGTTGACCGAGTCGATGGCGACCAGGTCGGCTATCAGGCGCGTGAGTTCGTCCATAGTTCCCTTGGCGCGGATGCTGGTCAATCATAGCAGGTTTTGTATTCGCCATGCCACCACTGGCACTCGGGACGATGGATATTGGCGAGTACGCGCCGCGAGGATTCAATGTCCGGATGGTTCGGCGCGAATTCGAGCAGGGCGGCAATTTCGGTTTCGACGCAGGCGGTCTCGCCGATCAAGCCCCCCGACTCCAAGCCCGCTTGATGCCGATGCACATGGCAGGCTTCGTGAATCAATGTCGACGCCATATAACCCGCGAACCGTTCCTGATCATGCGGCGGCGGGAACTCGTCGCCATTGCTCAAGGAAAAGACCCTCGCCGACACATCCACGCCGATTACCGGCGGCTTCGTCTGCTTGACCACATCCAGCGCGCTGACGACATAGCCATACCATTTGGGCGCGCGGCTCTGCAGCAGGTCCAGCCCGAGTTGCACCTGAAAGGTGAAACCTGGCGAGCCTTCTATGCGGATGCCGGCATTGCTGCTCGGCGCTCCATGCGCGCATTGCCCCTCTTGATAGGCGAAGTAGCCGCGGTTCCAGTCCTCATCGCTTTGGCAGAACCAATCGAGGAAGCAGCAATTGTCCACATCCGCCGGCGTCTCGCTGACGGGGGCGGGCGTAGAAGCGCCGCCAGTTTGCGCCGGCGCGCCGCATTCCATGTTCTGATACGCCCAATAGCCGGCTTCCCAGTCATGATCGCTGCTGCACTGCCGGTCGAGGAAGCAGCAATTGTCGACATCGGCGGCGGGCGCTGCGGGCGCGTCCGCGATGCGCGTCATCGCGAGCCAGCCCGCCATCCACACTACGCGCCCCTGCCAGTCAATCCGCAGCCAGTCTTCGTGGCTGCCAAGTACGGTTACTGTCGTGCCGGCGGGGGCGCTGTCGACAATTCTGGCGTCCAGGCTGTGGCTGGCGCGCAAATTGCTGTTGTGGGTGACGCGCGCGGAATAGCCTTGCGCCGCGGCGAGCTGGCAATAGATAAGCAGAGTTAGTGGCATCGTTAACAAGAAGAAACGGCGGCGCATACTGTCTCCTGAGTATAGTTATGATTTCGATAGGCAGGGACAGTAGCGCATCGGTATACAAGTTGCAAACTTTTCGGGAGTGGTGAATCTAGTCGATAGGTGTTAAACTTAGAGATATGAATAAATGTCCCCATTGTCAAGATACAGAAAATCAAGTCAAAGCAGGGCGCACCGGTGCCGGCAGCCAAATGTATCAGTGCAAACCTTGCAATCGC
>JAJDWK010000104.1 GCA_022825675.1 Anaerolineae bacterium | reverse complement strand
GGGAGGGGCTTAAAACCCTTGTAATCACTGGGGATTCTCCCCTTCCCTCATTTTGGGGATACTTCGCCATAGAGATGGCGAAGGGGCTGGGGGATGGGGGCTTGAGGCGCGATTTCGCATTACTTACTTGTAATTACTTCTGTGGTAAATTAAATCCTTGGGTGCCCCACCGGCTTGCCCTTGCCGATTGGGATGGATGCAGGCTCTGTCGCAATCACAGCGCCAGCGGCAAGTCCACCCAGCGCCGCTGCCGGTGCGAAATCTCCACCGCGTTAATTATCTCCTGCACTCTGGCGCTTTGGGCGAAATTGCCTTGATTTTCTTCGCCGCCCTGCGCAATTTCCTGCATGAAATTATGCACCAGATTGGCGTAAAACATCGCGGGCCAAGGCTCGCCCGCCACATAGCCCGGCGGATAATAGCGGTCGGGGATCTTCACCTCAACATATTCGACTTCGTGCGCCGCGGCGCTTGTGGATTGCCGCAGAGTTTCCTGGTTTTCCAGCTCTGCGCCCAAGCGGCAAAGCAGCGCCCCGCGCGAGCCATAAAGCCGCGCCTCCAGCCCCGGGTAGCTGTTGACGGTAACATAGCTTGATTGGATGGTGCAGAAGCCGCCGCGGCGGTATTCGCCGATATACACATCGCCATCGTCGATATTGGTGCGGATGCGCGCGCCGCCCGGCAGCGTACGGTATGGCAGAAAATTATAGAGCAAACCCACCAGCGCTTTCAGCGGGCTGTCCATAAACCACAGGCTGATGTCGATGATAGGCGCGCCATAGCCTTCGATGGAAGAAACTTTTATTTCGTCCTGCGCCGTCTCCGGGATGAGGTCGACCTTGGTCACCGGTTCTGTCGGGCTGATGAATTGGGAATTCTGCTCGTAGCCATTAAAGATGAAGGGCTCGCCAACAGCGCCATCGGCGATCAAATCGCGCATATATTGCATGGAGGGGGCATAGCGGAAGGTCAAGCCGACTTTTGTTTTCAGCCCTTGGGCTTGGGCAATTTCGTGGGCGCGCCAGGTGTCGCGATAGTCATGCGCCACCGGCTTCTCGCAGAGGCAGTGCTTGCCCGCGCTGACGGCGGCGAATGCCAGCGGTTCGTGATTGTTCTTGTCGCCGATGCCGCCGCGGGTGCACACATCGATGATGTCGATATCTTCCCGCGCCAGCAGCTTCTCATAATCGGTATAGACCGCCTCGATGCCGAAGCGCGCCGCCGCGTCCCGCGCCATGCCTTCGTTTAGGTCGCAGATGGCGACCACATCACAAAGCGGCGAGCGCTGGAAGCCGGGCAGGTGGGCGCTCTTCGCCCAGCGCCCGGCGCCGATGACGCCCACTCGTAATCTATCAGGCATGGCATGGGCTCCTTTTTCCGCTCAGTTTATGCCGGCTGCGCCACCACATAGGTCATCGCGCCCGCTTCCAACTGCGCCATGAAGGGGCGCAGCAGCAGCAGCGCCGTGCGCGGGTAAGGCGCGCGGAATTCTTCCAGCGCCGTGTAGGTCGCCGGCTGCAGCATTTGCCCCAGCAGCCGCCCGCCTTCCACAACCGTGCCGATATGCTCCGCCGCCACCGCCGGCAGGAAGATGCCGCCCTGCGCCGGGCGCAGGACGGCGCTGCGGCTGACGGGCTGCGGCGCTTCTATGGCTGCCGCCGCTTCCTCAGCGGCGATGATGCCGATTTTTTGCAAAGCGCGGCGCAAGCCCAGGGCGATGCGCTCCGCCCAGTGGGCTTCCTGGGCGCTGCGCCCGCCCATTTCCACCGCCGTCACTGTTTTGCCCAGCCAGCGGGCATAGCCGGTCAAGCTCTCGGCGCGCTCGGGCGCTTGCAGGATAAATGGCGCGGGAAATGCCCGCGCAAGCTCACGCCCGCCCGCCATCTCAAAGACAAAAGCGTTGACGCACCAACTGCCGCCGCCGTGCAGGTCAATCACATACTGCATATCCCGCAGCCCCGCTGTCGCCAGGATATGCGCCACGCGCTCGGTGTACGAGCCGCCGGCATCGCCCGGGAAAACGCGGTTGAGGTCCAGCTGATCGACGGGCGCGTTGCGCCTGTCCGCCTGCATCGCCAGCGGGTTCGCCAGCGGCGCCACCCGTATGCGCCCGCGCACGGCGCTGGCGTCCAGCCCGCGCAGCAGCTTGTGAATCGCCCAAGCGCCCCAGGGACCTTCGTCGCCATGCACCCCCGCCGTTATCAAGACGCCGCGTTCGCCCGCGCCATATTCGCCCAGCTGCAGCTGGGTGGCGCCCCATGCCGAAGTCGCGCCCAGCGGGATGCCGCGCCATTGCATCTTCTCCCAGACTGTCGGCATCGCGCCCCTTTCAAGATCTATGCTTTTTCTTGACAGCCCCCGCGGGACTTTCTATACTCACGCTACCTTCCCTTCCCGTGGCAGCTGCTGGAGGGTGCGTAAAGTCTAGCGTTTGCGATGGCGGCTGTCAAAAACCTGATGCGCCCGCGCATTTTTAATGTAAGGTTTGCGCGCGCGGTATCGCCTCAAAGTACTGCTAAAGCACCGCTTTAGTTAAGAGATAAGGAGCTTCTTATGTCTCGCCTCGCAAGTCTTTTTTCCATCTTTATCGCCGTTCTGCTGCTGCTGAGCCTGCTCGCCGCGCCCTTGACGGCGCAGGACGAAGTTACGCTCACCTTCGGCATCAGCAGCGGCGTCGACACCCTCGACAACACGGCGACCACCTTCTCCAGCGTGGAGATAATCGTCGGGCATGTCTTCGACACGCTGGTCAAGCAGCAGCCGCTGGGCGTCTATCATCCCGCCCTCGCTACTGATTGGTCCGTCAGCGAAGACGCCACCGAATACATCTTCAACCTGCGCGATGATGTTACTTTTCACGATGGCACTGCGTTTAATGCCGAAGCCGTCAAATACACCTTCGACCGCATTGTTGACCCCGATACCAAATCGCAGATGGCATTCAGCTTCATCGGACCGTATGCCGAATCCGAAGTGTTAAGCGAATACAGCATCGCCGTGCGTTTCTCTTCGCCCAATGCCGCCTTTTTGGATGGCGTTTCTCACCCGCAGCTGGGTCCCGTTTCGCCCGCGGCGGTTGAGGCTCTCGGCGCGGATTGGGGCTTCTCCGGCATAGTCGGCACCGGTCCCTTTGTCTTCGACTCCTATGTGCCGGATTCGGAAGTGGTGATGGTCAAGAACCCGGACTACAGCTGGGGCAATGCTGATGTCTTCGGGCGCAGCGGCGCGACTGATATCGACCGCCTCGTCTTCAAGATTTTGACTGACCCCGGCACCCGTTTGGCGGCGCTGGAAAGCGGCGAGGTGGATATGATTAACGGCGTACCCGGCTTGGATGTCGCCCGCCTCGATGAAAGCGAAGACTTCATCGTCACCCAATATGACCAGGCGGGGCATGGCTATTCCTTCATGTTCAACCAAATCAAGTCGCCGACAGACGAGCTGGCGGTGCGCAAAGCCATCGCCCAGGCGATTGACATCGAGATTATGCAGGACATCGTCTATGACGGCTTGGGCAGCAAAGCCTGCAGCGCCTTGACGCAATCCATGTTCGGCTGGACGGAGGCCTTCTGCCAAGCCAATCCCTATGACCCCGAAGCGGCGGGCGCGCTGCTGGACGAAGCCGGCTGGCTGCTGAATGAAGACACCGGCATCCGCGAGCGCGATGGCATGCCGCTGACCATCGAGCACTGGTCGCCCGACCGCCCGCTGAGCGCCGCCACCGCCCAATTCCTGGCGGAGGATATGGCGGCGCTGGGCGTTGATTTCCAAATCAACCTGGCGGATATCGCCGCGTACCTGACGGTTGTGCGCGCTGGCGAGCACAATACCCAGCAATGGTGGGATACGCAGACCGACCCCGATGGCGTCTTCCGCACGCTCTACCATTCGTCCAACGCTGGCGGCGGCACCAACCGCAACAACTATCAAAATGCCGAAATGGACGCGATGATTGACGCCGCGGTCGGCATTGGCGATTTGGACGCGCGCGCCGCCGCCTATGCCGAAATCCAACAGAAGCTGGCGGAAGAAGTTGTCATGGTCTATTTCAACGATCCCGTTGTGCTCTATGCCAGCACTCCCGCCGTGCACAGTGTTACTATCCTCGGCGGCGGCTTTGTGCCCAACTTCTATTCCGCGACTGTCGGCATGTAGCGGGCTTCAGCGCCGCTTCCAGCCCCCTCCCCGGCGCTGCCGTGAGGGGGCTTTTCTATCGGCATTTCGGGAGTGGCGAATTCTATTGACTTACGAAACCCCAACAAACAAAAATCTCTGTGCCCTCAGTAAGTGCAAGTGATTGAACTTCCCCCGTTTTGGGGGCATGGGGCCGGGGGATGGGGGCTGGCTCGAATATCCACAACATTAGACACTCCCGAAAGGCAAAAGAATTTGTCAATTACAGCAAAATCCAGCATACTATCAGCTACAGTCGCAGGTCGTGGCTCGCGGCGTTAGGTCGGGTGAACCTATCGAAAAGTGCCTGATGTGCTGAACGCATAACAGATAGGAGACCTTACAATGATTGAATTCCTGCTTAATGGCGAAACGACCCGCTACGAGGGCGACCCCGAGCGGGCGCTGATGCATGTTCTGCGCGAGGATATGGGCATCATCTCGCCCAAAGATGGCTGCGCGCCGCAAGCGGCATGCGGCTGCTGCGTCGTGCAAGTTGATGACAAAGCCATGCTCTCCTGCGTTACCAAGATGAGCAAGGTCGCCGGCAAAGCCGTCACCACCACCGAGGGCTTGGGCGAATATCGCCAGAATGTCTTCGCCAACGCTTTTGTCAAAGAGGGCGGCGTGCAATGCGGCTTCTGCATCCCCGGCATCGTGATGCAGGCGGACACGCTCATCAAGCGCAAGCCCGAGCCCAGCCGCGCCGATATCGAAAAATGCCTGACGCCCCACCTCTGCCGCTGCACTGGCTACAAGAAAATTGTCGACGCCATCCAAACCGCGGCGGATGCCATCCGCAAAGAAGAAGAGGTGGCGCTGCCGGAGGGCATGGGCGCGGTCGGCAGCAGCCTGCCGAAATATCAGGCGC
This sequence comes from Anaerolineae bacterium, assembly GCA_022825675.1. Taxonomy (GTDB): domain Bacteria; phylum Chloroflexota; class Anaerolineae; order Aggregatilineales; family Phototrophicaceae; genus UBA6055. The sequence goes on along the minus strand of JAJDWK010000104.1, from coordinate 2,943 downwards.
AGGACCTGGTGCTGGGGCAGCACCGCTATGTTGATGACATTCGCATAGCGGGCATGAAAATCGGCGCGCTGAAGTTTAGCGATCATCCCCGCGCTGTCGTGAAGTCTATGGACCTCCGCGCGGCGAAAGCGCGCGCGGGCGTCTTAAGCATTTTCACGGCGGAAGACATCCCCGGCGACAAACATATCGGCTTAATCAAGCAGGATTGGCCGCTGATGATCGGCATTGGCGAGACGACCCGCTATGTGGGCGATGTGCTGGCATGCGTTGTCGCCGAGACGGACGAGGCGGCGCGGGAAGCGGTGGCGCTCATCGATGTTGAGTATGAGGTGCTGCCACCCGTTACCGATATGCACGCGGCGATGCAAGCTGACAGCCCGTCGGTTCACGAGGGCGGCAATGTGCTCTCGCAATCCATCACCCACCGCGGCGACCTTGAGCAGGCGCTGGCACAAGCCGCATACACGGCGCATGGCGTCTATGAAACGCAGATGATTGAACATGGCTTCATGGAGCCGGAGGCTTGTATTGCCTACCCCCTCCCCCACCCTAACTCCCCTTCCCTCCCTGTGGGGGAAGGGGCTGGGGGATGGGGGGGCATCGAGGTGCTGTCCCAGGGACAGGGGGTATTTGAAGACCGCGTGCAGATTGCCAAGCTCTTGGCTTTGCCGCAGGAAGCGGTGCGGGTGGTGCTGGTGCCCAATGGCGGCGCATTTGGCGGCAAGGAAGATTTGTCGGTGCAGGGGCATGCGGCGCTGGCGGCATATCTGCTGGGCGCGCCGGTCAAAGTGCGCTTGACCCGTGACGAATCGATATTGATGCACCCCAAGCGCCATCCCATCTGGATGGAATATCACATCGGCTGTGACGCGCAGGGCATGCTGACCTTCTGCAAAGGGCGCTTCGTCGGCGATACCGGCGCCTACGCCTCGGTCGGCATGAAGGTGCTGGAGCGCTCGGCGGGGCACGCCACTGGCGCCTACAACTTCCCGGTCACGGATATCGTCAGCACCGCCGTGTACACCAACAATTTGCCTTGCGGGGCGATGCGCGGCTTCGGCGTTAATCAGACGGCATTCGCGCTGGAAAGCTGCATTGACGACCTCTGCGAGCAAGGCGGCTTTGACCGCTGGCAATTCCGCTATCAAAATGCGCTTGATGACGGCGATATGACGGCGACAGGGCAGGTCATTGAAGCGGGCGCTGGCGCCAAAGCCACCCTGGAAGCGGTCAAGGAAGACTTCCGCGCCGCCAAATTCGCCGGCATCGCCTGCGGCATCAAGAATACCGGCATCGGCAATGGCATGCCGGATTCCTCAAAGGTTACGATTAGCGTGGTGGCTGCCCCCCACTCTCACCCCCACCCTAAATCCCCCCCCCATAAAGAGGGAGGGACTTCACTGCTTCAGGACTCCCCTTCCCTCCCCGTGGGGGAAGGGGCTGAGGGCGTCAAAGTCATCATCGACCATGGCTGGACAGAGATGGGGCAGGGCGTGCATACAATGGCGGTGCAGACGGTGGTGACGGAGACGGGCATCCCGCCGGCGCTGATAGAGGCGCGGGTGCGCACCGATTCCGAGATGGTTACGGGCATGACAACCGCCTCCCGCGCCACCTCGCTCATCGGCAATGCCATCATCGACGCCTGCAAGCGCTTCAAGGCGGATTTGCAGTATCACAAGCTGGAAGAGCTGGTGGGGCGCAGCTATGAGGGCGATTTCACTGTCGATTGGACGACCAAACCCGGCGCGATGGTGGAGAAGGTCTACACGCATTATTCCTACAGCTATGCGACGCAGGTGGTGATATTGGACGAGCAGGGGCAGGTGGAGAAGATCATCGCCGCCCATGACGCCGGCAAAATCTTCAACCCCACGCTATTTGAGGGACAGTTGGAAGGCTCGATTCACATGGGCTTGGGCTATGCCATCAGCGAAGATTTGCCGCTGGAAGGCGGCCGCCCGAAGAGCACGATGCTGCGCAAATGTGGCATTTTGCGCGCCAAAGACATGCCCGAGATGCAAGTCATCGGCGTGGAAGTGCCCGACCCTTATGGACCGTATGGCGCGAAGGGCGTTGGCGAAATCGGCTTGGTGCCAACGGCGGGCGCAGTGGCGAATGCGCTCTATCAGTTTGATGGGCTGCGCCGGCACAAGCTGCCGATGAAGCTGCCGCGCAAGCGTCCGCCGCGGCGCGCGCGGGCGAATGGCGGCAATGGCAAGAGCTAATGCGCTGGAGAGGCGGGGAAATCAAGCGCAAGTTAGCCATGCGAAAGTTTTCGGCTTCTCTACGGGTGATGCAGCGCTCAAAATCCCAACGGCATGGGCGACCCGGCGGGTCGCCCATGAAGTCGGTTGTAGGGGCGTTTCGCTGAAACGCCCTTGCGGAGACGCTGGGAAAATGGGCGTCTCAGCGAGACGCCCCTACATCTCGGTTCGATAGGTGAATTTTTTCATTACTTAGCTGCACTCACTTCTGTGCTCTCTGTGGTTAAAATCCCTGTGCCTGCTCGCCATCCCGCCAATGCGATACATCCGGCACTTCAATCGTATCGCGGGCGTCATTGGGCGCGGGCACCGGCAGCCGCGGCAGCGCCGCCAGCGCATCGTAGCGCGCCAGTATCATACGCTTGCTGCGGAACTCGCCATAGAGCGCCGCTTCCTTGCGCTTGACGATGGGAAAAGTCTCCATGATGTAGTCGACATCCGCGCGCCCGATGCCATAGAGATGGAAATAGAGCGCGTCCAGCTCGCAGCGGAGCTGCAAGCGGCGCGCCGCGTCCCAGCGGAAAGGCGGACCCGCATAACCCATATCGCGGGCGAAAGCGCGCAAATCCCAAGCGGTGTAACAAAGCTCCAACACCCGCGGGCGGATGAAATCCAATAGAACCGATGTCTCTTGCTTGCTTGCTTGCTTGCTTGCTTGCTTGCTTGCTTGCTTGCT
>JAJDWK010000023.1 GCA_022825675.1 Anaerolineae bacterium | reverse complement strand
TGCAAGTAAGTCATGCGAAAACAAAATGACCTTTGTCCCAGTATCTCATACCCACACAACATCCCAAGCCGTAGGGGCGAGCCTTGGCTCGCCCTCTCCACATTAGCAGTATGCCTTATGTCTGGAGTTTAGTGCGGGCGGTTAAGCGACGTTACCCCTCCACCTTGGTTCAAGAGGGCGAGCCAAGGCTCGCCCCTACATTTCCAATTACTTTGTTCCACGTACAGAGATTTTCTCATGCTTTTCTCGGTGTATCTCGGTGAACTCGGTGGTAAAAACCCTTGTCGAATCTCCGTACTTGCAAATTCCAATTACTTTGTTGGATTTACTGAGGGCACAAAGATAATCCAATCAATCCGCAGAAAAGGACTCGATGTAGGGGCGTTTCAGCGAAACGCCCCTGCCGCTTGGGATATTGCGCGGGCACTTAGCGCTTAGCGGGCACAGAGACTATTCAATTTTAGGGCGACCTATTGGATGAAGATAAGCCGCAGGGGCAGGCGGAAGCCGGGCAAGATGTCGCCGCCGCTCAAAGCGCCTTCGCTGGCGATGCTTTCGCTGCGCAAGGTGCCACCGCCACCGCGCCGCCAGACTTCCGCCGAGCGCGCCAACGGATCCAGCAGCCAGACCAGCGTTGTGCCATGGCGCAGATAGACTTCGGCTTTGCGCCGCGCCTGCGCCAGCGACTGCGAGGGCGAGATGATCTCTATCGCCAGGTCGGGCATATACGGCACATAAGTGGCGAGTGGGGACTGGGAACTGCGCGCGCGGCTGATGAAGGCAATATCAGGCAGCAGCAATGTGCGCCGATCGCCCGGCGGATGATAGCCGACCTCAACTGTTACCCTGCCCAATTGATGTTCTTCGACAAATATAAATAGCTGCGCTGTCAGACGTGTACAGGCATCGCCATGTATTTCGCTCGGCGCCATTTTGATACTCAGCTCCCCGTCTATGAGATAGTATTTTTCGGCGGGATGCCGGGGCTGCTGCTCGAGCCGCCATACATCGTCCGCGGTGTAGACGCGCTGACGGATAGCCATAGTCGTATCGCTTTCGCTCATCGCTGGTGAAAAAAGTATAACACGGACGGCGGGCGCTTAGCGCGGCTCCACCCAGTCTTCGGCTATCAAGAGCCCGGCGCTGGCGATATGCTGCCGCAGCAGCGCCCGCGCCTGGGTGCTGTCGCCCGCTTCCATCGCGTCCAGCAGCGGCAGGTGGCTGCGCGCGATTTGCGTCAAATCGCGGTTGCGGCGGTTGACCAGCGCCATCACCTGCCGCGCTTTCATCGCCACCAGCGGCCACAGCGAGCGCAGCAGCCGATGCCCGCTCATGTCTATCAGCGCCGTGTGAAAAGCGCGGTCATGCCCGTTGACGGCTTTGAGGTCGCCGCTGTCGCCGGCGCGCACCATGTCGTGCACAATCGCGCGCAGGCGCGCCAATGCCGCGGCATCATCCCGCTGCAGCGCCCGCTCCAAGGCGTACGTTTCCAGCAAGATGCGCATGCTGTACACTTCTTCGATGTCCGCCCGCGTCAGCCGGCGCACGGTCGTGCCGTGATAGGGAATTGTCTCGACCAGCCCTTCCGAATTGAGGATGCGCAGCGCCTCGCGGATGGGGGCGCGGCTGACGCCCAACTGGCGCGACAGGTCCATCTCCGTCAGCGCTTCGCCCGGCTTCAGCTCGCCACTGAGGATGGCATCGCGCAAGGCATCCAGCGTCTGCTCGCGGATGGATACATTTCTAATCTGGGGCAAATTCGGTTTCATCACGCTAAGGCAAGCGGGCGGCCGCGGCGGACCGCCCGCTTCCTGGGGCTGCTTGTTTTATTCCGCCTCCAGCAGCGTCACTTCGCCCAGCGTCTGCAACTGCTGCTGTATCACGCTGGCATCGCCAACGACAACGATGAGGAAGTCCTCGGGATGGATGTAGCTGTTGGCGATGTTCAGCACATCGTCTTCGCTCACCGCTTTGATAAGCCCCAGCCATTTGTTGAGGCGGTCCAGCGCCACCCCGCGGATTTTGTAGGAAGCCACCGCGCCGACAAAATCCTGATATGTCTCCATGTGGAAGACCCACTCGCCCACGATGCCATCGCGGGCGTCATTGATTTCTTCCGCCGTCAGTGGCTCCGTCTGGATGCGCTCGATTTCTTTGAAGACTTCTTGCAGCGCCGGCACAATCACATCGTTGCGCACCGCCGCCGATACCACAAAGCGCCCGGTATCCGCCGGATAGCTGAAGCCCGAGCCGATGCTGTAGGTATAGCCCTTGTCCTCGCGGATATTCTGCACCAGCCGTGAGGAGAAAGTGCCGCCCAAGACATGGTTCATCACCCGCGCCGGGAAGTAATCGAGGCTGCCGCCCTGGATGCCGATATTGCCCAGCAAAAAGTTGGCTTGGGTGCTGCCCGGGCGGTCTACCAGCACAAGCTGCCGCCCGCTGCGCTCTGGCAGCGGCGGGAAGCTGACCGCCTCGGCGCTGCCCTGCCACTCCGCGAAGTGCCGCTCGGCATAGTCCAGCCCTTCTTCGGCGCTGATGGCGCCCGCGATAATCAGCAGCCCATTATCCGGCTGCCGCCGCGATTCATAATAGCTGACGATGTCCTCCCGGCTAATCGCTTCCAGCGAGTCGAAGGTCACGGCATTGCCATAGGGGTGCCCCGCATACAGGATGCGGCCGAAGGCGCGCCCCGCCAGAAAACCGGGATCCGCCAGGCTGGCTTCCAAGGCGCTGACGCGCTCCGCGCGCTCGCGCTCGACTTCGTTCTCGGGGAAACTGGCGTTGAGTGTCATATCCGCCAGCAGATCGAAGGCGAGGTCTTTGTCTTCTATCAAAGCGAAGACGCCGAGGGAGAGGCTGTCGCCGCCGCCGCCACTGCCGACAGAGCCGCCCACTTGCTCAATCGCGCCGGCGATATCCTGGGCGCTGCGCGTTTCTGTGCCGCGGCTGACCAGGCTGCCGGTCATGCTCGCCAAGCCGGGCAGGTCTTGCGGCGCCGCTGTCGAACCGCCGGCGAAATACATATCAAGCGAGATAATCGGCATATTCGGCTGCTCAATCACCACAACTTCCAGCCCGTTGTCCAATACATTTTCGCTGATAGCCGGGTAGTTGAAGGTGTTGGCTTCCAGCGGCGGCGGCGGCTCGCTCTGTTCGATGACATAGCGGTACTCCGGCGCCATCTCGGGCGCGTCTTCCATGACATAAGGCTCGATTGTGGGCGCTGGCTCCGCCTCGGAAAGCACGACATTAAAGACATGACGGTCGTTCGCTTCCAGGTATTCGGCCGCCACCCGCTGGATATCCGCGCTGGTTACCGATTCATAGCGGTTGATGCCGGTGAATACCAACTGCGGGTCGCCAAAATAGTAGTTGGCGCTTTGGATGCTGCCCGACAAGCCCAAAGCCGTCTCCAAGCCGAGGATGCCGCTGCTGCGGATGCCGGCGATGACCTTGTCCAGCTCCGCCTGCGGCACGCCTTCGTCAACAATCCGCTGCAGCTCTTCATAGGACGCCGTCTCCAGCTCCTCCAGCTCGATGCCCATATTGGCGAGCAGGATGAAAGCGAACAGGCCGGGACCGCGATTGTCGAAGATCCAGGCATCGGCTTGCAGCGCCTTGCCCGTATCCACCAGGCGCTTGGCGAGGCGGCTGGAATCGCCGACGCTCAAAATGCGGGAAAGCAGGTCCAGCGCTGGATAATCGTCATGCACCAGCGGCGGAATCTCATACGCGACCAGCAGCGCCGGCAAGTTTATCAGCGGGTCTTCGATGGTGAAGAATTCCGCTTCTTCCTGTTCCTGCGGCACATAGTCCGGCAGCGGCGGCGGCTCATCACCGCGGGGGATGGGCGCAAAAAGCTGCTCGATCAAGCTGCGAGTCGTCTCAAAGTCGATATCGCCCGCCACCACCAAAGTCGCGTTATTCGGCACATAATAGGTGCGATGGAAGTCGATGACATCCGCCAGCTCCGCGCGGTTTACATCTTGCACACTGCCGCCGACCGAGCGTTGGTAGGGCGCGTAAGAATAGGGCAGCGTCAGCAGGGCGCGCACCGCATTGCCATAAGGGTTGTTGTCATAACGCAATTGCAGCTCTTCAATGACAATCGCGCGCTCGGTATCCAGGCTCTGCTGGGTAACATTCAAGCCGCCCATGCGGTCGGCTTCCACCCATAGCGCCAAGGGCAGTTGATGCGAGGGCACCGTTTCGTAATATCCCGTTACATCGCTGGTAGCGAAGGCATTGGACGAGCCGCCAACCCGTTCCAGCATCTGGTCCATCATGCCGCTGGGGATATGCGGCGAGCCTTTGAACATCAAATGCTCGAAGAGGTGGGAGAAGCCGCTTTTGCCGGCGGGGTCGTTGGCGCTGCCCACGCGGTACCAAATGTTGACGGCGACAGTTGGCGCGGTGGCATCGCGCGCCAGAATTACTTGCAAGCCGTTGTCCAGCCAATAGTGTTCCAGGTCCAGCGGCGGGGCGTCCTCCGCGAGGCTTTGCAGGGCGGCAAACGCCAGCAGCAAGAGTAGCAGGATCGTTCTTTTCATCGGGCAGTTTCTCCTTTTGATGTCATCACCACTGTAGCATGAATGGGGAGTATTATGCAGACCTTACGGCGCTGGGAGTGTCAATTATCATGGATATAGTTCTCTCAGCAAACAAGATACAGTTTTTTTAACCCCAGAGAACACCGAGGTACACCGAGAAAAGCATGAGGAAATCTCTTTAAATCTTTATTCGGTGTCCTCAATCTTCCTATGTGTTCTCGGTGGTAAGGGTTGTGTCCAGGCTGCTCAGTAAACGCTCGATTGTCGCATAACTTATCTTGCATTTACTGAGAAGCAATTCCAACAAAGTAATGAGGCATTGCATGGGTGGATCGTCCGCAAGCATTCCAAAGGCAGGGGTGGTGGGTCGCCCAAAAGCCGCCACAGAGGCAGGGAGATTTTCTTCTGTTTTTCTCGATGTACCTCGGTGTACTCGGTGGTAAAGCTTCCGTCCGAATCTTCGCCCGTGCAGAGTATCTTTTGGAGGCTTGAGCCGCCGCTAGCCCTCAGCGGATTTTTTCCATCTCCAGCGACCATGGCGCCGTGATCTTGCTCAGCTCCAGATACGCGACGCAATCGCTTTCAATTTGCACCAGGTTTTCCGCCCCCAGCACCGCTTGCCCGGCGGAAATGTTAAACAATGTGCTGTCCATATCTTTGCCGCAGCCATCCAGCGCCGTGGCATCCACACGGGCGGCGCCATCAGTCTTGAGCGTTACGACATAATAGCCCGCATGCAGTGTCAGCGGTCCCAACACTGGCTGCGCCCCTTGCCGCCCGCTATAGGACGGCAGCTCGTTCGAGCAGGCGAAAAGCCCGTCCACCGCCAGCCAGACAATCTCGGTGAGCGCGGCGGCGGGGTCGTCTTCAAGCGCGTCCAGCTGCGTCTGCATCGCGGCATGTATGCTGTCGGTATCGCAGTCCCTCACTTCTTGCAGGACTGCCGGAATCGTGAATAGCAGGGCAATAATTGCCAGCGCAATCAGGCGTTTCATAGGGGCTCCTCACAAGGAAATCTCACAAGGCGATAACGATACACGCATAGACACGGGGATTAGGCGAACAGCTTGGAAAGCGGCAGCTCAAAGCCGGGCAGCGCCGGCTCGCCCGAGAGGCTGCCATCAAGCCCGATGGCTTCCGTCCGCATTTCGCCGCTGGCGTCCAGGCGGCAGACTTCGGCGCTTTTGCTGCCGGGCAGCACAATCCAGACCAGCTGCGTGCCATGCCGCAGGTATATCGCGGCTTTGCGCCGCAGCTCCGCCAGCGTGTTGCTGGGCGATTTGATTTCCACCGCCAGGTCGGGCATTACGGGGACCCAGCTTTGCGACGCGGGCTCGGCGGCAGGGTCAAGCCTGCGGAAGGAGATGTCAGGAGAAAGCACTATGCTACGGTCATATTTGGGGTAAAAGCCCGAGTCGGCAGTCACGCGGCCTGAGTTATTTTCAGAGACATATAGCGCGAGAAACATGCTTAGCCGCACTATAAGATAGCCATGTTGTTCACCAGGTGGCGGCATTGCAATGATCTCCCCATCAATGAGTTCATAGCGTGTATCATCGTCAGCCTCGCAGACGAACTGCCAAAAGCTGTCGACATCGTAGAGGCGCTGTTGAACTAGCATCTGCTCCTCGCTCCGCTTTTCTTAGGCGAACAGCTTGGCAAGCGGCAGCTCAAAGCCGGGCAGAACCTGCTCGCCCGAGAGGCTGCCATCCAGCTCGATGGCGTCCGTCAGGATTTCGGCGCTGGCGTCCAGACGGCAGACTTCGACGCTTTTGCTGCCGGGCAGCACAATCCAGACCAACTGCGTGCCATGCCGCAGGTAAATCGCGGCTTTGCGCTGCAGTTCTGCCAGCGTGTTGCTGGGCGATTTGATTTCCACCGCGAGGTCGGGCATTACGGGAGCCCATCTTTTATGCGGGCGAGCGCCGGCGCGGTCGGTGCGGCGGAAAGCGACATCAGGCGCTAGAACTGTGTGGCGATCGTCTACGCTGTAATAGCCGGATTCGACTGCCGGGATGCCCAATTTCCGCTCGGGGTCAAAAAGTAGCAAGAAATGAAATATCATCCCGGCAAGATAGCCATGTTGTTCACCCGGTGGCGGCATTGCAATGATCTCCCCATCAATGAGTTCATAGCGTGTATCATCGTCAGCCTCACAGACGAACTGCCAAAAGCTGTCAACATCATAGAGGCGCTGTTGAACTAGCATCTGCTCCTCGCTCCGCTTTTCTTAGGCGAACAGCTTGGCAAGCGGCAGCTCAAAGCCGGGCAGAACCGGCTCGCCCGAGAGGCTGCCCTCAAGCCCGATGGCTTCCGTCAGGATTTCGCCGCTGGCGTCAAGGCGGCAGACTTCGACGCTTTTGCTGCCGGGCAACACAATCCAGACAAGCTGCGTACCATGCCGCAGGTAAATCGCGGCTTTGTGGCGCAGTTCCGCCAGCGTGTTGCTGGGCGATTTGATTTCCACCGCCAGGTCGGGCATTACGGGAGCCCATCTTTTATGCGGGCGAGCGCCGGCGCGGTCGGTGCGGCGGAAAGCGACATCAGGCGCTAGAACTGTGTGGCGATCGTCCAAGCTGTAATAGCCGGATTCGACTGCCGGGATTCCCAATGTACGCTCGGGGTCAAAGAGTAGAAAAAAATGAACTATCACACTGGCAAGATAGCCATGTTGTTCACCCGGTCGCGGCATTTTAATGATCTCCCCATCGATGAGTTCATAGCGTGTATCATCGTCAGCCTCGCAAACGAACTGCCAAAAGCTGTCAACATCATAGAGGCGCTGCTTCACGGCAATAGGGGCGTGCATAAGCGCATCCTTAGCACATGTTTTCGCTGGTTGGATTTTAGCACAGTGTATTACAGAAACCAAACGGGATAACAAGAAACAGCGCTTGCCAGCCCCGCTGCTTTACCTTG
>JAJDWK010000069.1 GCA_022825675.1 Anaerolineae bacterium | reverse complement strand
AGCGAGATTTCTTTGTGGTGCATGGCGCGACCGGCAGTTTCCAGCATGGTTCGAGTTTCACCGTGGAGATTCAAGCGCTGGCACCGCCACCACATCATGTTGCGGATACACAGAGCTATACCGTGCGAATTGGCAGCGGCCCGCCGCTGGGGCAGGATTCTCAGGATAGTGTGGTTGACCCCGACGCCATCCCATCCCTCTATATTGAGGTTGAGTATCCCGGCAATGCCCAGACCGATGTTTTGCTGTCCTGGGACGCCGTTGATGGCGCGAGCGCCTACCTGCTGCAAGTCAATGGCGGGAATAGTGAAAGCTATGACTACCCCTTGGGCGCGGGCACGACCAGCCAGCGCATCAATGGCTTGACGCCCGGCGGCGATTACACTGCCAGTTTGACAGCGTATCTGGCGGGCGGCGAAACGCGGCCCGGCAGCGCGCATTTTGGCATGGCGGATCCGCCGCCGACGCCAACGGCAACGAATACGCCTGTGCCGCCGCCGCCGACGGATACACCGGTTCCAAAACAGTCATCACAGGACAGCGAACAGCAGCAAGACAGCGTGCAGCAGCAACTGCAATACAGTCAGGCGCAATCCGAGGAGGATGAGCAGCAGCCCAGCGGACCCTACGCCAGTTTGATCAAAACTTTGATTGGCTATCAAGGCGAAACGCAGCATGGCGCTGCCCATGTCGAGCGCTGGACGCGGGCGCTGGCGGCGCTGGGCTGGGGCAGCCATGCCAACCCGATGACGCTGCAAGAGGCGAAGGATATGGCGGATGAGTTCACCCGTTCGCGCTGGCAGCCGGTGGTTGACGCCCTGACGGTTTTGCAGCCGCCGCCGCCGACGAATACGCCTGTCCCGCCGCCACCGCCAACGAACACGCCTGTCCCGCCGCCGCCGCCGACGAATACGCCTGTCCCGCCGCCACCGCCAACGAACACGCCTGTCCCGCCGCCGCCGCCGACGAATACGCCTGTGCCGCCGCCGCCGCCAACGAACACGCCCGTCCCACCGCCGCAGGAAAGCTATACAGTGCCGCAGAGCTTGATTGACGACATCAAAGATTGGCGGGCGGAGCAGGCTCCAGACAGCGCCCATGCCATCCGCTGGACGCGGGTCTTGGCGGCTTTCGGCAAAGACAGCCACAGTGATCCGATGACCTCGTCCGAAGCCAAAATCTATCGTGATGAGAAGGGCTGGAGTCGCTGGATCGCGGTGGTGGACGCGCTGGAGAAGTTGGGCAAATAGCGCCCAGGCTCCAGGGCAATTGCATCAAAATAGTATTCACCACAGAGACACTGAGGGCACAGAGATTTTTCTGCAAATTTGCAGAAAAAGGAGCTACTGTAGGGAAGTTTCGCTGGATTACCTGAAGGCATTCGCCGCATTTTCAGGCGTGAGCAAGGCTAGGATGCGCCGGCGGCAATGCCAACTGCCCCTGCCATAAATCGATATTAGGCGCTTCAATCGCGTCCTGCCCCGGCTTTGGCGCGGGCGCAAGCATAGTTGGCAGCGCCGCCATTGCTTCTACCATTTCAATGATGACGCGCTTGCTGCGATATTCGCCGTAAGCGGCGATTTCATTTTCAGCGACAATCCAGAAGGAATCAAAAATATACGGCAAGTCCGCCCGCTCAACGCCGTACAAATGGAAGAAGAGCGCATCTAACTCGCAGCGCATGAGAAAGCGACGCGCCTCGTCCCAGCGGAATGGCGGACCGAAATAACCCAAATCTTTGGCGAATTCTTGTAATTCCCAAGCGGTATATGTCAGCTCCAGCACGCGGGGGACGATGAAATCAAGCAGCGTCTGCGTGTAGGAATGCGGCGGCAGAAATGGAAGCTGCTTGACGATGAAGAAGTTAAGGGAATTGCCACCTATTTTCTGACGCGCTGCGAAATCTAGCGCGAAGGAATTCGCGTTTGCATAGAAGACGGATATATCTTTAGCAATCGCTGTGTGCAGCAACAATGGCGCTTTATTGCTGATTGCAGCCTTTGGGAGCATAGAAAAAATCGCTGTGCGCTCACTGCGGCTGTTGGTGATATCGCGGAAAGCAAGACACCATTCGCGCTTCCAGTCCGCCGTTCGCCGCTCGACTTCGCTGGCATGCACCCAGTATCGCGGCAGAACAACCTGGTGTGGGTCATTTAATTGATCGGGGGAAAGCCTTGGCAAGACACCGCTATTAATGTTTCGGCTCGTCGCGCCTTCAAATGTGCCATAGCGGTGATTGTATTGATAAAACATCTTCGCTTCGTAACGCGGATAATAAAGGTCCCGCCCCCCCCCCCCCCCCCCGTGCCGATCTTAAGGAACCGGTTGCCGACCAGCTCGGCACCGGCGTCTAAAAGCTCTTCGCGATTGCGCAGATTGTCGTCTGCCATGCCTAGCCGCCCCAGGTCTGGCGCAGCACGCGCAGCCAATTCTCGTGGCAGAGCTTACGCAGCAGGGCGTCATTGTAGCCGGCGTCTTTGAGCGCGCTGATGAGATTGGGCAGCTTGGAAACATCACCGACAGCGTCAGGCACGCGCGCGCCATCATAATCCGAGCCCAAGCCCACCCGCGTCTCGCCCAGGCGCTCCACAAGATAATCCAGATGGCGCACCATGATGTCCAGCGGGCGGTCGCTGTCCCAAGCGCCGTCTGCGTTGAGGAAGCCGGTGGCGAAATTCAAGCCAACCATGCCATCAGAGGCTTTGATGGCGTCAAGCTGCTTGTCGGTCAGATTGCGCGAAATCGGGCAGATGGCATGCACATTGGAATGGGTGGCGACCAGCGGCGCATCGCTCAAAGCGGCGACATCCCAAAAGCCGGCTTCGTTCATGTGTGAGAGGTCTATCATAATGCCGAGCTGGTTGCAGCGCTTGACCAGGCGCTTGCCGGCGTCCGTCAGCCCGGGACCGATATCCGGCGAGGCGGGGAAGGCAATCGGCACGCCATGGGCGAAGATTGTCGGACGGCTCCAGACGATGCCCAGCGAGCGCAAGCCCGCGCGATAGAACACTTCCAGCGCGTTTAAGTCTTCATCGATGGCTTCCGCGCCTTCAAAGTGCAAGATGGCGGCGAAGATGTCAGTTTCGATGCAGCGCTGCAACTCGGCGGCGCTGCGCACAACTTGTATTTGCCCCTGCGATTCCGCCTCCAGCTTAAAGAGATCCGCCATCATGCGCAGGGCAACGCCCTGGGAATAGACAAATTCGACAGCGGGCGGCACATAAGGCTCGCGGAGGTCGGGCATGTTGTTCGGGTCGATGAGCCGCTCGGGGTTGGGCACATAGACGGCGAAAAAGCCGCCAGCGAAGCCGCCGCGCCGCGCCCGCGCCAGGTCGATATGCCCGCCCGACATCTCGCCCAGGAAATCACGATAGTCGACATCGTCGTTTTGATAAAAGCGCAATAAGGTATCGTTATGCCCGTCAAAAATTGTATATTCTGGCATGTTTCGGCTCCCTGTGGCTGTAAGCGCTTGCGGCGCGCTGTAACAAGAAAAAAGCGCAGTGTGCTTAAACTGCGCCGCGTGAAATACTTAAGGCTTGCGATTTCTATCGTGGCGTTTGCGCCGCGCCGGCACTGGGACGGGCGCGGGCGCTTGCCGCCGCCCCGCTTTCTCGGCGGTTTCGTCCAGCTCACGCAGAAGTCGCCGCCCGACTTCCAACAATTCATCCCAGATGCTGCGTTTTTCTTTCGCCAAGCTCTGCGCCCTTCCCTGGCAATTCAGCCAGCGCCCATTGGCAGCCAGCCCAGCACCATCGACAAAAGAGCTAAAGCCATGCCGATGTTCAGCGCAATCAAGATGCGCAGGATGCCCCGCAACTCGGCAATATCGGCTTTGAGCTCGACTGTATCGGCTTTGGTCGCCATGTGCGAGAAGGCTTCGTCAACCCACCCTTCCAAACGCGCGACGCGCCTTTCGGATTGGATAGCGTTTTCCATTGCATGCTCCCATGGCTACCGCGAGTGAAGTGGCAATAGTCTGTTGTCGTGCTGCTGGCTTAGCCAGCGCCCATTGGCAGCCAGCCCAGCACCATCGACAAAAGAGCCAAAGCCATGCCGATGTTCAGCGCAATCAAGATGCGCAGGATGCCCCGCAGCTCGGCAATATCGGCTTTGGTCGCCATGTACGAGAGGGCTTCGTCAACCCGCCCTTCCAAACGCGCGACGCGCCTTTCGGATTGGATAGCGTTTTCCATTGTATGCTCCCATGGCTATCGCAAATGAAGTGGACCTGAGGGGACTCGAACCCCTGACCTCCACAATGCCATTGTGGCGCTCTCCCAACTGAGCTACAAGCCCGCGGCATAGAGTATAATAGCGTCATCACCCGCGGCTGTCAAGCTCGGTTCTATTCTTTTGCGCGCAGCTCCGTCAGTTCCTTTAAGATCCGGTCAAGTTGTTCCTCGCGCCGCCGCTCATTTTCCGGCTGCTCGACCAGCAGGCGGCGAACCAGCCGATACAGCGTCAGCACGATTACGATGCCCGTGTGCGCATAGAAGCCAATTGTCCACAGAGAAGATACATGGAAACCAGCAATACTGCCGCCAGATGCGAGGCTGCTGTCGACTGCATTCAAATTGTTGACTTGGAAGCTCAAAGAGAATACACCCACGAGTATCGCCGATAGATACAACAGGGCGTGAACTGCCCATGCCCGCAGCATAGTGAGCGGAGCCTTGCTGATTTTGCTTTTGCGCGCCATGGCAAGCCCTTTCCGATTATCTGTAACTTATACCGAATCGAGCGTGCCGTTCCTCAGCATTTTGTGGCATACTTGCCCCCAGCGAATGCGTGAAGAGAGAAGATTGTATGGCTGATTCAAACCCCGCCTTGAGTATTTTGGTGACTGGCGGCGGCGCGAGCGCCGGGCTGGCGACCGCGCGCGCCTTGGTAAAACGCGGCCACAAAGTCAGCGCGGTTGCCGGCGATGCCGCGGGCGCATTGGCGCTGCGGCGGGCGGGAGCGCTGCCGGTATATCCCGACCTGTGCCGCGCCAGCGAAGCGCTCAGCGCGCTGCGCCAGGCGAAAGCCGATGCCATCGTGCATGCGCAGCCGCAAGTTTTCGGCGAGATTCCCCATGCCGCTGGCGAGCCTGCTGAGGAGCTGGCGTCGCTGCCGCGCATTAGCGCCGCGCTGGTAGAAGCGGCGCAGGCGCATGGCATCAAGCGCGTCATCGCCCTCAGCTTCGGCTATTTGTATCAAACGGGGGCGGATGCCGCTGTCGAAGGCGACCGCGATGCGGCTGGCGGCGACCTCGCGCCGATGTTGGCGGCGGAGCGCTGCCTGCGGGAAAGCGACTTAAACGGCGTGATTTTGCGCAGCGGCTACATCTATGGCGGGCACAGCGCTGGCAGCGCGGCGCTGGCGCAGGCTATCGCGCGCTCCCGGCGGCTGCCTGCCGGCGACCTGCCCGCCTCTTGGATACACGAAGACGATTTGGCGGCGGCGATTGTGGCGCTGCTGGAAGCGGATACCGCGTCAACCGGCATCAACACGCTCAACGCGGCGGATGACAACCCGCGCAGCCCGAATGCCTTCGCGACCGCCCTGGCAAGCGCCATCGGCTTGAGCGCGCCCAGCTTCGGCAGCCGCCCCTTTGCCCGGCTGCGCCGCCAGACGCTGGGCGACAGCTTGCTGGGGCGGGAAATCACGCTTAATTGCGCGCAGCTCAAAGCCCGTTGTGGCTGGACGCCGCGGCACGGCAGCATCGAAAGCGGCTTGGACGCAACCGCGCTGACATGGCGCCTGCGTGAAGCCGTCAATGCTGACGATTATTACAATGATTACGCGGACGAAGCGGCAGCGGCGATCGCCAATTTCGCTTATGATGTCGCCTTGCCCGCGGCCGTCGCTGAAGAAACCGCGCCCGCGCCAGCACCCGCGGCAGCGCCAGCAGCGGCGGCGGCGGCACCAGAAACGGTCACCACGGCGGCTCCGCCGCCATCCGCGGGACCAACCCCCTGGAACGAAGACGACGCCAAACGCGAAGAGCGGCGGCGCAAAGCGCTGGAGCGCAAAGCCAAACGCGCGGCCCGCCAGAGCCGAGGCTGATGCCCATGGCGCGCCAACTGCAAGCCGTCCTCTTCGATTTGGACGACACCTTAATTGATTGGAGCGGCGTCCGTCACAGCTGGCGCGATATTGAAACGCCGGGGCTGCGGCGCGTCTGTGACTATGTCGGCGGCAGCGCGGACGCATCGCTGGACTTCAGCGCATTTTTGCATTGCTATCTCACGCGCACGCGGCAAGCCTGGTCAGATTCGCGCAGCACTCAGGTCGCTCCGCACATGCCGCAAATCCTTCTCGATGTCTTGGCGGAGCAAGGCATCGCCCGCGATCAGTTGGATAAAGACGCCATCATCGCGGTCTATGGCTGGGATGCCGTCGCCGGCACGGTTGTTTTCCCCGATGTGCCGCCGGCGCTGGAAGCGCTGCGGGCGCAGGGCATTAAGCTGGGCATCGTCACCAACGCCTCCCAACCGATGGCGATGCGCGATGCCGAGCTGCGCAGCCATGGCTTGCTGCAATACTTCCCCGATTGCCGCTTTGCCGCTGCCGATGTCGGTTATCTCAAGCCGAATCGGCGTATTTTTGAGGCGGCGCTGGCGCGACTGGGCAGCAGCCCCGAGCAGACGGTTTTTGTCGGCGACAGCCCGACCGCCGATATCGAAGGCGCGCTGGCGGTGGGCATGCGCGCCGTGCAGCGCTTGACCGGGCGCGGCAATTTTGATGCCGCCGCCGGGCGCTCATCGACGCGCTGGGCAGCGGGACGCGCTTACAAGCGAGACCTGCTGGATATGCGGCGCAGCCTCACATCGCTGGCGGAATTGCCGGCGATTTTGCAGGCTTGGTACCCTGGCTGGCGCGATGGCAGCGCCTGATTTGCGCCTGCATGGCGACCTGAATTTGGTCGTCACTGGCTATGTAGAGCCCAATCGTCCGCGCATCTCGCGGCAGCTTGCCAGCCGCCTCGGCTTGCGGCTGATTGATGTCGAGCGCGAGATTGAAGAGCGCCTTGGCGCGACATTAGAGCAGATACGCGCGACTTATGGCGAGCGCCGCCTGAAAGCCATCGAAACCAGCATTATGGACGAGCTGGTTTTGCATCGCCGGGCGCTGATTCGCGTCTCGGGCAATACCTTGCTCAATTGCGGGCAGCTGCCAGAATTGCAGCGCAATGGCATAATCGTCTGCCTGGTCGCCTCGCTGGATTCGATTCTGCGGCGCATGCACCTGACGCTGGGCGCGCGCTATCACAACCGCGCCGAGCGCTCGCGCGCCCTCGGCGAATTGCAGCGGGAATGGCGCATCCGCGAGCTGCCGAATGTGGTCGAGTTCGACGCAACCTATGTCAACGAAGCGGATTTGATAGAGCGCATCGCCGACTATTGGCGCGATATCGCCCTGCGGCGCGGCTGATTGCGCCCGCGGCGCTCAGAAAGACACGCCCAGCATGCCGCGCGTAACCTGGAAATCGTGGATGCCAGCCGCTTGCTGGCGCGGCTGATAGTCGCCGGCGAAGGTCGCGGCAATCAGCGGCAGCAGTTCCGCCGCCAAATCCGTGCCCGGGCGCAGGCTGGCGTCCACATCGGCGGCGGGCTTTTTGGCGGCGCTCACTTGCAAGACGGGAATCAGCGGGTGGCTCGCCAGCGCGGCACCATCAACATAGCCCAGGAAGACTTCGAGTCCAGCCGCCCCCAAGCCAGCCAATGCCTCGCCCCAATGGCGGCGCGGGTTCGCCATGATATAAAAGCCGGGCTGCCGCGCCCGCTGCCCATACGCCAGGCTCGCCGCGGGCGGACCCTGCAAACCCAGCTCGGCGAGGAATTCTGCGCTAAGCAGGGCATCGTTTTCGCTGATGACGACGCTGCCGCCGCCAGCTACGATTGTTTTGCAGAGCGCCGCCAGCCCGGCGGCTGCCCATGCGGGCGCGGCAGTTTGCGACAGCATGCCCAGGCGCAGCGCGCTCATGCCCGCTTCCTGGCGCTGGAGCGGGCGCGCCGCCAGCAGCCGCGCCTGGAACCAGGCGCGTATCTTGCGCATGACCGCGTCGATGCCGCCATCAAGCTGGATGCTCGCCCAGCCATACTCGGCTGGATCCAAGCCCCGCTCCGCCATCATTGCGCGGAAATAGCTGTTATGCGTAATCTCGCAGCCATGTTCCAGCAGCAGCGCATGCCGCACTTTGGGGTGCTGCAAATAGCTGAGCAGGGTCTCTTTGTATTCGGGCACGACAGTGCCGCCGCAGCCCTCGGTATGCACCAGGGTGGCGAAACGCGTGATGCCGCCTGCCTGCGCCAAGCCCGCTTCGGTAAGCGCCGCCACTGTCATCTGCGCGATTTGCCCCGAGCAGAGGCTGGTGGGCAAAAGCAAGCCGATTTGCTCGCTGGTCGCGCCCTGGATGCCGGCGTACGCGGGCAGCCGCAGCGGCGGCACCGTGACATCAGCGGCGATGTTGATGGGCGCACCTGAATAGTGTCGTTTTGTAATCAATGTAACATTGGCGGGGCGCGTCTGCTGCCAATCGCGCCAGATTTGCACTTGATAATGCCCGGCGCGCTCGCCGACCGAGCGCTGCCCCGCGGCGACCGCCACCGTCAAATCCAGCGTGCGCGCGCCCACTTCCGCCATCGGCTGCCCATCCAGATAGGCGCCGGCATTAACATCCATATCCCGCCGCAGCAGTTGATAGCGCGCGGTGGTGGTGACGATTTTGATGGTGGGCACAAAGGGGAAATTGGTAATCGAGCCGTTGCCGGTGACAAAGAAAATCATGTTGCAGCCGCTGGCGACCTGCCCCGCGATGCTCTCTAAATCGTTGCCGGGGCTGTCCATAAAATAAAAGCCGGCGCTTGTCATCGGCTGGCTGTATTCAATGACAGCGTGCAGCGGCACCTCCGGGTGGCGCTTGGCAGCCGCGCCCAGGGACTTCAGATAAATGTTATAGAGCCCGCGGAATTTGTTGCCGCCGGAGGGGTTGCCTTCCGCCGTTTGCCCATGCCAGCCAACCCGTTCTTTGAAGCGCGCCACCAGCGCCAGAAAGCGGCTCGCCAGCTCGACCCGCTCCAGCTTTTCCAGCAGGTAGGCTTCCGCGCCGATGAGTTCATCAGTCTCCGCCAAATTAGCGGAGCCGCCATAGCGGATGACTTCTTTGGCGACCCATGCCGCCAGCGGGTTGCCGCTGATGCCCGAAAATGCGTCCGAGCCGCCGCATTGCAAGGCGATTTTCAACGCGCTGAGGGGCTGGCGGCGGCGCTGGCAGCGGTTCACCTGCGGCAGCCAAGCGGCAAGCAGCGCTTTGAACCAGGCGACATTGTCATCAAAACTGCGCGAGAGCGTATGGAATCTGTGCGGCACATCGGCGATTGGGTAGTTGTTTTGCTGCAAATAGGCGCTTAAATCAGCATTGTTGATGGCTTCGCCGCCATAATCGAGGGCGACAACCGCGCCGACATTGGGGTGCGTCATAAAGCCCGCCAGCGTGCGCAGAATCAGCTCGCGATTGTTCGGGTCTTGATGCCCGCCTTCGGTATGCGCCACCGGCACAATGCCATCAACATTGGGGAAATCCGCCGCCAGCGGCGCTGTCAGCTGCGCCAGCTTACGCGTGAAGCCCGCCACCAAAGACGAAGTGCCGAGCAGCACAATCATATTGCGCGTGCCGACGCCGCGCCCCGCCCCGCGGGCATAACCTTCAAAATAGCGCATTTCCGGATAGCGCGGCAGGGGCGGGCTGGGCTGGACATTGGCGGCGTCAAAGTGATAAGGCAGGATTCTGTTGTCGAAATTGGGGCGCTCGGGCAGCGGGAATTGCAGATCACGCCGCGCCAATTCTTCGCTGACACCCGCGTTTATCACATAGTCGCCGGCGGCGATGGCGCGGCGGGCGATGCCAAAACGCTGCTGCCAGGAACTCAGTTCGGCACCTGCGGGGATTGGGCGCGCGGCGAAGCGATGCCCCTCCAAGACCTGGTGGGAGAGCGCGAAGCTCTGCCCGCCGTGTTGGATAAAAAGCCCGGCTGGCAAATCGCTGATAGCGATGGCGCAGTTGTCGGACGGGTGAGGCAAACGGGCGATTTGACTGAGTTCGGGCATGGCAAGGTCCTGTGCTGACAATTCCGCGGCTAGCTGGGACTGTACCACATTTTCTTAGGCGCAGAGCTGCGCTCGGCGGTCAAAATTATATGTTGCGATTGTTCTTGTCTCCGCCCAGGCTCTCCGTTGATAAATCCGCCAGCTTTCGCTAGTATAGCCGAATGCCGCTCGCTGGCGGCGGCAAAATTGAAAGCAACTCAAATGCAGCGGCACTGCACAGGCAGGGCTTTCTGCTAGTATAATCAACAGATAGGCAAGTTTTCGAACCAGTCCCGGTTCGCCAGCCTTTAGATGGAGGTCTCCCGTGCCAAATAAAATGGAACGCTTCACACAGCGGGCGCGGCGCGTATTGAGCTTGGCGCAAGAAGAGGCGGAGCGCCTGGATCATCGCCAGATTGGTACGGAGCATCTTTTGCTCGGCTTGATGCGGGAAGAAGGCGGCGTGGCGGGCAGGGTGCTGCGCGATTTGGGTTTGGACTTGCGGCGGGTGGAAGAATTGGTGAGCCGTCTCTCCACCGCGGATGAAGAACTTGGGCACAGTCAAAAGGATTTATCGCCCGGCACCAAAAAAGTGCTGGAGCTGGCGGTTGATGAAGCGCGCCGCATGGGGCATCACTACATTGGCACCGAGCATTTGCTGCTGGGTTTGGTGAAGCAGCAGGAAGGCATCGCGCTGGATGTGCTGCGCCGCCTCGGCGTCAGCCCGGAGGAAGTCCGCCGGCAGACGGGCAAAGTCTTGCAAGAGAGCCCGGTGCAATCAGCGCAGCGCCTGCATGAACGGTCCCCGCGCCGCTCTTCCCGCAAAGACAAGACCCCGCTGGTGGATCAACTGGCGACTGACCTCACGAGCCTGGCGGAAGCGGGCAAGTTGGACCCAGTCGTCGGGCGCGAGATGGAAATCGAGCGCGTCATCCAGGTGCTCAGCCGCCGCCGCAAAAACAACCCCGCGCTGATTGGCGAGCCCGGCGTCGGCAAAACCGCCATCGTCGAGGGCTTGGCGCAGCGCATTGTCGAGGGCGATACGCCCAAGCCGCTGCTGCGCAAGCGTGTCTTGCAGCTGGATGTCGGCTCGCTGGTGGCGGGCACGATGTATCGGGGGCAATTTGAAGAGCGCCTCAAACGGGTGATTGAAGAGCTGAAATCGTCCGATTCGATTCTTTTCATCGATGAAGTGCACATGCTGGTAGGCGCGGGCTCGGCGGGCAGCAGCGTGGACGCCGCCAATATCCTCAAGCCGGCGCTGGCGCGGGGGGAGCTGCAGTGCATCGGCGCGACCACTTTGGACGAATATCGCAAGCATATCGAGAGTGACGCCGCCCTGGAGCGCCGCTTCCAGCAAATCACGGTGGCGGAACCGACTATCGAAGAAACTATCGAGATTCTGCAAGGCATAAAATTCCCCTATCAAGATCATCACAATGTTGAAATCACCGATGACGCCATCGAAACCGCCGCCAACCTCTCCGCCCGTTATATCCCCGACCGTTTTCTGCCCGACAAAGCCATCGACCT
Source organism: Anaerolineae bacterium (assembly GCA_022825675.1). Lineage (GTDB taxonomy): Bacteria > Chloroflexota > Anaerolineae > Aggregatilineales > Phototrophicaceae > UBA6055. The sequence continues at coordinate 31,472 of JAJDWK010000069.1, read as the reverse complement.
CATCGACGAAGCCGCCGCCCGCCTGCGCATGTACAAAAGCCAGGACGCCGCCCCCGTGCGCCGCGCGCTGGACGAGCTGAAAGACCTCAACGAAGACATCGAAATCGCGGAAAGCGCTGGCGAAACCGCCGAGGTGGAGACGCTGCGTACGCGCCAGCAATCGCTTGACGCGACGCTGCAGGACATCCGCCTCAACTGGAATGATGAAACCGGGCAGCCGCGCCTGCGCGGCGATGACATCTCCGAAGTTACCGCGATGTGGACCGGCATCCCGGTGACGCGCATCGCCAACGAAGAGAGCGAGCGGCTGATGGAAATGGAGGAGAAGCTGCACGAGCGCATCGTGGGGCAGCACGAAGCCATCGTCTCCATCAGCAAAGCGGTGCGCCGCGCCCGCGCCGGCTTAAAAGACCCGCGCCGCCCCATCGGCTCCTTTATGTTTCTGGGTCCCACCGGCGTTGGCAAAACCGAATTGACCAAAGCGCTGGCGGAGTTCCTCTTCGGCAGCGAAGACGCGCTCATCCAACTGGATATGAGCGAATTTATGGAGAGGCATTCGGTCGCCCGCCTTGTCGGTGCCCCGCCCGGCTATGTCGGTTATGAAGATGCCGGGCAGCTCACCGAGGCGGTTCGCCGCCGCCCCTACAGCATCATTGTTTTTGACGAGGTGGAAAAGGCGCATCCGGAAGTCTTCAACATGCTGCTGCAAATGATGGAAGAAGGCACTTTGACCGATGCCCGCGGGCGCCGCGTCGATTTCCGCAATGCTTTGATTGTGATGACGAGCAATGTCGGCGCCGAGATGATCAAGCCCAACTCCAGCCTCGGTTTCAACACGCAATTTGACGCCGACCGCCGCGCCGAAGACGCTTATGAAGATATGAGCCGCAATGTTACCGACCAGCTCAACCGCATCTTCCGCCCCGAATTCCTCAACCGCGTTGACGCCACCATCATCTTCCGCTCTTTGACGCGCGGCGAAATCAAACATATTGTTGACCTCGAACTCAACAAAGTGCGCGAGCGCCTGCTGGAACATGCCATCACTTTGGAAGCGAGCGAGGATGGCATTGAATGGCTGGCGGAAAATGGCTACAATCCCGAATTTGGTGCGCGCCCGCTGCGCCGGCTCATCCAAAACGAAGTGGAAGACCGCCTCTCGGACGGAATTCTGTCCGGCAAATTTGGCTTGGCGAGCATCGTGCGCATTGATGTCGACGATGATGGCGGGCTTGCCCTGACCAATGTCGACGAAGAAGAGGAACTTGCCGACGAGCTGGAAGCGCCGGTATAATTTTCGGCGAGGGTTGCATTGGCGAAATATCGTTAATGCCGAGCTTTGCGCGAAGTAGTTCACCACAGATGTAAGTGCAAGTAAACAATGAGAATCCACACTGGCAAAAATTCAACAGGGATTTTTACCACCGAGGACACCGAGATACACCGAGAAAAGCATGAGAAATCTCTTTAAATCTTTACTCGGTGTCCTCAATTTTCCTCTGTGTTCTCGGTAGTAAGGGCTGTGTATAGGCTGCTCAGTAATCACTAGATTGTCGCATAACTTACTTGCGCCTACTGAGGGCACAGAGATTTTGTTAGATCTAAGGTAATCCCATCCACCGAAGTATACACTTCTGTTCTCGTGTGGATTTGCCAATTGCAACAATATCTGTACAATAGTTAAAGAATTGCCTGAGGAGCTATCAATGAAAAGCGTTGCTATATTCGCCCTGTTAATGTTATGTACAGCATGTAACAGCCAAATATCAAGTCATGTCTACCTGCGCGATGTCCAAGACGTGTTAGATGGCACTCCGCTTTCTCAATTTATTTTGATTGGAGTACCCATTTCATCAAGTGATGATTGCGAAGATGATAAAGCTCGATACGAAAGAGTGTATAGATATAGTGTTTGGTTCAAACAAGTAGAATATGTCCGCTGCTATGCAGAAGGCTGGAACGATTACTTGGAATTTGAGCTAGAGGTTCCGATTCTCGTCGCCGATGCCGATGGTAGCTTTGACTTGGGAAGTAGCCCGTTCGGCTTTTTGATCCAAGAAGATCAAGAACAAAGTGTGAGGCATTTTTATCTAGTATCTATGCCCCGGGCACTGTGCGATCTTGATGGCCTGCTTCGAGAAGAGTTCAGCCGATCGCTAGATTTAGTTGGGTCACCCCCGACTTTTATAATTCAAAATGATCTCCACCAACAGCAAGACATTGTGATGGGTCAAGTCTTTGTCAATGGCGAACCCCAAGTAAATCAAGAGTTATTCGCTATAGACCGTCGACAAGAAATTCAGGTCGGATTGTCTAATGTTACTGCCGCATGGGTTTTCAACAAATCATGCGACATAAACTTGCGCTCTGCCATTATCGCTACTTGGGTATTGAATTGAACGAGTAATGTAACAGCCCGTCATCGAATAAGTTTGAATACCGTGTTTAGGGATCGCTCTATGAGGAAAACTAAACAGAAGCGAAAGCAGGGCAACATCTGGAAGACTTTGTGCATTGTTGTGCTAATTGGGTTTCTGCTGTGTGTTGGGCTTGGGTACATAGCCTCACAAGTCCAATTTTCCATACAAACTGCGCTGCACTCTGCCCCAATGTCTTTAGAAAGGGAAGAAGGTCAAGACTTATTGCCACAGGATAATTCATCCAATGTACAATTTCCTCCTAATGCTAACGAGTTAAGTGGCGCGATAGCGGCCGCGACCGCTCAGATGCTATCTCCGTCGAAAGTAACAGAGAACGCGAACACGGGTTTGCAAGCCACAGTCCGTCAGCCAACTTATCACTCAGCGCAGGCGACGGTGGCTGCAATCGTTGCAACGAGAAATGCGGAACCTGCGCTACCACCGAAGAATTAAGACACAGACCGGGACAACCACGCTGCTGCTTTTCTTCTTCATTCCCCTGCTTGTCTTCGTGCTTTTGGGCGGCAGCACGCGCCTGATGTGGGATGATTTGTGCATCGCCGCTACCGCCCGCGAAGTTGGCGTTTTGGGCGGCGTCGCCCACTATCGCAACGCGCAATTCGGCAGCTATACCGACCTCTTTTTTCTCAGCCTGGCTGGTCCCGGCGGCATTTATACCGCCGCCATCTTCACTGTAGCCACGCTAATCCTGTGGCTGCTCGGCTTGAGCTGGCTGCTGCATGGGCTTTGGCGCCACTGCTTCCACGAGCGGGTGCCGCGGCTGCTCGCCGTCAGCGGGGCAGCGCTCGCCATCGCCGCCGCTTTGAACGCGCTCGCCTCGCTGGAAGCGCTCTATTGGTTCAACGCCAGCTCGCGTTATACCTTTCCCATCGCGCTCTGGACGCTGGTGCTGGCGGCTTGCCTGCAGCTGCCGGCATGCACCGCCAGCAAGCGCCGCTTCCTCAGTTTTGCGCTGCTGACGGCGCTGGGCGCATTCTTCAGCGCCGGCGCTTCTGAATTGTTCGCCGTCTTCCAACTGACCGTGCTCGGCTTGCTGCTTGCCGCGCTCGTGATCTTGCTGGAGCCGGCGCGGCGGCGACCCTATCTGGCGCTCTTCAGCCTGCACGGGTTGGTTATAGCGCTCAGCCTGTTGATTCAGCTGTCAGCGCCCGGCGCCATCGACCGCATGTCCCGTTTCGCCGCGCATCACGGCATGGCAAGCCGCGAGCTGACCGTATTGCTGCCGCAGACGGCGGGCACGACAGTCGCGCATATCACAGAGCCAGCCGCTTTTGGCGCTTTCGCCTCCCTCGCCGCAATCGCGCTGTACGCGCTGCTCTCGCGGCGGCAGCCCGCGGTGGCGCGCCCGCATCCGCCCGCCTTGCAGCTCAAGCCCCAGCCCTTGCTGATGGCGCTGGCGGCGCAGTTGCTCTGCCTGCCGCTGCTCTGGCAGCACAGCAGCGATGCGCCGCAGCTATTGGGACGTTACAGCGTCAGCTATGCCAGTGTGCTTGTCATCAACGCGGGATTGCTCGTGCTGCTGCTCGCGCTGTTGTGGCTGCGGGCGCGACTGAACCGCTTCCTCATCGGGAAAAAACTGGACGCGGCAAAAGCGCTGGCACTGCCGCTGATGCTAATGGTCATGCTGGTGGCGGCGACGCAAGCGCGCAGCATCCATTGGCGCGCTGCCGCCTATCTGGTACTCACGACGCACTCGCTGCTCTTGCTGATGTTCTGGCAGCTGCGGCACCATTTCCCCAAGCGGCTGCGGCGGGCGCTGACGGGCGCGCTCGGCGTTTCTTATGGCTTTGTGCTCATGCCAGCGGCGGCGGTCATATTTATCAATTTCTACACCACCGGCAACCTGGCGCAGCGCTCGCTGGCATTCCTGCCCTATATGCTGACGCTGCAAGGGATTTTATGGGGCGGCGCGCTGGGTTACGCGCTCCAGTTGAGCGCCGCCCCGCGCTCGCTAAGGCTGCTGCGCCGCCCCGCGCTGCTGATAGCTTTGGCGCTGACGCTGGGCATAGTCTGGAACCAGAGCCGCCACATCCTGCCCTTCCGCCAGTACGCGCAGTCATGGGACGCCCGCCACATCAGCCTCCAGCAGGCGCGAGCGGCGGGCGCGCGGTCAGCGGCGGTGCCGCCCTTCACATTTGACCTGGAAAGCTACATCAGCGAAAACAGCCTGCGGCACGATGGCTGCCCGCTTGTGTATTATGACCTGCAAGCGATAAGCATCCAGTAAGCGCTAAGGCATGACTCAACATTAGAGCTTGACCTTTACGCCCTCGGTCTTTTCGCCATATTTGTATTGCGAATTTTCCCGAGCGTCTTCAGCTCTAAACTTCAGCTTCACAGTCTGGCCGCTAGCAAGCCCGCATATAGTGAATTCAACAAAATTGCCGCTGTCGGGCCAATCGCCAATTGGTGTGATGCCGCCACCTATTTCAGGTGATTGGTTATTATGCCAATCATAGGGATTAAACCACTTCTTGGGATAGCGGTCATATCCAGCCACTACCGCTGCTTTGTTCTTGCCCGACCAGAGCCGAATGGCATAGTCACGAAGGTTCACCCCATCGATTGCGCTAAAAGACACATCAATGCACTTTGATGCGTCATAGGTGATACACTCGCCCGACTCTTGATGACATTGCTGACCGCCAGCATCATTGTTCACCCCATGCACAAAAGTCTGCGGAGCCGGGGCCGGCAGCCTTTCTTGAGCAAGCGCGGGGAGCGCGCTGGCGAACATAAGCAGAATAAGAACAGCTATTGGAACGAACCTTGCGAAGCCTAGCCCCTTTCTACCAGAATGCATATTCTGGAGTTTGTTTGTGTAAATCATCATAATGACCTTCCGTTTTTTCTTTATTTGTCTTTACATTTGTCAGTATATCACAAAAAACCAAAACACAAGCTATTTATGCTTGATATATTGACCAATTTCACAGACTTGCGAAACTTTGCCAAGCGACGCAACAAAAAGAGGACTGTCTGGCGACAGTCCTCGGGAGCTGCGTGTCTTGCTGGGATGCGGGGGTTTACATCATGCCGCCCATGCCGCCCATGCCATCCATGCCGCCGCCACCGGGCATCGGCGGGGGCGTCTCTTCCGGCACATCGGTGATGAGCGCTTCGGTGGTCAAAATCATCGCGGCGATGGAGGCGGAGTTTTCGATAGCGCCGCGGGTTACCTTGGCGGGGTCGGGGATGCCGGCTTCGATCATGTCGCCATATTCGCCGTTCATGACATTGAAGCCGACGCGGTGATTGCTGGCGTCATCTTGCGCGCGCCGCACATTTTGGATGATGACCGCGCCATCTTCGCCAGCGTTGGCGGCGATTTTGCGCATCGGCATTTCCAGCGCCCGCCGCATGATGGTGATGCCGGTGTTCTCGTCGCTGATGGTCAGGCTGACGCCGTCCAGCGAGCCCATGGCGTTAATCAAAGCGACGCCGCCGCCAGGCACGATGCCCTCTTCTACTGCGGCGCGGGTCGCGCTCAAAGCATCTTCCACGCGATGTTTCTTCTCTTTGAGCTCGGTCTCGGTTGCGGCGCCGACGCGGATAACCGCGACGCCGCCACTGAGCTTGGCGAGCCGCTCTTGCAGCTTTTCGCGGTCATAATCGCTGGTGCTGCTATCGATCTCGCGGCGGATTTCTTCGATGCGCCCGTTGATAGCGCCTTCTTCGCCCGCGCCATCCACGATGACGGTATCGTCCTTGGTGCTGACGACCTTTGCCGCCCGCCCCAAATCTTGCACGGTAACGCTGTCCAGCTTGCGCCCCGTCTCTTCGCTGATGACGGTGCCGCCGGTCAAAACGGCGATGTCGCGCAGCATGGCTTTGCGGCGGTCGCCGAAGCCGGGCGCCTTCACCGCCAGCACATTGATAGCGCCGCGCAGCTTGTTGACGACCATGGTCGCCAGCGCCTCGCCATCAACATCTTCGGCGATAATGACCAACTCGCGTTTGCCAATTTGGTGCAATTTCTCCAAAATCGGGATGATGTCCTGCGCCGCGCTGACCTTCTTGTCGTGGATGAGGATGTAGGGCTCTTCAATGTCGGATTCCATCGATTCGCTGTTGGTCACGAAATAGGGGCTGATGTAGCCACGATCGAACTGCATGCCCTCGACATATTCGGTTTCAAATTCCAAGCCGCGGCTCTCTTCCACCGTGACCACGCCGTCTTTGCCAACTTTGTCCATGACTTCGGCGATAAGATTGCCGATTTCCTGGTCTTGCGCCGAGACGCTGGCGACATTGGCGATTTCGTCTTTGGTATCGATGGGCGTGGATTGCTCGAGGATATTGGCGGATACCACATCAGCCGCGTGCAGGATGCCCCGCTTCAGCAGCATGGGGTTGGCGCCCGCCGCGACATTCTTCAGCCCTTCGCTGACGATGGCTTGCGCCAGGACGGTGGCGGTGGTGGTGCCATCGCCGGCGATGTCGTTGGTTTTGGTCGCCGCTTCTTTCAGCAATTGGGCGCCCATATTTTCATAGGGGTCTTCCAATTCGATCTCTTTGGCGACGGTTACGCCATCATGGGTGACGGTGGGCGCGCCAAATTTTTTGTCCAGCGCGACATTGCGCCCCTTGGGACCCAAGGTCGTGCTGACCGCATTGGCGACCTTGTCGACGCCCGCTTGCAATTTGCGGCGCGCATCTTCTTTGAATACCAGTTGCTTTGCCATTGATTCCTCCAGATTCACTTGCTGCTTGTTACGAGTTATGGTCGGGGAGTTGCACTACCGCTAGGCTTCGACGATGCCGAGGATGTCCGATTCTTTCATGATGAGCATTTTGACGCCATCCAGCTTGACTTCGGTGCCGGCATATTTGGCGAAGAGCACGCGGTCGCCTTCGCCGACATCCATGGGGATGCGCTTGTCGCCGTCTTCATCGTACTTGCCAGGACCCGCGGCACGGACCAAACCCTGCTGCGGTTTTTCTTTGGCGGTTTCGGGCAAGACAAAAGCGCCACCGGCGAAAGTCTCTTCCGACTCCACCGGTTCTACCAAGACGCGGTCGCCTAGCGGGCGGATCGTTATAGCCATTTTCTTCTCCTTCTCGTTCATGGAACCTAACGAACGCTGCGGCTGATTTTGCCGGAGCATTAGCACTCAAGCGCATAGAGTGCCAAACTTTCGCCTATAAAATAGCATGGCTTGCGGGTTCAGTCAATACTTTTGGCAGTGTAGAAACGAGATTGCCAGAATATTTGCGTATTTCTAATGGTCTTGGCGCTGGCGGCGCTCAGCTGAGAAGCAGGCGGGCGGCGCTCAAGACTCAAGTACGGTGATGGACTCGACGCCATAATAGTAGGGGTGGCTGCCGCCAAAAGCTTGCCCGCTGGTGGTAATGTAGCTTGTCATGTCGTAACGATAGGGCAGGACCTCGATGTGCATTGCGCCTTTTTCGCGCAGCTCGAGTATTTGAGCGTGGCGCGCGTCCCAGTCGCTGGCATAGACGGCAAAATCCGGTATCAGCTGCGCTTGCTCGGCCATTGTCAAGACAGCGCTGCATGCGATGACCAGCACACATAGCAGGAGCAAAGCGCTTACATAGCGTTGGCTGGCGGCAGTCAACAATCGGCTCCGCTGCACGAGGCAGCCGATGTAGACGCCCCAAATCAAGCCGGGCAGCACTTGCATCAAGGCGGAGAATGCCAGCGACCGCGTGTAGACAAATCCCAAACCAAAGAGGCCGACAGCGACTGGCAAGGCGATGGCGCAAGCCGCCAGCGGGATAGTCAACGCTGTGATGAGGCCGAATCGGCGCCAGCGCGGGTCCGGCGCCAGCGACAGCAGACAGCCAGCCAACAGCAGCAGCAGCGACAAAACAGTCGAAAAAAGATATGCTGCGCTTACAGCTGGCGTTGCGCCGTGCTGCGTCCATGCCAAGAGCGCGAAAGCGGCAGCAAGCATCACCAGCGACAGGTCCATCGCGCTGGATTTGCGCTGCCTAAGCCGTGCGTCCAGGCGGGGTTTGCGCCACAAAATCAGACTTAAAGTGGCTAAAGAGACGATGTCCAGGCATAAAGCTGCGATTAGCGATAGCTGCTGGTCGGTGGGGACGCTGTCGCGCCGCGCCCACAGAATCGGCAGGAAAACTAACTGGACGAAAATGCCCAGCCAAAGAGGCGCGGAAGCCAGTGACAATGATAGGCGCGGCGCGGCGACACGGGCTGGATTGGGGCGGTAGCTGAGCAGCCCGGCACAAAGCCCAGCCGCCAGCAGCAGCATGAAGCCAGCCAGGCTGCCCCGGTGCCCGGCATACTCCAGCGCCGCCGCTGCCGTTTCCAGCGCAAGCCCAGGCAGCTCCCGGATTGCCGAAGCGTATTGCAGCGATTCCGCGCTAGCCATTCGCTTAGCAAAACCCGGCGCCGAGATGAATACTGGCAAGCTTGCCAGGCTGCCAAAGAATCCCGCGGACAGCACCGCCAATGTCCGCGCGCGCCGTCCGCGATATGCAAAATGCAGCCCCGCCATAGCCAGCGGATAATAAGTCAGCTGGATCAACGCGTTCAGTTCCGAGAAACCGGCGATGAGAAAACCGGTCAGCGCGGCCGCCAAGGCAGCGGCGCTGACCGCAGTACGCGAGCGCAATCGCTCGGAAAATTCCAAGGCAGCCGCCAGAAAGAGCAGCATAAATCCTAAGGGCAGCGTGTGCCGTACGCTTGAGGAATACCAGTAAAATGACTCCAAAGAATGAAAGGACTGAATGCCGGCAAAGACCGACAAAGCGGCGAGCGTCAGCGAGATTGGCAGATGATCCCGCCTATAGCCCAGCTGGCGGAGCATGAGCGAGATGAGCCAAGCCAAGCCTGCCAGCCAGGCGGCGATAATCAGCCCCGGAAACAGGGGCGGCAGGCGGGCGGGATCGAACACGCTAAGCAGGTCGTGGAATAGCGCGAAGGAATAGCCGGCGTGCCAGGTGGACCGCCAGTAGTTGAAATTGTCGCGGAAGCCGAGCCAGAGGGCAGTCGCAAAAAAGCCATAATCATCAATCATCAAGCGGCTGAAATGGCCGAGATAGGCGTAGAGGCTAAGCGGCGCGAAGGACAATAGAGTAAGCAGCCACAGCGCCATTGCGCGAGGGGTCGCGTCGGCAAAGCTGACGGCGCGCCAAGGCGGTCGCTTTCCATTGAATCGCTGGCGCGGCATCACTCAAGCACCGTTATGGAATCAACGCCATAAAAATAGCTGCTGCTGCCCTGGAAGGGCTCGCCCGAAGCAAACAGAATTCCGCTGATGTCAAAAGCGTAGGGCTCGACTTCAATATCACGGCTGCCGGCGTCCCGCGCTTGCAGGATATAGGCATGCCGCGCGTCCCATTCGCTGGCGTAGAGCGCGAAGTTCGGCACAATCCGCGCGTGAGCCACCAACTGAAAGATGATGATGAGCAGGATAATTCCGAGGCAGAGCGCGCGCAAACGCGCCGGGAACTGGGGGCGCGCCCCTATGCTGGCTTGGCAGAGCTGGATGAGACGCCCGAGATATGCGCCCCAAAGCAAGCCAGGCAGCACCTGCATGAAGGCGGCAAAAGTGAATGTGCGCGCATAGATGTGACCGATACCGGCGTGACCCGCCGCTGCCATCGAGGCAACTGCAATCATCGCCAGCGCCAGCGACGCCAAGGCGCAGTAGCCCAGCTCGCGGGCGCGGTCATCCACACACAGCGAAGACAGTAACTGCCCCAGAATCCCAAGCAGAGACAAGGCACTGAGCAAGAGATATACACTCTGCGCCGGGCGCAATGCTTGAAGCTGCGCCGCCGCCAGCAGCGCAAAGACAGCCAGCACCGTCCCGGCAGTAAGGGGGCGCAGCCATACCAGATTGGTGTTTAGCAGCCCAGCGAGTGAACGCCGCCGCCATAGCGACAGGCTCATCGCCGCAATTGCCATTAGATTCAAGCAGATGAGTAGCAGACTAGCGCCAGCCGAAATGCCTGCCGCTTGGTTCTGGGGAGCAGCCTGCGCCCACAAAAGCGGCAAAAAAATGAGCTGCCCCAGCAATACAATCAGAAGTGTCGCTGACGACAGGGATGGCGCAGCGCGAGGCTGTTTATGCGCTGCTGGCGCATTCAATTGCAGCGAGGCAAGCAGCCCAAGCGCCAATAAAAGCGTGAAACCCGCCAGGCTGCCGTGATGCCCGGCATAGTCGAGTGTGGTTTGAGCAGTGGCACCAAGCAGCTGTGGCAAATCCTGCAGCAGCGGCGTCGATTCGTGCGTGGTGGTCACGGTGACCTCCACACGATTGACGAAGCCGGGCGCGGATACTTGCAGCGCCAGGCTGATGACGCTGCCGAGCCAGGCGGAAAATAGCAGCGCCGCCCAGGCGCGCCGCCGACTGCCAGCCGCGAACCCAATGCCGAGCACAAGCATGAGCGGGAAAAATAGCGCTTGAATAAAAACATGCAGCTCAGTAAAGCCAGCGTTGACGAAACCCGCTAACCCCGCTGCCAGCGCCGCGACCAGCAGCCAGCCGCGCGAGCGAACCCTGCCCGAGCATTCCAGCGCTGCCGCCAGCATCCACAGCAGAATGCCAGCGGGCAAGGTGTAATCGGCGCTGGCGGCGTACCAATAGATGGATTCCCAAGTATGAAAGGACATCAGCGCCGCATACACCGTCAGCGCGGCGATAGCAATAGCGATGGGCGCGTGGCTGCGCCGCTGCGTAAAATGACGCAGCGCTAATGATATCAGCCAAGCCAAGCCGCCCAGCCAAACGATAATGATAACCGTGGGGAAAACAGACGGGATGCGAACGGGACCGAAGATGCTCAGCAAATCATGGAATATGTAATAGGTATAACTGCCACTCCAATGATTCCACCAATACGCAAGATTGTCGCGAAATCCGAGCCAAAGCGCGCCTGCAAAAATCGGATAGTCGTCCATTAATAGGCGGCTGAAACTGCCGATGTAAGCATAAAATGCCAGCGGCAGCAGCGACAGAAGCGCCAAGAGCCAAGCCCATACGGAATTCATGCTGCGCTGTGTGGAAGTGGCTTCGGTGATAGACATATTCGGCTAGCCCCTCTCAACCGTCACATTCAACGCCGACGCCGCCCGGTTGCCCACTTGATCATAAGCAATTGCCTGGAAGCGTGTCTCCCCCAGCGCCAGCGCCGGCGCTTCAAAGCCATAGGGCCAATCGCGGTCGACCGCCAGCAGCTCGCCATCACGAAGGAATTCGACGCGCTCAATCGTCAGGTTGTCGCGCGCATCCGCAAGCAAGGCGATAGTTTCACCTGGCGCATAAGCGCGGGCGGCGTCATCGCCAGCGCTTAGCCGAAGGGAGGGCGGCGTATTGTCAAAAGTGAGCAGCCTGCTGTCGCTGATGACGCTGCCATCGGCGAAGTCCACACGCAGGCGCAAAGTATGGATACCGCTCAGAAGCGCCGTCTCCCATGTCGCCGCGATTTCGCCAGTTTCGGGCGCGGATTCTGCTTCATGGATGCTAATCCAGCGCTCGGGGTTGGCTTCGGCGCCATAGTCCAGCCGCCAGCTTGTCGCGCCCTCTTGGCGGATACTGCCGCGGATGTCAACGCGCGCGCCCAGGTAGGCATACTCCGCCGGCTGCGTCAATTGCGCCGGCTTAAGCTCGCTGGCGCTGTCATCGGCGCTGTAGGCGCTGGGCGGCAGGGGCATGTCATTTTCCAGCCACCAGCCCATTATCTCCTCGGGCGGCAGGAAATAGGCGCGGGATTCTCGCAGGGCAGCGGGCGTATTCACGGTCGCCAGTTGCCCGGTGGCGCGGTTGATTTCCAGCGTCTGCCAGCGGTCGTCACGGCGCAACTGCGTCCCGCGCGGCACCAGCTCCCGCCGCGTTGGGCAGTGGTCGGTGGTCGGCGGCAGCTCGCCAGAAATCTCGCAGACCAGGTATTCTTCAATGCCGGCGGGTGCCGCCCAGCTCGCTGTGGCTGCTTCCCGTTGGCTGATGGCATAGTTCAGCAGCGCTTGCCAAAGCGGCGTTGAACTCAGCCGCTGATAGGGCTCCAGGCTCAGCGGCGCGCCGTCCTGACGTCCGGTCCAGAGCGCTAACACCAGGTCCGGCGTATAGCCGACTGTCCAGCTATCGCGCCGATCGCCGCTGGTCCCATCCATAATGGCGGCATTGCCGCTTGCCAGCCGCAGCGCCGGCTCGTCAAATGCAAGAACTTCGCGCCGCGCTTGCCCGTCCGCCAGCATATCGTTCATCAAATAGGTGACGCTCGCTTCGAGGATGGCGGTTTGGCTGGAGGGGGCGGCAGCCGCGGCCTGCTGCCAGAGGACGCGGCCGTCAGCGGTTTCGATTGCCAAAATCGCGGCGGGGTCACGCCCGCGGTCGCTGCCGGCGGCGCTTTCAATGCCGCGCATCCAGCCCGCCGCCGCCAGGACGTTATAGGCATAGGCGGCATCCAAGACTGAAATGGCGCCGCCACGTTCCAGCAGCGAAAGCTCGGGACGGGCTTCGTCAAGCCCGCTGATGCCCAGCGCCGCCGCCAGCTGCAGCGCCGGCGCCAGGCTGTTGGCATGCGCCACTTGCGCCGCCGGCGGCAGCAGCCCCGCCGCCAGCGCCTGCCGCAGGGACAGCGGTCCCCGATAGCTGCCATCGGGATTGGCTGGCGTATAAATCAGATGCTGCGCCGCGCCGGGATATGCCTGCGGCAGGTCATAGACCATAGACGCCGGCGTCAGCTCACGCCGCAGCAAAGCGTCCATATACACAAAGGGGCGCAGCACAATCGCGGGTTGGCGCTGCTCGGCGGTCGCATCGCCCAGCATCGCCAAAATCTGCCCGGTCGCCACATCCAACAGCGTGAGCGCCGCGGCATCAGGCGGCGCTGGGATGCCTTCCCAGCCAGTGTTGAGCAGACCGCTTGCCGCTGGGCAGGCCGCGGCATCGTCAGCGTCCGCGCCCGCCAGATGCGCCTGCGTAAGACATTCCGCCTGCCGCTGCAGCTCAATATCGAGGCTGGTGGTGATGTGTAAGCCGCCGCGCGCCACCAGCTGCTCGCCAGACAAGCCCAAGCGCGTCAGGATGGATTCTGCCTGCCGCCGCGCATAGGCGAGGAAGGCGGCGCGCCCATCAGCAGTGCTGCCCGCCGGCGCGCGCGCGGTGACCGTTTCTGCCGAGGCGGCATCAAATTGCGCTTGCGTGATGTGCCCGGCATCCAGCAGCGCGAAGAGCAATTCAGCAGCCCGTTCCCGGGCAGGCCGCGGCGCATCCAGCGGGTTGAGCTGTGGTGCCGCCGCTACTGGTGCCAGCAGGACCGCCTCCGCCAGGCTCAAGCCCGCCGCCGGTTTCTGCAAATACACTTGCGCCGCCGCCGCCAAGCCGAAGGCGTCATGCCCGTAATAGCGGCTGTTGAGCCGCCATTCCAGCAGCTCCCGCGGGGGGTAGCGCCGCCGGCTCTCCGCTTCCAGCACGATATGCAGCAAGCTGGCGTCCAAACCAGCGCCGCTGACGGCGGGCAGCAAAGTTTCCCGCGTCAAGCGTGAAGTCAGGGTATCGGCGTATTCTATCGGTGCGCCGATGATATACAGCCAGAGTCGGGACAGCGCGCTCAGCGCGTTGAAAGGCGCCGGCGCCGTCAAGAAATCGGCATCGTCAGCCAGCAGCAGGGCGTCCACCAGATACGGCGGCAGCTCCGCCAGCGGCAGCCAAAGCGTCTCGCTTTCCAGTGGCTCGCTGACGCCGTGCAGCGCTGTAACCCCATCCCGCGCGACGAAGCGGGAGCGCGCCGCCGCATGTAATGCCAAAGTCTGCTGCGGGGTCGGCAGTTGACTCGCCGCCTGGGCATAGAGCCACAGTGACAATCCCAGCCCCGCCAGAATCGGCGTCAGCAGCAGCGTGCCTGGCGCGCCCAGCAGGAGCAAAAGCCAAAAGCGGGAGCGCCGCGCCTGCTTCTGGCGGCGGCGTTTGCGGCTACGGCGGCGGCGGATGATATGGGCGAGAGCGGGCATGCGCCATCCTGCGGATACGGTCGCGGGCGTATGCAATCAGTGTACTCAGTTTTGGGCGGGGCGCTATGCCAGCGGGCGGATTATCAGGGCGAGTCGCGGGATGCAAATAGTAATTTGCGGGCTTGGCGCTGGTCAATTCACCACAGAGGCACAGAGATTTTCTCATTTTTTCTCGGTGTATCTCGGTGTACTCGGTGTACTCGGTGGTAAAAATCCTTGTCGAAATCTCCGCACTTACAGATTCCAATTACTTACTTGCACTTACTGAGGGCACAGAGTTTTGGGTCCAGGAGGAAAAGCGCAGGCGCGCTACAGGGCATCAAGAAAGGCGCGCAGCCCCTCCCAATCGCCAGCGGCAGCGAACTCCGCTTGACGCGGCCAGGTCTCCAGCCGGCCGGGACGGCTGCGCCCCGAGGCTTCCACGATTGCTTCCAACTCTTCCAGCGGCGTCGCCGCTAATTGGGCATAACTGGTGATGCCGGCATCGTTTAATACCGTGAGGAAAACAGCGCCGATGCCGTTGATTTTGGTCAAATCATCAGGCTCGGATGGCCTTGACACAGCCTCTTCCCGGCGGATGACGGTGCGCCGCGCCAGGTTTTCGGCTTGGCGCGCCGCTTCTTCCGCCGCCTCGACGGCATCCGAATCTCGCTCCGCCAATGCGTCACGGCGGATCCAAACCCAAAACAGTATCGCCACCGCCAGCAGGCTGACCATCCAGGACAGCATGCTGCGGTCCGCGCTCGGTGCCAGCGCCAGGTTCAGCCCCAATGCAATCGCCAGCACCAATGCCAGCGTCGCAATCATAGCCTTCGCTTCGCCACTGAGTTTCATAAAATGCCCCCAGCCAATCCTCGCGTACTCATCCAGGCGGAGTATACCACAGGCGGCGCGGGAAGCCGCCGCCCCGCAATCAGCCCTTACCAGGCGGTATAGCCGCCATCGACGACCAGGTTGCTGCCGGTGGTGTATTTGGCGGCTGGCGATGCCAGATAATAGATGGCGGCGGCGACATCTTCCGGCGCGCCGACCCGCCCTTGCGGCGTCATCGCCAGCCAGGTGGGGTACCAATCGGCATTCGCCATGCCTTCGGCGGTCATATCCGTGCCGATATAACCCGGCGAGACACAATTGACGCGGACGCCCCGCCCCGCCCATTCCCCCGCCAGCGACTTGGTCAGCATGATGACGCCCGCTTTCGCCGCGTTGTAATGCGCCTGCGGCTGGGGCGTGTTTGATATCATGCCCGACATTGAGGCGGTATTGACTATAGCGCCGCTGCCCCGCTCCAGCATGTGCTTGCCGATAGCGCGGCAGCACCAAAATACGCCATTGAGGTTGACCGCCAGCATATTCAGCCAGTCTTCATCACTGCAGTCTTCGGCGGCGACCGCCTGGGCGATGCCGGCATTGCAGACGAGAATGTCAATCTGCGGGAAGGCTGCCAGCGCGCGCGCCGCCATGCTGTCCACGCTGGCGGAAGAGCGCACATCCACCTCGATGAAGAGGGACTTGCGCCCCATGCTCTCGATTTCGGCGGCGGCGGCTTCCCCATTTTCGGCGATGTAATCGGCGATGATGACATGAGCGCCAGCGGCCGCCAGCCGCCGCGCCGTCGCCAGCCCGATGCCGCGGCCCGCCCCCGTTATCAGCGCCGTCTTTCCCGTGAGTTCGAAGTCCGCGTTGCTCATATCCCGCCCTCGCCAAGTCTGCCCAATCAACAGCCGCCACCATACCATAGCCCCGGTGGCATTGGCAAGATTGGCGGCGGCTGGCGCAGGGCAATCGCATCAACTATTTGTACACCACAAAGACACAAAGGGCACAAAGTTTTTTCTTGAAATGGCTCTACGCTTCTTCATTTATCAGGGTAGTTTGTACACAGCCCTTAGCACCGAGAACACAGATGTACGTGCAACAAAGTAATTGGAAATGTAGGGGCGAGCCTTGGCTCGCCCCTACGGCTTGGGATGTTGTGTGGGTATGATACCAAGGCAAAGGTCATTTTGTTTTCGCATGACTTACTTGCACTTACAGAGGAAAATTGAGCGCGCCGAGAAAAGATTCATAAGAGGCTTCTCATGCTTTTCTCGGTGTATCTCGGCGTCCTCGGTGGTTACATTTGCGTTTGATTCCGCTTGTTGTGGCGAATGTCTTTTTTAATGCAATTGCCCTGTGCCCGGTGCCAGTCTAACCGCCGATGTGGTACATTTCTACTTTTTTGCGGCGGTCGCGGCCGTCAGGGGTGAGGGAACTGCGCAGCTCTGAATAGCGGTCGCTGCGGGCGCGCCAGATGCCGCGGATGATGGCTTCAAGCTCGTCATCGTGCGCGCCGGCGCGCAAGGGATCACGCAGGCTGATGCCTTCAGTCGCGAAAAGGCAGGTTACCATATCGCCTTCGGGCGACAGGCGCATGCGTGTGCACGCGCCGCAGAAAGGCTGCGTCACCGAGCTGATGACGCCAATCTCGCCATCGCCATCGGCATAGCGATAGCGTTGCGCCACCTCGCCGAAATAATTGCCCGCCGCTGGTTCCAGCGGCAGCTCGGCGCTGATGCGCTCGACAAGCGCTGCCGATGGCAGCACCTGGTCCAGCTTCCAGCCATTTTTGTTGCCGACATCCATATATTCGATGAAGCGCAGGATATGCCCGCGTTCTTTGAAAAAACGCGCCAGCGCCACCAGCGTATGGTCGTTGACGCCACGCTGCACCACTGCGTTGATCTTCAAAGGCGTGAAGCCCGCCGCTTCCGCCGCTTCGATGCCAGCCAGCACCTTGGCGACGCCGGCGCGCCCGCCATTCATCTGGCGGAAGATCTCGTCATCCAGCGTATCCAGGCTGATGGTCAAGCGCTTTAAGCCAGCGGCTTTCAGCGCGTCGATTTTCTGCGGCAGCAGGTAGGCATTGGTGGTCATCGCCAGGTCTTCGACGCCCTCCAGCGCCGCCAGCATCGCCACCAGCGTCTCAATATCCTGGCGCAGAAGGGGCTCGCCGCCAGTCAAACGCAGTTTTACCGCGCCCAGCCGCAGGATGATGCGCGTCAAGCGGGTGATTTCTTCAAAACTTAGCAGCTGTGGCTTGGGCAAAAATTGATAGCGCTCGCCGAAGACAGCGGCTGGCATGCAATAAGGGCAGCGGAAATTGCAGCGGTCGGTGACGGAAATCCGCAAGTCACGCAGCGGGCGGTTGAATTGGTCCTGGATACTCATTGTCTGCCAGCGGCTTTCATGGGTCTCCGCTTGGGCGTTTCAGCGAAACACCCCTACCGATGGGATGATGGGATGAAAGGCAAGGTATCGCCAGTAGAGCATTCGCCACCTTTTGCATAGCTTACTTGCACCTACAAGAGACACCGAGTTTTTCGGCACATCGTGAGTATACCTGATTTCTCTTATACTTGGGTATGCGCGATAAGATATCAGAAGTCAGCAATGCGCGGGAGGCAGATCATGCGCGTCAAACTTGGCTTGGAGGTTCTGCTCGAAAGCAGGCAGGACTTGCTGGCGGGCAAACGGCTGGCGCTGCTCGCCTGCCCCAGCAGCGTCGACCGGCTGCTTGTCAGCAGCGTTGAGCGGCTGCGCGCCCATCCCGCTGCTGATGTGGTCGCGCTTTTTGGTCCCGAACATGGCATCCGCGGCGAGGCGCAAGCCGGGCAGAAAGTCGCCACCAGCCGCGACCGGCATACGGGGCTGCCCGTGCACAGCCTGTATGGCGCGACGCAGAGTCCATCAGCGGACATGCTAAGCGGCATCGATACGATTCTCATCGACTTGCAAGATGGCGGCGTGCGCTTCTACACCTATTTGGCGACCACGCTTACTGTCATGCGCGCGGCGCGGGAGGCGGGCCTCAGCGTCTTCGTATTGGACAGACCAACGCCAATCAGCGGCGCGCGCGTCGAAGGTCCAATGCTTGCGCCAGGCTATCGCTCCTTTGTTGGTCCCGCCTGCCTGCCCATCCGCTATGGCATGACCTTGGGCGAAACCGCGCTGATGCTCAATGAAGAAGAGGGCATTAACTGCGCGCTTACGGTGGTGGCGCTGACGGGCTGGGCGCGCGCTATGTGGTATGACGAGACCGGGCTGCCCTTTGTGCCATCGTCGCCCAATCTGCCAACGCTGGACGCGATGACGCTCTACCCGGGCACTTGCCTGATCGAAGGCACAAACCTGTCCGAAGGGCGCGGCACAACCAAGCCTTTTGAATATATCGGCGCGCCCTGGATTGACGATACCGAGGCGCTGGCGGCGGCGCTCAACGCGCGGGAAATGCCGGGGCTGCGCTTCCGCCCCGTGTATTTTGTGCCCAGTTTCAGCAAATATCAGGGCGAAGTCTGCGCGGGAGTGCAGGTCTATGTCAGCGACCGTGATGCCTGCGCGCCGATACCAGCGATGCTGCAGTTTCTGCGCGCAGTCAAAGCGCGCTACCCGGCGGATTTCGCCTGGCGTCCGCCCTGGGCAGCGGGCAGCCCGCCGCCTATCGACCTGCTTTGGGGCAGTGACAGCCTGCGCCAGCATATCGACAAAGGAGACACAAGCGCCGCCGCTTTCATCAGCAGCTGGCAGCCAGCCTTGCGGGAATTTCTGAGCGTGCGCGCCCGCTACCTGTTATACTAAGGTGGAAGCTAAAAAGGTTTCAAGAAATTGTTCTATTCAAGGAGGGTTTTATGCGTACCCAAAGAATGTTGACGGGGCTGCTGCTTTGCCTGTTGCTGATAATGGGCGCAGCGGCAGCGGCGCAAGATACAACTTTGACGATGCTGACGCACTGGGGCACGGAAGGCCAGCTGGCGGCGCAGCAAGCCATCATCGACGCCTATATGGAAGCCAACCCGGAGGTCGCGATTGAATTGGTCACGGTTGATTTTGGCGAATTGCGCACCAAAATCATCACCGGGCGCACCGCCGGCATCAGCGCTGATGTCTACCATTTCTATCACCTGTGGCTGCCGGATTTCGTGAACGCCGGCGTACTCGCCGAGCCGCCGCAGGATTCGCTGACCTATATCAACGACAATGTCGCCCAAGGCACAATTGACGCCGTCAGCACCTCTGATGGGCAGACCTGGGGCTATCCCACCGAGGTCAACCCCTACTTGCTGGTGTACAACAAGCGGCTGCTGGCGGAAGCGGGCTACGATGCGCCGCCCGCCAATTGGGAAGAACTCAAGGAAATCGCCGCCGCCATCACGCAGGTGGATGATACTGGTGCCATCAGCCAGTTGGGATTGGGCGTCATGGCGGGTTGGGATTCGGGCATTGTGCATCCCTTCAGCGCCTTGCTCTTCTCCAATGGCGGCGCTTATTTGAGCGAAGACCGCACTATCGCCGAGTTCAACAGCGCCGAGGGCGTCGAGACCTTGCAGCTCTATGCCGATTTGGTCGCCAATGGCGGCACTGACGCCAGCATCAGCGGCTTGGGCGATTTCCCCAGCGGCACGGTTGGCATGGTCATCATGGCGCCGTGGTGGCGGGCGACATTGCGGGCGGCGGAAGGCATCGACTTTGATACGGAAGTCGGCGTCGCCGAAATCCCCGTCGGTCCCAGCGGGGACGCGCCTTCAAGCATCGCCTATACCTGGCTCTTCGCTGTCGATTCCAACTCGCCCAACAAACCCGCCGCTTGGGACTTCATCCATTGGATGAACGCCGAGCAGGAAGCGGGCGCAGGCTCGGCAATTGGCGACTTCCTGGTGAATGCCCTGGGCGCGATACCCAGTTTCAATCACGATCAAGCCGCTTTTGCCGAATCCATGAGCGACCATTATGTTTCGGCATTTGTCGCCGCGTCCGCCTATGCCCAGCCCGAGCAGATTGTCGCTGGCGGGCAGGAAATCAAAACCCTGCTGCAAGTCGAGATTGAAGCGGTGCTGGCGGGCATGACCAACCCCGAAGAGGCATTGGCGTCGGTGGAAATGCAAGCCAACGCCATCCTCGAAGAACACAGGATGATGGCGGAAGAATAGCCGCCGGATCGATGCAAGCGCGACTGTCGCGGCGGCGGCGAGCCTGGTGGCTGCCGGAGATTCCCAAATCGGCGCTGATGCGGCGGCGGATGCTCTGGGCTTACGCCTTCGTCGCCGCGCCAGTCGTCGCTCTGCTGGTCTTTCTGCTAGGTCCGATACTGTTTTCCGGCTGGGTCAGCCTGCATCGCTGGGATATGCTTTCGCCCGTCAGCGAGATGCCCTGGCGCGGCTTGAGCAACTACCGCTATCTGCTGACGAAGGACCCGGTATTCCTCAAATCCCTGGGCAATACCTTTTTCTTCGCCATCGGCGGCGTTGGCGCCAACACAATCCTGGGTTTGGGTTTTGCCCTGCTGCTCAACAGCCGCATCCGCGGGCGCGCCATCTGGCGCGTTTTGTATTTCATGCCCGTTATCACGGCGCCGCTGGCGCTGGCGGTGATGTTCGCTTTCATCTTCGACCGCAATTACGGCTTGGTCAACAATGTCATCACCGCCATCGGGCTGCCGCGCCAGCCCTTTCTCAGCGGTCCCAATCAAGCGCTGCTGACGCTGGTATTCATCGCCGTCTATCAATTTGTGGGCTATTACATCGTACTCTTTTTGGCTGGCTTACAAGGCATCCCGCAAGACTATTATGACGCCGCCCAGGTTGATGGCGCGGGCAAGCTGCAAGAATTTCGCTATATCACGCTGCCATTGCTGCGCCCGGTCATGCTCTTCGTGGTGGTGACGAATACCATCGGCGCGCTGCAAGTTTTTGATCTCGTCTTCGCTACCACTGGCGGCGCGCCCGCCAACAGCTCAATGACAGTCGTCCTGCACATGTACAACACGGCATTTAAGTTCTCGCGCATGGGGCGGGCATCGGCGATGGCATTTATCCTGTTTGGCATCATCCTGCTCATCACAATTGTGCAGGTGCGCCTGCTGCGCGACCGCGCGTATCAGGACTGAAAGCTGCTATGCAAAGCGAAAGCGCACTTCTCCAGCCGCTGGCGCGCGCCTTGAAATATGTCACGCTCGCCCTGGGCGCTTTTGTCATGGTCTTTCCCTTCGTCTGGATGATAATCGCCTCGCTGATGACCGCGGGCGAAATTCAACTGCGGCCGCCGGTCTGGCTGCCCGCCGAGCCGCAGTTCCGCAATTACAGCGAGCTCGGCGAAAGCATCCCGATGGGGCGGCTGTATTTCAACAGCCTATTCACCTCGGCATTGATTGTTTTTGGCGTGCTGCTCAGCAGTTCGCTGGCGGGTTTCGCCTTCGCCAAATACCGCTTCCCGGGGCGGGAGTTCCTTTTTTATCTCATTTTGGCGACGATGATGATTCCCTTCTTCGTAACGCTGATACCGGTATTTTTTATCGTGCGCCAGCTCGGTTGGATTGATACCTACCAGGGCTTGGTTGTGCCCGGCTTGACCTCCGCCTATGGCATATTTTTGATGCGGCAATTCATCATCACCCTGCCCGATGAATTGATAGACGCTGCCCGCATCGATGGCGCATCGGAATTGCGCATTTTCTGGCGCATCATCGTGCCGCTGGTCAAGCCGGCGCTGGCGACATTAGGCACTTTCACCTTCATCGGCTCGTGGAATGCTTTTTTATGGCCGCTGCTGGTGATCAACAGCCGTGAGCTGATGACCTTGCCGCTGGGCATCAACTCGATGAAAAGCCTCTATGCCGACAATACCCATCTGCTGATGGCGGGCACCGCTGTCGCCGTCTTGCCGATGTTATGCGTGTTCATTTTTTTGCAGCGCTATTTCATACAGGGCATCGCGCTCACCGGCTTAAAAGGATAGGGATTTTATGCAAATCCGACCGTTTCGAGGAAGTGATGAAAGCGATTTGCTTGATGTATGGCGGCAGGCGCTGCCAGCCGACCGCATCAGCGCCAGTTTGTTCCGGACGCAAGTGCTGCTTGACCCAAATTTTCACTGCGAGAATCTGCCAGTGGCGGTGGCTGATGGGCGGGTTGTCGGCTTTATCCTCTGCCTCGCGCGGCGGGTGCCCTATTTCTTACAAGGCATGGACGCGGACGAAGCCTGGATTACCGCCTTTGGCGTACATCCGCAATATCAGCGGCGCGGCATCGGCAGCGCGCTCTTCGCGCATATTCTCGGCAAGTTGAAAAAGGAAGGGCGGGCGCGCGTTGATATTTCGCCTTATGTGCCCAACTATTTTGTGCCCGGCGTTGATACTGCCGCCTACCCCGATACCATCCACTTCCTGCAACAACACATCGGCTTCGAGACCTTGTACGAGGCGATTAGCATGGGCGCGGATTTGACTGGCTTCACGATTCCGCAGCGGCTTCAGCAGCGCATCAAACGCGCCGAGGCGGAAGAGGGGCTCAGCATCCGCCCGATTGCCGCGAGTGATATCCCCGATTTGATGCCTTTTCTAGTCGAGAATTTCGGCTGGGATTGGTTCCGCTTCGCCCAAAGTTATCTGCTCGAATACTTTGGCGACAGCCCGCATCGCACTTGTTTCCTGATAGCGCGCGAGCGGAGCGAGCTTATCGGCTTCTGCCAGATGCGCAACGAGCGCTATGGTCCCTTCGGCGTCAAGGCGGACCGGCGCAACCGCGGCATCGGGCGGATGCTGCTCTTCAAATGCTTGGAAGAAATGGCGGCAAAACATATATTTTATGCCTATTTCCTGTGGACGGATGAACATGCCGCCCGCTTGTACGCCCTCGCCGGCTTCGAGCGGCGGCGTCAATTTGCGGTGATGCGGAAATTACTCAAGACATAAGAGGAGGCACTCCATGTCTGGACATTTGATGGTCGTTGGCGGGCATATATCCGATGCCGAAAATATGGCGGGTGCCGTCATGCTCAAGCACAAGCGAGCGGGTTGGGACATCACGATTGTGCATGCGACCACCGGCGAAAAAGGGCATCCCACACTCAGCGCGGCGGACTACCTCGAGATGCGGCTGGAAGACGCGCGCGCCTCCGCCGAGTTCATCGGCGCGAATATGGAATTGCTGCCCTATGGCGATGGCGAATTGCCGGTCAATGATGCCTCCATCTGGCAGATGGCGGATCTTATCCGCAAATACAAACCGACGCTTGTCATCACGCATTGGAAGGGCAGCTTCCATATCGACCACAACAATACCCACGATGTGGTGCAGCAGGCGCTCTTCCGCGCGGGTTTGCCGGCTTTCGAGCGCGAGCATCCGGCGCATTCGCCGCGGGGCTTGCTCTTCAGTGAAAATTGGGAGGATATGGAGGGCTACAACGCCGATATCTATCTCGATGTTTCGGAGGTATTTGAGGACTATCTGGCGCTGCTCAAGACCCATGCGCTGATGCGAGAGGACTATTCCAGCTTCCGCTATTGGGATTATTACAAGGCGCTGGGGGAAGCGCGCGGTGCCCTGGGCGGCTTCCCGCGGGCGGTAACTTTGATGCGCCCGCGCAGCCTGTATGCTTTTGAGCGGCGCAGCGGCACCCTGCTGGACGGCTGAGCAGGGCAATTGCGGCAAATATTTATGCACCACAAAGACACAGCGGACAAACGATTATGTTGAAACATCTCCCCCATCAGCCATGAAGAGGCCGGGGCTTCAACGGGGCAAGTGGGCGCGGCGGCTGCGCGCTGGGGCGCTGTATTTCACGCTGACGATTATGCTCATCCTGTTCATGACGCCGGTCTATGGCGCGGTGGTAACCGCCTTCAAATCGCAGGCGGAAGTTGTCGCCGGCGGCTATTGGACGCCGCCGCAGCGCCTGGCGACCGAGAACTTCGCCCGCGTGCTCGACCCCGAAAGCGGCAACCTCGGCTTGTATATGCAGAATTCGCTGCTGCTGACGCTGCCGGCGGCATTCGCGTCGATCGCGCTGGGCACATTAGCCGGCTATGCCCTGGGCAAATACCGCTTCAAAGGGGATGGGCTGCTCTTCGTGTTCATCGTGGCGGGCATGTTCCTGCCGCCGCAAATCGCCTTGATTCCCGTCTTCCGGCTGATGAACGACATCGGTCTCTACGATACGCTCTACGCCGTCATCATCATCCACACTGCTTTTGGCATCCCGATTTGCACCTTGGTGATGCGCAATTTCTTCCAAACGGTGCCCAATGCCCTGCGCGAGGCGGCGCTGATAGACGGCGCCAGCGAATACGGCATTTTCTTCCGCATCATGCTGCCGCTGACCTTGCCGGCGCTGGCGGTGCTGGCGACGCTGCAATTCACCTGGATATGGAATGATTTCCTGTGGCCCTTCATTTTGACGCAGAAGGCGGAGAGCCGCACGGTGATGGTGGGCATCATGAATTTGACGGGGCAGTACACGGTGGATTGGGGCGGTCAGGCGGCGGCGAGTTTGCTGGGCTCGCTGCCGACGCTGTTTATATTTGTGTTTTTTCAGCGGTATTTTATACGGGGTTTGACGCTGGGCGCGGTGAAGGGTTGAGGGGAAACCTTTTTAGATTTTCGGCGTATAGTGTGTGTTGGTTGGATTATATTGCGCAATGTGAAGGGTGGCACAGATGGATTTTGAGAGATTGAAAAGGAAGCTGTACGAGTTTGATGCGTTGCGGGAAGACGATGAGATACATAAGCGCACTGTCCCTCACATCCAACCTCACTCAGCTAATGAGTGGCCTCGGCGACTGCACCCACAAGTTCGTGAAGTATTAATCAACTCTGGAATCAGCGCACCGTACCGACATCAAGAACAGGCCATTCTTTTATCATTGCAAGGCTGCGACGTGGTACTAGAGTCGCCAACTGCCAGCGGCAAAACTCTGGCATTTACTGTGCCCATGTTGGATTCGCTTGTCCGCGACCCAAACGCGCATGCGCTGATGGTATACCCAATGAAAGCGCTAGCATTTGACCAGCGCGAGCAAATTCGCAGCCTATGCGACCCACTTGGCATCGAAAGCTGGCCCTACGACGGCGATACTGACAAAGAACATAAAAAGTGCATGATGCAGTTCCCACCGAATATTCTCCAGACTAATCCTGAATATCTCAACAGCTCCTTTTTGAGCCACGCGGACAAATGGCATAATTTCCTGAGCAACCTTCGCTATGTCATTATTGATGAAATGCACGAGTATCGAGGATTCTTCGGGAGCAATATGGCTTTGCTGTTGCGGCGGTTCTTCCTGAAGCTTGATCGAATTGGGGTGAAACCGCGCATATTCCTTTCAACCGCGACTTGCGCAAATCCCATAGAACATGCCAAGAATCTCACTGGTCGAAATCTGGAACTTGTATCAGCCAGAGATACTCTGCGCCCTCTCCGCCACTTTCTTTTCGCCAAGCCCGATATACCGGAGCATATGTATTGGCAGATATTTCAACTGCGAATCGAAAGTGCAGCAATGGCAATACTTGAACAAGGCTTGCAAGCGCTGATATTCTGCCCGACTAAGAAGTTTCTTGAAGAAGCATTTAGAAGATGTCAGAAAAGAGCAAGTGAAGCGGGTCTCAATCCGACACAACTGTCTCCATTTCATGCCGATCTTAAGAGCGGTGAACGACAAAATATCCAGCAGAAGATAAAGTCAGGCGATATCCGTGTCATCTTCACAACTAACGCCCTGGAGTTAGGCTTGGATATTGGCGGACTGGATGGAGTTGTTTTGGCTGGTTTTCCCTCCAACATTATGTCTGCCTGGCAACAGATTGGCAGAGCTGGGCGCGGCTGGGACAAAGATGCTTTCGTGATCTTTCTCGCGATGAACGATCCTATTGACCGCTTCTTTGTCAGCAATATTGACGCGTTTCTGAACAGAAGTTTTGACGAATTGGTTGTTGATCCAAACAACGAACAGCTAATCGAGAATCACCTTCCTTCGCTCGTCCAAGAGACCGGTGGAACAATTAGTGATGATGATTCACAAATTCTCGGCAAAGCCTTCTATGAAATAGCGCGACTTGATGGTGGCAAACCTATCAAGAATTACCACCCACAGTTCTATCTAAATCTGCGAGGCAGTTTTGGGCAATCTTACAAACTCAAGCGCGGCTCGGAAGAAGTCGGTCAGATATCGGACTTAAGACGATTTCGCGAGGCCTACATTGGGGCGATATTTACCTTTTTCGGACGTAAATATCGCATACATTCTCACGAAGCCGACGCGGTCGTTCTTGTTGATGCCGAACCAAATTTAAGAACCGATCCTGGCTTTTTCCCCATATTGCATCAAAACCATATTCACGATGGTCTAGCTTACCGGGATATCGAAGTTTTCCGTGGTACGCTGAATTTCCAGTTGAACTTTACTGGGTATAAATTAGTCGACGAACGCAGTGATGAAGTCAAGGATACAAAACAAGCCTCCGACGCCCTCTTCCAAAACAACCTGCATGCTGTTTGGTTCAACATCTCTGCAGACGTCGATAATAGCGAAGGCTTAGGCGCTTTAGAAAATCTATTCCGGGTCGGAGCCATTTTCGTTATACCTGCCGAACGCTTTGACACCAGCACATGGTCAAGTAAGAAAGACGGCTTGACAATCTACTACTATGAGAATTATCAAGGCGGCATAGGCGTAGCCAAGAAGTTTTATGAAGTATGGCCACAAGCTCTCGAGAAGGGTATCGAAGTCGCTCAGAACTGCCCCTGCCGCAATGGGTGTCAAAACTGCATTGAGCCAGCTAAGTCATGGACTTCAAGCAATGCTGAAATCGACAAGCAAGCCGGTATCGATCTTGCAAAGAGCCTGCTGGATGACGGAGGGAAAGGGCCAGACTACAAATTCCGTGGCGGGCGCATGGTTTAGTGTATAGACACCGGTCTACACCTCCCACACTATACTCCCAACCATGCACACTAACCCCCAATCCCAACTGCTCCAGCGCAATTACGCCGCGCTGATGCCCGCGCAGCCCAACAAAGACCAGAAATCCCGCCTGCGCTTCTTCATCGAATGGCTGACGGCGCAAGGGCGCGAATGGTACAGCCCTGACCTGCGCGCCTATCGCGATTACCTGCTGCACAAGCGCGAGCGCCAAAAGAAAAACGGCGAACTCGTGCCCGCCACCCTGGCACCAAGCACAGTGCTGGCGCATCTGGCGACCATCCGCGCCCGCTATGCCGAATTGCTTTTGAGCAACGCCGTGTATGAGGACCTCATCGACTTCGGCGGTTTGGCACCGCCCGATGATGACGAAGACGGGCAAAAAGCCCAAGCGCTGGCGGACCTCTTCCTGGCGCGCCTGCAAAAAGATGTGCACCCCGCGGCCTCGCCCGTCAAGCTGATAGTGGCGCAGGATGTCGCCGACAGCGAGCAGCTGCGGCTGAAGCCCTGGCAGGTGGCGGCATTGCTGCAAGCGCCCGGCATCAGCGATTTGCGCGGGCTGCGTGATACCGCGCTGATGGCGCTGATGGTCTGCAGCGGCATCCGCGCGGCGGAGGCGGCGGCGCTGCAAGTGGCGGATTTGCGGCAGCAGTTGGGCGGCGAGCTGGCGCTGCGCGTGCGCGAGGGCAAAGGCGGCAAGCAGCGCCTCATCCCCTATGGACCACTGGATTGGTGCCTGCTGTACGCGGAGGGCTGGCTGCGGGCGGCGGGCATCAGCGCCGGTCCCGTCTTCCGCGGGATACGGCGCGGCGGCAAAACGGTGCGCCCGCGCGCCATCGGCACCTGGACGGTCAACGAAATCATGAATGCTTATCCGATTAGCATCGCGGGCGCGCTGCGGCGCGTCAAACCGCATGATTTGCGCCGCACCTACGCCCGCAGCGCCTATGACTTCGGCATGGATTTGGAGCGCATCCGCCAGAACCTGGGGCACAGCAGCCTAAAAACGACGCAGACTTACATCGGCGAGCTTGGCGGGCGCGAGCGGCAGCCGCCGAATATGTTTGCGCCGCCGCACGAGCAAAACCGCCTGGCGCTGCTGACGGGCGGCGCTATCGGCTAGGCGCTGGCGGCTTCCGCCGGGACTTCGATGGCGATTGCCTGTTCAATCAACTGGCGGAAGGAGGGCTCTGGCAGCGCGCCCGGCTGCATGAATATCATCTTGCCCGCTTTGAAGACGGCGATGGTGGGGATGCTGCGGATTTGGAAGGCTTGACTGAGCGCCGGGTTTTGATCGGTATCCACCTTGACGATGCGCAGCTTACCGGCAAATTCCGCCGCCAGCTTCTCCAATATCGGCGCTACCGTGCGGCAGGGACCGCACCATTCCGCCCAGAAATCCACCAGCACCGGCAGCTCGTGCGAAGCCTCAATCGCCTCTTTTTCAAAAGTGGCATCGCTGACATCGAGGGGCGCGGCGAGGGCGGGCGGCGCTTTTGCTTTTTCCAGCGCTTGCTGGCGCTGTGCCGGCGGCAGATCATCAAGCTGAGCGTCACGCATGGTCTGGATGAAATCCGGCAGGTCGCTCGCCCAGGGGCGGGAGCGCCGCAGCAGCGCCTTGCCGCGGTAACAGCCGATGAGCAGCGCCTTGTTTTGATAGTCGAAGCGGCGGCTCAAACCCGCGAACTTGGCGGGGTCGGCTTGCGCGAAGAGCAGGTCCGCTTCTTCCTCCGCCGCTTTGTTGAAGGCGACCTTAAAATCCCCCCGCAGCTTGTCGTCGCCATTCGAGAGCAGCACCAGCGCGGCGGCATCGCCAAGATAGGCGCTGAAATTGCTGTCGGTGAGGGTGATGATGGACATGGGCAATTCTCCACATTGGCGGCACCATCGGGCACCGCCTGAGTATCGGTCAAATATACATCCATTGTAGGCGATTCCGCAGGGAAACGCTAGCTTGCGCATCCCGCGCCAGGGAAAAACGGGAGTGGTGAATTTCTTGGACTTGCAAACTCCGTCAAACAATCAAAAAACTCGGTGCCCTCTGTGTTTTCTGTGGTTAAAAGTCTGTGTCGTGTTTGCTGAGAAAACTATATCCATGATAATCACCACTCCCGAAAAACTGGACAGCGGCGCAATTTTAATCTATACTTCAATTTATAGTATTGTGCTGCGCCACTTCTTTAGGAGATATGCTTATGTTTACTTGCCGTGGTCCGCGACCGTTCTTCTATTATGTACTGCCGCTTCTGTTCATCGCCGCGCTTCTAAGCGTTACCCTGGCGCAGGCGCAGCAGCCAACAAAACCCATCCGCCGGCTGAACATCAGGAATATCACGCATGATGCCGCCAAGGTAACCTGGCGCAGCGACCTGCCCCTCAGCGATACGCAATACTTCCGCTCCGTCGTGTATCCCAAGGGCAATCCGTCGCAATCCGACACAGTAGCGGGCACGCAAAACGCCAAGCATGCCGGGCTAAGCCCCAGCACCGAGTACATCGCCGAGGTGCGCTATTTTGACACGGGCATCCAGCAGACGCCGCTGCATGTTGCCTCCGGCGAATTCCGCACTCTGGACCCGCCGACAGCGACAGCAACCCCGACCATTACGCCAAGTCCGACGGCTACGCTAGTCGCGCTTAAAGGGCAGCAAGACCAGCAAGTGCTGCCTACCGCTACGCCGACGCCAACGATAACACCGACCTATAAACCCGGTTACCTGCGGGTTGAACAGATGCGCTATGATTATGTGAGGATCGTTTGGGGCGGCCTGCTTGAACAGGTGCAAACTGATCTTGAACCTTTTTATCGCACGGTCATTTGGCGCTCCGGCAATTACGCGGGTACGTCCATTCAAATAGGCGGTGGGCCCCCTTGGTTAGAATTCATCCCCAATTATTTCCCCGGCGTGCTCGGGCTGGAGCCAGATACGGAATACAAAATTAAGGTGACAATCGTGGATAGGTCCTGCCGGCGCCAGACCTGTTCCAGCAAGCCTTTGGCGAGCTTCGGCACCCTCACCTTCCGCAGCCCACCCAAGCCGGACAATGCGACGCCCGCTGGCAATCTAACTGTAACGCGCATTGGACACGACGCCGCTCATATCTATTGGGGTGATTTCGGCGAAAGCTTCCCGTCGAACTATGGGCTGCGGGTGGTTCTGTTTCTCCAGGAGACTGGCGCCGCCAAAGCAAACAAGCATAACTTCCACCCCCTGCAGTATTACAATTACCAAACCGTAAAGCTCAAGCCCGATACCGAATACACCGCTTGGGTAAAGTTATGCAACACGGGTTGTGAGGTGGTGTTCAAGCAGTCGCTGCCGACCACATTCCGCACCTTGCCGGATCCAAACGCGCCGCCGACTGATACGCCCGCGGCGCAGCAAGGGCAGCAAGACCAGCAAGTTCTGCCCACTGATACGCCGACGCCAACCGCCACTTCTACGCCCAGCGATACGCCGACGCCAACCGCCACTTCTACGCCTACTAACACGCCAACGGCAACTTCTACGCCGACGAATACAGCTACGCCAAGCCCAACAAGTACGCCTACCAACACTTTGACACCCACCAACACGCCCGACCCCGGCAGCCTGCCCACCGATGGCAGCTTGGGCATGATATTCCAGGTATCCAAAGACCACATCAAAGTCCAGTGGAGCGACATGGGCAAGGTCTTGCTCTATTTCGTTGAAATCAGCGGCGGCGGCCATTACGATTTCGTAACGCCGAGCGCCGGCACGACTTCGCATACTTTCAAAGGATTGAAAGCGGGCAGCGCCTATACCGTCAGCATCACCGCCTATCAGGAGAGCGGGGTCAATCCCGTTCTCACGAAGCATGTGAGAACCGCGCCCGCCGGTCCGCCTACAGCGACGCCGATTCCATCGAATACGCCGATACCTTCGGACACGCCCGTCCCAACCGATACGCCGGTCGTCACGGATACACCCGTGCCAAGTCTGATTCAGACTTTAATCGGCTACCGCGATGAGCAGCCTGATACTTCCGACCATTACAAGCGCTGGGCGCGAGCGCTGGCGGCGCTGGGGCATGGCAGTCACGCCAACCCGATGACATTGGCGGAAGCCAAAAATATGGCGGATACTTACAGCCGCAGCCGCTGGCAGCCAGTGGTCGATGCGCTGACGGAGATGCAGCAGCAGTCGCAAAAGCAGCAAGTGGCGGCAACGGCAACGCCTACATCAACACCTACATCAACGCCCACTTCGACGCCCACTGCTACCGCTACGCCAACAAATACGCCGCTGCCGACCGCGACGAATACACCGATTCCGCCACCGACGAACACGCCGATTCCAGCGGCAACAAACACGCCCGTGCCCAGCGGACC
>JAJDWK010000067.1 GCA_022825675.1 Anaerolineae bacterium | reverse complement strand
CGAATTATCCCCAAAATGAGGGACGGGGAGATATACTTTGTTTTGAAGTCCCTCCCTCTTTATGGGACGATGCGCCATAGAGATGGCGCATGGATTTAGGGTGGGGAAAACGCTGGTGTATCCACGCATTTAGACACTCCCCAATTCTTTGTGCCCTTCCCGCCTTTGTGGTGAATGCCCCGTAACCGAATTCCTACTCCACCACAATCAACTCCTGCCAGCCATTGGTCAGCTTCTCGCCGCCGCCAGGGCGCGCCACCACAATATCCTCCACCCGCGCCGAATAGCTGTGGATTTGCATGATGCTCGGCTCTATCGTGAAGCACATGCCCTCTTCCAGCGGCGTCTCATCGCCTTTGGTCAGGAAAGGCGGCTCATGCACATCCATGCCGATGCCATGCCCCAGCCGGTGGCGGAATGCCTCGCCATAACCCGCCTCTTCGATGACCTGGCGCGCCGCCGCGTCTGTCGAGCTGGTGGTGCCCGCGCCCGCTTTCAGCGCCGCGATGCCCGCCGCCTGCGATGCCATCATCACATCATAGACCCGCTGCGCCTCGGCATCGGGCTCGCCAAAAAAGACCGTGCGCCCAAAGTCATAACACCAGCCTTGATAGATGCCGCCGAAATCAAAGAGAATCGAAACTGGCGGCTGCAAGCGGCGATGCCAGCTTTCCATGCGTGCGCCAAAAAGCAGCGGATGGTCGGGTCCCGAATTGTAGAGCGAAGTCGTGAAAGACTGCCCCAGGGAGCCGTGCTTGCGCAGTTGGTAATTGACCTCTTCGACGATTTCCAGCTCGGTCATGCCATGCCGTAGCGCCTTGAGCGTATCCGCAAATGCCGCTTCGGTGATGCCTCCAGCGACTTTCAGCAGCTCGATATCCGCTTGCGATTTGATGACGCGCATCGGGCGCAGCAGCGCCGTTGCCGAAAGCCAGGTCGCGCCCGGCAGCAGCGGCTGCAAGTGCGAGACGGTCTCGGCGCGGGCAAAATCGCTGATTGCCACCCGCGGATTGGCGGGCAAATCAAAGCCGTCGAGAATGCTCTTGACCATCTCGCTGGGCACATCCCAATCGCCGAGCACCCGAATATCAATGCCTTCAAGCCGGCTCAAGCCGCCGAATTCGGCGGTCATGCGCGGCAGCGGCAGCACCGGCGCGGCGCTCGGGCTAATCCAAGCGCCTTCCAGCCAATCGCCCGGGTGGATGGTATGCCCATAATTCGGGAAATCGCGCGGCACCCCGGTCAGATACTGCAAGTCGGACGAGATGGGGAAAAAAGCCAAGTCGGCATGTTCGGATAATATCGCTTGGAACTGCTGCAATCGGTCGCTGGACATGAGGCTGCTCCCTTTAGTTGGCTGTATTACGCAAGTATAGCGCGAACGCTGGCGGATTACGCAAAGCCCACTGGCAGCGCAAGTGAGTTATGCGCCAGAATCCCGCATTTCCCCAGGGCAATTGCAGCAAATTATGATTCACCACAAAGACACAAAGTACACCAAGAAAATCCTATAAATCCACAGAAAAGGACTCGATGTAGGGGCGATTCGGGGAGTGGTGAATTTCTTGGATTTGCAAACTCCGTCAAACAATCAAAAAACTCTGTGCCCTCTGTGTTCTCTGTGGTTAAAAAACCTGTATCGTGTTTGCTGACCGGCGCTATTCCGTAATCGTCACCTTGGATAAACCGCGCGGCTTATCCACATCATAGCCGCGGGCAAGCGCCTGCTGCAGCCCATAGACCTGCCCCGGCAGCACCGCCAGTACCGGGCTGAGCCATTCTGGCACCGTTGGCAGGGGCAAGCCGACAGTGCCGCTGGCGAGCAGCTCGGCTTCGTTGCTGATGACGAGCAGCTCGGCATTGCGCTCCGCCAGCGCCAGCGCCATCTCCCGCATGCCGCCGAAGCTCGCCCCTTGTGGCGCCACCAGGATGACCGGATGCCCATGATCGATTACCGCCATCGGACCATGGCGGAAGTCCGCCTCGCTATAGCCCTCGCTGGCGATATAAGTCAATTCTTTGACCTTGAGGCTAATCTCGCAGGCGGTGGCATAATTGAAGCCGCGCCCGAGCGTTACCAGCCGGTCGCTGTAGCGATAGCGCGGCGCCCAAGCCGCAATGCCCTCCGCCATCGTCAGCGTCGTCTCCGCCAGCCGCGGCAGTTGGGAAAGCTGCGCGCGCATACCCGCATCCGCCGCCAGCGCGCAGGCAAGCATGGCGATGACCGTCAGCTGCGCCGTGTAAGTTTTTGTTGCGGCGACGCTGCGCTCGCGCTCGGCGCGCAAAGGCAGGTGATGCGCCGCCGCCCGCGCCAGGGGCGAGTCCTCAAAATTGGTGATTGCCAGCGTCAGCGCGCCCGCGCCGCGGGCATCCGCCAGCACCCGCCGCACATCTTCCGCCGCGCCCGATTGCGAGATGCCGATGACCAGCGCCCGCGAAAGATTTGGCGGCTGTTGGTAAATGGTATGCAATGACGGCGTCGCCAGCATCACCGGCAAGCCCAAGGCATAGCCGAAGAGGTACTGCGCATAACGCGCCGCATTGTCCGAAGTGCCGCGGGCGGCGATGCAGATATAGGGCGGGTCAAAGGCTTTGATGGCGGCGGCGGCTTCCTGCGCATCGCCCCAGCCAGCGTCCAGCAGCCGCGCGAGAACCGCCGGCTGCTGCGCGATTTCCTGTGACAGTATCGTGCTAATGGCGCATCCTCCTCGCTTCAGTCGTCCAAGGGGCGGTAGTTGACGCCCATGCGCTCAAGCCGCGGCAGATGCCGCCGCAGCCGCGCCAGCAGCGCCTCATAATCGCGCTCGGCGGGATGATGCCAGAGCACATCGGCGATGGCGATGGCGCGCGGAAATGTCATATATTCAACATGGTCGCTGTTGGGCATGTATTCCGTCCAGATATTGCCTTGCCCGCCCAGGATATGCCGCCGCTTGTCTTCGGCGATAGCGGGCGGCACAACAACATACTGCCAAACCTGCCGCAGCGGCAAAATCGCCGGGATTGCTGGCGGCTCGCTTTCGGTGTCTTCCGACTGATAATAATCCAGATAGCAGTAGGTATTGGGCGTCATGATGACATCGTGCCCGGCATTGGCGGCGGCGATGCCGCCATCACTGCCGCGCCAGCTCATCACGGTGGCATTGGGCGCCAAGCCGCCTTCCAAAATCTCGTCCCAGCCGACCAGTTTGCGCCCGCGTTCGTTAAGCCAGCTTTCAATCTGGCGGATGAACCAGCTTTGCAGCTCGTTTTCGTCCGCCAAGCCCTCGGCTTGAATGCGCGCCTGGCAAGCCGGGCACTGCTGCCAGCGCGCTTTTGGCGCTTCATCACCGCCGATGTGAATGTATTCGGAGGGGAAAAGCGCCAGCACTTCGCTCAAAACATCTTTGAGAAAAGTGAAAACTTCATCGTTGCCGGCGCAGAAAATGTCTTCGGCGATGCCCCAGGTGCGGCGCACTTCATAGCCAGCGCCGACGCAGCCCAGCTCGGGATATGCCGTCAGCGCCGCCACCGCATGCCCGGGCAGCTCAATCTCCGGCATCACGGTGATGCCGCGCTCTTCGGCGTAAGCCACCACTTCCCGCACTTCGCCCTGGCTGTAAAATCCGCCATAGGGCTTGCCGTCATAGGTATCCCAAGCGCGGGAGATGACGGTTTCCGCACGATAGCCGCCGATTTCGGTCAGTTTTGGATATTTTTTGATTTCGATGCGCCAGCCCTGGTCTTCGGTCAAGTGCCAGTGGAAGGTATTAAATTTGTAGAAGGCGAGCATATCAATGAATTTCTTGATGAATGCGACCGGGAACAGATGCCGGCCAACATCGAGATGCAGCCCGCGCCAGCCGAATGCGGGCGCGTCGCCGATGCGGATGCCCGGCAGCGTCCAATCGACAGCCGCTTGCCGCTCGCTTGCCAGTATCGGCGGCGGCAAAAGCTGGCGCAAAGTCTGCATTCCATGCAAGAAGCCTTGCCGCCCGGCGGCGCTGAGCTCGACGCGGGCGCTGTCCACCGTCAGCGTGTAGCTTTCGGCGGCATCAGCTTCGGAAGCCGCCGGCAAGAGCAGGATCGCATTCTGGGCATCAGCCGCTACCGCCGCATCCAGCGGATGCACCGGCAAGCCGAAGCCAGTCGCGGGTCGCAGGTAGCGCGCCAGCATTTCGCCCAGCGCGCTGTCGCTGGCGAAAATGCGCGTATGCGCGTTGAGTGTGAAGGCGCTGTCCTGGCGCTCGACGCTTTGGGGCTGGGGGAAAAATGTGGCTTCGCTCATGGGCATGCCTCCGTGTTTTGGCAATGGGCGCTCAAATATCGGTCAGGGAGATTACCGCGCTCAGTTGATGCGGGCTATCGGGGTCGCAGCCCCTGTGCAGCGCGCGATAATAGGCGAGCAGCTGCAGCGCCGGCAGATGCAAGACGGGCGCGCTCCAGGCGGGCAAGCTGGCGGGCAGCGCGATAGTGTGCGCAAAATCGCCCGTCGCCTGCCCAATCGTCAGCACAGCGGCGCCAACCCCCGCCATCTCGCTCATGAGCTGGAATTCCGGCCGCGCCGCGCTTGGCGAAATCAAGCCAATGACGAGGCTGTCCGCGCCCGCCATCGACATTGGACCGTGGCGGAACTCCAAACTGTGATAGGCTTCGCTGTAAGAAAGGGACATCTCTTTCACTTTGAGCATGGCTTCGCAGGCGATGCCATACAGCGCGTCCGCGCCCAAAAAGAAGAATTTGCCGCGCCCGTCCGCCTGCGCCAGCGTTTGCATCCTCTCGGCTTGAGACTCCAGCAATTCGCGGCAGAGCGCCGGCAGCCGCTGGCTCTCGCGGAGGCGCTGCCCGCCGCTGCCCGCCGCCAGTTGCTGCGCTATCAGCGCCATGCTGCTGAAGGAGCGCGTTTGCGCGACTGATTGCTCCTGCGCCGCGTCAATCGCGATGGCGAGGTCAGCGTTCGCTGCCAGCGGGCTGCCGCTGTCACAGGTGATGGTGATCGCCGCGCCACCGATTTGCGCCTTGAACTCTTCTTGAGCGCGCACCGTTTCGCTTGTTGTGCCCGAGCGAGATATGGCGAGCAGCAGATAGCGCCGCCCCGGCGGGCAGATAGCGGCGGGGTAGAGCAGCAGCTCGGACGCGGGGCAGGCGAGGGCATCACAGCCGCTGTGGCGCAAAAGGCGGGCAGCCGTCAGCGCGAGATAATAGGTCGAGCCGCAGCCGGTGACGATGACCTGCTCGGCATGGGCAAGCAGCCGGCGGAATGCTGATGCCACCGCATCGGCGACAGCCAGCGCCTCCCGCCATACCTCGGGCTGGCTCATGATTTCTGTTAGCGTGTGCTCTCCCGCTGGCATATCCGCCCTCGACATTGTGCCGGCAAGTGCATTCTATTCTAACAGAATGCCGCCCCCCGCGCAGGACGGGCAATCGCCTGATATTTACCACCGAGTACACCGAGATACACCGCGAAAAAATGAGAAAATCTCTGTGCCCTCTGTGTTCTCTGTGGTTAAAAAATCTGTGTAAAGTTTGCCAAGAGAAATATACCCATGATAATCACTGCTCCCTTGCTTCTGCGCCCTCGGTTGTGAAAACATACAGTGCTATACTTAGCGCCGCTTTGACATCGGCAGGATGGTGATACCCCAGTGGCGCGATTCCTCATCGAAAACAGCCGCGTCTGGCAAGAAGACCATTTCGTCAGCGGCAAGACTTTGATGCTCAGCGGCGGGCGCATCCAGGACCTGCGCCCGGCGGCTGATATAGCGCCCCTGCCCGGCGACCGCCGCCTGGACGCGGGCGGCGCTTACGCCTTGCCT
Organism: Anaerolineae bacterium; assembly: GCA_022825675.1. Lineage (GTDB taxonomy): Bacteria > Chloroflexota > Anaerolineae > Aggregatilineales > Phototrophicaceae > UBA6055. The sequence goes on along the minus strand of JAJDWK010000067.1, from coordinate 1,553 downwards.
GGCTTCGTCGATGTGCACCTGCATGGCAGCGCCGGCTACGACATCATGGACGCTTCGGCGGCGGCGCTGCAAGGGCTCTGTGATTTTCTGGTACAGCAGGGCGTTACCAGCTTCCTCGCGACAACCATGTCCGCATCGGCGGCTCGCATCGAGGCGGCGCTTGACGCAATCCAGGACTTCGCTGCCGCGGCGCATTCGCCGCTGCTGGGCGTGCATATCGAAGGTCCCTACCTCAATCCCGCCTTCCGCGGTTCCCAGCCAGCCGCGCAGCTGCGCGCGCCGCGGCGGGAAGAATATCTGCCCTGGCTGGAGCGCGAATGCGTCAAATTGCTGACGCTGGCACCCGAGCTGGATGGCGCAACCGAGCTGATTCAGGCGGCGACTGAACGCGGCATCACCGTCGCCATCGGGCACAGCGGCGCCAGCTACGCAGCGGCGCAGCGCGCTTTCGCCGCTGGCGCCCGCCAAATCACACACACCTTTAATGGCATGGCGCCCATCCACCATCGGCAGCCGGGGCTTTTTGTCGCCGCCAGCCAGCAGCCCGCCGTCAACTTCGAGATTATCCCCGATGGTGTGCATGTGCATCCCGCGGTGGTGCGCATGCTGGTCACATTGGTCGGGGCGGAGCGGGTGCTGGCGATTAGCGATGCCATGCGCGCGGCGGGGCTGTCGGATGGCGTCTATGGCATGGGCGATGTCGCCGTCAGCGTGCGGGATGGCATCGCGCGCGACCGCGCTGGCAGCCTGGCAGGCAGCACCCTCAGCAGCCCGGCGGCGCTGCTTAATCTGATGCGCTTCTGCGGCTTGAGCCTGGCGGAAGCCTTGCCGATGATGACGCGCGCCCCCGCCCGCGCCATCGGCATGTACCCGCAAAAGGGCTCGCTGCAAATCGGCAGCGATGCCGATGTCCTGCTCTGGCGCGAGCCTGAGGGCGTACTCGCGACGGTGCTGGGCGGGCAGCTTGTCTACCGCGCCGAAGCGCTGGCAGCGCGCCCCGTCTAATACAGCAAATCCAGGTCCAGCAGATTTTCCAAAGGCTCGCCGCGCTGATAGCGATGCAGATTCCTGATGAAGAGCGCGGTCAGCTTGCCATTTTCAGTATCGGCGGTGCTGGCGGAATGGTGGCTGATGATGACATTGGGCAGCGCCCAAAGCGGGTCAGCGGGCGGCAGTGGCTCCGGGTCAGTAACATCAAGCGCGGCGCCCGCCAAATGCCCGTCTTCCAGCGCCTGGGTCAGCGCGGCCTGGTCGAGCAGGGCGCCGCGCGCGATATTTATCAGCACCGCGCCGCGCTTCAGCCGGCGGATGCGCCCGGCGTGCATCAGCCGCTCTGTCGCCGGCGTATGCGGCGCGCAAAGCACCAGGAAGTCCGCTTGTGGCAGCAGCTCATCCAGGCGCTCGGGCGGGAATTGTTGCTCGACGCTGGCTGGCGGCGGGGCGGCGCTGCGGCGGCAGGCGAAAACGCGCATATCAAAGAATTTGCAGAGTGCCGCCAGCTCACGCCCGATGCGCCCCAAGCCGATGATGCCGACAGTTTTCCCGCGCAATTC
>JAJDWK010000071.1 GCA_022825675.1 Anaerolineae bacterium | reverse complement strand
TGAGGGAAGGGGAGAATCCCCAGTGATTACAAGGGTTTTAAGCCCCTCCCTCTTTATGGGAAAATGCGCCATAGAGATGGCGCATGGGTTTGGGGTGGGGGAATATGTGGAATTCTGTTGCATAATTAACTTGTACTTACTCAGATTTTCTCGGAGTATCTCAGTGTACTCGGTGGTAAAAATCCTTGTCGAATCTCCACGCTTACACATTCCAATTACTTTGTTGGAATTACTGAGAGCGCAGAGATTTCTTGCGTTGCTTGATGGAGTTTCATAAGTCCGCGGAAATTGACACTCCCCTATTTTATATTGTTTATAATGATAGTCATTCTTTTGGCTGAGCATCACTAACAAGATTGAGGCGTCGATGAACCAGAAACATAAATGCCGCCCAGTACCGCTCTTCGCGCGGATTCTGCTGTTGCTCGCTTTGACGCTGCCGCTGCAAGCCCAGGGCGCGCCGCGCATAGACATCGCGCCCGCGGCGGGCGAAGCCGGCAATGCCCTCTTCGATATCAGCATCAGCGGCTTGGCGGCGGACAGCGCCTACACAGTCGACATTGTTTTTCAAGGCGAAGTTGTCTTCAGCAGCCAAGAGCGCAGCGACAGCGCTGGCGAGATTCTCTACCCCGTGCGCAGCACCGCAGACGATGTGCCGGGCATCTATACGGTGCGCGTCTTGCAGGCGGGCAGCGAGCTCGCCAGCGCCAGCATGGAATTGACCGCGCCCGCCAGCATCACGGCCGCCGCTGATGCCGGCGCGCCACAAGCGCCCGCGCTGATTTTGATGCCGGCAGCGGTCGCGGCCGGCGACGCCGTTGAAATCATGGCTCGCGGCGTGATGCCCGCCGCCAGCCTGACCCTGCAAATCACCAGCGCGGACGCGGTGCTCATCGACACATTGGCGGCGCGGGCTAGCGCGGATGGCGCCGCCCGCCTCAGCTTCAGGCCGCCGGCACACCTGGCTGATGGCGCGTATTGGGTAGATCTCTTTGTTGAGGGCGAGCGGCAGGCGCGCAAAACGCTCACGATTGGCGCGCTAGCTGCCAGCGTAAGTATCAGCCCGCGGGGAGCGCCCATCGGCAGCGAGCATCTCATTAGCGTGAGTGGGCTGCCCGCTGCTGGCGAATTCTCGCTGCTCATCCTCGACCCGGCTGGCGTAGAAGCCTACCGCAGCCAACGCGTGGCGGACGCCACTGGCGCTTTTGCCTTACAAATCTCGAGCACCGAAGAAGACGCGCCGGGGCGCTACACAGTGCAAGCGCGTACTGTAAGCGGCGAAGCGCTGGCGGCGGCGGACTTCGAAATCACGCTGCCGGCAGCGGCGGTGCCCGCGCCCGCTTCAACCGCCAGCGCCATCATCAGCCCCGCCGCCGCGCCCCTCGGCTCCAGCCATCGCATCACCGTAAGCGGTCTGGAAGCGGGCGAAATTGTCACTTTTGATGTCGTTTTTGCCGGCGCTTCCGTCTATCAATCCGAGAAAATTGCCGATGCCGATGGCGCGGCGCAGATTGAGCTTTTCACCAGCGCCGATGACCCCGCCGGCGAGTACAGCATCACCGCTTTGCGCGCGGCGGGCAATCAGCCGATGGTACTGCTGACCGCAAAAGCCATTAGCGCCGCGCCCGCCATGGACAGCGACAGCGGCGGCGCGCAAATTATCAGCGGCAGCTTACAAGCGGGGCGGGCGGAAGTCATCTTCACGGGCAGCGCCGAGCAGTACAGTCTCATCACCGTCGCCGCCGATGACGACTTTGACCCAGCGGCCGCCCTGCTCGACCGAAGCGGCGAGCGCATCGCCTTCAACGACGACAGCCGCGAGCTGAAAAACGCGAGCATCGGTCCCCTGCGTCTGCCCTACAGCGGCGAATATCGGCTGGATATCAGCGCAGCGCCGCTGATGATGCCGCGCGCCGCCGAAATTGGCGAGTTCACAGTTAGCATAGAGATGGTCACGCTCGCGCATATCCCGCCCAGCGGTGAGCTCCGCTTCACCCTCGATAGCATGGCGCCGGCGCGTTATTACGCGCTGCCAGTGGCTGCCGGCGAGCGCTTGAGCATCAGCGCGGACAGCGGCGGAAGCCTGGATACGCAGCTGCAAGTTGTATCGCCAGGCGGCGAAGAATTCGCATTTGATGACGACAGCGGCAGCGCGCTTGACGCCGAACTGAGCAACCTGGTCTTTGACCGCGCTGGCAGCTATATTCTGGCGCTTTCCAGCTTTGAAGCTGGCGCGAGCGGCGAGGGTACGCTCAATATCAGACGGGAAGCGCCGCCCTCGCTGGATAGCGGCGATGCCCTCGTCACGCTCAACGACAAGATGGTACGCGATATGCTCGTCTTTGAGGCGGCGGCGGGCGAATCCCTGGTTCTCAATCTGCAGAAGCGCGCTGGCGATGTCGCCGATCTTATAGTGAGGGCGACTGTAGAGGGCATGGAAGTCATGTCTTACAGCACAATGGGCGTACCCGCCGAGCTGCCGCTGGCATTTGTCATGCCGATGAGCGGGCTGGTGGCGGTCACGCTGGAGAAGATTGGCGTTGACGACAGCATCGAGCTGGGGGTATCGCTGCAGCGAGCTTAGGCTTTTCCCGCCCCCGGCATTTAATAGACTTGCAAGCCGCGCGCTTCCCGCCGTCCATCGCGCCAGGCTTCATGTTCGTTGTGCGGCGGCAGCTCTTTGACGCGCAAGCCCGAAAGCGCCGTGTCTTCGCGCTCGGCATAAAATGCCTGCAGCAGCGCCTGATAGCGCGCGGCAACCGCTGGCTGCCGCGCGTAGAGATTAATCGTTTCGGCAGGGTCGGCTTGCAGGTCGTAGAGCGCGTGCGGACCCGCGGGATAACGCAGAATCAGCTTCCAGCGCGTATCACGCGCCATGCGCAAGTCGCCATATTCGCCGAAGAGGGGGCGGTCGCGCTCGCTTGACGCGCCTGCCAGCAGGTCAGTATAAGCGCTGCCGCAAAAGCGCTCGGGCGGCGCATCAAGCCCCGCCAGCGCGCAAACCGTCTGGAAACTGTCGTAATGGTCAACCAGCTCAGCCCGACTGCTGACGGCGATGCCAGCGCCGGACACAATCAGCGGCACCCGCAGGGAAATCTCGTACATATTCAGCGGGCGCGTACTGTTGCCTTTGCCAAAAAAGCCTTGATGCCCGATGGCGCAGCCATGATCTGATGTGTAGATGATGATGGTATTGTCCCAGCGCCCGCAGGCTTGCAGCGCGCCGATGACGCGGGCGATGTTGTCGTCAATTTCGTTGACGGCGGCGTAATAGCCGATGTAACGGTCGCGCAGCTCCTCCGCGCTCAGCTGGTTTGCGCCGCCTTCGTTCTTCACCCATGGATGCGGCTGATAGGGCGGGATAGCGGCGAACTCGCAATTCTGATAGCGCGCCGTGCGCGCGGGATCATGCGTCTGCTGATGATAGGGCGAGTGGGTGGCGATGTAGCCGATGTTGAGGAAAAAGGGTTTATCGGCTGGAGCGCTATTGAGGAATTCGATGGCGTGGTCGGTGATGAGTTTTGATTTATTGCCTTCCAGCTCAATGAGTTCGCCGTCGCGGGTGTAGGTGTAGCGCCCGTTGTGCGCGCCTTGCCAGCCGGGCAAGCCGAAGTGAAAATCCGCGCCCGCCGGCGCCAGGTGCGATTGCCCAAGGTGCCATTTGCCGCTCAAGCCGGTGTGATAGCCGGCGGCGGACAAATAGTCAAAGAGCGTCGGCGTCTGCCCCAGCCAGTCGCGTTCGCCGACAGTTGGCAGCGCTTCTTGCAGCCAATCGTGAATGCCGACCTGCGATGGCGTTTTGCCCGTCAGCAGGCAAGCCCGCGCCGGCGAGCAGACTGGGCAGGGCGTATAGGCATTGTCAAAGCGCGCGCCCAGCGCCGCCAGCGCGTCCAGCGTCGGCGTTTCCACCTCGCTGTTGCCATAGCAGCCGGTCGCCCAAGCGCCGTGGTCGTCAGTCAGGAAGAGCAGGATATTCGGTCGTTCGCGCACAGGTGTCCTCGTGATGATTTTGGCGGCAGGCGCGAGTATAACGCGTCAGCGGGGAGACTGCATGGGCGGCGCTTCATTGACATCAGCGCGGGGCAGAGTACAATTGGCGCGGCAGACGAGGCAGGGAGCGACAGCCATGGCATTGGTCACAGCGGAACAGGCGCAGCGCTATCAGCGCGAGGGCTATTTCATCCTGGAATCGGTGATACCAGCGGCGGCGCTGCAGGCGCTGCAAGCGGAGTGCATGCGCTATGTGGCAGCGCATGACCGCGAAATGGAAGCCAAGGGCATCACCACCCAGGGCATCACCCATTACAAAAAGCGCTATTTCATCAGCAACCGCAGCGCCGACAGCCCGATTATGACCGAATTTCTTTTCAGCGATTTGATGGCGGAGATTTGCCGCGCCACTTTGGGCGATACCGCCTATCTTTTTAACGAGCAGTATGTGGTCAAAGCGGCGGATACCGACAGCAAATTCGCCTGGCATCAGGATTCGGGTTATGTCGGGCATTATCACCGCAGCTATTTGTCCTGCTGGTGCGCCCTTGATGATATGTCGGTGGCGAATGGCACCGTCTACATCCTGCCCTATTCCCGTGATGGGCGGGCATCGGTCGATGAGATACTCGACCATACAATCGAAGCGCGCAGCAACGACAAGGTCGGCTATCACGGCGATGACCCGGGCGAACCCGCGATTGTGCCTGCCGGCAGCATCGTCGTTTTCAGCAGCCGCACCTTCCATCGCAGCGGTGCCAACTTCACTGACGCTTACCGCCGCTGCTACCTGGCGCAGTATTCCGCCGAGCCGATTATGAACCGCGATGGTAGCGCGCTCTGGGGGCGGGCGGAGCCGATCCTGCGTGATGGCGAGCGGGTGGCGGCGCCCAGCTAACCGAAAAGCGCCAGCGTGCCGCGCATTTCCATCGGCAGCGTGAAGATATGCCGCGCCGCCAGCATCAGCAACAGCTGCAGCAGCGCCCAGGGCAGCATGCCCAGCAATGCCTGCCGCCGGTAGAGGCGCAATGCCGCCTTCTGCGCCAGCCGCAGGCTCCAGATAAAGCCGCCCAATAACACCAGCAATTGCAGCAGCCCGATGAGCGTGGCATCGAGGCTGAAGCTCCAGCGCGCCCAATCGCCGCTGCCGCCCAGGAATTCGCTGAGCACGGGCACAATCAAGCCGGGACCAAGCAGAAAATGAAAACTGTAATGGGCGAACCAGATGCCGAAGCCGATAGGCACAAATGATGGCGCGAAGGCGGCGACAGTATCGCGCAGGGAATCGCGCTTGTGGGCGGCGGTCAGCCAGCGCCCCAGCTGCCCCGCTGCTGCCGCCGCCAGCGCCGGCAGCAGTAAATTTAGCGCCACAAAAATCAGCAGCAGCGCGACAAATTCACTGCTGATGCCCAGCCGCAGCGCCAGCGCCTCTTGCAGCGCGTAATAGGGCGGCACCATGCCGAAGGCGTTGGCGACGCCCATGAATGCCAGGGCGATCGCCAGCAGCGATACATCCCAACGGCGCGACCAGCTTTCGGGCTGCGCCAGCTCGGCACCGGGCGCGCGCGTGAAGAGGCTGGCATTATCATGCGGGCAAGCGCGTACGCAATCGAGGCAGAAGGTGCAATCCAGGTTGCCGCGCATCTGCGGCGCGAAGAGCTCGGTGCCACAGCCAAGTGTACCCTGGGGACCGTGGCGGACTTCAAGCGCGCGCGCGCCGGCGACAGTCGGGATCTCATCGAGGCGGATGCTGGGCTGGGCGGCGTAGCTGCCGTTGACGCATTCCTTGCCGACGCAAGTGGCGCAAACAGCGGGCGATTTCACGCCGATGCGCGTTGGCGAAAGCGTCGAATAGACAAAATTAAAGGAGCCGAGCGGGCAGATGTATTTGCAAAATGCTGATTCGCGGAACAGAGCTTCCAAAGCGAAAGAAGCGCCGAAATAGGCGACAATCAGCCAGGCTGTCAGCCAGGGGCTCGCCCAAAGATCGAGATATTCATAGAGGAAGAAGAGCGCGAACAAGCTGAAAATCGCCAGCCATTTGCTGCGCAGGCGCTGGGGAAAACGCCGCCCGCGCAGCGCCAGGCGCTTCGCCAGGCTGCGTGGCAGCGTGAAGGGGCAGCCCATGCAAAAGAGATTGCCCGCCAGCAGCAGGACAATCACCACCAGCCCGCGCAGGTGCACCCAGGGCGTTACTGTAGCCAGGTTGCGCGCCGCCGATTGGGGACCGGTGAAGCCGTCGAGTATCAGCGCCAGCGCGCCGATAGTCAGTAGCATTTGCAGCGCCAGCCGCCCCTGCCGATGGCGCAGAACGCGCCCAATGCCGGGCAATGCCAAGACATCGCTGCCGATTGCCGCTTGCGGTCGCCGCTCTGCCGTCATAAGCGCTACCCCCCAAGCCTGATTATAGCGCGGCGCCGCTCAAGAGCGTATAGAGCACAAAAGCGCCATAAAGCAGCAGCAGTATCCAGCCCTCGCGCCGGCTCAGCTCGCGCTTTGTAATCAGGAATAGCGCCAGTATCAGCGTGGTCGCCACCAAAATGCCGATGGACACCCAGAGGTCAGCGCTGCCGACGGGGATGCCATGTAAGCCCAGCAGGGTCAGCGCGACGGTCCAAGGCAGCGCCAAGCCTATCAGCAGGTCGAAAGTGTTGGAGCCGATAGCGTTGGCGACCGCCATGCCGCCGCGCCCTTCGCGGGCGACATCGACAGAGGCGATCAAATCGGGCGCGGATGTGCCCGCCGCCAGCAATGTCAAAGCGACAATGACCGGTGGGATGCCGATGCCAGCGGCGAAGACGATGGTCGCCTCCACCAGAATATAGCTGAGCGCGACTATCAAGACGATGGACAGCAGGAAGGTCCAGGCGAAATTTTTCTCGGGCGCGCCGGTGAAGCGGCGCAAAATGGCGACCAGCAGCGCCTCAAGCTGATGCCAGCCGGGCAGCTTCCGCGCCTCGACGGCAGGTGGCGGCGGAGCAGCCGGCGTATTAGCCGCTGGCTGCGGGGCTTTCCAAACGATGAGCAGAGCGAGATACACGCCATAGCCCGCCAAGCCCAGCAGCGCCTCCGGCAGCGATATGCGCCCATCATAAAAAACAGCCGCCAAATACACGATAGCAAGCAAGTAGGAGAGGATATCGCGGCGGATGGCGAAGATATGGATGCGCAAGCCGCCGGCAACAACCGCGGAAAGCCCGGTGATGACCAAAATGTTAAACACTGCCGAGCCGACAATAGCGCCGATACCGACATCGCTGTGGGTGCCGCCATCGGTGAACAGCGCCATCAGCGCAATCGCCAGCTCCGGCGCGGACGAGCCCATCGCCATCAGCGACGCGCCGGCGACTTCGTCCGAGAGTTTCAAGCGGCGGGAGATCGCGTCCAGACTGGGGATGAAGAAGTGGTCGGTCAGCACCGCCAGCAGCATCACGGCTGCCAGAATCAGCAGCAAACTCAAGAGGCTTTCAGCCATCGGCATTCTCCAGCGTTACAAAAGCGAACATTCCACAAGGTTTTTAACCACAGAGAGCACAGAGTTTTTTGCGTTGCTCAATTGGAGTTGTGTAATGGAATTGGGCATTGCCCAAAGCATCGACCATTGGCAAATACCCTTTCTCCTGCGAGTATACCATGCTGTGTGACAGTGATACTCGCGCAGGTTCTTTGCGCGGCGGAGAGACAGCGCATGCGAGTTGAAGACATCAAATTACTCTATCAATACAACGAATGGGCGAATCGGCGCATTTTGGCGGCGGCGGAGCAGCTGAGCGCCGAGCAGTTGAGCCAGCCGAACGGGCTGGGCTGGGGCGATATGCGCGGGCTGCTTGTGCATATCCTAAATGCCGAAATCGGCTGGCGGCATCGCCTGGGCAATCAAGGCGAGTACACCTGGCTGGAAGCGGAAGATTTCGCCGATATCGCCGCCATCCGCGCGCGCTATGATGCCGAAACGGCGCATTTGTGGCAGTATCTCAACGGGCTGTCCGATGCCGAAGTCAACGCGGTATTGACCTATGAGCGCGCGGGCGAGACGCGCAGCAGCGCCCTTTGGCATTTCCTCGTGCATGTCGTCAACCATGGCACACAGCACCGCAGCGAATGCGCCGCGCTGCTGACCGGTTTCGGCTATTCGCCGGGCGATATGGATTTCACGGTGTTCTTACACAGCCGCCCGCAAGGGGGCTAGTCATCATCCTCAGCGCGCCGCCGACGCCGCCGCAGCAGTTGATCGCCCAAGTTCACAACTTCTTCATCAATTAGCTTGAACTCCGGTGCCAGCGCGTCTCTGCCCTTTGTGATCTTGGGCGCTGGCGCAACCGATGGCGGTGCTGGGGCGCGGGGCGCGGGACTCGGCGGCGGGATGCGGAAGCCATCATCATAGCGCGTTGTCGCCCGGCTGCGTCCGCGCGCGCGGAACAGCGCCTGCATCCGCTGGGAGCGGGGGTCATCGCCGCCGCGGCGGAGCGCCGCCCGCAGGCGCGCCACATCACTGCGCGTGATGATGAGGCGGCGCAGCGCGATATCCAGCGGCAGCAGCAGCAGCGCCAGCAGCACCAGCCCCGCCCAAATATCCGTTGTCGCCTGCTGCGCGCCCAAATCCTGCGCGAAGACCGCCGCGGGCTCCGCCGTTAGGTCAGCGCCGCCCGTGATTTCAGCGATTTCCGCCAGCGCATCCGCATCGCCGGCGCGCGGGATATATTCGGGCGAGTAGGAGCGCACCCAGCCCTTGAGGTCGGTCAGCGCCGTCGGCGCGCCATCAAGCTGCGCCTCGCCGCTGATGGTGAGGAAATACGCGCCTTCCGCTTCCGGGTTGAAGGTCGCCTCATAGCGCCCGGGCGCTGTCTGGCGCAGGGCGCTGCGGGTACCATCACCGCCCGGGCTGAGCACGGTGCTGTTCAGCCGCAAGCCATCAAGGAATGCGCCGTCTTCATCGCGAGCATCAACCACGATGCGGGCGCGGTCTTCTTCCAGCTCGACACGGGTTTCCAGGTTTTTGTTGGTGCCCGCGTTGATGCTCCAGGCGACCGCCTGCCGCCAAAAGCGGGCGAAGCTCTCGCTGCCCGCCCACTGGCTCGCCCAGCGCGGGCTGGCATCGGAAGTCCAGGCGACAGCGCGCCCCAAGCCATATTGCCAGGCGGCAAGGATGGGATCGTTAAATGGCTCCGGTCCCGACAGGATGCGCTGCGCCGCAACTTTGGCGCTGGTGGCGACATAACCGCGCAGCGGCGGCAGCGTGTCCAGCCCTTCGAGCATGGCGCTGCTGCCGGTAACGCTGGGCACGAAGCTCTCTTCAACGATGTACGAGCGGGAGGCGAGCACCGTCTCCTGGGCGAATATCAGCGGGATCTGCTCGACATTTTCCACGCGATAATAATTGCCCTGCCCCGCTTCCGCCATCGGCTCGAGGAATGCGCCGGGGCTGCGCCCGATCGCAATCGCCGACAAAGTTACATTGTGTTCAGCGTTCAGCCGCTCGCTCAGCTCGACCAAGCCGGAAGAATTGGCGCCGCCATCGGTCAGCAAAATCAGATGTTTGAGCTGGGAAGGCTCTTCGATAATATCCCGCGCCACCAGGCGCATGCCCGCCAGGATATCGGTGCCGCCGCCAGAGCGGATGGTGTTGCTCATGGCGATGAGCGCCTGGGCGTCATTCACCTGCTGGAAGGGCACAACCCAGGCGCCGCCAGTATCAAAAGTGCCGATGGCGGCGCGGTCACTAGGCTGCAGCAGCCCCAGCGAAAGCGCGATGGCGCGCTTCGCCAGCTCCAAATTGGGTACGCCGCTGCGCCCAATCTGCCCCATGCTGCCAGAGCGGTCGATGAGATAGGCGATGGTCAGCTGCGGCAGGCGCTGCTGATCTTTGATTTGCATGTCGACCGGCAGGGTCGGCTCCAGCGGCGTCTGATAATAGCCGCCGGGCGCATAGCTTTCGGGACCGCCAATCATCAGCAAGCCGCCGCCGATATCGCTGACATAAGCGTCAAGCAGGACCATCTGCGCCCGGCTGAGCTCGGCGGCGGGCACATTCGCCAAAATCACCGATTTGTATGCCGCCAGCTCCGCCATGCTCACGGGCATCTCGGCTGGCAGCGCGGCATCAACGGTTAAGCCCGCCCCCGCCAGCGCCGGCAAGAGTGACTGCGTTTCGCTTTTATCACTGCGCAGCAGCAATACCCGCGCTGGACCCACAACTTGGCTGAACGCGCCCATTTGATTGTTCTGCGAGACCTGGTCTTTTGCGCCGGGGACGATGAGCTGCGCCGTGAAATCGAGGAAGCCGCTGCGTTCGCCCGTCTGCGTCAAGCTGTAGCGCGTTGCGCCCGCTGGCAGCTCCAGCGTCTCTTCGTGTATCAAGCGCCCGCCAGAATAAATGAGCAGGGTGGCGGGGGTAGCGCTGTCAGCGTGAATGCCAACAGAAATATCGAAACTCTGATTTTCCGCCACGCGCCCGGGCGCATCCAATGCTGTGATGCGCGCATCAGCCGCTGGCGGGCGCAGGATGGGCACATAGCTGATTTCCACGCCAGAAGCGGCGGCTCGCCGCGCCCGTTTGAGGGCATCGCCGCGGGTCGCCAAGCCGTCGCTCAAAATCACGATGCGGCGCGCCACATCGGGCGGGAACATCGACAGCGCCGTTTGAATGCCGTGGGCGATGTCGGTGCCGCTGCTGTTGGGGATGGCGGAGAAGGCTTCAATCTCGCCCACGGCGCTGAAGTCGGTTTCGGGCAGGGCGTTCTCGCCGAAGAGCAGCGCCGCCCAAATATCGTCCGCGCCTTTATTGGCGAGCGCCTCGCTTATATATGCCAGTTGTGTGTCTTTCGCGCCAGCGCCGATGCTGTCCGAGGCATCCACCAGGAAGACCACCGCCAGCCGCTCCACCGCTTGCACTGTCTGCAAGCCGGCGAGCGCCAGGACCAGCAAAATCACGATGAGGCTGCGCAGCAGCAAGCTGCTGATATCGCGGCGGCGGCGGAAGGCATGGCGGGGGAAACCCATGTACCAAAGGACAGGCAAGGCGATGAGCAGCAGCAAAAGGACCTGCGGGGCGCTGAGTTGCATAAGGCGTCCTGCTCGGGCGGGCTAGGGCAACAGCTACCGCCATTGTAGCGTCAAAGCCGCCGCCATGACAGGCTGGCGGCGGCAAGGCAGTGGTGATTATCGTGGATATATTTCTCCTGGCATACTTGACACAGGTTTTTAACCGCAGATGTAAGTGCAAGTTAATTATGCAACAGAATTCCACATATTCCCCCACCCCAAACCCCTCCCCCATAAAGAGGGAGGGGCTTAAAACCCTTGTAATCACTGGGGATTCTCCCCTTCCCTCATTTTGGGGGAAGGGGCTGGGGGATGGGGG
>JAJDWK010000082.1 GCA_022825675.1 Anaerolineae bacterium | reverse complement strand
CGAGAACACAGAGGAAAATTGAGCACACCGAGAAAAGATATAAAGGGGCTTTCTCATGCTTTTCTCGGTGTATCTCGGTGTCCTCGGTGGTAAAAACCCTTGTCGAATCTCCGTACTTACAAATTCCAATTACTTTGTTGCACTTACATCTGTGTCTCTGTGGTGAATAAAGATTTGATGCGATTGCCCTGCCCGAGTATCCCGCCCCAAGCGGCGCGCCCCTAAGCTGTTGTATACTAGATGTCCCATGAAGATTGTACATGAGGCGGTGGCGGACGCCAAAATCCCCCAATCGAACTCAAGTACGGGCTATCCAAATAGTATACCAAGGAGCGAGCGATGAGCAGAACAGTACGCAATTATGTAAACGGAGACTGGCAGGATGCGGCGGCAGCGCCCACGCTGCCCGTGCATGACCCGGCAACGGGCGAGCTGCTGGCGCAGTGCCCGGATTCGGGCGGCGATGATGTCGGCGCGGCGGTGACGGCGGCGCGGGATGCCTTTGACGAATGGCGCAGTACACCGGTGCTGGCGCGCGCGCAGTATATGCACCACTTCAAAGTGTTGGTGGAAGAGAACTTCGAAGAAATTTCGCGCATAGTCGTGCGCGAGCATGGCAAGACGATAGACGAAGCCCGCGGCGAGGTGCGGCGCGGCATCGAAAGCATCGACTTCGCCATCAGCGTGCCGGTGCTGATGCGCAGCGACGGCTTGGAAGACATCAGCTCGGGCATTGATGAAACCACAGTCCGGCAGCCGGCGGGCGTCTTCGCGGCGATAACGCCTTTTAATTTCCCCTTCATGGTGCCGCTCTGGTTTTTGCCAACGGCGATAACCTGCGGCAATACCTTCATCCTCAAGCCCTCGCCGCAAACGCCGCTGAGCACGGAATTCCTCTTCGAGCTGCTGCACGAGCTGGACCTGCCGGAAGGCGTCGTCAACCTGGTGAATGGCGGCGTGCCCTCGGCGACAGCGCTGATGGAGCACCCGGAGGTTACTGGCGTTTCCTTTGTGGGCTCGAGCGCGGTGGCGAAGATTATCTACGAGACTTGCACGCGCAATGGCAAGCGGGTGCAGGCGCAGGGCGGCGCCAAGAATTACATCGCCGTCATGCCCGATGCCAACATAGAAGCCAGCGTCAAGAATATCCTGGGCGCGGCTTATGGCTGCGCCGGGCAGCGCTGCCTGGCGGCGGCGGTGGCGGTCGGCGTGGGCGATGCCTATGACGCGCTGAAGGCGGAACTGGCGAAGCAGGTCGCCAGCCTCAAAGTTGGCTATGGGCTGGAAGAGACGACGCAGATGGGCACAGTCATCAGCGAGGCGGCGAAAACGCGCATCGAAGCGATGATTGGGCAGAGCGAAGCCGACGGCGCCGAAGTGCTGATTGATGGCCGCAATTACCGCGTCGAGGGGTATGAAGAGGGCGCTTGGGTGGGTCCTACTTTGATTGCCGATGTGCAGCCGGCGACAGCGATGGCGCAGGAAGAGGTCTTTGGACCGGTGCTGGCGCTGATGAAGGCGGACAGCTTCGGCGAGGCGGTGGCGATGATAAATCAAAGCCGCTATGGCAACGCCGCCAGCATCTTCACCAACAATGGCAAGCAGGCGCGGGAATTTAAGTACAGCGTCAAAGCGGGCAACATCGGCGTCAACATCGGCGTGGCGGCGCCCTCGGCATCGTTCCCCTTCGGCGGGCAGAAGGATTCTTTCTTCGGCGATTTGCACGGGCAAGGCATGGATTCCATCGAGTTCTTCACCGAGCGCAAAATTGTCATCGAGCGGTGGGTCTAGCGATGGCGAGCTTAAATACATTTGGCGCGGTGCTAAGCCACGCGATTGCGCTGGAAGCGCGGCTGGGCGCGTGGTATCAGGAGCTTGGGCTGGCGCAGCAGGCGAAAGCCGCCGAAAAACGGCGCAAAAAGCTGGAGCGGGCGCGGCGCGAGCATGTGCTGGAGATAACGCTGGAGCCGATTGTCGGGCTGGACGCGGCGGAGTACGCGCTGGACCTGGGCGATGGCTCGCCCGCCGGGCAGGCGGCGGCGGCGCGGGTGGCGGCGCGTTTTTATGCCGATGCCGCGCCCAAGCTCAATGTACGGGCGGCGCAGCGGGCGCTGGAGCGCTGCGGCAAAGAGCATAGGCAATAAGGGTTGCGGGGCGGCGCTGTCAGCCGCCCTGGGATGGAGGCGGGCATGAAGACAATCGAAAGCATCAACTTGATTTACCGAGATCCCAAGGTGCGGCGTGGCCGTCCCTGTATTGTAGGAACCGGGCTGCGCGTAATGGACATCATAATGGAACAGCAATTCGGCGAGCGAGAACCCGACAAGATCGCTGCGCTGTTTGAGATACCGGTTTCGGAAGTGTATGCCGCGCTTGCGTTTTATCATCAACATAAGGAGGAAATCGACGCGGACATTCAAGAAGATGACGACTACATCAAGCGCGTGAAGGCAGAGACTCTTGGACGCCAATAAGCTCAGGCCTTTCATGGATGAAAATATGCCTCCTAGCGTTGCCGAAGAGCTCGCGAAAAGTGGAATTGATGTATCGTCCGTACATAAACTGAAGATCTTTGGCGAAGGCGATCCCAACTTGCTTGAACTTGCTACTTCAGAAAACCGCGTGATGTGCACCCGCGATGCCGATCATGTCCGAATGGCTCGCGCGGGTTTACAACATGCTGGCATTGTCTTCTTCGAAAAAGGTCAACGCGATGTTGGTTACATCGTGAGAAATCTGCGAAAGATTGCCGCTGAAAGGTCTCCAGCAGAGATGAGAAACCTTGTGGAGTTTCGCTAACGTCGTGAGAATGGAACCAATCCAAGCGCCACTGAAAGGACCGCCAATGAGCGAGAGACGAATCGTGCGCGCCGCCCTGCTGCAAGCAAGCTGGACGGGATACCGTGAGCGCGGGCTAGAGATTGGCAGCCCAACTCCCCGCCCCAAAATCCCTCCCCATAAAAAGGTGGGACTTCATGCCTCTTTTCCCCGTCCTTCTTGATTGGGCAGGTACAGGACATCAATATGGAGATGACTTATGGACTTCGGAATTACATTCAAGGGTGATATTTCGCCAAAACGCACGGTGGCGCTCTGCCAACAGGCGGAGGTCGCTGGCTTCTCGCATGGCTGGTTCTTCGATTCCCATGTGCTGTGGCGCGATTGTTATTTGACGATGGCGCTGTGCATGGCGCATACAGAAGACATGATATTCGGTCCCCTGGTGACGAACCCGGGCGTGCGCGAATGGTCAGTGGCGGGCAGCATGTACGCCACGCTGGCGGTGCAGAGCGGCAACCGCATCGAAGTTGGCATTGGGCGCGGCGACAGCTCGCGGCGCATGTTGGGCAAAAAGCCGCTGACGGTCGCCAATATGGAACGTTTCGCCGATGCTTTGCGCGGGCTGGTGCGCGGGGACGAAGTCGCCTATGACGATGGCGCGGCGCAATTGCCTTGGGCGAATGGCTATGAACTGCCGATTTGGATCGCGGCGTATGGACCGAAAGCCTTAGCGGGCGCGGGGCGCAGCGGCGACGGGCTGGTGATTCAATTGGCGGATCCCGGCTTGGTCAAATGGTTCAGCGAGCAAGCCATCAGCGGCGGCGCGGCGGCGGGCAAAGATATGGCGGGCTATCAGATAATGGCGGCGGCGCCCGTTTGGGTCGGCGATATCACTAAAGCCCGCGAGCAGACGCGCTGGTTCCCGGCGATGGTGGGCAACCATGTCGCTGATATTGTCGAGCGCTATGGCATGCGCAGCCCCGATATCCCCGCCAGCCTGACCGCCTACATCAAAGGGCGCAAGGGTTATGACTACAAAGAACATGCCGATAAAGACGCCGAGCATCTCGATTTCATCAGCGACGATATTGTCGACGCTTTTGGCATTTTGGGCGGCGTGGGCGCGCATATCGCCAAGCTGAAAGCGCTGGAAGCGGCGGGCGTGACGCAGTTCAACATCTACCTCATGTGCGGCGAAGAAGAGCGCATCGTCGCCGAATATGGCGAGAAGATCATCCCCGCTTTTCGCTAACGAGCGGTTTTGCCCGGGCGGCTGAGCGAGCCGCCCGCACTCTCCAACCAAGTTGAGCCAGAGCAAGGACAGCGCCATGGTACTAGAAGCCATCCGCCAGATGACGGTCGCGGAATATCTCGCTTTCGAGCTGGACAGCGAAATCAAACATGAATACATCGATGGGGAGATTTATCCGATGCCCGGCGTTACTTGGAACCACAGCGCGATTATGATGAACTTAGGCATTGCCTTGGGTATACGACTTTTAGCCTCTGAATGCCAAGTACACAGCAGCGACCTGCGCATCCGCATCAGCCCAACGCGCTATGTCTATCCTGATTTGAGCGTGATTTGCGGCATTGCCGAGACAGAGCATAACACGATGACTTTTCTTAATCCCACGCTGGTCGCCGAAGTAACTTCGCCCTCATCTATCGCTTATGACCGCGACCTCAAGCGTGAGTATTATCAGTCGATTGACACCTTGCAGCACTATCTCGTCATCGACCAGCACCGCGTCAGGGTAGATTTTTATAGCCGCGGCGCGGACGGCAGCTGGCGTTCCCGGCAATTCGCGGATATAGCTGCCAGCCTGCCGCTGGCGGCATTGGGCTGTGAGCTGCCGCTGGCGGAAATCTACCGCCGCATCGAGTTTTGATGTGCGCGGCAGGACAAAGAGTGAAATAAGAGCAAGGACAGCGCCATGGTATTAGAAGCCATCCGCCAGATGACGGTCGCGGAATATCTCGCTTTCGAGCTGGACAGCGAAATCAAACATGAATACATCGATGGGGAGATTTATCC
>JAJDWK010000100.1 GCA_022825675.1 Anaerolineae bacterium | reverse complement strand
ACATGCTCGATGACAACATTGCCGCCGATGCTGTAGCCGATGCCCAGCGTCAGCGCCGTCAGCACTGGCAGCATGGCGTTGCGGGCGGCGGTGTTTATCATCACGCGCCATTCGCTGTAGCCCGCCAGGCGGCTCATCGTCACATAATCCTGGTCCAGCACTTCCAGCATGTTGCTGCGCATCAGCAGCAGCGGCAGCCCGTGCAAATACAAAGCCAGCGTGAAAGTAGGCAGAATCATGTGCCGCCAGAATATCGGCGAGGAGAGCTTGTCCAACTCGGTAACCCAGCGGTAGCGCACCACGGCGGGACCGATGCCCGAGGATGGCAGCAGCTTCCATTGGAAGGCAAAAAAGGTCAGCAAGAGCATGCCGACCCAGAATTGCGGCGCCGCCCGCGTCATCAGCGTGAAGGTGGTGCCGATGCGCTCGATGCGGCTGCCGCGCACCGCCGCCATCGCGATGCCGCCCAGCACGCCCACGGCATAAGCCAGCAGCAGCGAGCTCAGCGTCAAATAGATGGTGTTGGGCAAATCGGCGCGCAAAATATCCATCACCGATTTGCCGGAATAGCTGAAGGTATCGCCCAAATCCAGTTTTAGCAGGTTAAACAAATATATGATGTATTGTTCGCCCAGCGGTCTATCCAGCCCGAAGCGCGCCAGCAAAGCCGCTTCCTGCTCTTTGGTGAAGGTGGTGTCGATGTAACTGGCGAGCGGGTTGCTGGGCGCCATGCGGAAGAGCAGGAACAGGATGGTGACGATAATCCACAGCACCATCAGGCTCTGCAAAAAACGCCCCAGGATGTAATAGGCGACGCCGCGGTTCATGCTTTTCCTTTCGCCCCCATCCCCCGGCCCCTTCCCCAAAATGAGGGAAGGGGTGGTTCCATTAGCGGGAACGCTGGTCAAAGCCCCTCCCTCTTTATGGGGGAGGGGTTTGGGGTGGGGGAATCAAAGCCCTAGGGATAGTGCAGACGTCCCTCGTCATCCCAGCTGTAGCCAGCGCCTTCCAGCAGGGCGCGCGCGCCTTCAATGCTGAAATCGTAGGTCGGCAGGTCGTCGCATTGACGCCAGTATTCCAGCGCGGCCGAGACGAAGCTGTCCGCCGGCGCCGCCAAGCCATTGAAGATGTTGTCGATGATGAACTCCTGCGGGATGGTATGCGCGACCGCCTGACGGAAGGTCACATCGTCAAAGGGCGCATAACGCACATTAAAGGCGAAGTAGTTGAAGCCGATGCTGATAGCGGAGAAGATATCGAGATGCTCGTTCTCATTGACGATGTCTTGCAGTACGCCGGGGTCGCCGGGCCATTCCCAGAGGAAGTTCATTTCGCCGGATTGAATCTGCCCCAGGGTCGCTTCCTGGTTGGGCAAGACATTCATCAACCAGGTATCGATCTTCGGCCGCGCCCAGTGATCATCGAAAGCCTCGAGCAAGACGAACTCGTTGACATCATAGGCGACATACTTGAAGGGACCGGAGCCGACCGGAATCTCTTCCTGAATCGAATTGACATCGGCGTCGTCCTGCTCCAGCAGGTCCTTGATGATCGGTTCCCAGATGTGCTTGGGCAGCAAGTTCAGCTTGGCAAGCGAGCTTGTCTCGAAGGCGGCTGAGGGCGTCTTCAGCGTGAAACGCAGCGACAGGTCGTCGATGATCTCGATATTATCGACATTGCGGGCGAAGGGGTAATAGTCCGGCGCTTCGGCGCGGAAGGACTCGTTGCCGTCTTCGTCGGTCTGGGTGGTGCCAGCCAGCGCCGCTTCAAAGGAGTAGGCGGCGTCATCGGACTGCACATCCTCGCCGTCATGCCATTTCATACCGGCGCGCAGGGTTACGACCACATTCAGCGGGTCTTCCCATTCGACGCTTTCCGCCGCCCAAGGCTCGGCGACGCCAATCGGATTGATGCGCATCAGCCGGTCCCAGGTCATCTCGGTTACGCGGCTGGGCGCGTCACCGGCGATTTCCAGCGGGTTGAAGTTGTTGAGGAAAGATGTGGTCGAGGTGATCAGCGTCTTGTCGTCAGTGGTGGGCTCGATGCCAATCCAGGTCCAGAAATTGTGCACGCCGATGCCGGCTTGCGTGACGATGCTATCCGGATTGAAGGCAGCGGTATTGACCACTTGCGGCGTCAGCGGGTGAATGAAGTAGGCATTCACCATATCGTTGCGGATGACTTGCTGCGCCTCGCAGATGATATCCAGCCGCGCTTCTTTATCCGCCACTTCGACGCGCTGCGCTTCTGCCAGGGCATCATATTCGGGGTTGTTGTAGCCGATGAAGTTGTAACCGCCATCGCGCACGCTGGAATGGAAGAGGTTGTAGGTGAACTCGTCCGGGTCGGAGCGCTCGGGTCTGCCAACCATACGCCAGTGGGTCATCTGGAAGGGACGGTCGGCGACAGCGCTATCGACCGTGCGGCTGAACCAGATCTCGTCAATCATCTGCGCCCAGGGGATGGCGCGGTGCTCGACCTCTAAGCCCAGCTCGCGCATGTTCTCAACAACCAGGCGGGTGGTTTCATATTCGATCGGGCGCTCGGCTTGCGTCACCGAATGCACGATAATCGGCGGCACCATCTCACCCATCGTCTGCGATGCCGCCGGCAGCGCCACCGTCAATGACAGCAGCAGCGCCGCCAGTATCGCTAAACTCATCACTCTTCTGCTCATCTCGTTTCTCCTAAATCCTTTGCCTGCATTGAGATATACCATGTACTTCTCTGCTGCGCTTGTCTCTTTTGCTTCACCTCCCGCAATCCCGCTTTTTTCTATCCGGCTACTGATGCGCTTCACTCCTAAGAGATTGGGATTTTAACCGATGTACTCGGCATTATGCAAATATCCCCTGCCATCGCGGAAAGTAAGCGCCGCCCGTGGCGAAAGCGCGTCCAAGCGGGCGATGAGCGCCCGCGCCTCCCCGCCATCCAGCAGCCGCGGGTTGCCAGCGGCATCCAGCAGCGCCGGCTGCAGACTATAACGCAGAGCGCCATCTTCGCTGATATGTAATACTACAATCACCGTCTCCGACCATGTACGGTTGCGCCGCTTGACACTGACAGCGTAGGGGGCGTTGCGGCTGACGGGCGTATCCCGTACGGGACCGCGGTTCTGATGAAAGACAAAATTGCCCAGACTGTAGAATATCGGCTTGCCGCGGTAGAGCTCGATTTCTTGCAAAGAATGCGGGTGATGCCCGATGATGGCATCAGCGCCCGCATCTATCAGCGCCTGCCCGACTTCGACTTGATATTCCGCCAAGCCATCTTGAAAGCGCGAGCGCCAGAAGGGCGGCACGCCCCAATGCAGCGCCAGCAGCACACAGTCCGCCGCTTGTTTGGCGCTTTTCACGGCGGTGGCGGCGCGCTCGAGGTCTTCTTGCCAAGCCCGTGTGAACACATAAGGCGCGCTGCCCGGCTGTTCGAGGCTGGCGGCGGGGTCGCTGGCATAGGCTTCGGCGATATGTATCGGCGCGACGCCGGGGCGCTCTGCCGTTGCCGCCAAACCCGGACCCAATGTTGAGGCCGCGCCCAGGAAGGCGACCGTCACGCCATCGAGCGTATAGCATTGCGCCTGCCAGGCGGCGTCTAAATCCGCCCCCGCGCCGACATGGCGCAGCCCCGCCGCGTCCAGATGCTCTAAAGTATCAAAAAATGCCCGCTCGCCATAATCCATCATGTGATTGTTCGCCAGCGTCAGCAGGTCAAATCCCAGCGCCTGCGCTTCGGCGAGCAGCGGCGGCGGCATGCGCATGTTGATCCATTTTTCGACGGGCGCGCCCCGCGCCGATACTGGCGTTTCCAAATTGCCGAAGGCGATATCCGCGCCGCGCAGGACGGCTGCCAACGCCTCAAATTCGGGGCTGCGCGGCAGCGGCTGCTGCAGGAAGATATCGCCGACCATCGCGATTGTGGGCATAGGCGCGCCTAGACTTTCCGTCCGCCTTTGAAGACGGCGGCGATATCGCGCAGGTTTCGGATATCCGCCAGCGGGCTGCTGTTCAGCAGCAGCAAATCGGCATATTTGCCGGCGTCGACAGTGCCGATTTCCTCATCCCAGCGCAGGATTTTGGCGTTGTTGCGCGTGCCGATGCTGATGGCTTCCAGCGCCGTCAAGTCGTTTTCGACCAGCAGCTCCAGCTCGCGCGCCATCGCGAAGTTGTGCGGCGCCAGCGGGTTGCCGCCGGCATCGGTGCCACAGCCGAGGAAGACGCCTTTGGAACGAGCAAGGGCAATCGTCTTGCGGATTTGCTTGACGCCCTGCTCGATCATCGGCTTGCGGCGCTCGGCATCGGCTTGCTGCACCGGCGACAGGGCATAACTCTGCAAGTCAGGATTGCCAACGCCGACAGTCAGCACCAGGGACGCGCCGCGTTCCACCATCATATCGGCGGTTTCTTCGTTGAGATAAGTGCCATGCTCGATGCTGTCGACGCCGCCCAGCATGCAATTGCGGATGCCGCCGGTGCCATGGCAATGCGCCGCTACGGTGCGCCCCATCATGTGGGCGACTTCGGTTACGGCGCTGATTTCTGCGACAGTCAGTTGGCTGGCGTGAATATCCTGCCCCGGGGTGGCGCTGCCGCCAGTCGCCATCAGCTTGACCAAATCAGCGCCCGCTTTGATTTGCTCACGCGCCGCCTTGCGCATTTCATCGGGTCCATCCGCCTCGCGGGCGATGAAATGCGCATGCCCGCCGGTCATGGAAATTACCCTGCCCGAGAGTTTCATGCGCGGTCCTTCGATGAAGCCGCGGCGGATGGCATCGCGCAAAGACATTTCGATATAACGCTCGCCGCCGACATCGCGGATGGTGGTGACGCCTTGGCGCAGGGTGCGCTTGCAGATGTCCACCGCTTCCAGCACCAGGGCATCGCGGGATTTCTCCAGCAGGGTGAAGACGCTGTCAGCGCCGTTGTAGCAGATGTGGATGTGCGCGTCAATCAAGCCGGGCAGCAGCCATTTGCCGCTGATGTCATAGCGCTTGGCGTCCTGGAATTCGGCTGGCAGTTGGCTGGCGGCGCCCGCCCAGGCGATGCGCTCGCCGCGAATCACGACGGCGGCATCGGCGAGGGGCTCGCCGCCGTTGCCGTCAATCAAGGTAGCGCCGGCTAATATGTAGGTCATAGTTCCCTCCTCGTGTCATGCTTAAGCGCGTATTCTACCACTAAGGCGCGATCTGTAGGGGGTTTTGGCGAGACGCCCAGGGCAATTGCATCAAACAATTGCATCAAATAAGTATTCACCACAAAGACACAAAGTTTTTTCTATAAATCCGCAGAAAAGGGCTCGATGCAGGGGCGTTTCGCTGAAACGCTCAAGCGGAGGCATCGAAATCACGGGCGTCTCGGCGAGACGCCCCTACGGCTTGGGATGTATGCTGGCGAGCCCTGCCGAAACGCCGTCACATCAAGCACCGCTGAGCAGCTGCAAAGTCCCCAAGGGCGCGCGGAAATCGGTGAAAGCGCTGCCATCCGCGGCGCGGACAGGCAGGCGCTCTTTATCCCGCAGGCGGTACAAACCCGTGAAAACGGCGTATTCGCCCGCCGCCAAGTCTTGTGGCAGCGGCACTTGCCAGATCTCGGCGGCGGCAAGCCCCTCATACCACAGGCGGGTGGGCAGGCGGTCGCCCAAAGGCTGCTGATCGTAGACCCACCAGTCGCCGCTTTCGATATGCCCAAAATGCAGGAATTGTATCAGGTCCTCGGCGGCGTCATCAGCCGCCCGCCAGGCGAAGCGCAGCGGCAGGCTCTCGCCAGCGCGGGCTAAGGCGGGCAGCGCCACCGCCTCCAGCGTCAAGCCATTGTCATAGACCGCTTGCGGCGGCGCTGTCAGCGGCGGGGCGGGCGCATCGTCTTCCAGCACAAACTCCTGCAGAATCAGCTGCGTTTCGCTCAACAGCGGCAAATCGCTGGCGCGGATGCGCTCGCGGATGAACTTGCCATCCTGCTCCCGCCAAAGGCTGAGCGCCAGCCGCAGCCCTTGATTGCCGGGCGTTCCCGGCGGGATTTGCAGCGGGCTCCATTGCCGATAGACGGGGCGGAAGCCGGGCGCGGGAATGAAATCAAGCGCTTCGGTCGTGTCAATATCCAGCGAGGCGAGCACTTCCTGGCTGTCGATTGGCAGCAGCGACAGCGAATAGCCGAGCCGCTCAAAATGCCAGCCGCGCGGCGACAGGAAAAGGCTCACGCTGAGGGCAGTCCCGTCGCGGGCGCTGTGATAGCCGTGCAATTCCGCGCCGCTTTTATACTGTACGGAAGCGCTGCTGCCATAGAAATGGCGCGCCACCGGCGGCACCGCATTGCCGAGCAGCAGAAAAACTATCCACAGGGCGGGCGCGGCAAGCAGCGCTTTTTCCAGGCGGCGCGGCGCCCCAACCAGCGACAACTGCCCCAGCAGCGCCAGCAATACCAGCCAAATGCCCAGGAATTCCAGCGCCTCTTCCAGCGGGATGACATCCAGGCAGCCATCCAAGAGATAGACGAAGCCGTAGCCGCCGCAATCATGCGCGTAGGAATCATCCACATAGATGCTGCCGAGCGCGCCCACGATAAAACCGCCCAAAAGCAGCGCATGCCAGCGGCGGGCGCGCCCCTGCGTGCGCCAAGCCGCCAGCGCTGTCGACGCGCCGATGCCCGCGGCAATCAGCATATATTTAAGCTGCCAATCCAGCACAAAGTCGTGAAAATTGAAGAATTCATCGTAAGCGAAAAAGAACAAAACCGCCGCCATGCCCAGGAAATACAGGCGCAGCCAGCCCCGCCGCCGCAGCGCTACCGACAGCGCCACGCAGCCCGCCAGGGCAAATTGCGTTGAGGACAAGGCGGAAGGCAGGTTCCATTCCTTGTCCAAATGCCACAGCCAGCGCTGCAGGCCGGTCGCTGATGATGTCAGCGCATAGAGCAGAATCAGCAGCGGCGGCAGCAGCAGAAAGACGCTGGCGAGCCGCCGTGATGTGAGGCTGAGCGCCGGGAAGGCCGCGCGGCGGGCGGCAATGCCGGCCGCGAAGTAGACGGCGAATATCACAAGCAGCAGCGAAACTTCGACAATGACAAGCGCCGTCAAGTTAACTCTCTTTCCGCGTCAGTTCTTGCGGTGCAGCAAATCCGCCGGGCTGGCAGCCAGCCCGGATGCGATTTTCGGCGGCGTCATATACGCGCGCTTGGAATGGCTGATGCCCGAGCCCAGCATCGCTTCCAGGAACTTCAGTTGTACCCGCGCCGGGTTGAGGAAAGGCACGCCCAGCTCGGCTTGGCAGGCTTCGGGAATCTCGAGGAAGCCCATGCTCATGCAGCCGACGATGAGGGTATCGGCGCGGTCTTCTTCGATGGCTTTTCTGCCTTCTTCAATCGTAACTTCGATGGCGGCTTCGCGGTCTTTATGCAAATCCAGCACCGGGATATTGACAGCGCGCACGCTGGCGAGCTTCTCGCCGCCGCCAGTAGTGCGCATCTGCTCTTCCATGGGACCGATGACGCTGTCGGTGACGGTGATGACGGAATAGCGGCGTCCGACAGCGGATGCCATCAGCGCGGTCGCCTGCCCGGCGCCAACAACGGGGATATCAACAATTTCCCGCAGCGCGCCCAAGCCCGGGTCGCCATAACAGCCGAGCAGGATGCCGTCCCAGCCTTCGGCTTGCAGCTCGTGCGCGCGCTGCACCGTCTCGGGGATGGACAGATATTCTTCGTACATGCTTTCGATGGAGCCGGGACCGGCGGGGATATCGGTGATGTCCACATGTACGCCGGGGGCGGCGTGGCGCTGCAGGTATTCGCGGCGGCGCGCCAGCTCGGCTTTGCCTTCGGGGCTGCGCCCCATGGGTCCGGATACGAGGTAGATGAGTTTCATTTTGGTTTTTTCCTTTTCTTTACGGCGAGCCCGCGTTGGCTGTTGAAAACTCATTTTCCCCATCCCCAGCCCTTCCCCGTATCAACGGAGAAGGGTGACTCGTCGCTGAATCTGTGTGTTTGTTGGCGATATGGTTGCTACTGAACAGCTAATCCTAACTGCTTCTTTTGCGATTCCCCTCTCCGAATCATCGGAGAGGGGCTAGGGGGCGAGGCAGATGTACAGAAATGCGCGATTTCAAACATGTCTCCCCGTCAGCTCTCGGGAAGGGGTTAGGGGATGGTGGCGGGGGCTTAAAGCAGCACCTCGCGCCCGGTGTTTTGGCTTTCGTAGATGGCGTTGAGGATTTTCATCACCTGCAGCGACTGCTCGGCGGGCACGGGCGAAGGCGCGCCATCGGCGATCGCCTGGGCGAACTCGATGCACTCTTGCGCATGTGGCTCCGCCACCCGCGGCATCAGCTTGAGCCTGCGGTTGTAGAGCTGCATGGCATCGTAATCAGTATCGTAGATTTCGCATTTGGGCCAATGCGAGCCGCCGTCCCTGCCATAGAGCCACATCTGCATATCTTCGCCGTCAATGTCGTGATGCAGCAGCCAGGAAATTTCGACAACGAGGGTCGCCCCGGTTTCAAAGCGCACAAATGCCATCGCCATTTCTTCGACATCCATGCCTTCGGGGATAGCGCCGTGGCGGGGCCAGCGCCCAAAGGCTTTGGGATTGCTGGCGAGCTCGCGGCGGGCGACGCCAGTTACCGAAACCGGCTCGGGATTGCCCATCATCCACAGCGTCAAATCGAGAATGTGCACGCCGATATCGATGCAAGCGCCGCCGCCAGCGTGTTTGGTGGAGAGGAAGGCGAGGCTGGTGGGGATGCCGGCGCGGCGCAGCATCCAACTGCGGGCGTGATAGATTTCGCCCAGCGCGCCGCGTTCGATTTCCGCCTTCAGCGCTTTGGAGTTGGCGGCGAAGCGGAAGTGCTGGGCGGTCATCAGCATTTTGCCGCTCTTGTCGCGGGCTTCAATCATACGCTGCACATCGGCGGGGGTGGGCGCCAGCGGCTTCTCGCAGATGACATGTTTGCCCGCTTCCAGCGCCGCGATTGTCAGCTCGGCATGGTACATATTCGGCGTGCAGACATCGATGATATCGATATCCGGGTCATTGATGAGGGCGGCGCTGTCGCTTTCCAGGCGGCTGATGTTCCAAGCCTCGCCCCAACGCTGCAGCGATGCCGGCACAATATCAGCGCCGGCGATAACTTCGGCATGGGGGGATGCCTCCCAGCCGGGCATATGCGTCCGCGCGATGCCGCCAACGCCGATGACGCCCACTTTTAAGCTAGTCATGTGTTTCGCTCCTCCTTAAGGATATTTGGGTTGCACCCAGCTATTGCTCGCCGCAGCCTGATAGAATGCCGCCATCACGGCGCTGCGGTCAGCCGCTTCTTTCGCCGAAATCAGGGGTACATCTTTCCCCAGCAGCGCTTCGAGGAAGAGGACAAAGGCATGCGCGCCGGGGGCGGGCAAATCTGTCCATTCGCCGCCATCCGCGCCGGGGAGATTCTGAGACTTGAGATACAATTTGTCTTCGTGCACATAGGCGACGCCTTCGCTGCCGCTGACGAGCACAGGCAGCGGGCGCAGGACATCAACCCAGCCAGCCGCCAAGCTGCCAATCGCGCCATTTTTGAAGCGCAGCATGCCCTCGCCATATTCATCGCAGGGGTATTTGCCCAGCAGGCGATCCACCTGGGCGGTTACCGCCTCGACATCGCCCAGCAGCCACATCAGAATATCGAGGGAATGCGCGCCCAAATCGCCGAAGCCGCCACCGCCGGCGCGCTCGACATCGGTCATCCAGCGCCAGCCATCGGCGTACCAGCCCTGCCCGGGGTCAAACCAGCCGCCGATAGCGCCGTGATGCACATTGCAATGCCGCACGCGGGTTATCTTGCCGAGTAGGCCAGCGTCAATCCAGCTTTTGAGCGCGCGATTGAAGGGATAGCCGCGCATAAAATGCCCGATATGGAAGAGCACGCCCGCCGCGTCAATCGCGCGCTGCATGGCATAGGCGTCTTCGGCAGCGCTGGCGAGCGGCTTTTCGACAAAGAGATGCTTGCCGGCAGCGGCAGTGGCTTCCACCAATTCGCGGTGCAGATGCGTCTCCGAGCAGATGATGACGGCGTCGATGTCATCATCACGCAGGATATCACGATAATCTGCAACAGGCGGGCAGCCGGCATGTTCCGCGGCGATGCGGGCGCGGGCTGGCTGGTCATCCCACAGCGCTTTGATGCGAAAATCGGCGGCGCGCTCGCGGACGCCCTTGACAAAATTGGGCGTGTGGATATGCGCGCTGCCGAGGAATGCGAGGGTTTTCATGCTGCCTCCATTGCTTGGTCGCGGAGAACGAATAAGGGGATGTTACCTGGGGAAGCGCCCGCTTATGTCTGTTTCAGCAGCGGTTCTTCGCCGCGCCGTTGGCGATAGCCATGCACAATCAAGCCGGGGCGCCCGTTGCTCTGCCCCGCCCACTGGTCGTTGTGCGGGTCGCGGAAGCCCATGCGCACCATGCGCCGCGGCTCATCCGTCTGGTTGATGTAAGAGCCGTGAATGCAATAGAGGTGGAAGACAACCACATCCCCGCGTTTGGCGGGCACGGGCACGGTATCTTCCAGCTTATATTCATGCGGGTCGAGGTGGGGCGAGCAGGGGCTGCCATCGCTGTTGTGCAGCACATGCGGTATTTTGCCGCGCTTGTGCGAGCCCGCCAGGAAGCGGATTTCGCCATTTTCGTGGAAGGTATCGTCCAGGTGCACCAGCACATCGACATAACGCCCGTCCGCGTGTTCATAGAAGGGATAATCCTGGTGCATCGGGAAGGGATGCCCCGTCTGCGGCGGCTTGATGTGCATGGTCGTGTGATGCGCTTCCACGCTGGAGCCCAAGAGCTGCGAGAGCGCCGCGCCCAGCTTGGCATTGGTTACCGCGCGCATCCAGGCGTCAGAATAGAGGTGCAAGTCGTGCATGGCGGTCAGCTTGACCTGCTTCTCCAGCTCTTCGTCAAAATAGACATCGCGCCAAGGACCCGACCAGCCGGGGCTGGTAATCGCCCAGTCCTCTATCAGGCGGTCGAGGCTTTGCGAAAGCGCCTCCGTCTCCGCGTCCGTATACACTGCGGGGATGCGCAGATAGCCATTTTCGTGAAAGAAGTCGATTTGTTCTTGAGATAGCATGGTCGTTTTCCTTTCCTGCTGATTTAGGTAGCGCTAGATTTTCCATATTTCGCCACGGAGCGCAAGGCGGAGCTTTGATATTTGGCGCTGCCCTGCGCAAAAGACAGCCCTCTGCGATTGGCTCGCAGAGGGCTGATGGTTCAACACAACAAGCAGGCGCATCGCGGAATGCCATGTTTAGGCATCGGCTGGCTCGAAGGTGATGGTATAGACTTCGACGCCGCGCCCGCGGTCGTCCGCGCCGATGACAAGCTGATAGCTGCCAGTTTCGGCGAAGGTGAGGCTGCCGCTGTTGCTGCGGCGGGCGCGGTCAAAGTAGAAGACAATTTCGCCGTTGGGGTCGTAGATGGTGGCGAGCGGGGCATAGAAGCCGGTGCCGCTCAAGCCGCGGCCGCCGGTGATGAGTTTAATGTCCACCGTGGTCCCGGCGATGCCTTCAAGACCGTACAGGTGGCGATCGCTGGCATCTTCAATCTCGTTGACGGTGTCTTCGCCCAGGACGATGGTGCCTTTGTCGACCGCGCCCGCGGGCTCGACGGCAAAGGCGGGCGGCGGCAGCGTGGGCATGGGGGTGGCGGCTGGCGCTGCGGGTTCATCGCCTTCGATGGTGATGGTATAGACTTCGACGCCGCGTCCGCGGTCATCCGCGCCGATGACAATTTGGTAGTCGCCATCGGCGGGGAAGGTCAGCTCGCCGCTATGGCTGCGGCGGGCGCGGTCGAAGGCTAGGACGACTTGTGCATCAGGACCAAAGATGGTGGCAAGCGGGGCATAGAAGCCGGTGCCGCTCAAGCCGCGGCCGCCAGTGATGAGTTTAAGCTGCACCGTTGCGCCTTCATATCCAGCGAAGGTATAGAGGTGCCGGTCGTCGGCGTCTTCAATCTCGCCGACGGCGTCCGCGCCCCAGGCGATGCTGCCTTTGTCGCTCGCGCCTTCAGGCTCGACGACAAATGCGGGCACAATCGCTTGCGATTCTGGCGCGGCGGCGGGCGGCGAGGTTGCTGTTGGCGGCGCTTCTGTCGGCGCAGCCGCTTCTGGCAGCGCGGTCGCGGTTATGACCACCGTTTCCTGCACCGTCTCCACGACTGTTTCTGGCTGGCGGCTGGCGCCGACGAAGAAGCCCAGCGCAAGCGCGATGACAACAAGCACGGCAACGGCGATGCGCTCGCGCTGACGGCGGCGCCCGCTATCAAAAGCGGCAGTGCTGATGACGCGGTTTTCCAGCAGCGGCGGTTCTATCGGCGCGATTTCATTTTCTTCGTACAAATAACAAGCCGCTTCGTGTTTCGGTTTGCCCATCTTGTACAGCGGCGGCTGCTCTTCCAGGCAGCGGTCCATGCGGTGGGGGCAGCGCGGATAATAGCGGCAGCCCTGGGAGGCGGCGGTGCGCATTTCTTCTTCGCTGGGCAGGGAGATATCAACATCCCATTTGTCGGTGGGGTCGGGCACCGGCACCGAATCAATCAGCAGCTGCACATAGGGGTGCTGCGGCGCGTCAATGACATCGAGGGCGGTGCCGCGCTCGGCGGTGGTGCCTTGATAGAGCATATAAATCTGGTCGCCGATTTGATAGGCGGTGCTCAAATCATGCGTGATATAGAGGAAAGAAATGCCGTGATCATCCCGCAGGCGCAGCATGGCGTCCAAAATGGAGGCGCGCAGCGAGGCATCCACCATGGATACCGGCTCGTCAGCGACAATCAGGCGCGGCTTAATCATATAAGCGCGCGCCATCATGATGCGCTGGCGCTGCCCGCCGCTGAGCTGGTGCGGGTATTTGCGCAGCACATCTTCGCCATACAAGCCGACAACATTCAAGCCGGCTTCCACCATATCGCGGTATTCGCTTCGATTATCCGACAGGCTGAAGTGATTGTTCACCAGGTCAAAGACATGGTCGATGCGGTAGAAGGGGTTGTAGACGCCGAAGGGGTCTTGAAAGACGGCTTGCACATTGCGGCGATAGACTTTCAGCTGCTCGGCGGTCATATCGGTGATATCTTCGCCATCGAAGATAATTTTGCCCGATGTCAATTTGATGAAGCCGAGCACCAGGTTCGCCAGCGTGGTTTTGCCGCTGCCGCTTTCGCCGGCGATGGTGGTGATGGTGGCGGGCGCTTTTTCAATCGTCAGGTTGAAGCCATCAAGCGCGACAACGGATTTTTTCTCGCCGAGGAAGCCGCCGCTGTAATATATTTTGCTCGCGTCACGAATTTGCAAGAGTGGCGTAGGCATTGGCTCTCCTATCCTCAAATCGCTCGTCAAAGAGATGACAAGCGACCTCGTGTTTAGCTTCTACATCTATCGGCAGGGGCTCCACCTCGGCGCAATGTTCCCAGGCGAAGGGGCAGCGCAAGCGGAAAATGCAGCCGGAGGGCGGGTTGCGCGGGTCATGCGTGATGCCTTCGGTAATTTTTAGCGGCTTGCGCTCTTTGATGGAGGGGATGGACTCTATCAGCAGCTGGGTATAGGGGTGCAGCGGCTTGGCGTAGACATTCGCCACCGGCGCGATTTCCACCATTTTGCCGGCGTACATCACGGCGATGCGGTCGACAATTTGCGCCAGCAAGCCCATATCGTGCCCGATGACGATGAGCGAGACGCCAATCTCGTCTTTCACTTTGACGAGCGTCTGCGCCACGATGCGCTGCACAACAACATCCAGCGCGCTGGTGGCTTCATCGGCGATGACCACTGTGGGGTGCAGCGCCACGCCCATCGCGATGCAGACGCGCTGCTTCATGCCGCCGCTGAGCTCGTGCGGGTACATGTTGTAGATGCGGTTGGGCAAGCCGACATTTTGGAACAAGCCGAAGATGCGCTCGCGCAGGGCTTCTTTGTCGCTCTGTTTGCCTTCGTGCGCTTCAATCACATCGATGATTTGGTCTTTGACGCGCATAGTCGGGTTGAGCGAGTTCATCGCCCCCTGCGGGATGAGCGAAAGCCCCGTCCAGCGGAACTTGCGCAATTCTTCTTCTTCCAAGTCCAGCACTTCGGTGCCAGCAACTTCGATGCTGCCATGCACGATATAGCCGGGCGGCTGCACCAGCTGCAAGATGCCATAGGCGGTGGTGGATTTGCCGCAGCCGGATTCGCCGACCAAGCCCAGGGTCTCGCCTTCGTACAATTTGAAGCTGATGTCGCTGACGGCGATGACATCGCCCTGGGGCGTGGCGTAATGGATGCGCAGGTTATCGACTTTGAGTACGACGCGGTCGCTGCTGCTCTCATTCTTTTTGGTCATGGTTTCGCTCCCTGGAGCTATGACGCTTTACGCAGGCGCGGGTTGGCGATTTCGTCCAAGCCCAGGTTGATCAGCAGCAGGGCGATGAAGACTATCGACAGCGTAACCGTGGGGATGCCCCACCACCACCACATATTGCGGAAGAGGGCGCCGGCTTCGATCGAGAAGAATATCGCCACGCCCAGCGAGGGGATGCGCTGCGGACCGAAGCCCAGCACCTCCAAGCCGACGGCGGAGATAATCGCGCCTTGCATATTGCCGATATAACTCGCGCTGAGATAGGGCAGCAGGTTGGGCATAATCTCTTTGAACATGATGTCGCGCACGGGCACGCCCGAAAGCCGCGCCATCTGCACATAGCCGCTTTCGCGCATGGACAGCACCTGGGCGCGGATGTAGCGGGTGGGCGTCGCCCAGGAGAAAAGTGAAATCAGCAGCGCCATCGTCAGCAGGTCCACCCGCCCCAGCACCGCCTGAATAACGATAAGCACCAGCAGCGAGGGGATGGTGATGGCGATATCGACGGCTAATCGGATCACATCATCAAAGATGCCGCCGAGGAAGCCCGCCATAAAACCCAGCACAATGCCGGCGAGCATGCCCACTGTCGCCGCGATGACGCCGACAAAGACCGTGCGCGGCGTGCCGACAATCCACAGCGCCAGCATATCGCGCCCGCTGTTTTCTGTGCCCAGCGGATGCTCGGGAATGCCGGTCTGCCCGCGCCAATTCTCAAAGCCGAGCGGCGGCAGGTTCAAGGGCGCCCGCGCCGAAAGCGCCAGGTCGGTATCCCAGAATTGATAGCCGAGAAAGATAATGAAAAAGAGCAAGCCGAGGATGCCGGCACCGCCCAGGAACTTCCAATTCAGCCAGGGATTATCAAAGCGGTTGAGCATGCCCGCCTTTTTTGTGCCGCCAGCGACGACGGGAGCGTCTTGGACTTGAGTGTCTTGCGCCATAATTATCTCCCTTCCAGGCTGATAAGCGGTGTTC
Organism: Anaerolineae bacterium; assembly: GCA_022825675.1. Classification (GTDB taxonomy): domain Bacteria; phylum Chloroflexota; class Anaerolineae; order Aggregatilineales; family Phototrophicaceae; genus UBA6055. The sequence goes on along the minus strand of JAJDWK010000100.1, from coordinate 13,742 downwards.
CCCCCAGCGGGGGGGCTTGGAGGGGGGAGTGGCTTTTGCGTTTGTACATGCGCTATCTCCCTTCCAGGCTGATGCGCGGGTCAATCAGCGGATAGCTCAGGTCGATGATCAAAACCGCCAGCGCGCTGGTTGTGATGAGAATGAAGGAGGTGCCTTGTATCAAGCCGAAGTCCTGCTCGCGCAGGGCGGTGACGATGAGCGTGCCCATGCCGTTGTAATTGAAGATGACTTCGACCAGCACGACGCCATTGACCAGGGTGCCGATAGATACCGCCAGCGCCGTCATCTGCGGCAGGATGGCGTTGCGTATCATGTAGCGATAGAGCACATAGAAAGGCTTGAGCCCCTTGGCTTGCGCGAGGATCATATAATCTTCGCCTTCAATCGTCACCATCATGCCGCGCATGCCCAGCGCCCAATAGCCGAAAGTAACGATGACAATCGCCATCGCCGGCAGGATGCCGTGATGCAGCACGCTGGCGATGAACTCCAGCGTCAAGCCCGGCGTCAGCCCGAAGCCGTAAGAATAGGTCTGCGGGAACCAGCCGAGCAGGAAAGCGAAGGTATAACTGAGCAGCAAGCCGGCTAATAAGGGCGGGATTGAAGTGAATATCATCGACATGGGTATCAACACTTTGACCAGCCGCGGCGTGCGCGCCCATGCCAGCAGCGCGCCGCAGAGGTTGCCGACGATGAAGAAGATGAAGGTGGCGACGCCCACCAGCCCAATCGTCCAGGGCAAAGCTCGCCCCACTAGCTCAGTCACGGTTGAGGGGAAGCGCGCCATCGAATAGCCGAGGTCACCGCCCAGCAAGCCGGTCATGAAGCGCAGGTACTGCACATAAACGGGATCGTTGAGGCCGAAGCGCTCTTTCCAGCCTTCAATGATGAGGTCGGCGTTTTCCACGAAGCCAGCTTGGTAGGAAAGCCGCGCCACCATGGCGGCGATGGGATCGCCCGGCGCCAGGCGCGGGATGATGAAGATCAATGTCGCCGCCACCCACAATGTCAGGAAAAAAACCAACAACCGCCGAAGCAAATAATTGAGTGAGATGCCTCCCATGCGCGCTGCCTTTCTCTTTGTCTCAGACGGAGCAATAGCGCAAAAACAAGTTCATTTTTGTGTATTCCCCTCCCCCAACAATGAGGGAGGGGAATGTCCCCCATCCCCAGCCCTTCCCCCATAAAGAAGGAAGAGTGAATAGGGATGGGGCTAGAGCCGGGGGCTTATCTACATATCACCCATGCCAGCTTTGGTGATTTCCTGGAAGAACTGGTGCGTGGACTGCCACCAGGTCGCCGGATGGTTCCAGTTGTTCTCCGAAGTCGGCCAGCCTTCCCAGTAGGTGCTGTTGAAGGGGATGAGCTTGGTCGCCTGGTTCAAGGGGATGAAGGGCAGGTCTTCGTAGAGGTAGCCATAGGCTTCCACGACCATATCGATGGCGTCCGGGTGGCCCAAAGGCAGGGAGCCAAGCGCGCCAACGATTTCGCTGTAGGCTTCGTTGTTGGGTCCGTCCCAGCGGACATGGTTGCTGCCGGAGGAACGTTCGCCAACGGGCACCCACCAGCGGGCGGTGTAGCGGTCCAGCGAAGCCCAGGGCTCGTTGATGGAGCCGCAGGCGTCCCAGTCGGTGGTGGATTCGTAGTTGCCGAAGCGTTTGTTGTCGCCCCAGGTGGCGCCAGCGATGACGGCGGCGGAAGCCTCGATGCCGAAGCTCTGCAGCTGCTCGACCAGGTTGGTGGTGATGCGGCGTTTTTCAACGAAGCCCTCATGCACCTGGATTTCCAGGCTCAGGGCGTCGCCGTCCATATCAACCCAGCGGCCGTCGTCATTACGCGAGTAGCCATTGGCTTCGAGCAAAGCGGCGGCGGCGTCCAGGTCAGCTTCGGTGTTGAAGGACATGCCGGCGTCTTCAATCGCGTCGATGTAGGGGAACATGCCGCCATATTCGACATAGAGCGTACGCGAGGGGATGGTGACGCCTTCGTAGGCGATGTCGATGACTTGCTGGCGGCTGATGGCGTGGTTGATCGCCCAGCGCATTTCGGCGTTGTCCCAAGGCGCGACTTGCGTCTGGAAGGACAGTTGACGCGGGCAGGGATCCAGCCAGACGAAGGGCATGCCTTCGACCCAGGCGAAGATCTTGTCGTTCTGCGCCTGCATGGCTTCAAACGCGCCCAGGGTAACATCCATGATGCTGTCGAGCTCGTTGGCAACCGCCATGGTGGTGCGGATTTGGTCGTTGCCGGTCACAACCCAGATGGCGCGCTGCGGTTCTGGCAGCTTGAAGACGCCCGTCTTGGCGCCCCACCAATCGTCATTGCGGTCATAGACCCAAGCGGTCTCGTTAGCGGAGGTGATGACATACGGACCAGTGCCGAGGGGCCAGCCCTGCTCGGGATCGAAGAATTTGAAGGTGAAGGGATCTTTGTCCGCGAAGACATGCTCGGGCAACATGTTGATGCCGCCCCAGATGCGCACGGAGAAGAAGTCCAACTGGAAGCGCGGGTTGGGCTGCGTCAGGTTGAACACCACCGTCAAATCGTCCATAGCCTCGACGCTGGCGATCCATGTCTGAACGTTGCCGGCGTAGCTGAGCGACGCGGTTTCGTCGTTCAGCAGCAGGTTTATGGTCCAGACCACATCATCGGCGTTGAAGGCTTCGCCGTCCGACCATTCCGCGCCTTCGCGCAGGTGGAGGGTCCAGACATCAAGCGAGTCGTTGGCTTCCATGCTCTCCGCCAGCCAGGGCATAATCTCGCCGGTCTCGTAATTCAAGATGAAGAGCGGCTCGGCAACGGCTTGGTGCAAGCCCTTGTTGCGATGGTTGTTGGGCAGCAGGAAGTTCATTTGGTCGTAGTTGGCGACAGCGCCAGCGGGACCGTCAATGTCGAAGATGACAGTATCTTCTCGCGCTACATCCTGGGCGGCAGCGCTGAAGCTGAATGCCGCGAAGACGACGACGAGAAGAGCGAACAGAAGGGTTCTTGCTTTCATGTGTTGTACTCCTACAACTATTGATTAGAAGATAGTGCAATGCCAACTCCACGGCGGTTTGCCACCCTGCGCGGGCGGACGGGCGGGTCGACGCCACCCTTTACGCTCACAAAACCTGCCTGTATGCCAATTCGATAGCGCCTCCTTTATATTTGCATGACTTTTTCAAACTTCTCGGCAGGGGCGGGCGCCGCCGCCGAGGCGCGGATGCGCAAACGGGTGGGCACAGCGCAGCAGCGCGGCGGCGCGTCATCGCCCTGCAAGCGGCTCAGCAACAGCTTGGAAGCCGCGCGTCCCATCTTGTAGGCATTCTGCGACACGGTGCTCATCGGCACGCTGATATGCGACGCCAGGCTGATATCGTCAAAACCTACAACCGAAACATCCTGCGGGATGCGATAGCCGATTGCCTTCAAGGCGCTGATGGTGATGATGGCGAGGATGTCATTGATGCAGGCGATGGCGCTGGGTTTGGGGTGCACAGCGTTCATCAGGTCGACGATTTGGTCGACAATGTGCTGGCTCTTTTCGCCCACTAAGCTGTAGATGTCGGTTTCGTGGAATTCCGGGCGGTCGGGATGGTCAATTTTCCACGGGGGGGGCGCGCTTAAGCCGCGCGCGCGCAAAGCGTCCACATAGCCGCGGTGCCGTTCTTCCACCGGCTTCAAGCCGGCGATGTTGGGCATCAGCTGCACAATGCGCTCGTGCCCCAGCTCAATAAGGTGGGAGATGAGGGCGTAGCTGCCGCCATAATTGTCGCTGGCGACATAGTCGGCGCGAACGCCAGCGATGGTGCGGTCGACGCATACGATGGGTATGCGCCGCGCTTGATATTCGGTCAAGGCGGCATGCGTCGCCGCGGTCGGCGCGGTGCTCGCCCAGACTATCAGCCCGGCGACATTTTCGTCCAAAAGCTGCTGCAAAATCGCCGCTTCTTCCGCCAACTCCTGCGCGTTGCTGAAAATCACCTGATAGCCCGCCGAGCGCAATTCGGTCTCGGCGCTGCTGAGCATGGTGGTATGGATTTCGTTGTGAAAACTGTGGGTGATATAGCCGATGGAATGGCTGCGGCTGTGGTCTTGCGGCTGCCAATCAACAAAGGTGCCGCGGCCCGCGGCGCGCTGTATCAAGCCTTCGACTTCCAGGCGCTGCAAGGCGATGCGCACAGTCGTGCGGCTGATATCCAAATGGCGGGCGAGTTGGGATTCGGTGGGGATGCGCTCGCCATCGCGCCAGCGGCTGGAGACGATCAAACGCCGCAATTGGTTGTGCAGCTGCACATGCAGCGAGATATAGCTGTTGTGATCGAGCCGAATTTTGGCGAGTTTTTCCTGCATAAAAGCCCACAGCGCGCAAAAGAAATACCAATAAATGTACATAAATGTATGTACAATGGCTAAATTTACCACGCCGCCGCGCCCCCCGCAATACCAAAATTGAATAGGGGAGACAAATTGGCAGGCGGCGATGCCATGTATGTACAGCTCCGCGCTGCTGGTGTATGCTGTAGGGCGCTGGCAGCATCGGGCATACCTTCAAACAGCAAAGCGGAAAGGGCAATCCTGTGTGGGAACCAAATCGCAAGCCAACCAGCCTGCCACGGCTTGTCTTCCTGCTGGTGGGCATATCGTTTCTGCTGATTGGCGCGGTGATTGTGCTGGCTGATTTGCAGTGCGCCGCCGATATCGAAGGCTGGTGGGCGCAGCCTTATCCCGGCGCGGAGACAGTGGCGCTGGAGTACGACCTCTTCCGCCCGCGGGCATTGGGCGAGACGCGCTGGATACTGGAAACGGACGATGACGAAGACACCGTCCGGAAATTTTATCAAGAGCTGACGCTGGAGATATTAAATTCCGGGCGCAGCCGCGGCTTGGCATGGGCGGAACGATTCATCAACACTGTCGAAAAAGACGATGGCAGCGCGGTTACGCGCATCGTCTTATTCAGCGCCTGCGGCACTTGAGTTCCGCCCGCCATGAAAATCGCCGCTAGCCACCCCCATCCCCCAGCCCCTTGCCCCCATCAAGAGGGAAGGGGAGCATATCTTTGTTACGCTCGAAACAGCGTATGGAATTTTCGCTCACCATGAAAATCGCCGCCTTCCCCAAATGTTACCTGGAAGATATCGCCGCGGAAGGCGGCATGACCGTCTTTGACTGGATCGAGCAGGCGAAGGCGCTGCCGGCTGAAGGGCTGGAGATGTACGAAGGTTTCTTCACCAGCCTTGACGATGGCTATATCCGCGGCGTTGGCGATGCTATCGCCGATGCCGGCTTCGCCATGCCGATGCTCTGCTGCTCGCCCAATTTCACGCATCCTGATGCTGACGAGCGCAAACGGGCTGTCGAGCGGCAGGCGCGCATGGTCCGCGTTACCCGGCTGCTGGGCGGCGAGGGTGCCGTCTGCCGCGTCTTGAGCGGGCAGCGCTACCCCGATGTGGCGCGCGAGCAGGGCTTGGCATGGGTGGTCGAGTGCATTGAGCAGACGCTGCCCGCCGCCCGCGAGCATAACATTGTGCTGGGGCTGGAGAACCACTATAAAGACGGCTTCTGGCGCTATCCCGAATTTGCCCAGAAGATGGAGGTCTTCCTGGAGCTGCTGAATGCAATATCCGAGCGCGAATTTTTCGGCGTACAGTACGACCCGTCCAACGCCATTGTCGCTGGCGATGACCCGCTTGCGCTGCTGCGGGCGGTCGCCGACCGCGTCGTCAGCATGCACGCCAGCGACCGCTATCTGCTGCCTGGCTATGCGCTTGAGGACCTGCGCGGCAGTGACGGCAGCATCGGCTATTTTGAAGGCTTGCGGCATGGCGTCGTCGGCGAGGGGCTTAACGATTATGACGCGATTTTCCAGATATTACGCGACGCGGGCTATCGCGGCTGGGTCAGCATTGAAGATGGCATGAACGGCATGGGGGAAATGCGCCAGTCGCTTGAGTTTTTGCATCGCATGCGGGATAAATACTTCTAGAGACTTCTTCTCTTTGGGCGAAAGGACGGCAGGTGTCAGCAAGAAATTTTATCAACGGCACGGTATGGACCGGCGACAATTTGCCCATTCTGCGCGGCATGAACAGCGACTGCGTCGACCTGATATATCTTGACCCGCCCTTCAATTCCAACCGTAACTATGCCGCGCCTATCGGCTCCAAGGCGGCGGGTGCCGCCTTCAAAGACGCTTGGACGCTCTCCGATGTCGATGTGCATGAACATGGCGAGCAGGAAGGCATCTGCGCCGGCTGCGATACGCATTTTCCCTTCAAAATCATGGAAGTCGACCACATCCTGCCGCGAGCCAAAGGCGGGATCGACCATATTGAAAATTTGCAGCTGCTCTGCTCGCATTGCAATCGCAGCAAAGGCGGCAAAACCATGGCGCAATGGCGGGCGGCGCAAGGCAGTGTGTAAACGCCGCGGCGGGACGCCGCAATCAAATAACAAAGGGACGCGACTATGCAAGCGCTGATTAAATATGGACGCCAAGACAAAAATGTCGAGCTGCGCGATATCCCGCAGCCGCCAGACCCGCCGCCGGGCGCGGTGGTGGTGGAAGTGGGCGCGGCTGGCGTCTGTGGCAGCGATTTGCACATGTGGCGCGAGCATCAAAGTTGGGAGATTAAGCTGCCGCTGGTGCTGGGGCATGAATTCTGCGGCACGGTGGCGGCGGTGGGCGCGGGCGTTGACGCTTTCGCGGCGGGCGACCGCGTCGCTGTCGAGACGGCGGCGGAAGTCTGCGGCGTCTGCGCCTATTGTCATGCGGGCGCATACAATCAATGCCCGCGGCGGCTGGGCTATGGCGCGCTCTATGATGGCGCTTTCACGCAATTTGTCACGGCGCGGCAAGCGATTCTGCACAAAATCCCGGACACTGTCGCCTTTGAGCAGGCGGCGCTCACCGAGCCGATATGCGTCGCCTATAACGCTTTGGTGGAGAAGTCGCCCGCGCTGAAGCCGGGGGACACGGTCGTGATACAAGGTCCCGGCCCCATCGGCATGATGGCGCTGCTGGTGGCGAAGCTGCGCGGCGCCGGGCAGATTGTCATGCTCGGCACGCGGCGCGACCAGCGGCGTCTGCGCATCGCCGAAGCCATCGGCGCCACGCACAGCCTCAACATTGACGACGCCGATCCGCTGGAACTTGTGCGCAGCCTGGGCGATGGCATGGGCGCGGATTTGGTTGTCGATTGCAGCGGCGTCAGCATCGCGTTGAAGACGGCGCTGGAGCTGGCGCGCCCCAATGGCGTCATCACCAAAATCGGCTGGGGACCGGAGCCGCTGGGATTTAACTTGGACCCGCTGGTGCAAAAGGCGGTAACGCTGCAGGGCAGCTTCAGCCATTTGCACGCGACCTGGGAGCGGGTGCTGGCATTGCTCGCCAGCGGGCAGATTGATTTGACGCCGATAATCGGCGGCGTCTACCCGATTGCGCGCTGGGAAGAAGCCTTCGAGCGCATGGAAGCGGGCGAAAATGTGAAGTCGGTGCTGCTGCCGACCTAAGTTTAGAAGAGTACAGTGCCGCTGATGCCGGCGGGCTGTTAAGGAGAAGTAGAAATCAAAGCCACAATCCAAATCTCAATTGATGTCATCGACTTGGAAGAAGCGCTGGACCTCGCCCGCGCCTCGGTGCAGGCGGGCGTCGACTGGCTGGAAGTGGGCACGCCGCTGCTGCTGGCGGAGGGGCTGCACGCGGTGCGCGCTTTCCGGCGGGAGTTCGCGCATACGCCAATTGTTGTCGACTTGAAGACGATGGACGGCGCCGGCTTGGAAGCGGAGATGATGTTCCAAGCGGGCGGCGACATGGTGGTTGTGATGGGGCAGGCGCATGACGCCAGTATCATCAAACAGGTGAAGATGGCGCGGCGCTATGGCAAAAAGGTGATGTGCGATGTCATGCTCTGCCCCGATAAAGCGGGGCGGGCGCGCCAGGCGCAGGACATGGGCGTCGATTATATCATCGTGCACACCGGCTTTGACGAGCGCAATATGCTCCCCGGGCTCAGCCCGCTGGATGATTTGCCGGCGGTGCTGGCGGCGGTTGATATTCCGGTGCAGGCTGTCGGCGGTTTGACGGTGCCGCAAGCCATCCAGACTTTGGAACTGGGGGCGGAGATTGTGGTCTTCGGCGCGCCGCTGGTCATCAGCGGGCAGGAGTTCAAAGCGGCGGACCCGAACTTCGACCGCCAACTGCGCGATATTGTGCAGCAGGTGCGCGCGGCGGGGGGCGGGGCGTAGCTTCCCGCAGCGCGCCGGGTTGTATCAGGCAGGGGCGCTGGACTATTGCCGAAAGTCCGCCCCAAGCCTTCTATTGAGCGCGGGCGCAAAGGCGCGTATACTGGCGCGGGCGGCGGCAGGCATTCAGACAGGACTCTATGTTTTTACACGACCCCCAGTTTGGCGAGATAGTAGACTTCGAGCAGCTCCGGCATTCCATCCGTCATCTCTATGATGCGCTCTTGCCGGATTTTAACATGCACCAATCGCTGCAGGTTGGCAACGCGCTCTATGGCGATGACCCCAGCGCGATGATCGCCGCGGGCGCCAGCATGCTCGCCTGGATGACCATCATCGCCGCGGGCGAAGATGACATCGCCGAAAACTTGAAAGACAGCCTCTTCACGCTGGGCTGGACGGAAGAAGCCATCGGCAGCGACCTCTTGAGCGCCAGCACGGTGGCGACGCCGCTGACTGACGAGCCTGACTGCGTCGACTATCACCTGAAGGGGCGCAAATGGCTGATAAACAATTCTTATCACGCCGATTATCATACGATTGTCGCCAAGACAGAGCCCGCATCCAGCGGACCGCGCTCGCTTTCGATATTCCTGGTGCCGCAGAGCAGCTGCAACAATTGGCAGCGGCTGGAGACGCATGTGCTGCGGCGCATGGTGCTGACGAGCTTTGACATTGATGGACCGGGCAGATTGCTGGGCAGAGCGGGGCACGGGCTGCAGATTTTGCAGCGCATGGCGATGCCCAGCAAATATCAGTGCGCCTATGTCGGCGTCAAGCTCTTGAACGAAGCCATCCCCGCCAGCATCGAGCATTTATCGAAGAAGCGCATCTTCAACGAAAATCCCATCAACTTCAGCAATGTGCTGCGGCAGCTGTACAATTTGGTGCTGCAGGCGGCGGTGCTCAATTTCATTTATTATCGCGCGCTGGCATTCAGCGCCAGCAATTTTTTGCAATTTCACGGCGTGATGTTGAAGAGCTGGCTGCTGCTGCGCGCCAACGAGCTGATGGGGCAGAACCTGCTGGTGGTCGGCTCGAAGGGTTTCCTCGCCGAATCCGTCATCGGGCGCAACGCCATCGATTCTTTTGTGCTGCCCGTGTTTGATGGGCATTACACCATCAACACGCTGATGACGGCGAAACATGCCCGGCGCTACCTGGGGGCGGCGCGGCGCGCTGATGTGGCGGGGCGCATGGCGATACTGCGCCAGGGCATCGCCTCGTCGCGCGCGGGCGACCCCATCCGCGCCCATTCCCGCGGCCTGCGCAACCCGGATTTCTTCGATTATGCCCGCTATATCGCCGACCTGGGGCTGCCGCTGGCGCTGGATGGCGGCGCGATTGTCGCCGCGATGCAAGCGCTGCATAAGGAACTCAAATCCCGCGAGCTGATGCAGGACCCGGAACATCGCTATAAAATGGGCACTTTGCTGCATTGGATGGAAGCGCTTTTGGCGGCTTGCGAGCTGTGGAAAGCCACTGAGGAGCCCGAATATTTGAACGCCGTCATCATGCAGCACAATGCTTTTGTCAACCAGTTCAACCAGGTCATCAGCGAGAGCGCGCTGGACACGGCATATCTGCCGCTGATGCGCCAGCGGCCGCTGCATTGCGAGGGTGCGCCGCGTGATTTTTTGCTGCGCCTCTATCAAGGGACGGAAGCATTCGCCAGCCCGCGCGCGGCGGCGGCGGTGTAGCGGCGACAGCGCCCGCCGATTGCCGCCATATCCCGCCTGCCAATGAGGAAATTCTAGCGCCATGCACACCATCAAAGACAGCCAATTCGGCGACATTCTGGATTATCAGCGCCTGCGCGCGGGCATGATGGATGTGCTGGACAATGTCTATCCCACTTTCAATTTGATGGGCTCGATGCTGGAGGCGACAAGGCACTTCCGCAATGACCCCAGTTATATGACCGCCTGCGCCGCCAGCGGCTTGGCGTATATGATGCTGGTGGCGGCGGAAGAATATGAGCTGGCGGCGCAGCTCAAAGGCAAAATCTTCACGCTGGCATGGACGGAAGAGCACACAGGCACCGATTTGCTGAGCGTGCGCAGCCGCGCCACCCCCCTGCCCGAAGACGCCAGCGGCAAGCGCTACCATATCCAAGGGCAGAAGTGGCTGATCAACAATTCTTATCACGCCGATTATCATTCGGTCATCGCCAAGGTGGACCCATCCGCGATGGGACCGCGCTCGATTTCAGTATTCGCCGTGCCGCACAGCAGCACCAAAAACTGGCAGCGGCTGGAGACGCATGTGCTGCGCAGCATGGTGCTGACGAAATTTGACATTGACGGGCCGGGCATCCTCATCGGGCAGCCGGGGCGCGGGCTGGAGATATTGCAGCGCATGGCGCTGCCCTCAAAATACCATTGCGCTTACATGGGCGTGAAGATGGTCGATGATTCCCTGCCCGCCGCGATTGAGCACCTCGCCGCCAAGCGCATCTTCGGCGAAAATCCCGCGCGCTTCAGCAATGTGTTCCGCCAGCTCTACAGCCTGGCGCTGCAGGCGGCGCTGATAAATTTCACCTTCTTTCGCGCGCTGGCGTTCAGCGACAGCCCCTTCCTGCAATTCCACGGCATCATGCTGAAGTCCTGGCTGCTGTTGAAATGCAACGAGATTTTGTCGCAGAACCTGCTGGTAACGGGCTCGAAGGGTTTCCTCAAATCCTCGAATATCGGCGGCAACGCCATCGATTCTTTTGTCTATCCCGTGTTTGACGGGCATTATACGCTCAACACGCTTTTGACTTACAAACATACGCGGCGCTACCTGGAAGCCAGCGAACCGGGCGACCTGGAGGCGCGGCTGCGCAGCCTGCGGGAGAACGCCTATGTGCCGCGCGCAGGCAAGCAGATACTCAACAACAGTCGGGAAACGCGGCGTCCGCCCTTCTTCGATTACAGCGAGTATATTCGGCGCTGCGCCCTGCCCATTGATATCGAAGCCGAGCGGCTCATCAGCGCCAGCCGCGGGCTGCTGGCGGCGATTCAAACGCGGGAGCTGACGCATGAGCCGGAATATCGCTACAAAATCGGCATGGTGGTGCATAACCTGGAGGCGGTTTTGGCGGCGGTGGAATTGTGGAAAGTTACCGCCAACGGGCAGTATCTCAACGCTGTCCTGATGCAAGCCAACGAAACGCGCAAATTGCTCAACCGCATTATCAGCGAGGGCGCATTTGAGCTGCCCTTCCTTTACCCGCTGCGGCAGCTGCCCCTGCCGCAAGTGGACAATCCGCGGCAATTTTTGCTGCGGCTGCTGGATGTCAAGGGGCAGATCCGCGGCGCATAAGCGCGCGGCAGCGCCCGTCAGCCAAACGCTAGCGAGCATCCCCCCATTTATTGGGGGATTGCTCGCAGTCTATTCCGATACACTTCTTATAAATAATCAAGATTGCAAAGGAGAAGAACATGATTGAGCTTATCGGACTCTTGATTGCGGGCGGCATTATTCTGGTAATTCTCTCCGCTATTCTGGCAATTCTCTCCGCGCTGGCGCCAATCATAGCCATTGTCTTAGCCATCGCTGGCATCCTTATCGCGCTTTCTATTCTTATAGAGGTGGTCGAATGGCTGGCGCAGTTGGCGCAGGCAATCATCAATGCCATAGAAGCCATTGTTGCTGGCGTAGTCGGCTTTTTTGTCAGTATTATTGAATTTATTCAGGGTGCGGTCGATTGGGTGGCGCAAACGGCGCAGAATATCATCAACGGCATTGAAGCCTTTTTTGTCGGCTTGGACAATTTTCTCGGCAGCCTCTTTGACCTTGCAGGCAGTCTATTTGAGCTGGCTGCGATAGTATTTGTGGCGGTTGCCGCGTTTGCAATTGCGTGGCTGATAAGCGAAAAAATCGCCAAGAGATTGGGCAAGCCCACCTCTCAAGTTTTCACTGGCGCCGCGCTTACTGCCACAGTGTCCGCGCTCATTGTCAGTAAATTTGACTCTATACAAACTGGCATCAGCGCTATTGCGCAGCAGCTTGGTCTGGCGGCTGCTGATGCCGAGGTGGCGCTGCCCGCTGCCACGGCGGGGCTGGAACCGCTGCAATGGCTTGGCATCGGCTTGATGGCGGCGGCGGGGCTGCAGATGCTCCTGCTTGTCAGCAAGAGCGCGCGGCATTAGACAAGCCTACTGTCCACCAAAACGGAGGAAGATCAAAATGCGCCATAGAGATGGCGCATAGAGCGTAGGGTGGGGGAAAATGAGTATTTCAACAGCCACCACCGGGTCGCTCCTACCATTGGGATGTATAGCGTAAGTGATAGCCGAGCATGAGCCATTTCAAGCTAATTCTTGGTGTCCTTTGTGTCTTTGTGGTGAAAAATTATTTGATTTAATTGCCCTGCATCACAGCGCCAGCTTCTCCCGCGGCTCGGCGATGCCGGCGCGCCGCAGTACCCAATCCAGCTCGGCTTGGGTGCCGCTGTCGATGGGATTAAAGGGCGGGCGCGGCGTCGGGTTGGCGATAGCGCCGCGCCGATGCAGCAGCGCTTTGCGTATCGTCAAGTTTATCTGCGGTTGATTCTCATAACGTATCAGCGGCAGGTACTTGTCGAAGATGGCGGCGGCAGCCTGCCGCTGCCCCGCTTGGAATGCCGTGTAGACCGCCAGCAGAATCTCGGTGAAGGCGAAGCCGGTCATCGTGCCCGCCGCGCCGCGCCCCAATTCTTCCAGCAGGAACATGCCGCCCAGCCCGCCGAAGATCGCGTATTTGTCCGTGCGCGCGCGGATGGCGTCGATCTTCTGCATCAGCGGCGGGTCTTCCAGCTTGAGCGTTTGCGCGTTGGGTATCGCTTCGGCGATTTGCGCCAGCGCCGCCGGCGACATGATGACATTGTTGACCGGCGGGAAGTCCTGCACCACGATAGCGCCATCGATGGCGGCGGCAATGTCTTGATACAGCGCCAAAATCGCGGCGTCCGATTTGTCTTCCAGCGGCGGCGGCGCGATCATCACGCCATCAGCGCCCGCCGCGAATGCCGCTTCGCTCAGCGCGATGCAAGTCGCCAGCTCTTGATGGCTGGTGCCGACCACGATGGGTATCGCGCCCGCGACCGTCTCGATGACGGTGTCCATCACCGCTTTGCGTTCGTCCACGGTCAGCTTCGCCGCCTCGCCCATGACGCCGAGGATAGTCAAGCCTTGCGCGCCCAGCCGCATCTGAAAGCGTACCAAGCGCCGCAAGCTCGCGTAATCGACGGCGTATTCGGCGTCAAAAGGCGTGGCGAGGATGTTATAGATGCCGCTGAAAATGCTCATGTGCTTCCCCCTTGGACTCGAACGATTTTCTCAGTAGTTCCACAAATTATGTGATACATGGCAGGGCGTTTCAGCGAAACGCCCCTGCTGTTGGGATGTGCTGCGGGGCAGGGAGCTTATTCTTCCTCTTTCCAGGGCAGTACATCGCGCGGCAAGGAGCTGCCATGCTTGGGCGGTCCCACAACGCCGCGCTCTTCCAGCATGTCCATGATGCGCGCCGCCCGCCCATAGCCGATGCGC
>JAJDWK010000102.1 GCA_022825675.1 Anaerolineae bacterium | reverse complement strand
GCGCATCGGCTATGGGCGGGCGGCGCGCATCATGGACATGCTGGAAGAGCGCGGCGTTGTGGGACCGCCCAAGCATGGCAGCTCCTTGCCGCGCGATGTACTGCCCTGGAAAGAGGAAGAATAAGCTCCCTGCCCCGCAGCGCATCCCAACGGTAGGGGCGTTTCGCTGAAATGCCCTGCCATTCGCCATTGAAACGCGGGCGTCTCGGCGAGACGCCCCTGCATATTCACATAGTTCTTGGAACATTTCTGTATTCCCTGCGGTGAAAAACCAGTGTCCCGTTCGCAATAGCATTGCCAGCCTGCGCTTTTCCCGCTCGATGCGCTAGAATGGCGCGCGGAGAGAAAAGGAGAACCGCCTATGAAAACCCGCCGCATTGAGGGATTGGACAAGCCGGTGGCGCGGCTGCTGCAAGGCACGGTGATGCTGAACGCTGAAGACCGCGATGGCAATTTCCGCCTGTTGGACGCGCTCTTCGAGAATGGCTACACAAGTTTTGATACGGCGCATGGCTATGGCGGCGGCGTCTGTGAGCGGGAGCTGGGCGCTTGGATCGCCGCCCGTGGCATCCGCGAGCAGGTCGTCATCTTGACCAAAGGCGCGCACCCCTACAAAGGCGCGCCGCGGCGGGTTACTCCCGACTGCATCCGCGCTGATATGCAGGAATCGCTGGAGCGGCTGCAGACGGATTTCGTCGAGCTGTATCTGCTGCATCGGGACAATCGCGAATACCCGGTGGGCGAGATTGTGGATGTGCTGCACGAATTCAAAGACCGCGGCAGCATCGGCTTGTATGGCGGCTCCAACTGGGGGGCGGACCGCGTCGCCGAGGCGAATGCCTATGCCGCCGCCAATGGCAAGACGCCCTTCACCCTCAGCAGCCCGCAATTCAGCATCGCCGAGATGATCCAGCCGCCTTGGGACGGCTGCATCAGCGTCAGCGGCGCGCAGGGCGAAGCCGACCGCGCCTGGTATGACGCGGCTGGCATTTCCCTCTTCACCTGGTCGAGTTTGGCTGGTGGCTTTTTGACGGGCAAATTCACCCGCGATAACCTCGACAGCTTCAGCAATTATTGGGATACCAACCCCATCGGCGCGTATGCTTACGAGAGCAATTTCCAACGGCTGGACCGCGCCCTGGAGCTGGCGGCGGCTAAAGAGGCAAGCCCGGCGCAAATCGCCGTCGCTTATGTGCTTTGCAAGAATCCGCGCTATCACGCCATTGTCGCCAACTGGGAAGTTGAGCAAATCGCCGAAAACGCCGCCGCTGTCGACATCCTTTTGAGCGCTGATGAGATCGCCTGGCTGGAGATGAAAACCGAGGAGAAACCGGCATGAGCGAGACAATCCGTTGGGGATTTCTGGGGCTTGGCAGCATCGCGCGCCGCTTCGGCAATGGCTTCGCCTTCGCGCCAGATAACGAAATCTATGCTGTCGCCTCGCGCTCGCAAGCCAAAGCCGATGCCTTCGGCGCGGAATATGGCGCGACGCAATGTTATGGCAGCTATGAAGCGCTTTTGAATGACGCGGAAGTAGATGTCGTCTACATCGGCACGCCGCACAATTTCCACCTGCCGCAGACATTGATGGCGCTGGAAGCGGGTAAACATGTGCTCTGCGAGAAGCCTTTCGCCGTCAACGCGCGGGAAGCGGCGCTGATGATCAGGCGCGCGCAGGAAAAGCGGCTCTTCTTGATGGACGCCTTTTGGACGCGCTTCTTCCCGGCTATGGTCAAACTGCGCGAATTGCTGGCGCAGAAGGTCATCGGCGATGTCATGCTGGTCAGCGCCGATTTCGGCTATCGCACCGGCAGCGTCACTCCCGAAAGCCGCCACTACAGCCCGAGCCTGGCGGGCGGCGCCCTGCTTGATGTCGGCTCGTATTGCGTTCAATTCGCGTCGATGGTATATGGCAAGCAGCCGATTGAGATTGCCACCCAGGCGACCTTGGGCAGCACCGGCGTCGATGAGCTGTCGGTTTCAGTATTCAAATACAGCGACTACGAACTGGCGACTGTTACCACCGCCATCCGCCTCAACACGCCGCATGAAGCGCGCATACTCGGCAGCGAGGGTTACATCGCGCTGCCGCGCTGGTGGCATCCGGATGAAATCCAGCTTGTGCGCCGCGGCAAAAGCGAAACCCTGCGCTTTGAAGAAATCCCGGGGGAAGGCTTCTGCTACGAGATTATGGCGGTGGGCGATTGCATCCGCGCCGGCGCGACTGAAAGCGCAATCATGCCGCTGGACGAGACGCTGGCAATCATGAAAACGCTGGACCGCATGCGCGCCGCCTGGGGCTTGCGTTATCCCTTTGAAGCGTGATTCAGCAGGCGGCAGGTACATTCAACACCGAGAACACAGTGGATTTTGGTGCTTTCAGCCCAGCCCCAGCAGTTGACAGGCGGCAACAGCCATGTTACGCTAGACGCTACATATTCTAAGACTCAGGCGTGCCAGAACCCGGATGTTCGGCACACAAAGGGAAAGTCGGTGTAAGTCCGACGCTGTCGCGCAACGGTAACTGATGCTCGCATCAGAAGTCCGAATGCCTGCCTGAGACTTAGCTCGTGCATCTTTCGCGTCAAAAGGGAGACGAGCATGGTTGCTGAAAGCTATGCCCGCCTCAAGCGGGCTTTTTCTTTGACCAGCCCCGTTTCCTCCAGGTTCCAAAGGAGGAACACATGAAATCCATCGGCTTCATTCTGTTAGCGCTTCTGTTCAACCTGTTGCCTGCCGCGGCGCAGGGCAGCAATATCACCGAGGGCTGCGTCGCCGAGTATGACGCCGCCGCCGACTATTTCCCGCAGAAAGCTGAAATCCTCGACGCCGAGAAGTTCAGCGTCGAATACTTCAATCATTACAAAGTTCTGCATGTCGCTGACGCTTTTGATGGCGCGCCGGGGTTCACCTATGTGCTGGTGCAATGCGGCAGTCCCGCGCCCGCTGCCGATAGCTTCCCTGATGGCACACAATTCATCGAAGTGCCGGCTGGCGACCTTATCACGCTTTCGACCACTCAGTTGCCGCCGCTGCTGCAACTGGGCTTGCTTGAGCATCTTATCGCCGTGGACAGCGGCTTCTACATCAGCACCGCCGAGGTTGCGGCGGGCGTCGCTGACGGCAGCATCGCCGAGGTCGGCTTTGGCAGCCAGATAAATGTTGAACTGGTGCTCGAGCTCGCGCCGGATTTGGTGCTGAGCTCCGGCTATAATCCCGCCACCGATGCCCATCCGGTCTTGCTGGATGCCGGCGTCTTCACGGCGCTGGACGCCAGCTGGCGCGAGTCATCGCCATTGAGGCGCGCCGAATGGCTGAAGTTCGTCGCCCTCTTCTACAATGTCGAAGCCGCGGCGGAAGCGATATACGCAGACATCACCGCGGACTATGCGCAGCTGCGGGAATTGGTGGCGGAAATCGCTGAATCTGAGCGCCCGACTGTGCTCATCAACAGCTTCCTCGGCTATGCCGATGCCTGGTTTATCCCCGGAAAAGATACTTATGTCGGGCGGTTGATTCACGATGCCGGCGGTACCTTGCTGCTGTCTGAAGAAGGCTCCAGCGCCAGCCAGGGCTTGAGCTTTGAAGTCGTGTATGCCGCCGGGCTGGACGCCGATATTTGGCTGCTGCAGAGATTCGGCTTGAGTTCTGGCAGCGAGTTGCTGGCGCTGGATGAGCGCTTTGGCGATTTCGCCGCTTATCAAACGGGCGCGCTTTGGAACAACAATCGCGACGAAAATACCAACGGCGGCAACAATTTTTATGAATGGGGCGTGGTGCAGCCGCAGTTGGCGCTGGCGGATTTGGCGGCGATCTTCCACCCGCAACTGCTGCCCGAGCATGACTTCGCCTTCTATCAGCGCCTGGAGGCGGAGTAGGTGCCACAACTCGCGCGCGTTTTGACTTTAGCGCGGGCGGGCGACAGTCCGCGCGCCGCCGCGCCCAGCCAGCAATTCGCCGGTGCCAAGCCCTTGGCGCTATTGGGGCTGGCGCTGCTGCTTGCCGCCTTGATGCTGGCGAGCCTGGCGCTGGGCTCGGCGGCGATCCCGCTGGAGCAAATCATCACGGCGCTGCTGCATGGCGTGACGGAAAACAGCGCCTGGAGCAACATCGTGCTCAAGTTCCGCCTGCCAAAAGCCGCGACCGCGCTCTTGGCGGGCATGGCGCTGGGCGTCAGCGGCTTGCTGATGCAGACATACTTCCGCAACCCCCTGGCGGAGCCTTTTGTGCTCGGGGTGTCTTCTGGCGCGGGGCTGGGGGCGGCGCTGGTGGTGCTGGGCGCGGGAGGCGGGACGGGCGCGCTGCTGGCTGGCTTGGGCTTGGCGGGCGACTTGCTGCTGATAGCGGCGGCGGGCTTGGGCGCGGCAGCCACGATGACGCTGGTGCTGCTGGTCGCTCTGCGCGTGGGCAGCCCGGTGACCTTGCTGATACTCGGCTTGATGTTCGGCTATTTTGTATCGGCGATTGTCAGCTTGCTGCTCTATTTCGCCGCGCCCGAGCGCATCCAAGCCTATATCCATTGGACATTCGGCAGCTTCAGCGGCGTAACTGGTACGCAGCTGCCGATATTGGCGCTGATTGTGGCGGCGGGCTTGCTGCTGGCGGCGGCGCTGGTGAAGCCTTTGAACGCGCTGCTCTTGGGCGAGCCTTATGCGCGCAGCCTGGGCTTGCGCCCAACGCGGACGCGCATCGCCATCGTAACTTCGACTGCCCTGCTGGTCAGCGCGGTGACTGCCTTCTGCGGTCCCATCGCCTTCATCGGCATCGCCGCCCCGCATATCAGCCGCGCCTTGCTGGGCAGCGCCGACCATCGGCTGCTCTTGCCCGGCGCCTGCATGTCTGGGGGCTGCATCGCCTTGGGGGCGGCGCTCATCGCCGAGCTGCCCGGCAATGCGCTGGTGCTGCCGCTCAATGTGGTCACGGCGCTGATGGGCGCGCCTGTGGTGATGCTGGTATTGCTGCGGCAGGCGCGGGGCATGCCAACATGAGCGCCGCCCTGGAAACACGGGAACTCAGCATTGGCTATCGCCGCCGGCGGCGGGCGGATGTCCTGCTGGCGCGGGCGCTCAACCTGCGGCTGGAGCGGGGGCGCTTGGTCGGCTTGCTGGGCGCAAATGGCATCGGCAAATCGACACTGCTGCGCACGCTGGCAGGGGCGCAGACGCCGCTGGCGGGGCAGGTATTGCTGGCGGGCGCGCCCATCGGCAGGCTGAGCCCAGAAGCGCGGGCGCGGCGGCTCTGCCTGGTGCTGACAAAAGCGCCGCGGCTGGAGCTGATGACCGGCTATGCGCTGGTCGCCCTGGGGCGGCATCCGCACACCAATTGGCTGGGTCGCTTGACCGCCGCCGACCGCGCCGCCATCGATTGGGCGCTGGACGCGGTGAAAGCGCGCGCGCTGGCAGCCGAGCGCATCGCCGAGCTGAGCGATGGGCAGCGGCAAAAGCTGATGATTGCGCGGGCGCTGGCGCAAGCGGGCGACATCATGCTGCTTGACGAGCCGACGGCATTCCTCGATCTGCCGCGCCGCGTGCAGATGATGCAGCTGCTGCAAGACATCGCGCGCAGCGCCAAACGCGCCATCCTGGTCTCAACGCACGATCTCACGCTGGCGCTGCGCCACTGTGATCAGCTTTGGCTGATGAGCGGAGACGGCATCGCCAGCGGCGCGCCCGAAGATTTGGCGCTGGACGGGCGGCTGGGTACAACATTTCACACCGAGGACCTGCGCTTTGATGCTGACGGCGGCGCCTTTGTACTGGGTGCCAAGGGGGGAGCTGCCGTTCATGTCGCGGGAGCTGGCAAGCAGCTGCGCTGGATGCGGCGGGCGC
Source organism: Anaerolineae bacterium (assembly GCA_022825675.1). Lineage (GTDB taxonomy): Bacteria > Chloroflexota > Anaerolineae > Aggregatilineales > Phototrophicaceae > UBA6055. The sequence continues at coordinate 37,583 of JAJDWK010000102.1, read as the reverse complement.
TGGAGCGGCGCGGATTCCACCCGGCGGACAGGCCGTCAGCCATCAGCATCAAGCACAGCGGCAATGGTCACGGCGCTTGCTGGCAGCTGAGCATCGGCGGGCGCAGCAGCCGCCATCACAGCATTCAATCCCTGCTGGAGACGCTGGAGGCGGAAGCGCCCTAGGCGCGAGCCTCGGCGCGCCCGCAGGGCTTGCATCCTGTTGTTGGCTCACCCGCGCCGCGCTACACTCTCGGCGGAGCGGAGGCAAGCAGCAGGAGGAGCGGCGCATGGCGCTTTGGACGACAGACGAAGAACTATTTGCCCTGGCGCGGGACGAGCTTTTCCCCGCTGTGGTCGGCGATGTGATGGACAAGGTGGGCTTGCTGCGGCAATTCCTGCCGCCGCAAATCAAACCGCTGAGCGCGGCGATGGTCGTCATCGGGCGCGCGATGACCGTGCTGGAAGCGGACCTCCCGCCCGCGCCAGACGGCGGACCAAGCCAGCCTTTCGGCTTGATGTTCGCGGCTTTGGACGACCTGCAGCCCAACGAAGTCTACATCTGCAGCGGCGCATCGCCCACTTATGCGCTCTGGGGCGGCTTGATGAGCACGCGCGCGCGGCAGCTGGGCGCGGCGGGCGCGGTGGTGGATGGCTATTCGCGCGATACGCCAGAGGTGCTTTCGCTTGACTTCCCCACATTTTCTTATGGCGGCTATGCCCAGGACCAGGGCGCGCGCGGGCGCGTTGTCGATTATCGCCTGCCCATCGAGATGGCAGGGGTACGCATCGCGCCGGGCGATATCGTCTTTGGCGATCTTGATGGCGTCTGCATTATCCCGCAGCAGGCCGAGGTTGAGATCTTCAGCGCCGCTTTGGAAAAAGCGCGCGGCGAGCAATTGGTGCGTCAAGCGCTGGAAGCCGGCATGAGCACGGTCGAAGCCTTCGAGAAATTTGGCATTATGTAAGGCGGGAAAGAACAGGACCGGCGCCGGCACCGGCTCTTGCAGACTGTGGGCTGTACAGGACTCGAACCTGTAACCTCCTCGACGTCAACGAGGCGCTCTGCCAGTTGAGCTAACGGCCCCTCTATGCGCTTAAGTGTAGCATATTTCGCCAAGAGCGCAAGGGCGTTCTGACTTGGGATATCAGCTTTCGATGAGCGCTTTGCGCGCGGCGGGGCTGTTGATGCGCAGCAGCGCTTCCCGCGCCAATTTGCGCACGCCGGGGTTGCCATCGCGCAGGGAGAATTTCAGCGCGGGCACCGCGCGTTCGCTGCCGATTTTGCCCAGCGCTTTGCAAGCCGCCCGTTTGACGGCGCGATTGGGGTCGAAGAGCGCCCGCGTCAAACCGGGCACAGCGGGAACGCCTATTTTGATGAGAGCGCCAGTTACGCCCGCGCGCAGGAACATGTCATCAGCGCGCAAAGCGCCGAGCAAGCTGGGCACCGCCGCCTCGGCTTCGTCGCCGATATGTCCCAGCGCTTTTGCCGCCAGATAGCGGGTGCCGGGGTCAGCTTCCCGCAGCAGTTCGGTTAAGCGCGGCACCGCCGGCGCATAACGCGCCTCGCCCAGGAAAGCAATCGCTTGGGCGCGGCGCTCCGGGTCGGCATCGTCCGCCAGCGCCGCCCAGGCTTCGTCCACGGTCTCGAATACAGTCATGCCCCGCCTTTCGCTCGGGCTATCGCGCATTGCCACGAGCAGTATAGCAGATGTCGCGGCTGATGGGTTGAGCGGTGTTTCCGGGGCGTGGAGAGTATCGTGGATATATTTCTCTTGGCTGTCCACATAATCTGGGCAAGTTCAGGGGAATTTAGGGTGGGGAAAATGCTGGCATATCCACGCATCCAGCCACTTCCCCGTCTCATGCCTCTGCGGGCAACTCCGCCATCAGGTCGCGCGCTTTGCGCAGGAGGCGGCGCAGCGCCGGATCCAGCGCCGCGCCCATGGCAAGCGCCTCGCGGAAGCTCAGCCAGCGGAATTGCGCTGATTCGCCAGCGGCCGGCGCCAGCGCAGCGGGCTGGCGGGTTATCAGCAGGTAGCGGAAATCCAGATGGAGATGCTGGGGCAGCTCTCCGCGCGCGGGGATGCTGTGCACATCGTAATCGATGGGCGCGGGCAGCTGATTCGGCGGGAAGAAAGCCAAATCGGGCAAGCCGGTTTCTTCGCGGGCTTCCCGCAGCGCCACCTGGGCAAAATCAGTCTCGTATTCGGCGTGACCGCCCACCTGCAGCCAACGCCCTAGGCGCTTGTGATAATGCAGCAAGGTTCGGCGCGAGGCGCTGTCGACGATGACTGCCGAAGCGGTGATATGCCCAATTTCACAGTTCATGCTGAAAATGTTGGCATGCGCCGCCAGCAAATGCAGGATTTGCCGCATCGCCTGCGCTTCAGCCGCATCAGCCGGCTCGTGAGCGGCGAGCTGTCGGCGGATATCCGCTCGCTCCGCTTGAAATTGATAGCGGTAGAGATCCAGCAGCAGCTGGCGCAGCGTCTCCAGCTTCTGCTCCGGGCTTTGCCCCGCCCACAGCGGCAAGCGCGCATGCTGTGCTGGCATGCCCCTAGCCTGCGCGTCCATTGACGACAGCGACCAAATCCGCGCCGTATTCCTTTTGCCGCCAGGGTCCCAAGCCAACGATATCGCTGAGATCGGCTATTGACGCGGGCTTGCGGCGGGCGATCGCCCAAAGCGCGTCGCGGCTGAGGATGACATCAGACTCGATGCCGCGGGCGCTGGCGGTATTTTTGCGCCATTTGTGCAATGCCTTATAACGCTCGGCGACGGGCTGGGGCTCCAGCGCTTGCCGTGGCGGCGGCGGCGGCGGCAGGCTGGCGCGGCCATGAGCGATCGCTTCGATGATTTCGTCCCCGTTATGGCGCAGCAGCCAGCGCGGCATGCCCCGAATCCCACTCAGTTGTGATGGGCGGCGGGGCTGTTCCTTGGCGATTTCCAGCAGGGTTTTGTTGGACAACAGCCGCTGCGGCGGCTGGTTGCGGGCTTGCGCCAAGGCATCGCGCAGGATATACAACTCGCGCAAAACCGCCACATAGCTGTCATTGTGCTCGCTGGGGCGCAAGAGCCGCCAAAAGCCATCGGGGTCGAAGTCCTCGGGCTTGAGCTCAAAGCGAGTAACATCGTCGAAATACTCATAGGCTTCTTCGAGGCGGTCGGCGGCGCGCAGCTCGGCATAGAGGGCAGCGCGCAGGGGCAGCAGATAGCGCGTGTCCATTTGCGCGTAGTTGCGGTAGCTGGCAGGCAGCGGACGCCGCCCCCAATCAGCCTTTTGATGCTTCTTGCCGTGATAAACGCCCAGCGCGGCTTCCAGCATGTGGCTCAAGCCGATGCGCTGATAGCCGCAGACGCGGGCGGCCGCCATCGTATCAAAGACGCTGCTGACATCAAAATCAAAGTCGCGCTTGAGGCAGATGAGATCGTATTCGGCGGCGTGGAAAATTATCTCGATGGCGGGGTCGGCGAAGATAGGCGCCAGCGCGCTTATATCAGCGATAGCAAGCGGGTCTATCAGCAAATCTTCTGCTGGCGTCGAGAATTGGATGAGGCAAGTTATGCCGCGATAGGCGTGCAGGCTGTTGGATTCGGTATCGCAGGCGATGCGCGGCTGTTTAAGCAAGCGCTCAACAGCGGCGGCGAGCGCCTGGCTGTCGGCGATATAGGCGGCTTCCGGCAGCATAAGCTAGAGCCAGTGCCGGCGGCGGAAATAGAGCAGCATGACCAGCACCACCGCGACCATGATGGCGGCGGTGATGGCGAATGCCTGCGGGCTATCGGCGAAGGGCAGCACGATGTTCATGCCGTAAATGCTGGAGATGAGCGTCAGCGGCAGCATGATAACCGAAATGACGGTGAGGATGCGCATCACCTCGTTGATGCGATAGCTGGCGAGGGTATCGGCAGTATCGGCGAAACTGTTGATGATTTCGAAATTTTCTTCGGCGATGTCCCGCAGCTTAAACAGGTGGTCGGCGATATCGCCAAAGTATTCTTCCATGTGCTCTTTTAATATGGGATGCGCCACCGATTCCAACTGCTGAATGATGGGAATTTGCCCGCGGATGATGCGGCGCAGCGAGATGATATCGCGGCGGACGAGGGCAATCTCCTGGATGACCTGCTTGGAGTTGGATGCGAAGAGGGCGTCTTCGATCGCATGCACGCGGCGGTCCACCTTGTTGAGGATGGGAAACATATAATCAACAAGCTGGTCGATGAGCGTGTAGACGGCGTGATTCACGCCGCTGCCCAGCAGCGCGGCGCGGGCGGCTGCGTCCCGCTCACAGCGGGAGAAGGCGGCGACCAGTGGTTTGAGGCTGCCATTGTGCACGGTGATGAGGTTGCCGCGGGTTACGAAGATGTCTACCTCGCTGGCGCGGGATATTTCGTTTTCGGCGTCCCAAAGCGGGAAATGCAGGACGAGGAAGAGGTAGTCGTCATCCTGGTCGAGCTTGGGGCGTTCGATGCGGCTGCGGATATCTTCGAGGTTGAGGGGGTGGAAGCGCGGGAAGCGCTTGCTCAAGGCGGCGACATCGGCGGCATCGGGGTGGGTGATGTCGCTCCAGGTGACGGGGTGGTGCTGGATGGTGCGGGTGGTCATGGGTGGGGATTGTGCCACACTATGTTTCTGAAATGGTAGGGGAGACTCACTGGGTGGCTATTTAAGTGGGAAGGGGAGCAAAATCAATGCAAAAATGGGGAAAAGCCCCTCCCTCTTCATGGGAAGATGCGCCACCAAGCTGGCAGCAACTGGCAAGCGCTCAGCAGGATGCGGGGCGGAAGGGCAGTTTGGCGAGTTCTTCGACAATATCAACCGTGCGCAGGCTAACGGTGATAACGCGCTCGATGAGCTTGAGAATATATTGCGGGTCATCGCTGTAGCCGTTGGGGTCGTGCGTGATGCCGCTGCGCCGGTCAGTTTTGACGCGATACTGGTCGACAATCCAATCGACAGCGCTGCGGTTGCCCAAGCGATAGGCGAAAGCGCGCTCGGGGATGCCTTGCAGTGTCAATGTGCCATTGTATTTGAGCGTCGCGTAGACTTTGTACTTGCCGTCAGCGGCGTCAACCTTGCCCTTGGGCAACATCTTCTCGACGCGGTAGTCGACCCGCTTGCGCGTCAGCAGCCAATCAAGTGTATAGCGCTCGGCGGATTCATAGTTGAGGTGCAGCTCGGCGAGCTGGCGTCCCGCATCGGCATAGGGACGGAAAGCGGGCGCGAAGGGGATGCGCGGCAAGCTGCGTTTGAGATCAAGGGCGTAGCGTTCGCGGTAGCCGGGATGGTGCAGCAGCCCATAGACATAATAGAAGATGTCCCACTTGGAGATGGCGGGCTCGTTATAGTGGGCGCGGGATTGCTCAAGGGCGTAGTCGGTGATGTTCTCGCGGCGGTTGGAGCCGTCGGCGGCGTATGTGTAGAAGGGGAAGGTTTGGGCGCTACATCCTGGACCCACGACGTGTAAATCGGGAATCAGGTTAGACATCATCGCCATAAATGGCCGTTCTGAGCCCTTATCCGTAAGCGAAATTACTCGGTTTTCGACTTCAGTGCCTGTGTCAGGGAAAAAGTAAGGCTGGAGATAGACACTATTGATAACAAGACTTTCAAAGTAAAGCTGCTTCTTGGTAAAGGGGCGGTATAGCGCCCTGCGAATACGGTCTAGGTCGAACCGACCGTAATTTCCTTTTCTTAATTCGTTCTTCAGCGTACCGTCCCATTTGAGCAAATCGTAATCGACAAAGTCATCAACTTCTGGTTTGGGGTTCTGCCTTACAAATTTGTCGACTTGACCGTTGTAATTCTCGACAAACTGGCGCATGCGTTTAGCGAGTGGGGCGAAGACGAAATCAAATACCCACTGGTCGCGGTTCGTCTTGACGCCGCCGGAAAATGCCTTGAAAACCGTTTCAGAATTTATGATGCTGGCGCGTTTGGCTTCTTTGCTGCCAATGGGCAGGAAGGAGTCGAACTCATCTTCGGTTTCAGTGGTCATCCAAGTGTTTTTGCGGTTTGGGGCTGGATTTACCCAGTAATCTGTGGTACAGGCAACATCAAACTGCCGCCTGCCGCCTGCCGCCTGCCGCCTGCCGCTAGACGCGGATGCGGGAAGGATTGAATTGTCTGACGCGGCTTGTTTCGCTAGAAACTCCAGCTTCTCCGCCTTTGTCCATTCATCGGGAACGCGGAGGTAAAAGAGTTTGCCCTGCGACATGTGACATCCGCGTCTAAGACATCGTTTGACTAATGAAGAGCGCCAGTAGCGCGACAATAGTGCCGAAGATGCCAGTCATCACACTGATGGCAATGACAATGCGCCAAGTCAGATCAGATTTCAGTTTTTCAATGTCGGACTGCTTGGCAAGGTAGGGCAATATGGCTTCCAGCCCCGTAACCCGCTGCGCATTGGTATGCACTGTCGGGTTCGCGTCTACTTGTACTGCCATGATTTCTCCCGCGATCTCAAAATATACCCGTTTCGATAATAGGACAATCATACATTTAGTTGCGGCATTCGACAAATTTAGTTCCCAAACGTCTTCTCGAAAAAGGCCAAAGCCAGTGTGCTAAGTTTATCTCGATTAGTAAGCAAGACTCAGCCCAGGAAGTGAATCAACGCGGCGAAGAGCGCGATTTGTGTACCTACATACCACATGATGAGCAGCCTGGTATGCCGTTCCAAATCCGCTTTTGTCGCTAAATGTGGCAAGACCGCTTCGATAGCGGTGATGCGTTCGCTGTTGCTATGTGGTGTAGGATTGGCTTCAATTTGCCCGACCCTCGCCTGCGCTGCCATGTCTTCATCTCCTTTATCATCGGATAGGACAGCTCAATTATAACGCATTTCAGACTTCGCCGCGAGGCGAACTTCGTATTGCCACTGTAACGCCAACACCCACACGAATATCAAAAACATTGCCGATTGACCGCCCCGGGCGATTCTTGCGGATATTGCCGCCCAAGTCTACATGATAGACCTTGTCAAAATCCTGCAATACATGCTTGCGAAAACCATCAAAAGCGTAGGCATCGACAAAACTGTTATTGGTCACATAACAGACGATGCCCGGGCGGTCGCCCAGCCGATCGGTTGCCCAGCGCCAAAAGCGCACATAGGCGTCGTAAAGCTGATTCTTGAGCGTGGCGTTGGAATCTTTGGCGTAAGTTTCGCGGATGCGCTGGTCGATGACATCATATTTGCGGTTTTTGTTGTTGTCGTTTTCGTTAAGCTGCCCCGCATTGTACGGCGGGTTGCCGATGATGACATTAATATCGGCGCTGCGCTGGCGCTCGACGCGCTCGGCGTTGGCTTCGGTGAAGAAGGATTTCTGCGATTGCTGATCCATATCGGCGATGCTCGCCAAATCCAATGTGTCGACGAAGCAGAGCCCCGCAAAGGGTTTGGCGCTGCCAGTGAGGTCATAATACTCGCGTTCGATATTCAGCGAGGCGATGTAATAGGGCATCAGCAAGACTTCGTTGGCAAAAAGGCGCTTGGCATAGAAATCCTCAAACCCGCGCAGATTGCGCTCGTAGACGCGGCGCAGCAGGTTGACAACGAAATTGCCGGTGCCAGTGGCGGGGTCGATGACGACCAAGCCTTCATCACCGAGCTTCTTGCCGAACTCGGTCTCAAGCGCTTCTTCGACGGCGGCGCACATGAAGTCGACAATTTCTTGCGGTGTATAAACGATGCCATGGGTATCCGCAACTTTGACGCTGTAGCCTTGGAAGAAGCGTTCATAGACAGAATTGATGAAAGACTGCTTATCGCTGAAATCGAGATCTGCCGACGCTTCTTCAATAGCGCGGTGGAATTTGTCGAGGGGACCGCCATAGAAGTCCCGCCGGTTGAAATAGGCGCTCGTCAGCGAACGAATGACTTCTTCGATTTTGGCGGCGATGACATTAGTCTGGGCAAAATGCGGGACATTGAAGACCCGCCGAATAATTGGCTCGGTCATAAGGTGTTGGATGAGCATTTCGTCGATGGCGTCGCCGCTGATGTTGGGGTTGAGCGAGCGGCGGCAAAGCTCCTCAAATTGCTCGTATTGTCTTTGGAAACCAGGATTGTCCTTATGGGCGGCTTCAATCTTCCGTTGCAGTTGCGCCGCGATATCGCGGATTTGCTCGCCATAGGACTGCACCGCCTGGTCGAAGCTTTGCCGCTGCTGTTGCTTATAGTTAAAGTATTGCGTCAATAACGCGGCGAAATTCCTTTTCTCGCTAATGGCTGTGCGGCGGGCTTCGTAGCCGTCCTGATAGAGAACGGCGGTCTTGGTATCTTCAAAGATGATATTGTTAAGCGGGTAGCCGGCATCTTTTTTCTTTTCGATTTCGGCATAGAGATTGTCATTGCCATCTTTGGCTTCCCAAAAGGCGAAGGTGCGCTTCCATTCGTCGACAAGAGCGCCGTCGGGGCGAATGTGGCGTTTGCCCAAGCCTTGTGTGCTATATTCGTCAATGAAAGTTAGCTTGCGGCGGCGTCCGAGACCCGTCAAAAGCGCGCTGAAGGCGCGGCGCATATTGCCTTCAGTCGGCTGTGATTGTGCCGTGCGCAATTCTTCGATTGTGCGGTAATATCTTTTAAGAGCACTATCGTTGGGCTGGATTGTGCTATGTGCCATCGGGTATGCTTCCCCTAGATAGATCACGAGCATATTCTACCCCAAATCCCAAAAACATTTCACTTGTATCCCCCGATTCGATTGTGATATATTTAACTATCGAAATCGACACGCTCAAAACGCGGCGCTATCGACCACATTTCGATACGCCCAGTCCTGTTTTAATGGAAGGACGATGAGAGCCTATGGCAACTGCAGAAAGCACTAACCCAGCTGTGATGAGCGCGGCTGTCCGCCGGCGGGCGGCGGTAGCGCCCAGCGTGCAAGTCGCCGCGCCCAGCCGCCGCGAATTCCTCTATTACATTTGGGGCGCGTCTATGGCGCTGCTGCTGGGGCAAACCTCAGCCGGCTTGATCTGGTTCGCCTTCCCACGCTTCAAAGAAGGCGAATTCGGCGGCACCTTCGCCTTCAACCCCGAGGAGCTGCCCAGCGTTGGCGCCGCGCCGACATCGGTGCCGGCGGGACGTTTCCATGTTACGCTGACGAGCGAAGGGCTGCGCGCGCTGTATGGCGTCTGCACGCACCTGGGCTGCCTGCCCAAGTGGGTGCCGACCAATGGCCGCTTTGAATGCCCCTGCCACGGCTCGAAATTTCAACTCAGCGGGCAGTGGATTGAAGGACCGGCGCCGCGCCATCTCGATCGTTTCATCACGACTGTAACTTATGCTGATGGCACGACTTTGGCGACGCCCCCCGATGGCGGCGCGATTCCACTGGATCTGGACCGTCAGATCACGAGCATACAAATCGACACCGGCGCCCGCATCATCGGAGAATTGCGCGGCTAGCGCCCGGCAGCGTGACGAGGAGTTTCCATGTCCATCCTCCCCTTCCCCTCTTTCCTGGATGATGTCAAGGAAAAAGGCTTCAAAAAAGCGGTTTTTGAGGGCATCGACGATTCGGTAGAGCGCCTGACCGCCGGCTTGAATGTGCAGGACCTGCGCGAGGCTTTCCGCGGCGAAAGCCCCAGCCGCCGCCCCAACCCGCGCCTGACGCCCCATGCCGATGGCTTTTGGCTGCACATGCGCCCATCCTATTTCAACCGCGATGTCACCGGCATCTACCCCACTTTCCGCCTGGGCTGGCTGTCTTCCTATTTTGTATTCTTCGAGACTATCACCGGCATTTTGCTGATGCTCTGGTACACGCCATCGCCCGAGATTGCCTACGGCGATATGCTGACAATACTCAGCAATGTGCCGCTGGGGCAATTGATGCGCGATATGCACCGCCTGGGCGCTGAGTTCATGGTGGCGGTGGTGGCGCTGCACATGATGCGAACCTGGATAACCGGCAGCTACAAAAAGCCGCGACAATTCACATGGTTCACCGGCTTGCTGCTGCTTGTCATCACCGGCTTCTTGAGTTTTTCCGGCTATCTGCTGCCCTGGGATCAGCTGTCCCTGTGGGCGGTTACGATTGGCGCGTCCATGGCGGAGGCGACGCCGGTGGTGGGCGAGCAGGTCAACTTGCTGCTGCGCGGCGCGCCCGAGCTGGGCGCGAATGGTCTGCTGCGATTTTATCTGCTGCATGTATTGCTGCTGCCGGCGCTGCTCTTTGTCTTCTTCGGTGTGCATTATTACAAAGTTGTGATTCACGGGCACAGCTTGCCGCCGCGGCGCGAGAATATCGGCGAGGACAGCGCCAAGCGCGTCCCGCTGGACAAGCGCGTATATTTCATCCCCGATATGCTGACATACGAATTGATGTGGCTGGGCGCGACCACCTTCATCATCACCGTGCTTTGCATCTGGTTCTATCACGCGCCTTTGGAAAATCATGCCGACCCGCAGGTGACGCCCCTGGGCACAACCGCGCCGTGGTATTTCCTTTGGATACAGGGCGCGCTCAAGCTGGGGGACAAGTTCTTCTGGGGTGTCGCTTTCCCGACGATTGCGCTGGGCGGCTTGGCGCTGCTGCCCTATTTGGATGTTACGCCCAGCCGGCGCTTTTCCCATCGCCGCATTATGCTGACGCTGGCGATGCTGCTGGTGTCGGTCTCGACAGTATTGAGCTATATGGGCTTGGCGAAATTCGCCGTGCAAACCTCCGCCGAGACTGAAATCGTACACGAATTAACCTTCGAGCCGGCGCATAGCAAGGTGGGCGTCGGGCGCACCATCCCCTATAGCCAGATGGTCGTTGGTGCCTATACAACGGCGGAATTGCACGGGCGCGATGGCATGGCTGCCAGCGACATCATCGCGGAGTTTAACGCCGAGACGATGGCGAATGGTCAATTCGACCAAATGGTGCAGGAGTTGAAGAATCAGCATCTGGGCGCAAATCAGCTGCCGCTGCGTTTCCGCGCGGTGCCGCCGGACGAAGCGCCCAAACTGATGCAGGTCATAGAGGAATTCGCGCATCACCTGGATGAAGAGCCGGATGAGCTGCCGAATGTTTGGGGCGCGCTGGTGATTACGGACAATCAAGCGGGTTTGAAGCGGCTGGACTGGATCGTGAGTTGGGATTCCGTGCTCATTGAAGGCGGCGATGTGCAGTATGACGACGCCGGCGAGCCAATCCTGCTCTATCAATACCAGGACGTGCCGCAGTTGGACAGCGCTGGCGAAGCGCTGCTGGACGAAGCTGGCGCGCCGCTGACATCCCGCGAGCTGGTTTTGGACGAAGATGGCAATCCCATTCCCATCCGGCGAATTTACAGCGATCATCTCTTTATCCATAAAGCGTCGGCGTATTTTGACTAGACGGCTGCAGCTGGAGCCCGGTCTACCCGCCGGGGCAAGCGCCTGAGCGAAACGAAGGACAGGACAAAAGCATGGGTCGGTTACTCTTCATCAACACCATAGATAGCCGCATTTTGGCTGGCATTACCATGTTTGTCGGCATGATGATCCTGGTGGGCTGGGTGGCTATCAACGAAGAATCGCGCATGCAGTCTTTCGTGCGCCAGCACAACGGGCGTTCCATCGAGCGCGGCGCGGAGCTTTTTGCGTCGCTCTGTTCCGAGTGCCATGGCGAAGAGGGCTATGGACAGGGCGACCGCGCGCCGGGGCTTAACAATCCGCATCTCTTTGGTTACGACGCTGTCGGCGCGCAAACCGCCGCTATCACCTTGGCTAATCGCGCGCTTGTGCGCTTGAATGACAACAGCGAGACGCTGCTGGCGGAATTCACCGACGCCGAAAACCCGCCATCAGAAGCGCGGCAGACGGAAATCCTGGCGGCAATTGAAGACTTGGAAGCGCAGATAGAAGAGCAGCAAGCGGCAATCACGGCGGCGGTCGCGCAGCGCGTTGAAGCGCTCAACAGCCTGGACACCGCCACCGATAACGACCTCTTCCCGCTGTGGGATACGGTCGTGGACATCGAAACCACCGCTGTTGATGAAGTCGAAGTCTTCTTCAACACCAACGGCACACGCCTGGCGCAAGTCGGCTGGGCGGGTGATTTGCATGGCTATATCGTCACAACTTTGATTCATGGCCGCCCCGGCAGCGTGAATGTCTATCCGAATGGCACGGGCATGGCGGCTTGGTCGCAGACGGCAGGCGGTCCCCTGCGTCAAGACCAGATCGAAGACTTGGCGGCATATATCATGAATTGGGACAAAGGCGAAGGCTGGACGACCGAAGATTTCATCGCCGTGCAGCAATATGGCAAGCCGCTGGCTGATGGCTCGCTGCCGAGCGAACCGCCGCCGCCGCCCGCTGGCGACGATGTCGCGGGCATATTGGCGCGCTGGGCGGCTGAAGAAGTTGTCGGCAGCGCCACCAGCGGCGAGCTGCTCTATGACGCGGAATATGGTTGCACCGATTGCCATCGCAACGGCGCTTCCGCCCCCGATACTGTCGGCACCGCCAGCCGCATCCTAAACGAGCGCCTGACCCTGCCGCAATTTGCCGGCTACACGGTGGAGCAGTACCTGGTGGAGAGCATCACCAGGCCGGGCGACTATGTCGTAGATAGCTACAGCTCCGGCTTGATGCCCAGCAACTTCGGCGTGCGCATGACTGACCAGCAATTGGCGGACATCGTCGCCTATTTGCTGACGCAGGAATAGCGCCCCGCAGGCAAGAAAACTGCCCTCGGTCTCGGGGGCTTTTTCTTTTCTATCGATTCTTTCTATCGTTTTTTTCGTTTATAGGCTGGGGCTAGGCGATGAGACAACTGGCGGCTCTGCTCTTGATACTTGCTGCGGCGCTTAGCCCGGCGCTCGCCCAAGAGGGCGGCGGCGACGGCTGCTCGGCGGAGGCATTGGCGCGCCAGCAAGATACCTTTGCCCAGTTCTTGACGCTGGATTTCGCGGCTGATGGCGACTTGGCAATCGCCAATCTCTATCGGCTGGGGGCGCTGTATCAGACGATGGCGCTGGATTGCGGCTATCAGCCCAATCTCGCCGAGATTGACCGGCTGCTGGCAATTACCCTGCGTTTGGTCTCGCTGGATGATCTAATTGCCGCGCAATCTGTCGGCGCGGACCTGCCCGCCATCATGCTGGACTTAAGCGAAATGCCTGGCGACCCGCTGCGCGGGCAGTTGCTGTATAATGGTTTGGAGCCGGCTTTGGGCGGCGCGATACTTGGCTGCGCCGGCTGCCACGAAAATGAGCAGGTCGCGCCCTTAACAGCGGGGACCTGGACGCGCATCGATGAGCTGCGGCTGGCGCTGGCGGAATTCCTTGATTATAGTCATCGTCAGTTCCTCGTCGAAAGCATCGTGCAGCCCAATGCCTACATCACGCCGGAGTACGCGGCGGTGATGCCGGATATCTATGGGCAGCAGTTGACGCCGCAGCAGCTGGCGGATTTGGTCGCATTTTTGGAGAGTCAGGATCAACTGCTGGACGCGGACGCTTGAGCGCCGCTCCAGCCGAAATATGGCAGCAGGGGCTATGAACTCAGAAGCTAGCAGGGCGGACAGCGTGATGAGCCGGCTATTGTTTCTGCCCGCGGCTGGCGGCGGCGCGCAGACGACGGCGGATGCAGCCCGCGGCGCTGAGAACGCGCTGACGGCATCCCTGCTGTTTTCGGGCGCGCGCTGCCTGTTGCAATATGTCTTGCTGCCCTTCTTGCTGCCCATCGTCGGCATCGCGGCGGATGCGACGGTGCCAATTCTGCTATTGATTAACCTGATTGCGATGGCGTCGATATTTTTCAGTTTGCGCCGCTTTTGGGCGGTGGGTTATGCGCATCGCTGGCGCTACCTGGTGGTGGCGGCGGCGGCGCTGACGCTGCTCATCGCTTTCACCATCTACGATATACTTAAGCTGCAGGCATAAACGAAGCGTTCGCGCTCTTCGCCCATGCCAGCGAAGTGACCGAGGTGCCAAGACATGACATTCACCGGGACACAAATTAAGACGCGGCTCGCGCTGCTGATATGGCTGATAGCGCTGCCGCTGCCGCTGGCGCTGGCGCAGGACGGCGCTGCTTCTTCATCGCCGGCTGGCTTGTCGATGCTGGTGCTGTTTTTAGGCATCGCCGGCATCATCGGCGTCTTCGTCATCCGCTGGAGCCAATCAACCGGCGACGACGATGAGCCTGCCTAAAGCAGGCTCTTCCGGGCGTCAAATGAGTGTGAAAGCGGGCAGTATTTTCCAATGCCAGCCTTGAATACCAATCCCACTGGCGAGGCGTCAATGCCGGACACAAGCTGGGAAAAGCCGAAGAACTTCCACACACAGCGCCGCGGGCAGCGCCTCAAGTTTATCGGCGCGGGTTTGATAATCCTGCTGGCGGTTGCGGCATTATTGGTCTCGGGCACATTACAGGGCGCACGCTATTTTATCACGGTGGACGAGGTATTGGCGGACGCCAGCTACCGCGGGCGTACGGTACGCATCGCGGGCGCGGTGGCTGGCGAGACCATTGAATACGACAGCGAGCGCGCGATTATCCGCTTCGAAATCGTCAGCATTCCCAGCGAATATGACGATTTGGCGCAGGCGCTGCACGCTGCCTTACAAGACCCGGCGGCGGCTCGCTTGAAGATTGTGGTGGCGGATGCCGCCATTCCCGACTTGCTGCAGCACGAAGCGCAAGCGATATTGACGGGCGAGCTGGGCAATGATGGCATCTTTCACGCATCGGAATTGCTGCTCAAATGTCCCAGCCGCTTTGAAGAAAGCACCGCCCCCGCCGGCTTGAGCCAAATCCCGGAACATGCCTGATGGCGGCGGAAATCGGGCTCGCGTCTTTGACCCTCGCCTTTATCAGCGCCATCTACGCGACTATCGCCTCCCTGCTGGGCGGCTTCCGCGGGGAATACTCCTGGCAGCTGAGCGGTCGCAACGCCGCCCTGCTCACTTTCCCGCTGCTGCTATTAGCGACCGCCTGCCTGGTGGGCGCGCTGCTGGGCGAGCAGTACCAACTCAGCTATGTCTATGATGTAAGCGACCCGCAGACGCCGCCGCTGTATCGCTTCACGGCATTGTGGGGCGCGCAAAAGGGCTCGCTGCTGTTTTGGGCGCTGTTGATGAGCGCCTTCACTTTTGGCGCAATTGCCCTAAATTGGCGGGCGGAGCGGCGGCTGATGCCCTATGCAATCGCCACTATGATGGCGACGCTGGCGTTCTTCCTCGGGCTCTCCCTGCTCTTGGAAAATCCCTTTGAGCGCTGGTGGGTTTTGCCCGAGATGCCGGCGGGCGAGCAGGTCATTTCAAGCGCGCTGATACCGCCGGGGGCGGTGCCGCCAGCGGAAGCCAACTTGCGCGCGGGCGCCCAGGGCTTGAACCCGCTGCTGCGGCATTTTGGCATGGTGATTCATCCGCCGATGCTCTACCTTGGCTTTGTTGGCTTTACAATTCCTTTCGCCTTCGCGATGGCGGCGCTGGCAGCGGGCGACCTGTCTAGCGGCTGGATAAAGGCGACGCGGCGCTGGACGCTCATCGCCTGGATATTCCTCAGCATCGGGCTGATTTTGGGCGGGCGCTGGGCGTATGATGTGCTGGGCTGGGGCGGTTATTGGGGCTGGGACCCGGTAGAAAATGCCGCGTTTTTACCGTGGCTGGTCGGCACTGCCTTCCTGCACAGCGTGATGATCCAAGAGAAGCGCGGCATGCTCAAACTTTGGAATATCGTCTTGGTCATCACCAGCTTCTCGGCAGTGATGTTTGGCACCTTCGCCACCCGCAGCGGCGTAATTGACAGTGTGCACAGCTTCGCGCGCAGTGAAGTTGGCTTTCCGATGTTGGCATTTTGGCTGGTGATGACGCTGATTGCGCTGGCAGCCACCCTGCGGCGCTGGCAGCAAGGCGCGCTGCGGGACGAACATCAATTCGCCAGTTTCCTCAGCCGCGAGTCGCTCTTTGTGCTGAATAATGTGGTATTTATGGCGCTGTTCATCGCGATATTCTGGGGCAGTTTCGGCTTGCCCATCGTATCCGAGCTGATTCTAGGCAAAGAGGTGACGATTGGCGCGGAGACTTTTGAGTTTTATGTCGTGCCGCTATTTATCGCCATGTACCTGCTGATGGGCATTGCGCCGCTTTCGGCTTGGGGCGCCAGCTCGGCGCGGCGGCTGGGCGCGGCGCTGCGGGCGCCACTGGCGGCGACGGCCGCCATCGTTTTGCTGCTAATTCTGCTGGGCACGGACCCGCTGGTTGCGCTGCTGGGTTATGGGATTGCGCTATTTGCCGGGGCGGTCGCCATCACCGAAATCCTGCGCGGGGCGCGGGCGCGGCGGCAGACCTTGGGCGAATCGCCCTTGCGCGCCGTCTGCGCTTTGTTCCAGCGCAATCAGCGGCGTTATGGCGGCTACATCGTGCATCTCGGCGTTACCGTCATCGGCATCGGCGTCATCGGCAGCACCGTATTCCAGACAGAAGTGCAGCATACTTTGACGCGCGGCGATACTGTCGCGGTGCGGGAGTATGGCTTGCGTTTTGATGATTTCTTTCGGGCGCAGGCGGTTGACGGGCGCATGATGAATATCAGCGCGGTGACGGTGCTGCGGGATGGGCGCGAAATCGCCCGCTTGCGCCCGCGCATCGACGATTATCCGCAGATGCCGATGACTATCGCCGGCGCGCACAGCACTTTGGAGAACGACTTTTATGTGCTGCTCATCAAGGGCGATGGCGCGCGCGCGACCTTCCGCATCTACATCAATCCGCTGGTGAATCTTGTGTGGTGGGGCGGGATTTTGCTGGTGCTGGGCACGGCAATCGCAGCCTACCCCAAAATTACGCCAGCGCCGCGGGCGCAAAAGCGGGAAGAACTCGCTTATGATGACACTCGCTGAAAGCTACCGACCTCGCTGGCTGCGCTTGATGCTTTTGCTATTGAGCGCCTTGCTGCTGATGCCCGCGGCGGCGGCGCAGGGCGATGCCGTCAGCGATACTGAGGTAATTCGAGTGGCGGCGCGCATGTATTGCCCGGTTTGCGAGAATATCCCGCTGGACGAATGCCAGACCGTAACTTGCAGCGAATGGAAAGAAGAGATACGGCGCATGCTGGCGGCGGGACGCAGCGCGGCGGAAGTAATCGACAGTTTTGTCGCGCGCTTCGGCGATGATGTCGTTGGCGTCCCGCAAGATCCGCTGCTGCGGGCGCTGACTTTGCTTCTGCCCATGCTCGGCACTTTGCTGGCTATCGCGATTGGCATCGCCACTTTTCGGCGTTTTGGCAGGCAGGAGCGGCTGCGGCTGCCGCGAGAGCCGAGCCACGATGCCATCACGACTGACGATGAGTATCGCCAGCGGCTGGAAGCGGACCTGCGAGCGCGGCGATGAGCGATTTGGGCGAGCTTGCCTTCCTCGAAAAAGAGAAGCCGCAGCGCGCTGGCAACGGGCTGAGCGCGGGCGCGGCAGCGCTTTTTGCCGCGCTTTTGGCGGCGGGCATGCTCTTGGGGCTGCAGTTGGCGCGGCAAAACCAGGGGCGTCCCCTCAGCGGGGCGGCGCCAGATTTCCAGCTCGAACTCTTTGATGGCGGCGCATTCCACCTGTCGGACTATCACGGGCAGGTCGTCCTGGTCAATTTTTGGGCGAGCTGGTGCCCGCCATGCCGCGCCGAAGCGCCCGACTTGCAGGCGCTTTACATGCAGTATCGGGCGGCGGGCTTCACGCTTGTCGGCGTGAATATGCTGGAAAGCAGCCGTGACAAAGCCACGAATTTCATCAAAACATTTGGCATCAGCTACCCCAATGGCGAGGACAGAGGGCAAAGTGTTACCAGACGCTATCGAGTTGAAGGACCGCCGGAGAGCTTCTTGATAGACCGCCGCGGCAACATCCGCAAGTTCTATATTGGCAGCGTGCATTTTGACCTCGTCAGCGGCGCGATTGAAGCGCTATTGGCGGAGCCGGCATGAGCGCCGCCGGGCTCTTCATCAGCCTGGCGCTGGGCTTAATCGCGCTGGCGATTGTGGCGCGCCCGTTTTTCCTAGCGGGGCGCAGCCGCGGCGCTCCTGCCGCTGAAGAAGCGCAGCGGCGGCGGAAAATGCACAGTTATTATCAACGCGTTTTGACCAATATGCGCGATTTGGACGAAGACTTCGCGACCGGGAAGAGCGCCCGCGGCGACTACGAAGAAGAGCGCGAAGTATGGATGAGGCGGGGCATAGAACTTTTGCGGGCGCAGGATCGGCTGGATAAAGCTGCGATGTCGCCGCCAGCTGCCGCGAACGCTGATGAGCTGGACCAGACGATAGAAGCGGCGGTTGCCGCCTATCGCGGCGGCAGCCAACGAGAGGAGCGGCGCGCATGAGCTGGCGCTGCGCCCTAGCGCTGCTGAGCATAGTGCTGAGCGCCTGCGCCGGCTTGGGCGGCGAGCCGGAGATACTGGCGACAGTCGCCCCAACTGCGCCGCCGAGCCTTAACTGGGCGCCTGACATCAGCAATGGCGCGCGCATCTTCGCGCAGCGCTGCACGGAATGCCATGGCAGTGATGGCGCGGGACGCGGCGCGCTGGTGATAGCCGGCAGTGTTGCGCCGCCCCTCGATATGACTGACCGCGGGCTGGTGGCGGCGAAATCGCCACTGGAATGGTTTGACATTATCAGCGAGGGCAAGATCGAAAATCTGATGCCGCCCTGGGAACAAGCGCTGAGCGAGCGCGAGCGCTGGGATGTCGCCCTGTACAGCTACACGCTCGCTTACAGGGACGCTGCGCTGAGCCTGGGCGAGCGCCTGTGGCGGGAAAGCTGCGGCGGCTGCGCGCTGCCAGCGGCGATCCCGCCCGTGTTCAGCGATGTGGACTACGGCCGGCAAGTGAGCAAGGAGCTGTTTGCATCAGCGCTGAACGAAGAAGAGCGGCTGGCGGTGGCGGCATTCCTGCGCATGAGCAGCTTGGAAGCGGGCGCGGCGACAGCGCCCCCGCTGGTGGCTATCCGCGGGCGCGTCGAGCATGGTGCCGGCGGGGACTTGCCGGCGGGCATCGCCGTGCAGCTGCGTGCTGACGGCGGCACGGCTGGCGCTGCCCTGGCGGAGACGGTCACCGCCGCGGATGGCAGCTTCGTTTTTCCCGATATGCCGCCCCCGCACGAGCGCGGCTACCTGCTCAGCGCCGCGTATGCCGGGCGTCTCTTCCAGCGCCGGTTGCCGGCTGAGGCGCTGGCGACCGCGCCGCCTGTTGTCATCACCGTGTATGACAGCGGCAGCGACCCATCGGTTGTGACCGTCGCCCGCATTGACCTTTGGGCGGAGGCGGTAACGCTTGAGGAGTGGGGGCGCGGGCTCTACATCGCGCAGTCCATCAGCTATCACAATGCTTCGGACCGGCTCTACACCAGCGGGCGCAGCTTTGATGATGGGCGGGAAGCGGTGCTGCTGGCGCAATTCCCCGAAGGCGCGCGCATCCTCAGCGGCGATGGCGGCGGGCGCTATGTGCTGATTGACGGGCTGGAAGGCTTGCCCAATTCGGTGATTGACACCTTGCCGGTCGCGCCGGGCACGGCGCATCAGATTGCCCTGGAATATTTTCTGCCTTATGACAAGGGCATAGTATTCGTGCAAGGATTTAATAACGCGCTGGACGGCGAAGTCTCGCTGACGCTGGGCGCGAGGCTGCGCGCCGAAGCCGACTGGCTGCGGCGGGAAGCAGCGCCGGGCGCTGCCAATATCTATCGCGGCGAGCTGACAGCGACAGCCGCGCCCGAATTGCGCTTTTCTTTGTACGGCGACCCCTTCACCAGCGGCAATAAAAATAACGCAGTCCTGACCAGCGATGCCTTCCCGGCGCTGCTGCTTGGCGGCGGTGGGCTGGCGCTGCTGCTGGCGGCGGGCATGGCGCTGTGGCGGCGCAAGCGGCGGGACGCTGAAGGCACCGACGCGCTGCTGCGGGAATTGGCGCGGCTTGATGCCGAGCATGAGAGCGGGCGGCTTAATCACGACCTGTGGCATCAGCAGCGGCGGGCGCTGAAAACGAAGCTGGCGGCGCTAATGGCGGAAAGCGAAAGCTAAGCGATGACGAGACACAGCGCGCTGATTGAAGTCGAGCAGTTGAGCAAAAATTATGGCTTGAAGCCCGCCTTAAAAGCGCTGGACTTCCGCTTGGAGCGCGGGCGCTGCGCGCTGCTGCTGGGCGCGAACGGCAGCGGCAAGTCCACATTGCTGCGGCTGCTGAGCGGTTTGAGCAAGCCGACCAGCGGCGCTATCCGCATCGGCGGCTGGGAGATGCCGCGCGAGGCGATGGCGGTGCGGGCGCAAATTGGCTTGGTCGCGCATCGCCCGCTGCTCTATGAAAGTTTGACCGCGCGCGAAAATCTCGATTTCTGTGGCAAACTCTATGGCATACCGGGCGGCGAGCGCGAGCGCCGCAGCGAAGCATTGCTGCGGCAGGTGGGCTTGTGGCGGCGGGCGGACAGCTTGACGCGCAGTTTCTCCCGCGGGATGAAGCAGCGGCTGAGCATCGCGCGCGCGCTGCTGCATCAGCCGGCGCTGCTGCTCTTGGATGAGCCTTACTCGGGCTTGGACCAGCGGGCGGGCACCATGCTGGACGGGCTGCTGCGCTCGGCTTTGGAAGACGGGCGCACCATCTTGATGAGCACGCATCAACTGGCGCGCAGCCCTGATTTTGCCAGCCGTGCCCTGGTGCTTTCGCGGGGGCGGCTCAGCTTTGATGGCGGCTTTGCCCCGGGCGAGCTCGCCGCGCTCTATCACAAATACAGCCAGCCGCCGCCATGAAAACGCCATTCTTCACAACCGTTCTCGCAATCCTCAGCAAAGACTTACAGGCGGAACGGCGCTCGCGCGATGTGTTGAGCGTGATGGGGCTTTTCGCCCTGTTGAGCGTGATGGTCTTCAGCTTTGCGCTGGAGCTGGACCGGCTGGCGCGCGAAGAAACGATAAGCGGCGTGCTGTGGGTGACGCTGCTCTTTGCCAGCGTGCTGGGCTTCAACCGCAGCCTGGCGCTGGAGCGGGACCAAGGCAATTTTGACGCGCTGCTGCTGGCGCCAGTCGCGCGCTCCGCCATATTCACCGGCAAACTGCTGGGCAATTTTCTGTTTACGCTGCTGGTAGGCGCGGCGCTGCTGCCGCTGATGAGCCTGCTGTATACTGTCAATATGCTGGGCGGTTGGGTCATCGCGACCACAATTGTTGGCATTTTTGGCTTGTCTACTATCGGCACCTTGCTCGCCACGATGACGGCGCAGACGCGGGCGCGGGAGGCGCTGCTGCCAGTCGCGATGCTGCCAGTCGCCCTGCCCTTTCTGCTGACGGCGGTCAACGCCACCAAAGGCATAATCAGCGCTTTGCCGCCGGCGGAATGGCGGCACTGGATTGAGCTTCTCGGCGCTATCACCGCGCTTTATTTGGCGCTGTGTCTGCTGCTGTATGGCTTTGTCGTTGAAGAATGAGAGAAGCGCTCACGCTGCACATTCTACCAGGACAATTGCACTAAAATGACATTCGCCACAACAAGCGGAATCCAATTCCAATTTAACCACCGAGGACACCGAGATACCTCTTAAAATCTTTTCTCGGTGTGCTCAATTTTCCTTACTTTTCTCGCTGGTAAGGGGAATCTACAAACTGCCCTGGTAACTGAAGAAGCATAGAGCCATTTCAAGAAAAAACTTTGTGCACTTTGTGTCTTTGTGGTGAAATAATATTTGATGCAATTACCCTACACATTCTACTATTTCCTATAGATTTTCCGCATATTTTTGATAGAATTCTATAGATTTTACTGAGAAGCGGAGGTGGCATGGCAAGCACAGAAAATGCGCAGTTGGCGGCGGGCTTGCTGCAAGCGCGCCCGCAGCCGCGCCTGTTGCGATTGCTGACAGTGCTGACCGCGCTCGGCTTCGCCGGGACATTGGCTTTGGCGCTCTTCGCGGCGGGCACAGATATCCAGCAAGGCGAAATCCAGCGTATCTTTTATATTCACATGCCTTCATTTTTCGGCGCGTTCACCGCCTTTGGGCTGACTGTGCTTGGCGGCGCGCTCTATCTGGCGCGGCGGGAAACAAAGTGGGACCACATGGCGCTGGCAGGCGCGGAAGTGGGCTTGGCATTCGCGCTCATCAACTTGTTGACGGGCGCTATCTGGGCGCGCCCCATCTGGAATACCTGGTGGACTTGGGACCCGCGGCTGACATCAGCGGCGGTCATGTGCTTGACCTACGCCGCCTATCTTTTGCTGCGCGCCGGAATCGAAGACGAGGAGCGCAAACGCAGTTTCCTCGCCGTGTATGGCATCTTCGCCTTCGTCACCGTGCTGATAACGCTTTTTATCATCCGCATTGTGCCGGAGACGATTCACCCCGTCATCATCGGCGCCAGCCCGCAAAATGCCCAAGGCAGCTTTGAAGCCACCAGCGGCGTTGTGCTGGCGCTGCTGCCGAGCATGCTGCTGTGGCTGACGGTGATGCCCATCACGCTGATGTGGCACCGCGCGCGCCTGGAGCGGCGCATGGACCGCTTGAACCAGCTGAAAATGCGCGTATTGGATGACTGAGCGATGACACTAGCCAGACTACTGCTCGCGCTGGCAGCCGCCGCTTTTATCGCGTTCACGGCGGCGGCGCAAGCCACACCCGAAGACAGCCTGCCCTATTTCCAATCGCCGGGATTTAATGTGCCGCGGCTGCAAAATTGGGAGGAGCAAAGCAGCGGCGAGAACGCGCAATTCTATCTTGCGGCGGCGAGCGCCACCATCCGCACCGCGCTGGTGAGCGCCACTGAGGCCCCCGCCGCCGTGGAAGCGGCGTTGGCGGCGGGCGGCTTCCCGCAGCCCTTTGACGCGCCGCTCTACAGCGGCAAGGTCAACTTGGCGGATGGCACCTGGACGAACATTGTTTACGCGATTGACCAAGAGCGGACGGCATCGGCGATGGCGCGGCGGGCGGGCGACCGCTTCGTCGTCATCAGCTTCGTTGAAGAAGACCCGGCGGCGCGCACAGTAATGCTGACGCTGCCGCGCGCCGATGAAGAAACGGCATCAGCCGCCCCCGAGATTTCGGCGGCGCTGGCGCAGTTTGCTGATGCCGAGCTGGCGGCGGATGCGGCGCTGGAAACAGTCCCGCTGCCGAGCGGGAGCTGGAGCGCCTATCGCGGCGCGGACGCGCAGGCGCTGGGCATGGTCTTCGGCAACGACAGCTATGTGGCGCTGCAGACCGGCACACTGGGAGAGCTTGCGCCGCTGGCGGATGCTTACAATCGCACCTTGCTGGGTTTCTTCATCACGCCTGATAATTCGGCATTCCTGGCTTTGGGCTTGGCGACCGTGTTCCTGATTTTGGGGACGCTGCTGCTGAGCTTTTGGTGGCGCGCCCGCGGCATCCGCCAAGATTTTGCCCTGCTGCAAGCATTGGAGCGCGAAGACGGCTGAGCGCCCGCTATCAGCAGGCAAAATCGCGGCGAGCGCAACTCTCCCGGTAATCGGGCGTATAGTGAAGAAATAGCGCAGAATCACGGAGGAGCCAGCCGATGCCTGAAGAGGGGAAGCCGCCGCCGGAGGCAGGCACGGATCCACCGGGGAATACCCCGCTCGAACAATTCATTTACCATCAGCGCCGCGGCTTGGAAGAGTTCGGCAAAGCGATGGAATCAATACTGCCGCCGGGCTTCAAAGAACATACCCAAGCCGCCGGCAACGAATTCGCTACCGGCTTCCGCGTTTTGATTGACGCCGCCATTGACGAAATCAAGAAGGCGAGCGAAATGGAAGACCCGGAGGCGCGCCATACCAGCGAGCAAGAGCGTCAAGCGAGCGCCAACTTGTCGCGGGACGCCGATGAAGACGCCACGGAGACCGGCTCCAGCAAAGTAATCCGCGTGGAGCTGGACGACTGAGCTGGCACCCCGCCGCTGTTAGCATTCGCCTCAGGCTTCAAAGCGGATGTTGAGGAACTTGTCCTCGAACTTGGCGCTGGTAATTTCCAGCTCGTGCAAGGCATCGGGCAGGACGATGTTGCGGCGGTAGGGACCAACGCTCAGGCTGATTTCATCGCGCGAGCGAAAGAGTTCCAACTGTTCTTTTTGCGCGAAGCCGATGGGCACGCGCAGCAGCCATTTGGAGCCACCATCAAGCTGCTCTAATTTGTGCACCACGCCATCAAAGAGACGGTCGGCGGGGTTAAGCTCGCCATAGAGTTCATCGGCGAGGCGGCGCAAAATGTGCAAGCCGCCAACTTCTTCGCCGAAAAGCGGCGCTTTTAACAGCGGCAGATCGCCAAAAGCTTCCCGCACAAATTCGAGGTTTTGCGCTTGGCGCTGCTTCCAGGTGCTGAAGAAGGGGTCTTGCACCTGCTCGGGCAGCAAGCGGTTGACGAGAATGGCATCAGTGGCGTAGTCATACAGGTTGAGGTAGGTGTAGGTGCGCTGCGTCTCGCGGATGACCATGCGCTCGGGGTTGACGACCAGGCGGATGCTGGCATGCTCCGGGTTTGTGAGCAAGTCGCGAACGCCATCTAGGGTATCAAAAAGCAGCTGCACCTGGTCCCAGGCGTTATCGCCAATGTCGATGCCGACATCGGTCCGTTTGCTGCGCTGCAGCAGCTTCTGCACCGGGCGGATGACGCTGTCCAGCCCGCGGGCGATGCGCATCAAGCGCTCCACCCACCAGCGCGTTACATCCGGCAGGCTGAGCAGGCGGATGGTTTCGGCGGTGGGCGCGGCATCAACGATGAGCACATCGTATTCGCCCGCTTGAAAATACTCGCTAATCCACAGCAGTTGCGCGCCTTCTTCCAGCCCGGGGATGATGGTAACTTCGGCGGCGTTGACCTTGGCGATGCCTTCACGGTTGAAGAAATTGCCGAGATAGTCCTGGATTTTGCCCCAGTATTTTTGCATGGAATAGCGCGTATCCAGCTCCTGCGCCCAGAGGTTTTCGGCGATGAGCGTCGGCTCGGGACCCACTTCGACATCCAAGGCATCGCCCAGGCTGTGCGCGGTATCGGTGCTGATGACGATCGTTTTCAGCCCCATTTCGGCGCAGCGCAGGGCAGTTGCCGCCGAGATGCTGGTTTTGCCAACCCCACCCTTGCCTGTATGAACTATGACGCGCATTATTCACCTCGAGTTGTCCCGTGTTGGATAGCGTAAAGCCCACAACAGTATACGCGGGAAAGTGGCGAAAGGTGCGTTAGAGTTGCATAGAACGCTGGCGGAAAGCGCCAATTGCACCTTGACAGCTAGAACAAAACTTCTACACTGGGGCAGCGAGCCATTCGACTAAAAGGAGCAGCAATCATGCGACAGATAGTACATATTGAAATCC
The DNA here is from genome assembly GCA_022825675.1 of Anaerolineae bacterium. Classification (GTDB taxonomy): domain Bacteria; phylum Chloroflexota; class Anaerolineae; order Aggregatilineales; family Phototrophicaceae; genus UBA6055. The sequence goes on along the minus strand of JAJDWK010000102.1, from coordinate 12,340 downwards.
CCGCGGCGGATAAAGACGCGCAGAAAGCCTTCTATGGCGATTTGCTGGGCTGGCAAGCCATTGATGTGCCGATGGGACCCGAGATGACCTACACCATGTTCCAGCTCAACGAGACGATGGGCGCGGCGCTTTCTGATGTCGGCGAGCAGGTGCAGCCGGGCGATGTCATCCTCTATTTCCACAGCGATGACCTGGACGCCGATATGGCGCGCGTCGCCGAGCTGGGCGGGCAGGTCATCCTGCCGCGGCAGGATATCCCCGGTTTCGGTTCCCTGGGCATGTTCCTGGACCCAACTGGCAATCGCGTCGCCTTTTGGCAGGATGCAAACCCGGGCGGGCAATAGGCTCGCTCATGCCCGGCAGCAGACGCGGCGATGCGATGCCAGCGCAAACACTGCTCAAAGATTTGATTGACGAGCCGCTGGTGCGGGAGCTCGGCGCGCGGGTTGCCGCGTTGCAGCCGGATTTTGACGCGGAGGCTTTCAGCGCCGCCGTACTCGCGCGCTTGCATGAGCTGGAGCTCAAGCAGCGCTACGCTTGTATCACGGAACAGCTGCGGCTGGCATTGCCGCTGCCCTATCCAGCGGCGCTGGAAATTCTTGTGGGCATCCTCGATTGCGCTGATGAGCGTTTTAGCCGCATCAACAATGCCGAGTTTCGACTCGGCTCAATTCCGCTATTTGTCGAGCGCTATGGGCTGGAGCATCCGCGGGAATCGCTTGATGCGATTGCGCTCATCACGCGCCATACTTCTTGTGAATTTGCGATCCGCCCCTTTCTGCTGCGCTATCCGCAGCAGACATTGGCGCGCTTAAGCGCATGGGCGCGCCATGAAAATGAACATGTGCGGCGGCTGGTCAGCGAAGGCAGCCGCCCGCGCCTGCCTTGGGCAGCGCAGCTGAAGCCATTCATCGAAGACCCGGCGCCGACGCTCGCCTTGTTGGAATTGCTGAAAGACGACCCCTCGCTCTATGTGCGGCGCTCGGTGGCGAATCACCTCAACGACATCGGCAAGGACCACCCACAGCTTCTGCTGCGGCGCATGCAAGGCTGGAGCGACGGCGCGCCCCGTGGGCGGCAGTGGCTCATCAGACATGCGCTGCGCACGCTGGTCAAACGGGGGGATGCGCGGGCGCTGGCGATTTTGGGTTACGCTGCCGCCGATGTTGCCTTGAGCGCGCTGGAGCTGCGCCCGAATCCCCTGCGCTTTGGCGGCGAGCTGAGTTTTTCTTTCCAACTGCGCAACCGCGGCGCGGAGCAGCAAAATCTCATGGTCGATTTTGTGATGCACTTCCGCAAAGCCAACGGCAGGACTTCGCCGAAAGTCTTCAAACTGAAGACCTTGCTTTTGCCAGCGGGCGCAAGCGTCAGCGTTTTCAAGCGTATGGCAATTCGCCCAATATCCACGCGCCGCTATTACCCGGGGCGACAGCGGCTGGAAATCCAAGTCAACGGGCAGATAGTGGGCGGCGCCGACTTTGAACTTGTGATGGACTGAGGGCATAGATACACTTCAGCAAAGAATCAGCCGGAGGAAGCCTTATGCCCTTGCCCGCCTCGGATTTGTTCAGCCCGATTCCGCTTGATGACAGCTTCAACTGTGAGCGCGAAACGCTGGATGCGCGCTTGAGCCTGCGGCATGATGCCGTCTTTGGCAGCCAGGCTTTTCGCGGCATTCCCTTTGCCCTGGGCGCGCGCGGGCGGGCGAATGCGATATTGCTTGATGGCAACATGGTCAGCGTCAGCGGCGGTGACCGGCTGGCGACTTTCCTCATCTTCGCGCATATCGTCGAAGAGCGGGAGCAACCACTCCCAGCGGAGCTGCAGGCGGCTTATGCGCGCATGCCGCCGCAGACGGGCGCGCCGGGCAATGACTTGGGCGACCTGGTGGCGGAGTACCAACTGCTTTATGCCGATGGCAGCAGCGCCACCATCCCGATCCGGCGGCGCTTCGCCATCCAGCAGGCGCGGATTGACTGGGGCGCCAGCGCCTTCTCCGCCCTGCCCCATCAGCAGGATAGTGTTGTCGGCACGGTTGCCGAAGCGCTGCGGGCGGGCATAATGCCGAGCTGGGGTTATGGGCGCGGCGAGACGCGGCATCAAAGCGGGCGCGATGGCAATGGCGAGCACATCTGGCTCTATGCTTTGCCCAACCCGCAGCCGCAGAAGGCGCTACGCGAAATCCTGCTGCTGGGCAAAAGCGAGCGGGCGCTGATTTATGGCATCAGCAGCACACAAGTTGCGGCGCATCCGCTGCGGGCGCGGGCGCGGCAAAAGCTGGCGTTGCGGCTGCCTGCTGGCGTCGAATTTGACGCCAATGGCGAGCTGAGCGAGCTTGACATCGACCTGGGCGTCGTCATATCAGCGCGGGCGAAGCTGGATTATAAGCGCGCCCGCTGGTTCAGCGAGGCGACCAATGCGCAGCCGACGCAATCGTCGACGGTAGCAATCGTCGACTATGCGGCGCATCCGCAGGCGAAGCTCTATCTGCAAACGGATGACGGCGAGCGCCTGATCTACGACTTGAGCGCCTTGGGCGGCGACACGCTGGAAGTGGCGGAAGCGCGGCAGCGGCTGCGCATCCGCGTTGTGGATGCCGCCGGGCGCGAGCAGCCGGTGCGCATCCATTTCCACGGCGAGCAGGGCGAATATCTGCCGCCGCGCGGCAACCATCGCAAAGTGAATCACAATTGGTTCGAAGACAATTATGGCGAATTCGTCAACGCCTACAATCAATACGCCTACATTCATGGCGCTTGCGAGCTGGAAGCGCCGCTGGGCGAAGTCTTCGTTGAGATTAGCCGCGGCTATGAAATCAGGCCGATTCGCAGCAGCTTCCGCGTTACGGCGGCGACGGACGAGATTACCTTCACGCTGGACAAGGCGCTGGATTGGCGCGAGCGTGGCTGGGTCTCGGCGGATACGCATGTGCATTTCCTCAGCCCGCAGACTGCCTGGCTGGAAGGCGCGGCGGAGGGCGTCAATGTGGTCAACCTGCTGGCGAGCCAGTGGGGCGAGATGTACAGCAATGTCAGCGATTTTGATGGCAGGACGACCATCGGCGCGCCGGAATTTGGCGGGGATGGCGAGTTCCTGGTGCGGGTTGGCACCGAAAATCGCATGCAGGTGCTGGGGCATATTTCGCTGCTGGGCTATTCTGGCGCGATGATCCAGCCATTGTGCAGCGGCGGACCGGCGGAATCCGCGATTGGGGATGCGCTGGAAACCAGCATGGCGGAGTGGGCGCAGCGCTGCATCAGCCAGGATGGGCTGGTAGTCTTGCCGCACGCGCCCAACCCGCAGCTGGAGCGGGCGGCGGATATTGTTTTGGGCTTGGTGCATGCCATCGAGATGATGACCTTCAATCCATATAGCTGGCAAATCACGCCTTACGGTTTGCTGGATTGGTATCGTTATCTTAATCTCGGCTATCAGGTGCCGGTGGTCGGCGGCTCCGACAAAATGAGCGCGTCCGCGCTGCTGGGCGGCATCCGCACTTATGCGCAATTGGGCGAGCGGGAATTCAGCTATGAGAATTGGATGGCGGCGGTAAAGGCGGGCAATACCTTCGTGACGGTGGGACCGCTCCTGGAATTTTCGGTCGAGGGTTTGCCGCCCGGCAGCCAGTTGGAGCTGCCCAAAGGCGGCGGCACCGTCACAGTCAGTTGGCGCGTCGCCTCCGCCGCCATGCCAATCGAAGCGGTGGAAGTTGTGCTTGGCGGCTACACCGTCGAGCGTCAGACGCTATCGGGCGCATTGGCGGGGGCGGGAAGCTGCTCGCTGCGCATCACAGAATCAACATGGGTTGCGCTGCGCCTGCGCGGCAGCCACGCGGAGGACAGTGACGAAATCGCGGCGCATAGCAGCGCGGTTATGGCGAGGGTGGATGGGCAGCGCCCCTTCCACCGGGAGGATGCGATGGCGGTGCTGGAGCAGATTGAAGGGGCGCTTGCTTATGTCGATACCCTGGCGCCGCGCCCGGCAGCGCGCCGCTTCAAGCAGATACGCGCCACCATCGAAAGCGCTTATACCCGCCTGCATCAGCTGATGCACCAGCGGGGCATCTTCCATCAGCATCACGCGCCGCATCAGCATGACGAGCATGAATGACGCTGGCGGCAGTGGAATATCCGCCGGCGAGCTCAGCTGCGATTTTCTGGCGTGGGCTCGACGATGATGCGGTCAAATTCAAAGCGCTGAGGGTTGCGCGCCTGGTCGTTGCCCGCATGATTGACCTCGACCAGGGTTACCGCCGTGCCCAGCCCTGCCAGCACAATTTTGGTATGCCATTCGCCCGCTTGCTGCACATTGCGGTAATAGGCGAGCCGCCCGGCGGGATCCATCCGCAGCAGTTTGTGTTTCGCGCGCCCAAATTTCATGCCTTGCAGTTCTTCCAGCAGCGCGCCGCGCTCGGTTTCGTTGAGAAATGCCATCGGGATCCTCGTTCGCTAATCCGTCCAAAATCTGGGATAATTGTAGCTGTCGCGGGACGACATCACAACAGCTTCTATGCGGGAGCGCCATGCAAAGCTATTCGGTGAGCGAAATCACGCGCTACATCCACGGGCTTTTTGACGGCGACCCGATGCTGGCGGCGGTTTGGGTGGGCGGCGAAGTCTCCAACCTGACCAAAGCGCGCTCGGGGCATTGGTATTTCACGATAAAAGATGCCGGCGCGCAATTGCGCTGCGTCATGTTTCGCAGCGCCGCTCGCTTTGTCAGGAGCGATATCCGCGCTGGCGACGAAATCCTGGTGCATGGGCGCGTCAGCGTGTATGAGGCGCGCGGCGAATATCAGCTTTATGCCGATAGCATTGTCGCCGCCGGCAGCCAGGGCGATTTGCATCAGCAATTTGAAGCGCTAAAGGCGCGGCTGGCGGCGGAGGGGCTGTTTGAGCAAGCGCAAAAGCAGCCGATTCCGGAGTTCCCGCGGCGGATTGGCGTGGTCACCTCGCCGACGGCAGCCGCCTGGCAGGATATTCAAAATGTGCTGGAGCGGCGCTTCCCGATGGTCGAAGTGCTTTTGAGCCCGACGCTGGTGCAAGGCAGCGAGGCGCCCAGGCAGATAATCCGCGCGCTGGAGCGGCTGCAGCGCGGCGCGGCGGTGGATGTCATCGTGCTGGCGCGTGGCGGCGGCTCGCTCGAAGATTTGTGGTGCTTTAATGACGAGGGGCTGGCGCGGGCGCTGGCGGCTTGCGACATCCCGGTTATCAGCGGCGTTGGGCACGAGATTGATTTTACGATAGTAGATTTCGTGGCTGACTTGCGCGCGCCGACGCCATCAGCCGCCGCCGAGCTGGCGACGCCCAATCGCGAAGATTTGCTGCTGGATTTGGACCGGCTGCAGCTGGCGCTGGCGGCGCATTTCCGCGGCGCGCAGGGGGAACGGCAGCGGGACTTACATCGGCTGCAGAGCGGGCTGCGCTTTGGCAAGCCCTTGAAGGCGCTGCTGCAGGCGCGCGCCAGCACGGCGGAGCTGCAAGGGCGTGGCAATCGGGCGCTGGCAGCGCGGCTTTCCCGCTTGCGCGAGCGGCTGAATGCCGCCGGGCAGGCGCTGGAAGCGGCGCATCCGCAGCATATTTTGGCGCGAGGCTATGCGCTCGTCAGCGATGAACAGGGCGCGCTTGTGCGCTCGGCGGCGCAGGTCAGCAGAAATCAGCGCTTACACATACAATTTGAGCAAGACGGACTCCAAGTCAGGGTTGATGACTGATGCACGATATTCAAAGTTTGAGCTACGAAGAAGCCCATCAGCAGTTGGAAGCGGCGGTCGCGCGGCTGGAAAGCGGCGCGCTGTCGCTGGAAGAATCGGTTGCCGTGTACGAGCGCGGGCAGAAGCTGTCGGCGCATTGCCAAGCGCTGTTGGAAAAAGCCGAGCTGAGGGTGACGCTGGTGGACGCGGCATCGGAAACGGGGTAGCGGACGGTGTTCGATTTTGGCAAGCTGCCCAAGCCGGCGGAAAAAAATATCGCGGCGCGCGTCAAACCCGCGGCGGAGCGGGCGCTGCGGCAGGGGCATCCCTGGGTCTATGAAGACTCGATACTCAAGCAGAGTCACCTGGGCAACGCGGGTGATTTGGCGGTTATTTACGACCGCGAGAAGAACAACTTCCTCGCCGTTGGCTTCTATGATCCGCTGTCGCCGATACGGATCAAAGTGCTGCAAGCGGGGGAGCCGCGGCGCATCAATCGTGATTTTTTCGCCGAAAAGCTGCAGAGCGCCCAGTCCAAGCGGCTGCCGCTTATCGGCAGGGCGACCAACGGCTATCGCCTGGTCTATGGCGAGAGCGATGGCTTCCCCGCGATGGTAATCGACCGCTATCAGCATACTTTGGCGCTCAAACTGTATACGAGCGCCTGGATACCGCATTTGGCGGATTTGCTGGCGGCATTACGCGCCGTCATCAGCTTTGACGCGCTGGTGCTGCGCTTGAGCCGCGCGCTGCAAGCGGACCGGCTGAATCTGGCGAAACTGTATGGCTTGCGTGATGGCCAAGTATTGCTGGGCGAAGTGCCTGAGGGGCGGGCGCAATTCATGGAGAATGGCTTGCTCTTCGAAGCGGATGTTTGCAAAGGGCATAAGACCGGCTTCTTCTTTGACCAGCGCGACAATCGCCAGAAAGTGCGGGAGCTGGCGGCGGGACGGCGAGTCTTGGATGTCTTCGCCTATAGCGGCGGCTTCAGCGTCTATGCCTTGGCTGGCGGCGCGCGCTCGGTGCAGGCGCTGGATGCCAGCGCGCCGGCGCTCCAAGACTTAAAGCTTAATGTCGCGCTCAACGGCTTTGACCGCGAAAAAGTGCAGGTGCTGGCGGGCGATGCCTTCGCCGGCATGAAGCAACTGCTAAAAGCGAAGCGAAAATTCGGCTTGCTGATTGTTGACCCGCCGGCATTCGCCAACAGCCGCGCCAATATGCGCAATGCGGTGCTTGCCTATCGGCGGCTGCTGGAGCTGGCGCTGCGCCTGCTGGAGCCCGATGGGCTGCTGCTGATGGCTTCCTGCTCCAGCCGCATCACGGCGGAGATATTCTCCCAACTGGTGATGCAAAGCGCGGCAGTGGCGGGCTGCGAGCTGGAGGTGCTGGAGACGACTGGTCACGGGCTGGACCATCCCGTCGCCTTCCCGGAGGCGGAATATCTCAAAGCGATCTTCGCGCGGCTGAAGCGCTAGCGCCCGCCCTACTGTGAATCGCGGCGCATGAGGCTGAAGCTCTGCCCCGTGGGACCGCTTAGCGGCTGGGTCGCCAGGAAGAGCGCCAGCGGCAGCACATCGGCGGGCTGCTTGAACCATTCAAGGCTGAGAGCCGGGTTCGCCGGGCGCTCGTTATCGGTCAAAATCGCGGTATCGACCAAGCCGGGAATCAGCTCATTCACGCAGATATTGTGCGGGCGCAGTTCATCCGCCAGCGCGCGCGTCAGCATCCAGACGCCCGCTTTTGAGGCGCTGTAAGCGGTGCCAGCGCCGCCCGCGCGATGCCCCATGCCCGAGCCGATGACGATGATATGCCCGCCCTTCCCTTTCAGCAAGGGGATCGCGAACTTGCAAGTGTGGTAGACGCCAGTCAGGTTGACGCTGATGGTTTGCGCCCAGGCGGCGGGGTCGCTGTCTTCAAGCGGGCGCCGTTCGAGATTGGCGCCGGCGTTGGCGATGACGATATCGGCGCTGCCATAGCGGGCTTTTGCCACGGCGAAGAGATGCTCTACCTCGGCGGCGTCGGTTACATCACAGCGCTGGGCGATGGCATCGCCGCCAGCATCCTGGATAGCGGCGACGGTCGCCTCCAGTTGCGGTTGGCTGCGGGCGGCGCAGACGACGCACGCGCCCGCCGCGGCGAACCCCAGGGCGAGCCCCTTGCCGATGCCGCGGCCAGCACCGGTGATAACGGCGACTTTGCCTGCCAGTTGCTCGGTCATATTGAAGTCTCCTTTTTGGCTCACTCGCACTAGGTCTAAAGGCGGGGGCGACTTGGCGGCTCGCCCATTTCAGCCAGAAAACAGCCGGCGGACGCGGCGCAGCAGCGGGCGGAGAAGCGCCCGCGTTTCGCTGAGGTCAAAGAGATAGCCGAAGCCGAAGAATATCAGCGCCGCCAAAAGCGCCGATGCCAGCAAAAGCGCGAATAGATTGCCGGCGAGCGATTGCGCTGTGAACCACAGCGTCAGCCCCATCAGCAGCGATAAGAGCAAGCTGCCAGCGGCGCTCTTGATGATTTCGCGGTCTTGAAAGCCGCGCACGACGCCCACGACAAACAGCCGCCGCCGCAACAGCCACCAGAGCGCCAGCGCTTCGACCAGTGTCGTCAGGGCATTTGCCAGCGCCAAGCCGGCGAAAGGACCGCGGGCGAGGCTGTCGGGGTCGCCGATGAATTGGATAAAAAGGAAATTGAGCGCGATATTGCCGAGCATGGCGATGCCGCCAGCGGCAACGGGCGTCCAAGTGTCTTCCAGGGCATAAAAGGCGCGCGCCAGCACTTCCAGCAGGGCGAAGCCGGCGATGCCAAGAGCATAAAAGCTGAGCGCCCAGGCGACCGCGCTGGTGCTTTCGGCAGTCCATTCGCCGCGCTGCAAAAGGCTGACCAAGGGCTCGGCGAGCACTATCAACAGCGCCGAGGCGGGCATGGACAGAAAAAGCACATTGCGCATCGCGCGGGAGAGGCGGTCTTTGAAACCGGCAAAATCCCCCTGCGCGCGCAGGGCAGCCAGCGTGGGGAAGACTGCCGAGCCTTGACTCTGACCGATGAGGCCGAGCACGAAGAAGGTCAGCATGAAGGCGTAGCGCAGGGCGATGACGCTGCCCTCCACCATCGCGCCGGCGAAGCGGATATTGACATAAAAGTTGATTTGCACCACCGCCAAGCCGAGTACGCGCGGACCCATCAAGCGCAGGATATCCAGCAAGCCGGGCACATTAATCAGCAGCAAGAAACGGAGGCGGGCGCGGATGCGAATCAAGCCGGGCACTTGTACCAGCAGATGCAGGATAGCGCTGAGCACGGCGCCATACGCCAAGCCCATCACATTCAGCGCGCCTACCTGCCCAATGCCGGGATGGGGCGGCAGCGCCGGCGCGATGACAAGCGCGCCGATGATGATGCCGATATTGTTCATGCTGAGGGCGAGGGCGGGCAGCCAGAACACAGCATGCGAGTGCAGAATGCTCATGACGATGCCGCTGAGGCTGAAAATGACCGGCGTCAGCATCATCAGGCGGACCAATTCCACCATCAACTGCTGCTGCTCTGGCGGGCGAGCTGGCAGGAGCAGGCTTTCGACCAGCAGGGGCGCGAAAATAGCGACCAGCAAGCTGAAGGCGGCGGCGGCGGCGGCGGAGTAAGTCATCACCGCGCTGGCGAGGCGCCAGGCTTCCGCCGGGTTGCGCTCGCGGATGCGGGCGTAGACGGGGATAAAGGAAGAGCCGAGCGCGCCGCCAGCCACCAGGACGAAGACCGTCTCGGGCAATTGTTGGGCGGCGGAAAAGACATCAAGGGCGGCACCGGTGCCAAATTGCGCGCCAACAACGGCGATGCGCAGCATGCCGAGTATGCCGCTGGCGAGGAAACCCGCCAGCACAATCAGCGCTTTTATTAAGATTTGTCGGTTATCCAGCGCGTTTTTGGCGCTCATGCTTTTTCACGCTCCTGGCGCGGGGCGGATTGCCACTTGGCAGCGCCCGCAACATCCTTATAATATACGGCTTTAGCCAATGGAGAACGCTCTGCCAATGCGAGTTGCCGGGCGGAGGGGAAAGAACGATGCAGGTCATTCTCTTGCAGGATTTGTATAAACACGGTGTCGCGGGCGAGGTCGTGCGCGTGGCGGATGGCTTCGCGCGCAATTATTTGATACCGCGCAAAATGGCGGTGCAGGCGACGTCCTCCGCGCTCAAGCAGACGGAGGCGGCGCGCAAGAATGTTGAAGCGCGCAAGGCGCAATACAACAACATGCTCAACGATTTGGCGCGCCAGATTGACGGCGTGGAGCTTATATTTGGCAGGCGCGCGGCGTCCACGGGCAAGCTCTTTGGCTCGGTGACGACGCAGGAAATCGCCGATGAGTTGGACCGCGTCAGCGGCGTGGACATCAACCGGCGGCGCATCAGCCAGCAATCGCTGCGGGAGGTGGGCACCCATCAAGTGGCGGTGCGGCTGGGCACAGAGCTCGCGCCGACATTGAAGATTACTATCGTGCCGGAAGACGAGTTAGCCGAATTCCTGGCGGCGCGTGAGCGCGGCGAGCAAGTCAGCGCGGAAGATATTATGGCGCCGGATTTCCGCTATGCGACTTCAGCAGAGGAGCCAGCCGAGCCATCAGAAGCCGGCGAAGGCGACACCACCGAGCAAGAATCAGCAGCCGCGCCGGATGCCGCCGCCATGCCGCAATAAAGCAGCGCGATTTAATGCCGCGGCCGCGCGCGGCGAGGAAAATAGGACCCCGTCTGGTACCAGGAATACTGGGCTGGCGGGGTTCTTTGTTTAAGGACCAGTTACAACAATGGATGCCTACTCGCTAGGGCTGATGCTGCGGGAAGCGCGCGAAGCCCGAGAGATTGAAATCGAGGATGCGGTCGCCAAACTGCGCATACGGCAGCCCATCCTGGAAGGCTTTGAAGCTGGCGAGTTTGATATCGCTGGCGTGCCCGAGATACAAATCCGCGGCATGCTGCGCATATATGCGCGCTTCCTCGAACAGGACGAAGAGCATTTCCTGCTTCTTTTTGAGCAGATGCGCTTCGCCCAGGAGAAGGGGCGGCAGGCGCAACTGCGGCGGCGGCGCGGCAGCCGCCAGCGGGAAGCCCGCGCGGACGGGACGCAGCCGCCGCAAGAACTGCAACTGGCGGAGCGCCGTACAAGCGGCTGCCGCCGCATCGCGCGCTGGCTGCTGATAATGATACTCTCGCTGCTGGCGCTGGGTGTGATCGCTTTTGTTACCATCGAGCTGACAGGCTTTGACTTCTCTGATACTCCGCCGGGCACTGTCAGCGAGACTGCGCCCCTGCCGTCAGCGACCGCCATCACCCCGCCGCCAGCCGCAACCGCGACCGAGACGCCGCCCGCGCCCACACAGCCGGCAATCGAGCGGGCGCAATATACAGGCAGCGGCCTCTTGCTCAGCCTGCTGGTGACGCAGCGCTCGTGGCTGAGCATCGCTGTTGATGGCGTCGAAGCCTACAACGGCATCGCGCCGCCTGATACCTTGTTGGAATACAGCGCCGTGGGCGAAATCGCGCTGACGGCGGGCAATGCGCTGGCGCTGGATATCCTCTGGAATGGGCAATATCAGGGGCAAATCGGCGAGCGCGGGCAGCGCGTTGATATGCGCTTTACGCTGGAGGGGGTGGAACTGACGCTGGGACCTGCGGGCGCGCCCAGTCCAATAGTACCAGCGGCTGAGCCATCGGCGGTGCCGCAAGCGGCTGCGCCTGGGACTCAACCCACGCTTTTACATGAAGCGCCAGCGGCAAGCCCGCTGCCCAGCGCCACCGCTGTGCCGCCAACGGCAGTGAGCCCCTTGCCCAGCGTGACGCCGCTGCCCAGCGCGACGCCGCCAATCATCATCACGCCACAGCCGACAGCGATATTGCCGCCGCGCGTTACACAAGCCGGCTTGCCGCCGCCGAAAGCGGGGAGCTGACGGCGCATTCGCTTGCTTTTCACTTTATTGAGGACAATCAGAAAATGACATCACAAGCCGAAATTGGCAGCGCCAGGATGCACATGACAAATCACAGCGAACGCAAAGACAAGTATTACCTGCTCAGCCTGGGCTGCGCCAAGAACACGGTGGATAGCGAGAGCATGGCGCAGGTTTTGGGCGGCGGCGGGATGCGCGCCGTCAGCGACCCTGCGCGGGCGGAAGTGCTGATAGTGAATACCTGCGGCTTCATCAACGATGCCAAGCGGGAATCGATCGAAGCGCTGCGGGCGCTGGCGGCGGGCAAAGACGGCGAGCAAATGGTGGTCGCGGCGGGCTGCCTGTCGCAGCGCTATGGCGCGGCGCTGGCGCAAGAAGTGCCGGGCTTGGACGGCGTCATCGGCACGCGGCGCTGGATGGACATATTTCAGCTCATCACCCGCTTGCGGCGGCGCAAGCATCCCGCGCCCATTTATCACCTGCCGGAAGAGGCGAAAGCGGTCGGGCGGGATGAAGGCGGCGTCCTGCGCGCGAGCCTGCAAGGCGCCAGCGCCTATGTCAAAATCGCCGATGGCTGCCGCCGTCCCTGCGCCTTCTGCGCGATCCCCACAATCAAAGGCACTGCTGTCAGCCGCCCGCTGGAGGCGATTGTGGCGGAGGCGCTGCGTTTGCAGGCGCTGGGCGTCAAAGAGTTGATTCTCATCGCCCAGGACAGC
>JAJDWK010000081.1 GCA_022825675.1 Anaerolineae bacterium | reverse complement strand
GCGCATCGTCCCATAAAGAGGGAGGGACTTCAAAACAAAGTATATCTCCCCGTCCCTCATTTTGGGGATAATTCGCCATAGAGATGGCGAATGGGCCGGGGGATGGGGCTGGCTCGAATATCCACAACATTAGACACTCCCAAAAATGTTTATCAGCCCACAATCGTATGCGACTGCTCGCGCATATATTGCTGCAGGTAATACCAGCTTCCCGCCGCCTTGCCGCTGCCGGTGCTGCCTTTCCAACCGCCGAAGCTCTGATAGCCGGGCCAAGCGCCAGTGGTCGCGCCGGTCGCGCGGTTGACATAAAGCACACCCGCCTCGATAGTATCCAGGAACCAGTCGACTTCGGCTTGGTCTTCGCTGTAGAAGCCGGCGCTCAAACCCAGCGCGACATCGTTCGCCAGGCGCATCGCCTCTTCCTTGCTCTCCACAGCGCGCAGGGCGACAATCGGCGCGAACATCTCGTGCCGCCAGAGGCGATGCTCATCCGGCAGGTCCGCCACCACTGTCGGCGCGACAAAATAGCCCTTTCCTGCCGGCAGGGTCTCGCCGCCGATGAGGATGGTGCCGGCCTCCAGCTCGCTGATGTATTGCTGATAGGCGGCGTAGGCGCTCTCGTTGATGATAGGACCCATATAAGTGTCGGCTTCGCTGGGGTCGCCAATGGCGATATCCGCGGTGAGCGCCAGCAGCTTCTCCACAAAAGCGTCTTTGACGGCGGCATCGACATACACCCGCGAGCAGGCGGAGCACTTCTGCCCCGTCAGCCCAAATGCCGAGCGCATGACGCCGAGGGCGGCTTTGTCAAGGTCGGCATTGGCGCTGACGATAGTCGGATTTTTGCCGCCCATCTCGGCGATGACGGGGCGGAAATAGCCAGCGGCAGTGCTGAAGTTCTTGATGATGCTCATGCCGACTTCGTAACTGCCGGTGAAAGTCAAGCCGGCGAGCGCGGGGTGGGCGGCGAGGGCTTTGCCCGGCTCATCAGCGCCCAGCACCAGGTTGAAGACACCAGCGGGCAGCCCGGCATCGGCAAGGCATTGCGCGAGTAATGTTGCCGTCAGCGCGCCTTCCGCCGCCGGTTTCAGCACCACCGTGTTGCCCGCAATCAAAGCGGCGCCGGTGGGACCGCCCGTCAGCGCGGCGGGAAAATTGAAGGGTCCGATGACGCCCCAGACGCCATAAGGCTTGAGCACGCTGCGGTTGAAGTGGCGCTCGCTTTCGCTGAGAAGCTGGCGCTCAAAGCCTTGATTGTCGCGCATGGCGTCTACGCAATAGCGGATGAGATCGGCGGTTTCTTCGACATCGCCGATGGCTTCCAGCCGGTTCTTGCCCACCTCCAGGCTGACGGCGGCGGAAATCTCAAACAGGCGCGCGCTAATCAAATCGGCAACACTGTTGAGCAGCTCGCAGCGCTCTTGCCAGGGCCTATCGCGCCAAGCGGGGAATGCCGCTTCCGCGGCGGCAACCGCCTCATTGACATGCTCGGCATCAGCGCGGGCGAAACTGCCCAGCAGCCAGTCGGTGTTTATCGGCGAGCGGTTTTCAAAGCTGCCCGCGCCTTCAACCCAGCGCCCGTTGATGTACATGCGATAGGACTTGCCGAGATTGTCTTTGAGCGCGGCGACATCTTCTTCGAAGTATTCGTGCAGCAGCGGGTCGGGGCTGCCCAGGGTCGAATAGGTAACTTTGATATGCTTGCGTTCTTTTGCCATCGTCTGCCTCCCATGTCTTGCCGAAGCGAATGTTATGCCTATAGTACAGCAAGTTTGCGGGCAGCGGGGCAAATCGCGCCTGATTCAAGTCAGTTCATCGCTATCCAGCGCCCGTTTGCCCAGGCGCTCGATGCGCATAATCAGGCGCTCGTCGACATCGGGGCAGGCGGCGACAGTATCGCGCAGCATCCAATCGTTTTCGCTGAGCTCACGCTGTTTGGCGGCGAGCAGCGGCAGCACTGCCGACAGAGCAAAGATGCAGAAATGTTTGCCCGCCGGGATGCGCAGCTTGGCGCTTTCGGTCAGTTCAAAATAATCGCCGACTTCCAAGCCGCAGACAGAACGCCCCTCGATGCGCTCGACAGTAACGCGCAGGTCATAGAGCTGGAAGGGGCGCGTCATGCGCCCGCGCCCAGCAGCTGTACGCAAGCCTCCCGCACGATGACTTCTTCGCCGGGATTGAGCGTCATCGGGTTCAGATGGAATTGCGTCTCGTTCAGCGGCGAGACGGCTATCGCCGGCTCATGCGCCAGGAAGGCGGCGACCAGCTCGTCCGCTGATTTGCCCAGCGCCGCTGGTTCCACGGTAACGCGGCACCAGGGCAGCGGCTGCCCCGCTTCGTTGGGGTAAGCGCGCTCGGCGCTGACGCCCGGCAGCGGGTTGAGCGCGGCGCAAAACAGCGCCACCGCGTCTTCACAGTATTGAGAGCGCGCTTCGTGATCAAGCGCCAGGTAGCGCTCGACCGCGGCGAGCAAGCCCATCATCTCTTCTTTGCCCACTTTGAGGGGCCTGCCCAAGCCGTGATTGGGGTTGCTCAGCGGGCGGATGGAGTCGATGAGGTCGCGCCGCCCCAGCATCATGCCGGTCGGCTGCGGACCGCGCAGGTCTTTGCCACCGCTGAAGAGGGCGAGCGCCGCGCCCATCTGCGTGAAGCGCCAGAGATTTTCCAGCGGCGGCAGCTGCGCGGCGGCATCAACAATGACGGGGATATCCTGCTCATCAGCGATGGCGATGGCAGTGGCGAGGGACATTTCCGCCACTTTCAGCGCGCCGCGGGGGAACCAGAATATGCAGGCGGTGCGGTCGTTGATGGCGGCGCGCAGGGCGGCGGGTCCCCCCTCAATCTCGACGAAGCGCAAACCCGTCTGCTTAATGCTGTAATCGTAGGGATTGCGCTGCCCACGGAAAATTATGGCTTCGTTGGCGCAATCGGCGATGTCAGGGAAACGTTGGAGCGCATCAGGATGTTTACGCAGCACAGCGGCGGCGGCTGCCAGCACGATGCCGGCCGCCGCGCCCGAGGTAACATACGCGGCTTCGTTATGCGTCAGCTCGGCGATGCGAGCGCCGACGCGGCGCTGCAATTCCGCCAAATCGACGAAACCGCCGGCGGCTTCGTTCATCGCCGCCAGCACTTCCGGCGGCATCAGCGAGCCGCCGAATTTGGTCACGGTGGCAAATGCGTTGATGACAGGGCGCAAGCCCAGCTTTTTATAGGCGCTCATCGTTTCACTATCCTGCCGGATGGCACACGGATTTGCCAATACGCTGGCGGCGCATCTTGCCACAGCGGGCGGGCGATGCCATTGAGGTCGAAGACAATTTCGCCAGCGCGCACAGTCAGCTCACAGCTGAGTTTTTCGCTGCCGTCCATGCGCGCCCAGCCGCAATCCACATAGCCGAAATTGCCTTCGTCACGGCGCAGCACGGCGATATCGGCTTCGGCGCCGACGCTCAAAGTGCCCAGCTCGGGATGGCCAATCTCCCGCGCTGGCGTGACCGTGGAGCGGAAGATGACTTCACGCAGGCTCATGCCCATGCAAAGCAGCTTGGACATAGTCGTGAGCATATCGTGCACCACGCCGTTGACATTGCCGACATGCAAATCAGTGCTGATGGAATCGGGCGCGAAGCCGCCTTGTATCGCCGGCAGCGCCTGGCGGAACCAGAAGCTGCCCGCGCCATGCCCAAGGTCAAAGATGATGCCGCGCTCGCGCGCTTCAAACAGGAAATCGGCGGGTTGGTTTTCGGCATTCAGGATGGGGAATTGCTGGGCATAGACATGGGTGTGGATGTCGCCGGGCTGCATTTTCTGCAGCAGCTCTTGATAGGTGCGCCCCTCGCGATGCCAGAAGTCGACCATCAGCGGCTTGCCACAGAGCGCCGACGCTTCCAGCGCGCGGTCAACCGCCGCCCAGGGCGGGTGCGCGGCATCAAATGGCAGGCTTGTCCAATAATGCGCGGTTTTGATGCCGACGCACTCTTCGGGATATGCCAGCACGATGGAAGCGGCGAGGGCGGCGTCCATCTCGCTGACATCTTGCTCAAAGTCGCCTTCCATGCCCGACTTCACGATATTGATGAAGGCGAAGATGCGCGTCTTGGAGCGGTCAATGACCGTCCGCTTAAAATGCAGAAAATGCTTGGCGCCGGCGGTGCCGGTATCCACAACCGTGGTGACGCCAGAGCGAAACATGTGATGGTCGGCGACAATGCTAAGTGTCTCCGGCTCCCGCGTGTGGTAAACATGCACATGGATGTCGATCAAGCCGGGCGTCACATAGAGTCCAGTGACGTCAAGCGTTTTTGCGGCGGCGCTGCTGGGGATAGCGGGCGCGACAGCGGCGATTTTGCCCGCGCTGACCGCCACATCCAGCTGCCCGTCAAGCCCGTTCGCCGGGTCGATGACAGTGCCATTTTTCAGCAAAATATCATATTGGGGCATGGGAATTTCTAGCTCCGCATACTTGAGTTTAGTAGGGCTTTGGCACCCAGCCGAGCAGCGCCTTCGCCTTGTTCATGTTTACCATAGTCCCGCGGAAATCTCCACTAATCATAAAAGTTTGGCAGCGCCCCTGGAAGCGCAAGCCGGCGCTGATGGCGCGGGCGACATCGCTGGCGGCGGTGGCGAGGGCGCGCTTGCCCGGCTCGACAGCGGCAAACTGCGCGTCTGGCGTGGGGAAGCAGAGCCGCAAAATGTTGATGTGCATATCCCAGTTGCGGGCGGCATTGCGGCAGACTTGCTCGCCCAGGCTTTTGGTGAAGCCGTAGAGGTCAAGCGCGTCGGGCACGGGCGATTCGTCCGCGAAAGCGCGCCCGCCCAAATCGGCATAGACGGACATGCTGCTGGTGTATACCGCTTGGCTGATGCCCGCTGCCTGCGCCGCCATCAGCGCCAGGTGCAAGCCCTTGATGTTGATATCGAAGGCGCTGGTGACGCCCGCCAATGTGTCCCATTCCAGGCTGCCCATCGCCATGTAGACCAGCGCCTCCTGCCCGCGCAGCGCCGCCGCCAGCTGCTCATAGGCGGTGATATCGCCCTGGATATAGGCGCAGGCGGGGTCCGCCGGCGGCTTCAAGTCAAATACCGTGAGGCGGTGCTGCGCCGCCAAATAAGGGCTGACCATGCTGCCGACAGTGCCGCTGCCGCCGATGACAAGTATGCGCATATTGCCTCCTTCGGGTAATGGGGACGCTGATACTCCTGGATATGATTTTCTTAGCGGAAATGGCGCTGGATTTTAGCCACCGAGAGCGCCGAAAGCCCAGTTGGTCGCGCGACAAAGGAACAAGAATCCGCAGGGGCGTCTCGGCGAGGCGCCCTCGATTCCATCTCGACCGGCAGGGCATATCAGCCTGCCCCCTTAACCGCCTTGCCGCTCCATCCGCCGGATTGCCAGCAGCACCAACAGGGCGGTAACCGACAGATAGGTCAGCGTCAGCAGCACCCAGGGCGAAAGCACGGGGATGGACGCGCCATTGCTCGCCAGGGTTACACGCATCGTCAGCAATTGCTGATGGTCTATCAGCATTTGCTGGGAACGCAGCGTCGCCATAATCGGGTTGAGGCTGGTGGCGATCATATCGAGGTAAATGGTGGTGGATTCGACCGCCGGGCTGTCGGTGAATTGCACGGTGAAATTGTTGATGACATTGCCATAGGCGTTTTGGAAGAGCATCAGCGCCGCCAGCGGCAAACCCACCGTGATGCCAATCGCCACGGTATATGAACGCACGGTCGCCGCCAAAGTGCGCTCGGTGATGGACGAGAAATACATGCCAAACGCGCCCAGCGCCAGCGCGGACACCAGCAGCACCACCAGCGCCAGCAGCATTTCCGCCTCGCTGACGCCGCCGAAGAGGAAGGCGATGCTCTGCAAGGGAATCGCCGAAAGCAGCAGCAGCACGATATACCCCAGCGCCGATTGCATCTTGCCGACCACAAAGGTCGCCTTGCTTATCAGCGTGGTTTGCAGCAGGTCATAGGTTTTGCGCTCGCGCTCGGTGGTGATGGCGCCCGCCGTCAGCGCGGGCACGATAAAGATGATGAGCATCAATTCGATGAAGAGCACGCCGATGAAAAGCTGCCGCCCCAGCTCGCCCGTGACCACCACACCGCCCTGAGGCACACGCAGCAGATAGAGCAGGACTGTGAAGAAGCTCATCAGCGTCAAAAATACGGTGATGATGGCGTAGCCGCGGGGACCGCGCATGCGACCGCGCAATTCTTTGACCATGACCGGGTTGAGGCGGAAGGCGCGTAAATCCCCCAAAGTCATGATGCCGACCGCGCCCAGGGGCAGGATGGCGAGCAGCGCCGGCGCGAAGCCATACAGAACCAGCGCCGCCAGGTTGAGCGCCGTCAAAGCCCAGGCGCTGAAGACAGTCCACAATTCCTGCGCCAATATCACCGCCGCCAGCACCAGCAAAGCCGCCATATTCGTCAAAATGCCGCCGATGACGAGCAGCGCCGCCGCATCCGCATCGATGGCGAAGCGCGGCAGCAATGCCGCCTGCAATGTGAGGAAGAGGGCGCTATCGCGGCTGCCGGCATGCACCGCCGCGGCGATGAGGAGCAGCCCGGCGATGCCATTCACGATAGCGCCGGCAAACATAATCAGCGAGCTGCGGCGGATAAGCCGCTCGCGCGGGGTCATGCGCTCGGGCGGGATGCGGTCCCAAGCGCCGGATTCGGGCACATTGGCACCAAACAAGCTGGCGATTAGACTACGCAAGGTGCTGAGGGTATCGCGCATGCTTCAACTCGTCACTAGATTATTTGCCACAGAGAGTACAGTAGTAAGTGCAATTCAATAATGAAAATCTGTACTGGCGGAGCTTCGACAAGGATTTTACCACCGAGTACACCGAGTTTCACCGAGGAAAAATGAGAAAATCTCTGTGGCAACGACGGGCGACCCGCCGAGTCTCCCCTACCGTTGCGATGCGCGCTGCATCAGCTTTAGAGCAGCCGCCGGCGCATCAGCTCGGCGATGACTTGGCGGTCGGCTTTGCCAAAGCTGAACTGCGCGAGCTCTGTCAGGCGCGCCCAGCGCCACTGGCGCGCGCCCAGGGCTTGCGGCGCGTCATGGGGCGGCAGCGCGCCCACATAGCGGCAGTCGAAAGCATACAAAGTAATCTTAAAATGCGTGAAAGCATGACGCACAACCGTGAAAATCTCGCCCACCGCGACTTCAATCGCCAGCTCTTCCCGCAGCTCGCGCTTGAGGCAAGCGGGCAGGCTCTCGCCCGTTTCCAACTTGCCGCCGGGGAATTCCCACAAGCCGCCCAGCAAGCCATCCAGCGGGCGCTGGGCTATCAAGAAGCGGGCGCGCTCGTCGCGTATCAAGCCGGCGGCGACATCATAATGCGGCTTGGGCGGGCGCGGGGCGCGCACGGGGCGCTGGGCTTGCAGCCCTTTCGCGCGCGCCTGGCACTGCGCGGACAGCGGGCAGCGCCCGCAAAGCGGCTGCTGCGGGCGGCATATCTGCTGCCCCAATTGCATCAGCGCCTGATTAAAATCGCCCGGCGCTGCCGCGGGCAGCCAGTCCGCCGCGATTTGCCAAAGCTGATTTTGCGTCGCCGGCAGGCGGATATCGCCATCCAGATTAAGCAGGCGCGTGTAGACACGCATCACATTGGCGTCCAGCGCCGGCGCGGCAATGCCGAAAGCGATGCTGGCGATAGCGCCGGCGGTGTAGCGCCCGATGCCGGGCAACTTTTGCAGCTCGGCGGTTGAGCGCGGCAATTGCCCATTGTATTCGGCGACGAGCAGGCGGGCGGCGCGGTGCACATTGTGGGCGCGGCGGTAATATCCCAAGCCCTCCCACAATTTCAGCACGGCATCAAGCTCAGCCGCCGCCAGCGCCGCCACCGTGGGCAAAGCGGCGATAAAGCGCCGAAAATAGGGGATGACCGTCTCGACCTGCGTCTGCTGCAGCATCACTTCGGAGAGCCAGACGCGGTAGGGCTGCGCGTCCTCTGTCCAGGGCAAGGCGCGCTTATGGGCATGATACCAGCGCAAAAGCGCCTCGCGGATGTCCGCGCTCAAAGCGAGCCTGCCCGCCGCGCCCTAGAGCAGCGACAGGGCATGCCGATAGACGGCGATCGCCGCGTCCAAATTGCCCTGACGCGCGAGCGCATCCCCCAGCACGCGGTGCACCGCCGGGTTGCGGCTGTAGCTACCTTTTGTGATTAGAGCGCGCAAATCCGCCACCACCCACTCCAAGCCAGCGCTGCTGCGCAGCAGCGATTCGTAGGCGGCAAGCGCCTCGCCAAGGGCATTGGCTTCGACTTTGCCGCGGGCGGAATAGATGGCGGCCGCCAAGCCCGGCGGCGGCGCTTTGCTGGGTGGCGCTTCCTCGGCTGCTGCGGGCGCATCTTCAGCGGTGTCTGGCGCGGTCACGACCGCGCGCAGCCTGTCGGCGTACCAGGCATCCAAATCGGACATTTGCTCGGGCTGAGAGCTGGCTTGCGCTGACTTCGGCGGCGGCTTCCGCTCTTCGCCGTCATCAGCTGCCCCCGCCCTCTCCCCTATCAAGGAAGCCAGCGCATCGTTTTCAGCGCCAGCGCCCAGGGAATAGCGGCTCTCGTCATCAAGCTCGGCGAGCAGATCTTCGTCCGCTTTGCCGGTTTCATCAAGTTCATAGACCTCATGCTCATGCCCGTCAGCAGCCGCATGCAAGTTGATATCCGCCGCCGCTTGCTCGCCGCCGCTCTCAAGCGCTTGCAGCCATTCCAGCGCATCGCTGTCCTCTTCCGCGGGCAGCAGTTGCTCAAGCGATTCTGGCGGGTTCGCAGCGCTGGCGGCGGGCAATTCTGGCGCTTCCTGCTCGGCGGCGATGGTCTCCAGCCAGTCGAGAGCGGCGGTGGGGGCATTGCCATCGTCTTCAAACAGGTAGAATTCAAGCGGGAAATTGTCGTCCGCGGCGAGCATGTTCTGTTCGTCAGCGCCAAGCCCGTCTGCTGGCAGGCTCGCATCCGGGGGGCGGTCGCCGTCATCGCGCATGGCGGGCGCGCTTTCGCTTTGGCTCTTGGAGATTTGCTCCAGCCAGGCGATAAGTTCGTCCTGCGACATCGAATCGAAGTCGGGCAGGTCTGCGTCAGGCATAGGTGAAGTCCCGTTCATCCGCTATTGGTTTTGTGACCCTGCAATGCCGCTAGATTATATCGCCGATGCGCCAGGTCCGCGATGTCGGCTGTTGTCATCCGCGCCGTCATCCTCCGCCCGGTAGCGCAGCCAAAGCGGCGGCTCGGCAGCCGGCGGCATGCGCTCGTCTTCCGCCGCGTCATCGCCAAAGCCGTACATGTCTTCCGCCGCGGCGCCGGTATGCCACTGGGAGGCGGGATTTTCAAAGTCAAAATCGTCATCGTCCACGCCCAGCGCTTGGAAATCTGGCGCGGCGTCTTCGTTTAAAGTGATGGCGATGGTCTGCTCGGTGGGCGATTCCAAGTCAAAATAATCGTCCCATCCCAAGCTGACAAAATCCAACTGCTGCGTATCATCTTCCAGGTTAATCGCGTCCATTTTGTCTGTCGGCGTGGCGAAGGCAAAATAATTGTCGAAGGTGAGGTCATCAAGGTCGAGGCTTTCCAGGCTGTCTTCCACCCGCTGCGGCCTCAGCGCCGCCAGCGGTCCCTCCCCATTTTCAGCCGCTTTCAGCGCGCTGTACCAGGCGGGCGGCTTGCTGAAGCGGAAGTAGGGCGCTGCGACCGCCGCCGCCGTGACCGCCGGCATCGTGCCGGTTTCTTCGTCAACGATGTCCTTGAGCCAGGCGAATTCTTTCCCCCGCGAGGACCGGGGGCGGGTGAATTCGTCGGGGTCGCTGCTGTCGGCGTCATGCTGGCGGTCCAAGCCCGGCACAACGGCGTTCATCCAATCCCCGCCGCCGTCATCGGCTTGAGCGGCGTCGTCAAGAAAATCGGCGAGCTGCTCAGGATCGCGTAAGCCCCAGTCGGCGGCATTGTTCTGTGTCCCGCTCGGCGGCTCCCCGCCGCTCTCCGCCATAGCGCTGAGGTCATCGCTCAGCCAGTCGACATAGGGGTCATCTTCCTCTTCGTTCTCAAGCTCATGCTCGTCTTCGACAGGCTCAGCAGTATCGGCGCTTTCCCGCTGGGTATCAGCCTCCGCCTCATCCAGCCAATCAGCAATATCCGCTTGATGCAGCGGCTCGGTATCGGTGCTGCGCTTGAGCAGGTTCTGCAGGCGCTGGTCCTCGCTGAAGAGGTCCCATTCGCTATCGTCCCTGTCGAGCGCTTCGTGCATCGCGGCAGAAAGCCAAGGCGCGCCCGCCACCGGCTCCTCCGCTGGCGATGCCCCGGCAGCATCTTCATCCAGCCAGTCCATATCCTGCTCGCTGGCTTCCAATTCTTCCAGCAAGCTCGTCATGTCCTCATCAATGCCCAGCGTTTCGTTTGTTGCCGCGTCCGCGCCGCTGCCCGGCTCCTGGTCGGCGCCAGCTCTTTCGTCAAAAGCCGCTGCCAACTGCGCGTCGATTTGCTCGGCGCTGGCAGGCTGCTTCTGGGCATTTTCCGCCGCGGCTTGCAAGGGGCTGCTCGCGGCGACAGTTTCCCCCAGGGCGCGGGGCTGGAAGAGGGTTTCGCCGCGGTCATCTTTCAGCAAGCCATCTAAGTCGGCGGTGGCAGCGGCGGGCGCGCCGCCGTCTTCGCCGATGCCGAAGAGCGCGCCCAAGCCGCCGCTTTCGCCCGCGTCAGCGCGGTCCGCGCCGCCGCCCAAAGTATTCAGCCATTCCGGGTTGATAATCGCCTGCTCGCGCTGGGAAATGCTGTCGGCGTCCAGCTCTTGCAACATCAGCAAATCGGCGGGCGCTGGCACCCCCGTCGCCAGTTGATGGGCGAGCTGGGGGTCCAGCTCTTCAATGCGCCGCAGAAAGCTTTGCGCATCGCTGGGGCGCTTTTCCGCCAGCCAGAGTTCGGTCAGGATGCGGTTGGCGTCAATGGCATAGGGCAGGCGTTCGAGGATATCAACCGCGTTTTCGGCGGCGTCCATGCGCTGCCCATTAAGCCACAGCGCCCGCGCCCGCAGCAGCTGCCAGTCCAGCCGCTGGGGCTGCTCTTCCAGCCCCGCCGCCAATGCCTCCAGCGCCGGCGCCAGCTGATTGCTGCGTATCTGCTGCTGCGCCTGAGCGCCGAGGCTTAGCCGCATGCTGTCGATGCGCTCGCCGCGATGCTGTTGATATTGCTCGCGCAGGATGGCGGTGGCAGCCTCATCCCCTGGCATCTGGTCGAGGGCGCGCTCGGCATGCCACAGGGCGCGTTCCGCCTGCCCCAGCTGCTGATAGCAGCGCGCCAGCAGTTGATGCGCCTCAAAATCGCGGGGCAGCGCCCCCAGCAGGCGGCGCAGCAGGCTTGCCGCCTCGTCCCAGCGCGTTTCGGCAAATAATGCCCGCGCCAACTGCCGATAGCTGCGCAGATTTTTGGGGAAGCGCTTGAGGATGTGCCGCGCATGCGCGATGACCTCAAAATAGCTTTCCCGCTGCAGTTGGTCATCGAGCTTATCGTGATAGGCGCTTAGGCTAAGTTCCGCCATACTGTCTCGCTCATATAGATTATTTTGCAGTATACCATAGCCACCGCGATTGGATTTGACGGCGGCGGCTAACTTTCTCACGCGCCTTAAGCATAGCTGCACCTAACGCTAACCGCCTGCGCTTGCAGCCTTACCTTTTATGCACTAGGCTAGCGGCAAGCCCCGCCCCGCCAAGCAGACAGGGAAAAGCGATGCCGCAATCGCAGAAACCTATCCTTCTTTTTACCAACGATGATGGCATCGCATCCCCCGGCTTGTGGGCGCTGGTCGCCGCTTTCCGCGGTGTGGGCAGCCTGCTGGTCGCCGCCCCGCGGGAGCAGCAATCCGGCATGGGCAGGAGCATGCCGCATTACAGCGAAGGGCGCATTTTCCCCTATCAAGCGCCGCTGGATATTGAGGACTGTCGCGCCTTCGCCGTTGATGGCAGCCCCGCGCAAGTAGTGCAGCATGCCGTGCTGGAATTGGCGGCGCGCGCGCCGGCGCTCTTGCTGTCTGGCATCAATTATGGCGAGAATACCGGCAACGGCGTTACCATCTCGGGCACTGTTGGCGCCGCGCTGGAAGGTGCCAGCCTGGGCATCCCCTCGCTCGCCGTCAGCCAGCAGACGCCTACCAACCTGCATCTCAGCTATTCTGATGCTGTTGATTTCAGCGCTGCCGCCGCCTTCACGCGGCGCATGGGCATTTGGCTGATGGCGCATTCGGCGCTGCCTGACGATGTTGACGCGCTGAAAATTGATGTGCCTTGGGGTGCCGATGCCAGCACCGAATGGCGCGCAACGCGGCTCTCAAGGCGGCGCGTCTATTTCCCCACCCGCCCCGAACGCGCGGCATTACACGATGCCGGCAAGCTGGGCTATCGCTATAACAGCGACCCCGCCGCCGCCGAGCCCGATAGCGATGTCTACGCCTTGCTGAGCGACAAGGTAATTTCCGTCACGCCGATAAGCCTGGATATGACCTCGCGCACGGATATGTTCCGCCTGCGCCAGATATTGCTGGACGAGCGCGAATATGGGCATTAAACCCGCGCTTGACTGAGCACCGCCTCCACCTCGCGCTCCCAGGTCCCGGCGATACGCGCGCCATGCTCTCGCAGCCCGCCGCTGGCTTCCGCCCCGCTTAGATAGGGGCGCTTGCCCAGTGGGAAGCCGCTTTTGGCGGTCGCGTCCATCGCGCCGTTGATGAAATGCAGCGCCACCCCCGCCCGTTCCCGCGCCGTATTGTTCGCCAAGGTGCAATGGGCGACGCCATACGCGAAGAAGGCAACGCCCCCCGCCGGCAGCTCCAGCGGCAGCGCCGCGTCCTCCGGCGGATAACAGCGCAGATGATGGTCGCTGAATGGGTCGCGGCTGTGCTGGTAGCGCTGGCGGAAGCTGCCGGGGATGACATGGATGGTGCCATTGGCGACAGTCGCCGCATGCACCGCCGTCCACATCGCCGTGCCTTGCAGCGGGTCCTCAATTTGAAAATAGGCGTTGTCCTGGTGCCAGTTGGTGCCCATGCCCTGTTTGCCCGGTTTGAGAAAAACTTGATCCAAATGCAGCAGCACCGGGTCGCCTATCAGCTGGCGCACAGCGTTGACGACCTTGTCGGCGAAGGGCATGGCGCGGTACAAATCGCTATGCGGGAACATCGGGCAGAGCTGCAAATTGACTTTGTCGTCCGCGGGGGTGGCGCCATCGCCAGCGGTGGCGACATTGCGCAGCAAGCCCGCCGCTTTCAGCCGCTCCAGCTCCCGTTGCAGCGCCCGCACCTCCCGCGCCGTCCAAAACTCGGGCAGCGCCAGCCAGCCCTCGCTGCGAAATTGTTCAACTTGATTTGCGCTTATCATCGCTGCCGCCCGCCTTATCGCTTGAGCCGATCGAAATACTGCTTGCGGAACTTCGCCACCTTGGGCGCGATGATATAGGCGCAATAGCCCTGGCGCGGGTTCTTGGCGAAATACTGCTGATGATAGCCCTCCGCCTCCCAAAAAGTGCCGGCGGGGCTGATTTCGGTCACAATTTTGTTGGCATAAAGCCGCGCCGCCGCCAGCCGTTTGATGCTCTCTTCGGCGCTGCGCCGCTGCGCCTCGCTGTGATACCAAATGCCCGAGCGGTATTGCGGACCGATGTCATTGCCTTGGCGGTTGAGCGTGGTCGGGTCATGAATCGTGAAGAAAATATCCAGGATGTCATCAAAGCTGATGACCGCCGCGTCAAAAGTAACCTTCACCACTTCGGCGTGGCCCGTCTTCTTGCCGCAGACTTGCGCGTACGTCGGCTTGGGCACATGCCCGCCCATATAGCCGGAGATGGCGGAGTCCACCCCTCGCAGCTGATTGTAGACCGCTTCCACACACCAGAAGCAGCCGCCGCCCAGGGTTGCGATTTCTTTTTTCATGCTGTGCCTCCTTCGCTTATCCGCGTCAGCTTCCAGCCTGCGCCGCCAATCTTGCCTAAGTGCGACGGCGGCATAAGACAGGCATCAGAGCGCGCCCTCAGCATCAGCGGCGCGGGTGAGACGCGCCCATTCTTCCAGCGTCAGCGTTTCGGCGCGGCGCTGCGGCGCGATGGCGGCGGCGGCGAGCAAGGCTTTCGCCGCGGCGGGATGCAGGCGCAGCCCGCCCGCCAGCGCATTTTTCAGCTGTTTGCGCTTTTGGCTGAAGCCGGCTTTGACCACGCGGAAGAATGCCTCAGTCGATGGCACCGCTACTGGCGGCGTCGCATGCGGCTCGATATGCAGGACGGCGCTTTGGATATTGGGGCGGGGCCAAAAAACCGCCGGACCCAAGCGGTTGATGATTTTGACGACGCCATAATACTGCACGGCGATAGACAGCAGGTTCTGGGCACCGCCCGCGCCGATGATGCGCTCCGCCACTTCGTATTGCATCGTCAAAAGCATGCGCTGCGGCGGCGCGGGCGCGGCGAGGAAATGCCAGAGAATCGCGCTGCTGATGTAATAGGGCGCGTTCGCCACCACGATATAGTCTTGCGCGCCCAGCAAGGCGCGGATGTCCGTCTTGAGAATATCGGCGAATACCAGATAGACATTGTCGGTCTCGTCAAAGCGCTCTTCCAGCAAGTCTTGAAAGCGCTGGTCGATTTCAATCGCGAAGACCTGGCGCGCCGCTGCCGCCAGCTGCGCGGTCAGCGCGCCGGTGCCACTGCCGACTTCGACCACGATATCGCCCGGCTGCAGCCCGGCGGATGCCACGATTTTCTGCAGCGCCTTCGGGTCGTGCATGAAGTTTTGCCCAAGGCTTTTCTTGGGCTGCAAGCCATAACTATCGAGCAGCGCCTTCGGGCTGGTGGGCATGCTTCACCTTCGGGGGGAGTTAGCGCAGCCATCAGTAGACCACAAGCCGCCGCGAATTTCAACAGCCTGCGGCGAGACGCCAGGGCAATCGCATCAAATTGTTTTTCACCACAAAGACACAAAGGACACAAAGTTTTTTCTTGAAATGGCTCTATGCTTCTTCATTTATCAGGGTAGTTTGCACACAGCCCTTACCACCGAGAGCACAGAGGAAAATGAGGACACCGAGTAAAGATTTTAAGAGGCTTCTCATGCTTTTCTCGGTGTATCTCGGTGTCCTCGGTGGTTAAATTTGCGTTTTATTCGGCTTGTTATGGTGAATTATTATTTGATGCAATCGCCCTGGGCGAGACGCCCCTACCAAATCTCCCCAGTTTGGCGCGATTGCCCGCCATAAATCGGCGGCGGATTTTGCTAGAATGGAAGCTGAAGATACTGGAGCGCAGGCATACCGCCATGATGATTTTCGAGCCGCAATTTCTGCCGTTTCTGATATTTACGCTGCGCGTTGTCAACAATGTCATCGGCACCGCCCGCTTGATACTTGTCTCCCGCGGGCAGCGGCTTTGGGGCTTCGCCTTCGCGGCGCTGGAGTCGCTGCTCTTCGCCTACACCGCCGGGCATGTCATCACCGATTTGGACAATATACCCAACCTGGCGGCCTATGTTTTTGGCTTTGCCGTGGGCGGCATTGTCGGCTTGCAAGTCGAAAATCGCTATGTCAAAGCCTATGAGAGCGTGACCGTCATCGCCTCGCGCGATGTCTCGCACGAGATGGCGCTGGCGCTGCGGGAACGCGGGCATGGCGTAACTGAAATTATGGGGGAGGGCGCGCATGGCGCGGTGGAGGAGCTGCGCATCATCGTGCACCGGCGGGATTTGCATCAGGTGCTGCAAATAATCCACGGCATCAAAGACGATGTCTTTGTAACGGTGGAACACTCGGAGTTCATCCGCGGCGGCTGGATCCGCGCGCATCGCCGCTGAGCGTTAGGCTTGCTCCAGCTCGACAAAATAAGTTGGGGTGGCGAGCAGGCGGTGGATCGGGCATTTGCCGGCGATTTCCCGCAGGCGCGCCCGCTGCTTGTCGTCCAGGTCGCCATGGAAGACCAGCGCCTCGCGCACTTCATGCACATAAAGCTCATCGCCAGCATGCGCGGGATAGTCCCGCCCGCGAAAGCGCTCATAATCCAGCGCCACTTCAACGCCTGTTAAATCCCAGCCTTTGCGCCCGGCATAGAGCTTGCAAGTAATCGCCATGCAGGAGCCAAGCGCGCCCAGCATCAGCTCACCCGGGGTTGGCGCGCTGTCGCTGCCGCCAGCTTCCAGCGGCTCATCGCTGTGAAATTTGTGCCGGCGGATGCTGATGTTTGTCCGCGTGCCGGCACTGAGCGTGATAGAGACGGGCATGGCAATTTCCCTTTGCGTCTAATGCGTCAGCTTATTCTCGCAGGACGGCAAATAGCTGCCGCAGCGGCAGCGTAAAACCGGGCAGAATGTCTTCGCCGCTGAGCGTCCCGTCTCTGCTTACAAGTTTGATGTCAACGCCGCCATGCGCCGCCAGGCGGCAGACTTCCACCTCGCGTGATGCTGGCAGCACCAGCCAGACCAAACTTGTGCCATTGAGCAGGTAGATTTCGGCTTTGCGCCGCGCGCTGGCATAGGTCTCGCTGGGCGACAGAATCTCCACCGCCAGATCGGGCATCGCCGCGACAAATCGCTGGGATGGCGGCTGCGGCAAGCGCTCATGGCGCAGGAAGGCAACATCCGGTCCCAGCAGGGTATCGCGGTCATCAGGCGGGTGATAACCGGATTCAACTGTTACTTGCCCCAAGTCATGAGTTTTGTTGAAAAGCCGCAAATAAAAAGCAATTTCGGTTGCCAAGAGGCCATGGATATTGCCAGGTCGCGTCATTTCGAGCAGCTCTCCGTCAATCAGCTCCAGGAAGACATGCTCATATTCCGGGGCTTGGCACAGCTGCCAGACATCGTCAACTGTATACAGCCGCTTCTCGGCAATCACGGGCGCGGGAACTCCTTCATTCGGCAGCCCAAGTATAGCATATTCCAGCTAGCGGTGGCGGAGCGCTCTCACAAGCGCTTACAGCTTATTCTCGCAGGACGGCAAATAGCTGCCGCAGCGGCAGCGTAAAACCGGGCAGAATGTCTTCGCCGCTGAGCGTCTCGTCTCTGCTTACAAGTTCGATGTCTACGCCGCCAGCCGCAGCCATACGGCAGACTTCCACCTCGCGTGATGCTGGCAGCACCAGCCAGACCAAACTTGTGCCATTAAGCAGGTAGATTTCGGCTTTGCGCCGCGCGCTGGCATAGGTCTCGCTGGGCGACAGGATCTCCACCGCCAAATCGGGCATCGCCGGTACATAGCCTTCGGGCGGCGGCTGCGGCACGCTCTCCCAGCGTTGAAACGCGACATCTGGCAGCAGCAGGGTACTATCCGTGCCCGCCGGGTGATAGCCGGTCTCTGAGGTGACTTCACCCAAGTTGTGAGCTTCGGCGTATTCGTCCAGGTAGCGCCCGAGTTTAATCGCCAGCCGTCCGTGTGTTCGTCCGGGCATCTCATCCTCAAAAAGCATGCCATCAATTAGGTAAAAGTAGCGGTTTTCGTAGGCTGGGTCATGCCCCATCGCCCACAAGTCATTGATTGTATAGAGTTTCTCTTTGACGATCATGTCTTCCCGCCTCAACCCGAGCGCGCTTCCAATATACCGTAGCCTGCGGCTGCCTGTTCAAACATTGTGATGCGCGAGCGCGTTAGCTCACACGCTATAGCCGCCGGGGGGGATCGCCAGCAGATACAGGATGGACAGCGTCGCAATCAGCATAGGCAGCAGCAGCACAACCGCGAGGATGCGGTTTTCGTCGCGCAGGTGCATATAAAACCAGATGACCAAGCCCGCTTTGATAATGGCGATGACCAGCAATATCACGGCTTTTGCCGCGCCCAGGAGGACCGCCGCCTCGGGCATATCGTGGATCGCGCCTTTCAGCAGCTCGGCGCTTAGCACTTCGATAATAGTCAAGATTGCCAGGATGCCAAAGACGACAGTATACACGCCGCCTTCGACGGTGATATCGCGGCGCAGCAGGCGCACCGTATTGCTGTGATGCCCGTCTTCGTGATGGGTCGCTTCCGCCATGGTGCGCTCCTAAACCAGATATATCAAGGTGAATAGCATAATCCAGACGACATCGACAAAGTGCCAATAGAGCCCGAACATCTCGATGCCGATGGGGTTATTGTCATAGCGCCCTTGCGCGCCGCGCCGCAGCACTTCCAGCGCCCAAACAACGCCGACAAAGACATGCGCGCCGTGGAAAAATGTCGGCGCATAAAAGCGCATGCCCAGGGTGCTCCATTGGGAAGCGGCGTCAAAGCCGAGCACGATGCCGAGGTGGGAAAGCTCGCTGTATTCGATGTATTGCCCGATGAGGAAGACGATGCCGCCGAGGGCGGTCGCGCCGATCCAGCGCAGCATCCCGGCGCGATTGCCGCGCTGCATCGCCCGCAAGCCCATCACCATAAAATAGCTGCTGGCGAGCAATACAAAAGTATTCGCCGTGACCAAACCAACGCCGAGCTGTTCATGCGCTTGCGCGACCACCTCCTCCTCGTTGATGCGCAGGATGACATAGCCGACAATCATGATGGAGAAGATGACAATCTCGGAAGCCAGATAGAGCCAAACTCCCAGCTTGAGGTTGTTGTTCTGCTCCTCTTCGCTGAGGTGGCTGTGCTCGTGCTCGGCGTGGGCGGCTGATGGGAGCTGCTGGGCGGTCACTTGTGCCATGTTTCGTTCACTCCCCTATTTTCCGTAGCCGATAGCGCGCGGGACGGCGCGGATGATATTGGCGACGCCGCCAGCGATTTTGCCCGCCTCGCGGATAGGCTGTATCTGCGTGCGCTGGCTGTCGCTGGGCTCGGCTTGGGTAACTTCTTGTACGCCGCGGTTGGCGAGGTAGAAGAAAAGCGCGATGCCGCCCGCCGCCAATGCCAGCGAGACAAACATCACAAAAATGAAGCCCAGCAGCACGGTGAATTGGCTGGCGCCGGCAATCGTTTGATTCTCGAAATTTTCGGGCGGCAGCAGCAAGCCCAGCAAATCTTGCAGCGGAATGACAAAATCGCCGAAGCCATTGGCGAAAAAATCGGCATTAGGCTCGGTGGCGATTTGCAAACCCAAGCCATGCGGCAGCAGCGCGAAGGCAAAGAGCGCAATCGTAACCACCACGGCGATGGTCAACACATGGAAGAGCTGCCCGCCATAAAATGCCATCATCTGCCACAAGCTGGAGGCGGTCATCAACAGCGCGCCCAAAGTGCCGGGGATGCCAGCGAACGCCAGCAAAAACAAACGCCAGCCGAGGAAGCCGATGCCGAACCAGAGCAGGAACCATACTATGTTGACAATCCAGTTAATCAAAAAGAAGCTGACGCGCAGATAGGGGAAATGCCAGGGCTTGGGGCTGTCGTTGATGAGCGCCCAGGCGCTGTCCCAGAGCCATTTGCCCAGGCGGAAGACGGGACCAGCAGTGCGCAGGGCGAAGTCTTTTTCCGGCGCTGCCGCTTCATGCTCGGCGGCATGCTCGCCATGTTCGCTCATCTTGGGGTCAAAAGCGCCAACGCCCCACATAAAGGTGCCCATGCAGACAAATGCCGC
Source organism: Anaerolineae bacterium (assembly GCA_022825675.1). Lineage (GTDB taxonomy): Bacteria > Chloroflexota > Anaerolineae > Aggregatilineales > Phototrophicaceae > UBA6055. Next base: position 16,887 of record JAJDWK010000081.1, on the reverse strand, counting down.
CAGTATCAAGCCGACCTGCGCGCCTTCGCTGGACTCGGCATTGACCCAGACAGGCTCCATATTTTGCAGGTCGCGCGTGACATAGACGAATGCCAGCGACAGGATGAAGCCGATTATCATCGCCGGTATCGCCCGAGAGAATCCCGGTTTATCCATGAATCGCTACTCCCTTAGCTTCAAAGCCGCGGCTGAGCAGCGCCGCTCAGCGCAGCCAGTACAGCACCACATAAAAGAGAATCCAGGCGACAGTAACAAAATACCAGAGTTTCGCCGCCCCTTCCGCCGCCCAGGACTGGCGCGGGTCGCCACTATAGGCACCGCTTGCGTCCTGGCGCAAGACATAGAGCAGCACCGCCATAATCGCCAGCGCATGCACGAGGTGAAAGCCGGTCATCAAACGCAGGGTGACGCCATAATGCGTCGCCAGCGCCGCTTCCGATACCGTGATGAATTCGTAGACGATGCTGGCGACAAAACCCAAACCCAGCAGCAGCGCCAGCCGCCAGCTCCGCGTGAACTGCGCGCGGTCGCCGCGGCGTAAGCCCTGCCAGCCGCGGCGCGTCAACAGGGCGCTCAGCAGCAGGGCGAAAGTGGCGATGCTGGGCAGGGTGGCGTCAAAGGGTGTTACGCCCGCGGGCGGCCATTGCGCATAGCTGTAGCGCAGCTGCCAGTTCACGACAATCAACGCCAGGAAAGCCATAATCCAACTGGCTTGGAAAATCGTCATGCCCAGCCGATTGTTCTTGAGGCGCAGCGCCGCTTCGCGCTCGCCCAATTTTGTTTTTCTGTGAACATCGGCATAGCTGCTCATGATAGCCCTTGCTGCTCTAGCGCCCGCTGCTGTCGCCGTCAAATGCCCGCTCCACCACCGCCAGGTAGACGGCGGCGGCTTCGGTGCCATAGCCGTAGGGGTCTTCGTAGGGGATGGGGTCATCATCAAAATTGGTGGGCGGCGGCGGCGATGTCGTCGCCCATTCCAGCGTCAGGGCGCGCCAGGGGTTCGCCCCCGCGATCGGACCGCGATAATAAGAGCGGATGACATTGTAGATGACAATGAAGGTGGAAAAGCCCAAGACAAATGCCGAGAAGCTGATGACTTGATTCCAGAGTTGGAACTCCGGCACATACACCGCGACGCGCCGCGGCATGCCCAACATGCCCACGATGTGCATCGGGAAAAAGGTGAAGAGGAAGCCGAAGTAGGTGAACAGGAAGTGGATTTTGCCCAGGCGCTCGTTCATCATGCGCCCGGTGATTTTGGGGAACCAGTGATAGAGCGCGGCATAAATGGCGAAGACGCTGCCGCCGAAGAGCACAAAGTGGAAGTGGCTGACAACAAAATAGGTGTCGTGCACATGGATATCGAAGGGCAGCGCCGCCAGCATCACGCCGGTGATGCCGCCGATGACAAACATGGACATGAAACCCAGCGCGAAGAGCATGGCGCTGGTGAAGCGAATTTTGCCGCCCCAGATGGTGCCCAGCCAACTGAACATTTTGATGCCGGTGGGCACGGCGATAATCATCGTGGTAATCATAAAAGGGATGCGCAGCTCCGGCTGCAAGCTGGTGAACATGTGATGCGCCCAGACGGTGAAGCCGACAAAGGCGATGCCCATGCTGGACAAACCCACCATGCGATAGCCGAAAACGGGCTTGCGGCTGTGGACGGAAAGCACCTCGGAGAGCACGCCCATGCCCGGCAAGACCATGATGTATACCGCCGGGTGGCTGTAGAACCAGAAGATATTCTGCCAGAGCAGAACATCGCCGCCGCCAGCGGCATCAAAGAAAGTGGTGCCGGCGACGCGGTCCAGCAGCAGCAGCGTCAAGGCGCCGGCGAGGAAGGGCGTCGCCATCACGGCGATGATGCTGGTCGCCAAAACCGCCCAGCATAACAGCGGCATGCGCCAGAGCGTCATCTGCGGCGGGCGCATATTAAGGATGGTAACGATGAAATTGATTGAGCCCATAATCGACGAAATGCCCAGCAGATGCGCGCCCAGCGCCCACAGGGTCTGCCCATCGCCGCTGAATAGCGTGGACAGCGGCGGGTAGGCGGTCCAGCCGGCTTCGGCGGGGTTGACAAAATAGCCCAGCAAAACGACAACCGCCGCTGGCGGTATCAGCCAAAAGGCGAAGGCGTTGAGCCAGGGGAATGCCATATCTTTCGCGCCCAGCTGCAGCGGCACCACGAAGTTGCCAAATGCCGCCCACATCGGGATGATGAAGAGGAAGATCATGATGGTGCCGTGCATCGTGAAGAGGCTGTTGTAGGCGGAGCCGGAGACCATCAGATCCAGCGCCGGCGTCCATAGCTCGAGGCGGATGAGCATCGCCATCGCGCCGCCGACTATAAAAAACAGAAAGGCGGCGACGCCATATTGCACGCCGATAATCTTGTGATCGACGCTCCAGCGCAGATAGTCGCTGAGCGCCGGGCGCGCGACCGCTGCCGCTTCGTGATTTTCCGCAGGTGCCATGTTTGCGCCTTTACTCTAATCTCTACTCGGATTCGCCGCCGGCTTCATCAGCGCTGTCGGCAGCGGCATCGCCCTGCCCGAAGTTGATATCAACCTGCATGCCGAAGACGGTCTCGATCGCTTCGGGGATGGCGCTGCTGGCATTTTCCTGGTCACAGTCGGATTGCTCGCCCTGGGTGCAGAGGTAGGCGACAATGGCATAGAGCTGCTCGGGCGACATGATATTGGCGCTTTCCATAACATCGGGTCCAAATGCCGCCATCTGCTCGTTGTAGCCGGGTACGCGGAAGGCGCCGGAATTCCATATAGAAAGCGCGATATATTCTTCCGCCGATTGCCCGGCGACGCGCTCGCCCGCGCGGTCGGCGATGCCATTAAGCGAAGGACCGGTGCGGCTGCTCCATTCCAGGCTGTCCAGGGTGTGGCAACTGTTGCAGATATACCGCTGAATCTCGATTTCGCCGCGCAGGACCGGGTCGGCTGGCGGGTTCAATATGGCGTAGATGGCGGGCTCGTAGAATGCCTCGAGGAATTGGCTTTCGTTCTCATGCACGACCACCGTGCCGCGCATGCGCCCGTGCCCATCGCCACAGAGCTCGGCGCAGACAATCGGGTAAGTGGCGGGATACAGCTCGCCTTCAACGCGCACGGGGGTGAAGCGGATTTCGGTCGGGCGTCCGCCAGTCGCGGGATTGCCGGGCAGCAAATCCTGCTTGACGCGCATGGCGGGCACCCAATAGGAGTGGATAACATCCTGCGTCTGCAAAATCAGCTCGACATTTTGGCCAATGTAGGTGTGCAAGGTGTCGCCGCTGTTGATGACGATCGGTACGCCATCAGGGCTGAGGCGGCCAGTGGCGTACGTATGCGTCCAGGCATAGCGCGCGCCGGAAACTTCAATCGCGATTTCTTCGCCATTCACATGGTTGACGGCGGCTTTGGGCTCCGAATTTTGCGTCCAGACATTGAAGCTGATGACGGCGAGAAACACCACAACCATCGCCGGGATGATGGTCCACACGATTTCGAGCAGGGGGTTGCCATGATAGGTGGGACCATCGTTGCGCTCTTCGCCGCGGGCGCGGAAGAAGAGCACCGAAATCAATAACATTCCCTGGATGAGGAAAAAGACGACGCCGCCGATGATGACCAGAATCGTGAAAAGCTCATCAACGCTTTTGGATTCGGCGGAGGCTTGCGCCGGCAGCACCAGCGGCACAAAGGTCGTGAACCAGTAGGTGCCGAGCGCGCTCACCAGCAGAAACACAGCTGCGACAACGACAGCGGCGGGACTGATAGACGGAAAGTTCCTGCGGTTATCTTCCATATCGGGCTACCACCTGAATGTCGCCAGCTAGCTATCCAGTATCGGGCTGCGCCCAACGGGCGGGCGGGGACGCGCATTTGCGTCCGCACTTGTACAATTTATCACAATTCTAGCGAAGGGCAGCTGAGATTTCAAGTTCCTACTCAGGGGGAAAAGCGCAATTGCGTCAGACTAATGGTGATGCTGGGCGTTTCGCCGAAAGGTCCTGCGGATTTCAACGGTGGGCGAGTGACCCATTCTGATGATGCCATGTTGGCAGCGCGAGCGGAATTGCGTTATGCTCAACTGGAAAGCGAATGACAGGCGGCGAGCGATGACTGCGGGCGCGGGCAAAGCCAAAAGACTTACACTCGGCGGCGGGCTGCTGAATGTGGCGCTGCTCTTGGCAGTCGCCGGCTTGAGCATGGTCGTCTTCTTCGCGCTGTTGGACGGCTTGCTGCTGTTGGTGGCGGCGCTGCTCGCCAGCGGCGCGGGCAGCCCCACCCGCGGCAATTACGCGCTGGTGACGGCGCGCAACCTCTGGCTGATTGGCGGCGGCGCGCTGCTGGTGGCTTTTGTGATTTTCTGCCTGGATTACGGCTTCAAACATTGGCGCGAGCGGCGCATGCAGCGCCTTTTCCTGCGCTTGCTGGCGGCGGAACTGCTGATTATCGGGCTGCAGCGGCTGGCGGCGGGCTGATTCAACGCGCGCCAAAATAATAGAACTCCAGGATATCCCGCGCCAGCGGGGCAGCAACGGACGAGCCTTCGCCCGCGTTTTCCACCATCACCACAATCGCAATCTGCGGCTCCTTTGCCGGGGCATAGGCGATGAACCAACTGTGCGGCTGCTTGTCGTCACCCGGCACCTGCGCTGTGCCCGTCTTGCCACAGACGCCAATCTCCCGCAAGGGCGACTGATAAAATACATGGGAGGCGGTGCCATTCGCGCCGCTGACGACATCGCAGAGCCCGCGGCGGATTATGTCGAGGTGCTGGCGCTGCAGCCCGGTATCCTGCATGACATCACGCTCGGCGAGTTGGCTGCGCTGGTTGAGGAGGCCGCGCTCCCGCACCAGTTGGGGGCGCAGCAGGTAGCCGCCATTGGCGATTGCGGCATAGAGGCGCAGCATCTGCAGCGGGGTAACTTGCAGCTCGCCTTGGCCGATCGCCAGGTTGACGGCATGGGAATAGGACCAGGGCAAGCCGCTGAAAAGCTCGACATTCGCGGGCGTGGGGATGATGCCCGCCGCTTCCGCAATCACTTTGATGCCAGTGGGCTGGGCAAAACCCAGCTTGAAGGCATAAGACGGCAGCAGCCAGGGGTCCAGGGCGTTGAGGCGGTAGCCGACTTCGTAATAGAAGGGGTTGCAGCTGTTGGTCAGGCTCGTCTGCGTCGACATGATGCCATGCCCGCTGTAGAGCCAGTCATAGCGCACATCGCCGCCGCGCCGCCAGCTGCCGACGCAGTTGTAGCGCGTGGATTCGTCATAGAGGCCGCTGTCCATCGCAGCGATTGCGCTCAGCCCTTTCATCACCGAGCCGGTGGGGTAGAGCCCCTGAGTCACGCGGTTGAGCTGGGGCAGGCGCTCGTCCGCCGCCAATGCCTCTAAGCCCGTCCGCGCCGCTTCCCGCCCGCCAGCGGGGAAGGGAGTGAAGATGTTGCCGTCATAACCGGGGTAGCTCGCCAATGCCAGCATCTCTCCGTTATGTACCTGCATGATGGCGACAGCGGCGCCCTTGGAATGCTCGGCGAGTTCTTCTTCGGCGTATGCCCGCGCCAGCAAGTCGACGATGGCGGCTTGCAGCTCGGCATCAATCGTCAGCCAGATGCTCTCGGGTATGCGCGGGCGCACTTCGCTGAGAAGGCGCAGGCGCTCGCCGCTGGCGCTGATGAGGGAGAGCCTGCCGCCGGGCTTGCCGGCGAGGGTGCTGTTCATGCTCGCTTCGATGCCGGCTTTGCCGATGATGGCATCAGCGCGGAAGCCTTGGGATTGCAGCGCCGGGATTTGCTCGGCATCGGGGTAGCCGACATGCCCCAGCACATGGGGCATCAGCGCGCCCTGGGCATAGCGGCGTGTTGGCTGCTGGCGAAATTCCGCGCCGCAGACCGCTTGGATGCGGTCGCCGCTTTCGATGTAAGCGGCGGGTTCGATGATGCCGGCGTCGACAATCCAATCAGCGCCGGAATAGACTTCAAAGAGATCGGCGAGCGCTTGGCGCGTGCGCCCGAGGGACGCCGCCAGCAGGCGGTAGCAGGCTTCCCGCTCGGGGATGCGCCCGTTATCCACGAGGATGCGCACCATGCGCCCATTTTGGTCGGCGAGGGCGCTGCCGCCGCGGTCGTAGATATTGGCGCGGCTCGGCATTTTTGTCTCGTAGAGCAAAAAGGCGCCAGCGCCCATCTCGGCGAAGATATCAGCGGGCGACCAAGCCACGCGCCAGCCGGCAGCCGTCGGGTCGATGATCAGGCGCAGCAGCCGCTTGTCATCGCTGAAAACGCCGAGGTTACGCGTGTTGAAGGTAAGGGCGTATTGCGCCGTCAGCACTTGCCCGTCCCCCGTCAGCGAATGCAGGCTGTAGTCCAGCCGCTCCAGGCTCAGCTTCTCATGCGCGTCTTGATAGCGCGCCTGGAAGGTGTCGAAAGGCGTCAGCTCCCGGTTGCGGAAGGTAATGAGGGCATACATAGCGTCCAGCGCGCCCCGCGCCCAGGCATCGAGGAAGGCGCTTGCCACCGCGCTCGCCGCTTCCAGGTCAGTTGCGGCGGGCCTGTCCGTTGGCGGGGGGGAGGCGGGCGCTTCGCTGCTGGCGCGGCAGCTGGCGAGGGCGAGGCAGAGTATCAGGCAGAGCCGGGCGAGAGGGCGCATGGCGGGCGGGAGACCTTTGCTGGATGTACGCGCCTTCAAGTATAGGGCAGATGGGGAATCGGGCGCGGCGCTCAAGCGGCAATTGGGATTAGCTTCTAGGCTCTGGGCTTAAACAAGCTGTCCAGGCGGAAGATCACCTGCTGTGGCGAGCGGCCGCCGATATACTCGGCGAGCGTGCCATAGCCTTGTTGAGTGAAGCGCGCGCTCAAGTCAAAACGGTCCGGGTTCACCCACACTTCTTGGGTGTAGCCATAGCGCAGCGCCTCAAAATACGGCAAGCCGAATTGGGCGGCTTCGGCGCTGCAGCTGCCGCCATCCACCGGGCAGCCCCAGATGTCGTCGCGGTCATCAAACAAGATGCTCTCGGCATTGACGCGGATGCCGGAGGGTCCATGCGCATAATACACGCCGCTCGCAAGGTCATGCGTTTGCCAATACTGGCTGTCGGGATTGAACACCTCGAGTACTGTGTGCTGGTTCAGCCAGCCTGGGAGGTCTTGGTACAAGAATACGAGGCGGCTCTCGATGCCGAGTTCTTTCAGGAGCGTCAGCATGACGGTAGAGCGGCCATCGCAGAGCAAACGCGGCGGCTCGGCATTGCTGTCGAGGGAGTGCTTATACATTTGCTGGAGGGCGTCGCTGTAATCGGGCGCGTAGGACAGCTGTTCGCTGTCTACGCTGTTTTTTTGTATAAAGCGGTGCACGGCGTCAATCAGCGCGGAGTTGCCCAAGCCCAAGGCGTAAAAGTGCCGCGCCGCCGGCGACATATCTTCATATTTGCTCGCCGCCAGCGGCAGCCGGCGCAAGCGACGCAAGGTGAACACTTGGCTCCAGTCGCTTATCATGCCAGCGTAAGCGCCATCCGCATCAACAGCGATTACCGACACCTGCCAATAGAGCTCCCCACATGAAGGCTGAGGCTGTCGATGAGCGCCTTCATGTTGACGCTGCTGGCTTCCGTCCAGAGTTCGTTTGCCGCTGCCGCCGCTTCCCAGATGCGTACAGCATAGAATTGGTTCTGCGCTAACCCTGGTGTCCAAGCCCATTCCAGCGTGAAATCTGAGGAGACAAAGGGGCTGCCATCCGCTGGGGAGACGAGCGTCGGGGCGGCAGGCGCGCTGGACCCGGCGCCAACGGCGCTGTGCGGGCTCGGCTGCGGGCTTTGCCGGGCAGGCAAGGCAATGAATGCGCCTGCTGCCAATAGTCCCAGAGATAGAACAATGATGATGACGGATTTTGCGCCCATTTGCATAGTATGCTGGGTTTTTTCCCTTCTCGCCACTGTGCGGCAGCAGGTTGGCGCGGCGTCAGCTCCCCGCCTCGACAACAGTGATTTCGGTGATGTCGATAAAATCCCGCCCACCGGGCGCGAGCAGGCGCTGCCAACTCGTGACATCATACAAGCCGCTGACCAGCCGATACTTCCCCGGCGGCAAATCCGCCGACAGCGCCAGCGTGAACTGCCTGCCCAGCAGGATTTCGGCGGGGTCGTCCCAGGTTGTGGTCGGGCGGCGGGCATCCCAGAGCGGCACATAATCTGTCTGCGCGACAATAGTCCCAGCCGCATCCAGCAGGTGGTTGTAGACATGATGCGTCGTGAGCGTCGGGCTTTCCGCCTGCCAATAATGGCGCAGCGTCAGCGCATCGCCGGGGGCGGCTTCCTTCGTGTTGAGGTCATAGCCGACAAGGTGAATCGGTCCCAGCTGCGCAGCCGCCCGGTATTGCATGGGATAGAGGCGCAGCACCATCATGCCGGGGTCGCGGAAGTTGGGGTCGGGCGGGTAGCTTTTAAGCAGCACCGTGTCTTCAGGGAAATAGCTATGCGGGACGGCGCTGGCGGCGGGGTACGGCATGATGGCATAGATGGCATCGTCTTCGCGCCAGCTTTCCAGCGATTTCTCTTCCAGCTCCCGCAGGGTGCGCGCCAGCGGATACTCATGCAGCCCCGTATAGCCGCCCCAGGAGTCGTTAAACACTTTGTGAAAAGGACCATCGCGGTCGGCGATATATTTGCCCGGCGGCAGCGAAGTATCCATGTAGGTCATCAAGTTGTTGCGGCGGTCCTGCAAAGTATAATTGCGCGCCAGCGCATCCGCCTGGCGGTACATCGGCAACAAGCCGAGCGCTAGCAGCAGCAGCAATAACGCGGGAGCCGCTGAGGCCAGCGGCGGCGCTGTGACAGCGCGGGCGGCGGCAAAACGCGCCTGCGCTTCTTCTAACAGGAAGAGCCAGCCGGTCAAGCCGCCGGCGAACAGTATCGCCAGCAACGCGCCCATGCCAAAATACTGCCGCTCGCTGAAGCCGCGCGTCGGCAGCAGATGCGTTCCCACCAGCCAGGCGGCTGCCGAAAGCGCAATCACCAGCAGGGCGACGCCATCAACTCGCTGCCGATAGCGCCAAAGCAGCCCGCCGCCCGCCGCCATCAGCAGCCAAGCGCTGATGGGCGCGAACACCAGCAACAGCAGCCGCGTCAACGCCGTCCACAGCAACTCTGGCGTCGGCAGCACGAAGCGCAATTCGGTAACCGGGAAGCGATAGATATTCCGCGGCGCTTCCAGCGTGGGATATATCAGCAGCAGCCAGAAGAGAAATATGGCGAAGCGCAGGCAATTCCAGAAACTCTGCTGCCAGGCGAATTGCTGCCAGGCGCGCCCCCGCCGCCAGTGCAGCAGCGGCAGCAACAGCACAAAAGGCGCGATAAATATCGCCTGCGTTTTGAAGACTATCGCCAGCATCAAACTGTAGACGGCGGCGGTGTTGAGACCGCGCCGCCCCTGCCGATAGCTGATGAGCGCCAGCAAAAGCGCCAACAGCGTGAAAAAGGTATTGTAGCCATCGGGCAAGACCCAGTGCGCCCGCTGCACGACCCAGGGGTTGACAATCCAAATTGCCGCCGCCATCAGCCCCGTCAGCGGGCGCGCCGTCAAAGCGCCCAATAGCGCGATGAGCGCGACCGCGCCCAGCCAAACGGCAATGGTAATCAGCCGCAGGGCGGGCAGCATCGTGCCCTGATGCGCGCCTTCCGGTTTGATATGTTTAAGGAAGGGGTAAATGACGGTGCGCAAGCCCGGCGGATAGGCTTCGCGGAAGACGCCACGGGCATGCCCAAAGTCGATGATATGCTGGGCTTCCAGCAGATTCTGCGCTTCGTCATGATGCTCAATATAAGGCAGGCTTACATCGTAGCCGCGCAGGTAAAGCCAGCCCGCCAATATCAACAGCAGAGCGAGGCAGAGCCACCACCAGCGCTGGCGCGGCAGCGCGGAACTGTCGCCGCTTGCAAGCGCCGCGGCGGTCATAGCTGCGCCAGGGAGTGAGGGAATCGCCGCATGCGGCGATTGTCCCGCCAGCGCGTCGATTATCTACAGACTATAGTCTTAATGCCGAGTTGGGACGGAGGGCTCGACCCTGGGGCTTGGGATGTGATGCCAGCATAATTCGCAGGACAAACTTGCGCTTATATCTGTGCTCTCTGCGGTGAAAAAACCGGTATCGCGTTTGCCTAGAGCTTACGCAGACGATACCAGCTCGCCGGTACGCCCAGCGCCGCGTCATCGCCGCGCTGTTCCCAGATGAGCTCGAGACGCCCGCCGAAAAGCCGCGTGACTGCCGCCGGCTTCCAGCCGACGGTTGAATTGGGACGCGGATGGCTGGCATAAAGCATGAAGATGCCGCCAGGCTTGAGCAGCCTGCCGATGCCGCTGGCATAGCGCTGCCTCGCCGCCGCAGTGTCGATGGCATGCCCGCAGCCGATATCGATGATCAGGTCATAGGGCGCGCGTAAGCCGGGCAGGGCATCCAGCCGCGTCGCATCCGCGCAGAACAGGCGATAGGCATCAGGCGGGAAGGCGCTCAGCTTGGCGGCCGCCAGCTCGATTGCGCGCTCGACAAAATCGACGCCATCAGCGCGCCAGCCGCAGCTCAGCGCAGCGCGCAGGGCGGTGCCAGTGCCGCAGCCGATATCCAGCGCCCGCCCCGGCGGCAATTCGGCGAGAATTTCGCGGATTTCTGGCGGCGTGATGCCGCTGTCCCAGGGCATGTCGCCGCTGGCATAACGCTGGCTGAAGGAATGGTGGCGGTCGTCGGTCATGGTTGTGTTGCCTGGAGTAGAGAGCGCGCCAGCAATCACCTTGCCTATACCGACTCAGCCGCCTCTGTTCTCCCGCTTGATGTCGTCAACTTTGTCTTCGACGCACTTCAACCGCTCTGACAATGCAGTGCGCTCTGATTTGGCGTTGCCGAGTTCTGACAAGATTTTCTCGTGCGCGCTTGCGGACGCGTTACGAACCTCCTTGATATCTTCTTTGAGCTCCAAGCGAAGTCCGTTGGTGTAGCGAACCAGCGCCAAAACTACGCCGATGCCAGTCAAAACCGTGCCGACGAAGGTTATTCCGAAGCCAATGACTGTCCCAGTGTCCATACATCTGCCCCTAGTGACGGTGTTCTTTGTATGCATTGCAATGTGCAGCTGACTGCTGATTCACAAATACAATATATCTCAAATGAAATTGAATTGCAATTTAAGTTTCTAGCCAGTTTCAAATCGAGGCGGGGCACTTCACGGGAATGCTTACTCCCGCGGCGGAAAAAATGCGCCATGTTCGCCCAGCGGAGCGCATCAGGCAATCGGCACCATGTGGATCACCGTCACGCCAGCGCCGCCTTCGTTGTGCAAACCCTGCGTTACCTTGCTGACCAGCGCATGCTCTCGTAGATAAATACGCACCGCCTGCCGCAGCCTGCCCGTGCCTTTGCCATGGATGATGCGCCCGAAAGGCAGCCCGGCGCTATAGGCGGCGTTGATATACCTGTCGAGGATTTCCAGCGCGTCCTGGACCCGCCGGCCGCGGATATCCAGCTCCAAGCCCGGCGATTTGGCAGGCGGCGGCGCGGGATCCGCCGGCGCGTATTGGCGGGGGCGGTCGCGCTCGGCGGCGCGTAATTCGCTGCGGCTGCGCCGGCGCATGTCGGTATATTTGGCGCGCACACGCAGAGAGCCGACTTGCACCTGGGCGATCTTCGCGTCAAGCTCGACGATGACGCCCTCGGCATTAAGCGTATCCAGGAAGACGGTATCGCCCACGCGCGGCAGCCAATCCAGCTCTTCCCGCTCCAGGACTTCTTCGGCAGCGTCCAGCGGCGCCTGCGTCCAGTGGCTCATCTTGTCGGCGGCAGCTTTCAGCGCGTTGAGCGTTTCCGCCGGCATGCCCGCACGGCGCAATTCCCCGCGCATTTTGCGCAGTTCTTTGCCGAAGTCCGCCAGGTCTTCTTCGGCATGGCGGCGGGCGGCGCGGATGACATCGCGGCGTTCATCTTCGATGGCGTCCAGCCGCGCTTGCAAGGTATCGCGCTGCTCCGCCAGTTGAGCGCGCAGCAGCTCGATTTCTTCTTGACGGCGGCGGGTTTCGGCATGGCTGCGCTGGATCTCGTCCAGCAGGTCATCGGCTTGCAGCTCGGCGGTCGCCACCATGCCGCGGGCATCGCGGAGTATCGCGCTGTCCAGCCCCAGGCGCTCGGCGATGGCAAGCGCGTTTGAGCGCCCAGGCAAGCCAACAATCAGCCGATAGGTCGGCTGCAGCGTCTGCACATCAAATTCGACGCTGGCGTTGCGCACGCCGGGCGTCTCCACGCCATAGACCTTCAGCTCCGGATGATGGGTGGTGACCAGGGTGGTGGCGCTGCGGCTCTTGAAGCAATTCAGCAGCGCCCGCGCCAATGCCGAGCCTTCGCCCGGGTCAGTGCCCGCGCCCACCTCGTCCAGGATGACCAGCGAGCGGCGGTCGGCTTTGCCGAGGATGTCGATGATATTGGTCATGTGAGAAGAAAATGTGGAGAGCGATTGCTCAATGCTCTGCTCATCGCCGATATCGGCGAAGACAGAATGAAATACCGCAAGCTCCGCTTCGTCCGCCGGGATGTGCATGCCGCATTGCGCCATCAGCGCCATCAAGCCGACAGTTTTCAGCGCGACAGTTTTGCCGCCGGTGTTAGGTCCCGTAACCACCAGCACCCAGCACTGCTCGTCCAGGCTGAGGTCGAGCGGCACCACCGCCCCTGGCAGCAGCGGATGGCGCGCGCCCTGCAGCGATAGCGCCGCGCCGGGATGCCCGCCCGCCGGCGCGTCCGCGGGCAGCGGGCGCATCTTGGGCTGCACACAGCCGTTTTCGATGGCATAACGCGCCTTGGCAAAGGTCAAATCCAGGTAGCCCAGCACTTGCACAGTGCGCACGATGCGCTCACTTTCCAGCGCGATCTCTTCGGTCAGCGCCGCCAGGATGCGCCGGATTTCTTTTTCTTCTTCAATTTGCAGCTCGCGCCAGCGGTTATTAAGCTCGACAGTTTCCAGCGGTTCAATGAATAATGTCGCGCCGGAAGCCGATGAATCCTGGATGATGCCTTTGATTTTGCCTTTGTGCTCCGCCTTCAGCGGGATGACATACCGGTCGCGGCGCATGGTAACGATGGCTTCTTGCAATTTGTCCTGGTTTGTTTTGTTAGTAACGATGCGGTTGAGGCGGTTCTGCAAGCGCTCAAACGCTACTTTGAGCTCGCGGCGGATGATGGCGAGGCGGGCGCTGGCGGTATCTTTGATTTCGCCGTTGTCATCGACAGTCTTTTCGATGGCATTTTGCAGCGCCGCGCATTCTTCAATCTCGCGCGCGACCTCCGCCAAAAGCGGGAAGGCGCCGCCCATGCGCCCCAGGCTGCGCTTGAGGCTGGCGCCGCGCCGCAGCGTATAGCGGATATCCAGCAGGGCGCTCGCCTCCACGATGACGCCGCGCAGCGCCTTGATGACCGGCTCACGCACATCGCGGGCACCGCGCACCGTGATATTCGCCCGTTCTTCCAGCAGCACAACCGCTTCGGCAGTTTCTCGCTGCCAGGTCTGCACTTCTTCAAGCTCGTTGGATGGATAGAGCTCGCGCGCGCATTCTTCGCCAGCGCCGAAGGTTGTATAGCGGGCGAGGTCGCTGAGGATTTTATGCAGTTCGAGGGTTTCGATGGTTTTTTCGCTGATCATACGCGCCTGTATCCGCCCCTGTGCGGTCTGCGCCGCGTCTCGGCTGGGAAGCCCAGCCATTGTAGGGTATGCGGCGGGGGCTGTCAATTAAGGGGCGGGGCGGCAGGGCAATTGCAGCAAAATAGTATTCACCACAGAGACACAGAGGGCACAGAGATTTTCTGCAAATTTACAGAAAAAGGGAGATAATGCAGGGCGTTTTGCCGAAACGCCCTCAATATCCAGGCAAATTGCGCAAGATACTTTACCACTGAGGTACACCGAGTAAATCTCTGCGCCCCAGTAAGCGCCAGCAAGACATTAAAATATGCACGGGCGAGCTGGCAGCTCGCCCGCTCCACATTGGCAGTATGCCTTGCGCATTAGCGCTTGTGGGCGACACCCGGTGCCGCCCCTGCCAATGTGTACTATTAGAGCCGTCTGAAACAGCCAGCCCCAGTCTACTCCTCCGCCTGCGCGTCCAACTGCGCCTGCTCGGCGGCGATGCGCTCCTCGCTGCAGCCCTGGCTCTGCAAGAAGAAGAGGAAGCCCTCGTCACCGGGCATGCGCTCTTCCAAAGGCACAATATCGCCGGCGGCGCGCATTTGCTCGCTGACGCGCTCGTTGATGGTCGATTCGCCAGCTTCTACCACAACATCAGCCTGCTCCAAAATCGCGGGCGCGATGTCGATGCCCTGCTCCAGCGCCGCGTCCAGGTTGACGCCGATGGCTTCGCTGCTCTGCTCGAGGATAGGCGTAACCGCGAGGTCAATCTGACCATTGAGATAGGCCGCCAGGATGCGCCCGATATTCTCGCCCTGGGCATAGAAGCTGTAAAAACCCGCGCTGAGCGCCGCGCCCGATTCCACCGCGAAGAGCGCGGGATGGAAAACGGGGATGCCATTCTCGTTGCTCAAGGCGACCAAAATCGGCAAGCCCACCGCGTCCATGCGCAGGTCAATCGGCATGACAAAGGCTTGCACGCCCTTGTCGATGAGGCTTTCCGCCGCCGTTATCAGCTCGTCCACGCCGGTGATTGCCGTCGCTTCGACAGTCATGTCCCAGTATTCGGCGATGCGCTTGATCTCGCTCGCGCCGACAACGCCGGAGGCTTGCGAAGAATTGAAGAGGGTGCCGACGGTCTCGATATAGGGGTAATGCGTCAGCATCAAGTCCAGCAAGTCTTCGTATGGCGTGGTGGAAAGCGCGCCGGTAACATGCGCCGGCTTGATGCAGGGCGATTCGGCGATGCCCGCCTCAAAGGGATTGAAGACCGAGGTGAACAGTATCGCCGGCGGCTCTTGCATTCCTTCGGTGGCGTTCACCGCCATCTGCGTCACCGTCGCGCTGAGCGTAACCAGCACATCGGGCTCTTCGTCCAGCGCCTGCTGCACCATCAAATTGGCGGTGGGCAGGTCGAAGTTGGCGCTGCCCCAGAAAATGTGAATATGCTCGCCATCGAGGTCTTCACGGCTGCGCAGGGTCTCGCCCTCGTCAGCGCTGAAGAAGCCGTAGGATTCCAATATATCGAGTATCGCGCCTTCGGTTACATCGTTGGTGGGCAGCTGCCCAAAGCTGAGAATGGCGACAGTTGGACCGTCCGCTTGCACCGCCGCCAGCGGCAGCAGCAGCGCCAGAATCAATACAATCGCTAAATGTTTGCGCATGTTCGCTCTCCTTTTTGCGTTTGGGATTTTTTGTTACGCTTGCTTTCATTTTCGCAGTATAGCGCAGCGACGCGTATACCCCCACCCCAAATCCCTCCCCGGCGGGTCAGTGTCCACGCGACCCCAAAATGAGGGAGGGACTTTCGTCGCCATTGGCGAGTCTGCCAGACCTTAGCGCCCCTTCCCTCATTTTGGGGATAATTCGCCATAGAGATGGCGAATGGGGCCGGGGGATGGGGGTGGAATAGCCCGCCGCTAGCTTGAACCGGGCGAGTCCGAGAGGCTTTGATTGACATAGGCATAGGGCGTCAGGCTGGTGTCTTTCAGCAGCAAGCGCACACGGATCTTCAAGAGCTCGCCGGTATATTCATACATGGAATAGTTGGGAAAACTCAGGAAGGTGCGATCGCCTTGGATCAGGGTAGACCTATTCTGGCTGCTTACCGATGTCCAGTCGTTCACAGAGCTGCCATCTTTGACCTGCAGCTTGTTGACGCTGTCCCAGTTCGGGACGGTCTTCCAGCTAATCACCATCATGTCGTTCGGGTAGATGCCTTCGTATTTCAAATCCTGGATGGTAACGCTGTTGTTCACCTGCGCCTGCAGGGGCAGGACGGCGACGAGAGCGCCCAACGCCAGCGCGATGCCGATGATGGTGATGATGGAACGAGTTTTCATTTGTCTGACCTTTCGGTGATGGTTGATATTCTTATGCCGATTTATGCGCCCATGCCGTAGTGCTTCCATCCTGCAGCTTCACTCTCACGCGGAATTTGAATTCCTGGCCCCCCACCCGGTACGAATCCAGGCTCTCAAAAGTGATTTTGGTCTTATTGGTGTAGCCAAGCGGATCCTTGACGTTGAGCGTGAAGCTGCGTATATTGACAGTCGTCCATGCCTGTGTTATGCCTCCGCCTGTGACTTGAAGCTGAGCGCTTGAAGTATTGCTGATTAAATCCCACCTCATAGCCCATTCATTGCTCGAACCGAAATCGTTATAGCTGAACTCCAAGCTGCTGATGCTGGCGCTGCTCGATTGCCCGCGCAACTGCGGGGGGGGGGGGGCGAAGAGCGCCATGCCCGTTAGCAGCAGACCGATGATGACGGCAATTCGACGATATTTCTTCACTTGATACTTCCTTTCGATGAGAGTGAATAAATTGCCGGCGCGATGCTGGAGTTAGCGCCGCGCCGGCTTGACCGCTAATCGAAGGTATGGCTGGTTCTTGCCCAACCGTCACTGGTGCAGACGGTCTGGGTTGCATAGTTGTTGCAAGCCCACTTCATGACGCTGCAATTGCCGTCGGCATCGCATTGCGTCACTGCGAGGCGGAAATAGTAGGTGCCGCTGGGATTGTTGCTCAGCGGGTTGAATGCCACATTTGTCCGCGAGTTGCCTTGATCGATAGAAGTACTCCAAATTGGGGAGTGTCTAATGTTGTGGATATAGGAAGTCAATGAGGTGGGCATCATAAGCAGGGTACTTCTGCTTGTATAGCTGGCGTTGATTCCATACATAGACAAACATCTTTACCGCCCGCCGCAAAGCCTTCACACATCGGGA
>JAJDWK010000036.1 GCA_022825675.1 Anaerolineae bacterium | reverse complement strand
CACCTGCATCTGCTGGCGGGCGCGGGCATCAACCCGACGCTGCGCTACTTCGGCAGCGATATTGACGGGCTGAAGGCGCGCGGGCTGCCCATCCATGGGGGGCGGCTGGAAAGCCCGGCGGGCATCAACATCCTGCTCAGCAGCGCGCCGCCGCCGCGTCAACTGCCGCATGACAACATCGCCAAAGCGCCCGACATCACGCGGCTGGGCAAATTTGGCGAGCTTTCGGCATTCATCCCGGATTTGCCGGTGGAAGCGGCATTTTGGGAGGCGGCGGGCTACAGCGCGCTGGGCAGATACGAGCAGCCCGCGCCCTGGGGCATCTGGCAGGACGAGTTTTTTCTGATTGGGCTGCATCAAGACGCGGTTGTTGAGCCTTTCGCCATCTGCCATTTTCATCCCGAGATGAAAAGCGTCAACGCCGATTTGCTGGCGGAAGGCTTTGCCCTGCGCCCCTTTGATACCGCGGGCGACCCGGCGGATTTGACCTATCAGAAGCTGCTGACGCCCTATGGCATCCTGTTTTATCTCTTCACGGGGGATATTTCTGACGCTTCGCCTTAGCCGGCAAATACCGCCAGCGGCATGTGAAAAGACACTACCCAGTTGGGCGCGTCAACGATTTCGCTTATCTTCAAATCCCCGGCGACGCTGCAGAGCATATAGGCTTGGCTGCGGCTGATGCCTTGCGTCGCCGCCAGCCAATCGATCATATACCGCAGCGCCTGCTTGGCATTCGCCATCAAGTCGGGACCATGCGCGGTCGTGATGTGATAGCCGGCGCTGTCCAGCTTGCTCATCGGGCTGGGGCGGCGCAGCTGCAGCTCCGGCAGTTGCAGCCCCTTAAGCAGCGTGATGCGCAGCGTCAGGCGCATGGGCGCTTCGATGCCAGTCACGCAGACTTCGCCCTGCCCCTGCGCCGCGTGGCAATCGCCCGTGGCGAAGAGCGCGCCTGGCACCAGCACCGGCAGCCACACCGTCGCGCCAATCGTCATATCGCGCACATCAACATTGCCGCCATTCGCCCGCGGCGGAAATGTGCTGAAGCGCCCAGGCGCTTTTGGCGCCACGCCCATCACGCCAGGGTGCGGCTCGAAGGGCACTTGAACCTGCGCCAGCTCTGTCGAATAGCAGGTATCGCCCTCGATGCGCCAGTGGTGCAGGTAGGTAAAATCGAAGTCCTCGGGCAGCAAGCCCGCCCCCGCCCGATGCGCCGTCCAGCCCCAGCCTTTGTGCCGCATATCGAGAATGTCAATTTCCAGGGCGTCGCCCGGCTGCGCGCCCTTGACCCAGACCGAGCCGTTCAGCGCGTGGATTTTGCTGCGGTCAAGCTGGTCATAGTCGGCTTCGGTCCAATCCGGCTGGATTTGCCCGTTGGATTCGCGGCAGTCAAAGACGACCACATCGCCGCTGTCAATCTCCAGCCGCGGCGCGATAGAATTGTCCCAATAGGGCTGTATCACGCTGTCGTCAAGATAATGTTCGCGCATGGGTCGCTCCTCCAAAAGCCGCCAGCGCCAGTGTAAGGCTTGCCCGCTACTGGTTCTCGATTTGCTGCTGCCAATAGGAAAAAGGCGCTGCTGTAGAATAAGCGCCAAACTGCCGGGCAAGGCGCTTGCTCCTGGATTTAGACAGCTTCTTCACCACAGTATAGGTGATTTGCGCTGACCGCTACAAGGAAGGAATCGCCGACCATAATGAAGCGACATCCAGGCACACCCTTGAAAATGAGCGCTAGCCGCATGTATATGTTAAGTTAGCAGCCAGGACAAGCCTTACAGTTTCTCATTATTCGAGTACACTTGCATTTGATTGCGCCTGCTCAGGAGAAGCGATGAAAATGAAACTGCCTTTGGCGAAACTGCTGCTCATCACGATTGCCGCGCTGACGCTGACGCTCCCCGGTCTGCGCGCCGACAGCGATTGTGATTTTGCGGAGGCTTCCGTGCGCATCGGCGGGATTGTGCCCTTGTCCGCGCCCGGCTCGGTCGCTGGCGGCATCGGCATGGACTGGGGTTTCCAGCAAGCCGCCGCCGATATCAACGCCGGCTGCGGCATCAGGCTGGATGGACAAAACCACCGCGTGCAAGTCATCACGGTGGATTCGGAAGGCGTCTCGGAATATGGGCAGCTGGCGGTCGAGCGCTTGATATTGCAGGAGGAAGTCGCCGGCATTGTCGGCGTCTATCACAGCGCGGTCGGCTTGGCGACCATGGGCATCGTGCAAGCGAACCGCATCCCCACAATTTACGCCCACCCGCGCAACGATTACATCAGCGCCAGCGGCTATATCGCATTTGAAGGCGCGCCGCCGCGCATCAGCAGCGGCGTCGATTATGTCTTCCGCACCTCCCCGCCCAGCTCCATCGTCGGCAAATTGGTTACCGATTGGCTGCTGACGCAAGGCGTCGACGATGTCGTGATAATCCTGGAAAATACCGATTATGGGCATCCCGCGGCGGCGGCGGAGCGCGCCCATCTCGAAGCCGCGGGCGTACAAGTCGACCAACTGGAGGTGGAATTGGGCACCGAGGACTTTGTACCCATCCTCAGCCGCCTGTGGGCGCGCCCCGCCCCGCCCGCTGCCATTCGCATCCTCGTCAGCGGCGAGACCTCGTACAACCTCACGCAGCAAATGGCGGAGCTGGGCATCGCCCCCACTGCCGATACCATCTGCGTCACCAATCACCTCGCCTTCCAGTCCGAGCAGTATTGGCAGACGGTGCCCGATGGCAATTATTGCGTTTTTGAGCGCGTCGGCATTGTGCCGTCGCTGTATAACGAACAGGCGCAGGCGCTGGACAAACGCTATCGCGAGGACTTCGGCGATGTGCTGGTCAGCTTCGCGATGGAAGCCTATGACAGCGTTTGGCTGCTGGCGGACGCTATCGAGCGGGCGGGCGGCGTCAGCGACCCCGAGGCTATTGTCGCCGCGCTGGAAGCGACTGACATCGAGCTGACCCAGGGGCGCTACACCTTCCCCTATGGCAGCCACAACCCCGTGCTGCCCGAAGGCACGCCCGCCTATATGTGGCATCAATGGCCCGTGCCGGTGGTCACGGTGATGCAATACTTTGAAGCGGGGCAGAGCGGCTTGGACGCGGCGGTGCTCTATCCGCCGCAGTATCAGACGCATGGCAGCGACTATTTCCCGCCGGGCACAGCGCCCTAAAGCCGCAGAGGCGTTTCGGCGCAGCCCGCTGAAAAACAGCCTCAACAAAAGCGCAGCGCCAAGGATGACCAAGCAAAATGCCCACCGGCGCGCGCGAGATGCCGCGCCAAGCGCTTGATATTCACCGCCGCCGTGAATGCCGCCTGCAAACCCACTTTTTCCTGCGATGTCTTGGGCTTGGCGGGTGGCGGCGGGGACTTGCTTGGGGAAGGCTTGGTTTAGGGACATTTCGGGCTCTTTGTGCTTGGGGTACGCTGGCAGTGTGGGTGGAGATCTGGTTTTTCAACAGAGCGCGGCGGACCGCCCGTCGTTGCAACAGAGAACACAGAAGTAAGTGCAACAAAGTAATTGGAATTTGTAAGCGCGGAGATTCGACAAGGATTTTTACCACCGAGTACACCGCGATACACCGAGAAAAGCATGAGAAAACCTCATAAAATCTTTACTCGGGGTGCTCAATTTTCCTCTGTGTTCTCGGTGGTAAGGGCTGTGTACCGACTGCTCAGTAATCATTAGATTGTCGCATTACTTACTTTCATTTGCTGAGGGCACAGAGTTTCGTTGATTGCGTTGGTGGAATTTCGTAAGTCCAAGAAATTCACCACTCCCCACCGCCACGCTTATTTGACAGCTGCAATAAAATAGTGTACAGTATGCGCAATCAGGTTAATCGTTTAACTTATGTATTGTCTGCCAATATGGGCAGCGAGGAGGTGCATTGAGACCCGTGCCTGGAGTTCCATAAAGAGCGCTTATCAATTTGGAGGGTAAAGAAATGTCTGAACAAGAGAAAGTACAGGGCAAGCAGCTCAGCCGGCGCGATATGCTGAAGATGCTGGGCGGCAGCGCCGCGGGCATCAGCCTGGCGAAGGTCGCTGGGCTGGGCGGCAGCGCGGCGGCATTGCTGCGCGGCATGCCCGCCGGCGCCCAAAGCAAGGTCGAGATTTGGACAGGCTTTGGCCAAGGGCGCATGGCGGACGCCATGCAAGGCGCGATTGACAATTTCGCCGCCGAGAATTCGGAATATGCGCCCGAGCACATCATTGTGCCTTGGGGCGAGATTCACGACCGCGTCATCGCCGCCACCGCCGCTGGCTCGCCGCCAGATGCCTATCGCGGCTGGTCCTGGATTGTGGGCGATGCCGCTATCGGCGCGCTGACCAATTTGCAGCCCTATGTCGATGCCGCTGATGTCGACCTCGACGACTTTTGGCCCGCGACCCTTGGGCAGATGAAATACCAGGGCGATGTGCATGCCATGAGCATCTCGACCATTGTGCAGTTCCTCTATTACAACAAGGACCGCATGCGCGAAATCGGCTTGGACCCCGAAAGCCCGCCGACCACCATCGCCGAGCTGGACGAGATTGGCGCCGCATTGGATGAAGTTGATGATGACGGCACCATCAACCGCCTGGGCTTCGCGCCGACAGTGCCCGCCAAGCAGACTTGGGACTGGGGCAGCGCTTTCGGCAGCCAATACTGGGACGAAGCCGAAGCCAATATCGCCGTTGACGAAGAAGCCATGATCGCCCTGCTGGAATGGTACAAAGCCTACGCCGACCGCTTCGGCGCCGAGAACCTGCAGGCTTATGCCAATACCTATGGCGGCAACAGCTTCGGGCGCAACACGCCGCAAGGCATCTATTACACCGGTTTGGTTACCATGTGGGTGCGCGGCAGTTGGGCGTATAACGACATGGGCGAATATGGACCGGATGTCGACTTTGGCGTCGCGCCGATGCCGCAGCGGGCGAGCGCGGATGATGCGACGCCAGGCACTTCAAACGGCAATATGTATTTCGTGCCCGCCAATTGCGTCAACCCCGATGGCGGCTTCGCCTTCGCCAATTATATGAGCTCATCGCCCTTTGTCGCGATTAACAAGGCGCTGCCGGACAGCGTCATGCCATCGCGCCAGTCGCTGGCGACATTGCCCGAAGTCGACCAAAAAGAAGGCGGCTGGACAATCCTGGCGCGCGACGAAATCCTGCCGAATACACAGCCGCAGCCCAGCTTCGGCGGCGCTGGCTTCTTCGGCGGCGCGCTGAACGAAGGCATCGACAATGTGATGTTTAATGACGCGGACCCAGCCACCGTGCTGGCGGACGCTGTCAGCCGCTCCCGCCGTGAGGTGGAAAGACTGCGTGGCTAGCGCCTACCCCCTACCCCAATTTAGGGAGAGGGAAATGGTGTTGTATTGGCAGTGAAGTCCTTCCCTCTTTAATCGAGGGAAGGACTTAGGATGGAGGTTGATGGTTTAAGCTTATGCTCAATATGCTCGGGCTGAAGCGGGACCCCGCCAAAAAGCCCAACAGTTGGCGCACGGACAATTTGCCGGCTTGGGGGCTGTTCTTCGTATTCCCGTGGATCATCGGCTTTATCGCCTTCACGGTCTATCCATTTTTTGCGTCGCTGTATTTCAGCTTCACCAACTTCAACATCATCAATTTCACGCCGCGCTGGGTGGGCTTGGATAATTACATCGAGCTCTTCACAGCCGACCCGCTCTTTTGGACTTCCATCAGCAATTCGATTCGCTACACCGCCTTGCTGCTGGTGGCCGTCACTATATTTGATATTTTTATCGCCTATCTGCTCAGCCTGGATGTGAAGTTCCTGTCCATTTATCGCACGATATTCTTTTTCCCGGTGCTGGTGCCGGTGGTGGCGGCCAGCTTGACCTGGATCTGGATACTCAACCCGCGCTTTGGCTTGATGAATGGCGTGCTGGATTTGTTCGGCATCAAAGGACCAAATTGGCTGGCATCGCCGGATACCGCCATGTATTCCATCATCTTGATTGCCGTCTGGGGCAGCGGCCGCCAGGTGATTGTCTATTTGTCGGGCTTCAACGATATCCCGCGGCAGCTGTATGAAGCGGCGGATATTGACGGCGCAACGGGCTGGCAGAAGTTCTATCGCATCACCCTGCCGCTGCTCTCGCCGCAGATATTCTTTAATGTGGTTACGCTGATTATCTTCTCCCTGCAATCTTTTTCCGAAGTCTACATCATGACGCAGGGCGGTCCCGCCAATTCGACACTGCTCTACGCCGTCAACTTGTACAACCGCGCCTTCCGCGATTATGCCATGGGCTACGCCTCCGCCTTGGCTTGGATAATGTTTTTGCTGATATTGGGTTTAACTTTGATTATCTTTAAGTTCTTGAGCGGGCGGGTCATCTATGAGCGCTAGGAGCCGAGGCTGATATGGCTGCCCTTCAAAATGCTGCCGCCCGCCGCGATATGACGCGGGAAGAACGCCGCTATTTCCTGCGCCGGCGGCTGAATTCCCTGCTGACCCATACGGTTCTGATATTTTTTGGCATCAGCTTCATGCTGCCCTTCGTCTGGATGGTCAGCAGCTCACTCAAACCCAATATCGATATCTTCGAGCTGCCGGTGCGGCTGCTGCCCAAAACCTTGCGGTTGGAGAATTACATCGACGCCACCAACGCCATCCCCTTTTGGCAATACCTGTGGAATTCCACCTACTACACCATTTTCGCCACCATCGGCTCGGTGCTGTCCAACACCTTCATCGCCTATGGCTTCGCACGGGTGCGCTGGCGGGGGCGCAATGTGCTGTTCATCATCGTCATCGCCACGATGATGCTGCCCTTCCAGGTGCGCATGATACCGCTGTATATCCTCTTTGCGCGCATGGGCTGGCTCAACAGCTTCCTGCCGTTGATTGTGCCGAACTTCTTCGGCAACGCCTTTTACATATTTTTGATGCGCCAGTTCATGATGACGCTGCCGCGGGAGCTGGATGACGCCGCCCGCATCGACGGCGCCAGCGAATGGGGCATCTTCTGGCGGATTGCGGTGCCGCTCTCCAAACCGGCGATATTGACAGTCGCCATCTTCGAAATCATCCACACCTGGCACGACTTTGTAGGTCCGCTGGTCTATCTGCGGCACCCGACCAAATACACGCTGTCTATCGGCTTGCGGCTGTATTTCACGCAATATGGCGCGGAATGGGGTTTGCTGATGGCGGCGGCGGCGATGTTTACCATCCCAATGGTGATATTCTTCTTTGTCGCGCAGCGCTCTTTCATTGAAGGCATCACCCTGACGGGCTTGAAGGGCTAGCGCATGGGGCGCCTGCTCTATCAGCCGCAGACTGGCGACGCCATCAAACAGGGCATTGATACGCTGGCGCGCGCCATTGCGCCCACGCTTGGTCCCGTGACCGGGCTGGTCGCGCTGGATGAAGCCACGCGCAAGGGCGCGCCCGAACTGCTTGACGATGGCGGCGCTATCGCCCGCCGCGTACTCGCGCTGCAAAACCGCGATTGGGATATTGGCGCGATGCTGCTGCGCGAAACTTTGTGGGAACAGCGCGAACGCCTGGGGGACGGTGCCGCGACCGCCGCTGTCTTGTATCAGACGGTCTTCGCCGCCGGGCATCGCTTTTTGCGCGCGGGCGGGGACGCGATGCTGCTGCGCAAACATTTGGAGCGCGGCATGCGCCAACTGCTGGCGGAACTGCGACAGCAAGCGCAGGCGATACAAGGCAAAGACGAGATCGAATGCCTGGCGCTTTCCATTTGTGGCGAGCCGGAAATCGCCGCGGCGCTGGCGGATATTTTCGAAGTGCTGGGGGCGCATAGCCCGGTCGAAGTGCGGGCGGGCGGGCGCGCCATCCGGCACGAGTTCTTCCTCGGCGCGTATTGGGAGGGCAAAGCGCCCTCCAATGCCATATTTGAAGGTCGCGCTGGCAGCCGCCTCGACTTAAATAACAGCGCCTGGCTCATCAGCGATTTCGAGCTGGATGATTTGCCGGCGCTGGTGCAATTGGTCACCGATGTCTACCAGGCGGGGTATGACTCGCTGGCGATAGTGGGCAAATCCTTTTCCCGGCAGCTTATCGCGGCGCAGGGCGCCAACAGCCGCATGCCAGATTTCACACTTGTCTACCTGGAGCTGTCGGGGCTGCTGGACGAGCAGGCGGCGGCGCTGGAAGATTTGGCGCTGCTGACAGGCGGGCAGGTCCTGCGCGCCATCACCGGGCACAGTTTCGCCGCCGTCAGCCGCGACCTGCTGGGCAGCTCCGAGCTGGCATGGCTGGATCGCAATCGCTTCGGCATTATCGCCGGCGGCGGGCAGGCGGCGGCGGTTCACGCCGAAGCCAGCGAGCTGGAGCGCCTTTACCGCGCCAGCGGCGCTGCCGATGAGCGGCGGCGCGAGCTGCTGCGGGCGCGCATCGGGCGGCTGCGCGGCGGCTCGGCAGTGATATATGCCGCGGGCAGCAGCGAGAGCGAAATGCGCTTCCAGCAAGAGCGCATCAAACGCACGATTACGGCGCTGCGTGGCGGCTTGCTGGAGGGGACGCTGCCCGGCGGCGGGCTGGCGCTGCTGCGCTGCCTGAGGCCGCTGCAGCAGCGGCATGATGCCAGCGGCGACCTGCACGAACGCGCCGCCTGCCAGATTTTGCTGGAAGCGGTTCAAGCGCCTTGCCGGCAGCTGCTGGCGAATGCCGGGCACGAAGCGGCTGGCATCGTCATCGACGCGCTTTTGCAGGGCGATGCGAGCGGCTTTGAGGCGCTGGCGGCTAATGGCGCCGGGGCGCCGGCAGGGCAACTGCTCGATTCCGCGGCGGCGGTGATGGCGGCGACACGCAATGGCATCGGCGGGGCGGCGCTGGCGCTGACAGTCGATACGATTGTGCATCGGCTTAATCCGCCGCTGGCGATTGCGCCCGGCGGGCTGCCGGCGGATGCGGATTTGGGCAATATCGAGTTGCGATAGTGGACATCTACTGAAGAAAGGTGAGGGGAAATGGGCTGGCAACCGACTGCGGAACAGAAACAAAAGTATGAAGAGCGCGGCTATTTCACCGTAGAGAATGTGATACCGCGGCAGACGGCGACTGAGATGCTGGGCGTCATCAAGAATTCGATTATGATGCCGGAAGATGCCAACATCAATCGCAATCCCGACCCGATGGACCCGATGAACGATGACAGCCCGGCGGCGCGCGCGGCGCGTTTTCGCAAACTCAGCAAATTTAACCAGCGCAACCCCCTAATATGGCACAACGCCCATTGCAGCCAGGCGGTGCTGGATATTGCGCGTTATTTTTTGGGCGCTGATATTTTGCTGAAATATGACAGTTGCTTCCTCAAGCCGCCGCTTTCTGGCAGCGCCACGCCCTGGCATCAAGACAATGGCTTGTGGCGCGATGGCGATATCGAGCCTTTTAATTTCTGGATGGCGCTGGACCCGGCGACTATCGAAAACGGCTGCCTGCAAATGATACCGGGCAGCTACCGCACCGAAATTGTGCCCCATGTGCTGTATGAAGACAGTGTGCATGGCGAGCTGCCAAAAGAGCGGGTGGAGGAGATGATCGCCACTTATGGCATCGAGCATATCGAGCTGGAGCCGGGCAGCATTGTCGTTTGGCACAGCAGCGCCTGGCATTACAGCCCGCCCAATGCCAGCCCCAAGGGGCGCATCGCTATCGCTGGCGTCTTCAGCAGCCCGGATATCGTCGAAAATGGACGCAGTGGCGATGTCGGCTACAAGTGGCTGATGCGCGATGGCACCGTCCTGCCCGACTTCCCGGCACAGGAATATTCCATGCGGCGGCAAACATTTTATAAAGCCGAGCCTTGGAAAAAAGTCAGCTAAAGCTCTTGGGCGCGGCGCTGGAGTCCCGCGGGACGAGGCGCGCCGGCATGATATTGCGCTGCAGCGGCATATCCGGCTCGGCAATGCGGTTGAGCAGCAGCTGCGCCGCCCGCCCGCCCATGCCCCGCGGGTCAGTCGCCACAGTCGTCAAGCTGGGGTGCCAGAGCGAGGCTTCGCCCACATCGTCAAAGCCGATGACGGCGAAATCTTTGCCCGCTTCGATGCCGGCGGCGCGCAGCCCCAGCATCACGCCAAAGGCGATGACATCACTGAAGCAGTAGGCGGCGCTTGGCGGCTGTGCCATCGCCAAGAGCTGCTGAATCGCGTCATAGCCGCCGCGGCGGCTGACAGGCGTGTTGACGGCGAGCGCCGGATCAAATTCGATTTTGCGCGCTTGCAAAGTGCGCCGAAAACAATCAAGCCGCCGCTGCCGCGTCAAAGCCTGCTGGAAGCCGCCGACAAAGGCGATGCGCCGATGCCCCAGCCGAATAAGGTGCTCGACCGCCTGGCGCGTGCCGCCTTCGTCATCCATGCCGACGCAATCGGAAGCCAGCGCTTCATAATACTGGTTCAGCAGCACAAGCCCGCTGTATTCCATCAGCTTGCGCAGGGATGCTGTCGGCGTGCCGGCGGCTGGCGACAGCATCAAGCCATCGACATCGCGCTCCAACATCGTCTTGAGCAGGCGCTCCTGCTTCTGTAAATCGTCATCAGTCGTGCAGAGCAGCAGGCTGTAGTCGCGCTGCGCCAACTGCGCCTCGGCACCGGCAATCAGCTCGGCATTAAAGGGATTGGAGACATCTTTCACCAGGATGCCGATGGTGTAGGAGCGGTGGGTGCGCAGGCTGGCGGCGCGCTGATTGTAGACATAGCCGAGGCTGTCGATGGCGGCTTGCACGCGCTGCCGCGTCGACTCGGATATGCGCGGATTGCCCTGCAATACCAGCGAGGCGGTTGCCGTCGAGACCTGCGCCAGCGCGGCGACATCTTGCAGCGTGGTTTTTTTTCGGCGCGGAATCGGCGCTTTGGGCATTGCCCGCATCCTTCCAGCAGGTCGCCTTGACCGAGCGGGAGCTGGCTGATAAGTGCACACGGGGACAACAGCAGTGTAGCATATTTCCAGGCGCGGACGCAGGAGGCATTGAGGCGCTGGGCATCCGCATCAGTGTAAACTGGCGGCGCGAGCGCATGAAAAAACCGGGTTTTGTCTTCCGGCGTCCGAAGAAGGATTTGCGCCATCTGCAAGATCCACAGCAGCGCGAAGCCGCGGAAGCATGGCTGAAAACGGCTAAAAAAGCCGGTGCCACAAGCGATTTCGAGCTTCTCTTTGTGGACGAAAACACAGTGACACAAGATTTTTCCAAAAGAATATGCGCAAAAGCACTGCACGGTGATCGGGCAAGCCGAAGACCTGCCCGATCACAGGTGATTCGCTTACATATCGTCATCCATCATCATGTCATGCATGTCGATGCCATGATGCGCCGCCAGCACTGACGGGTCGCCATCTTCCGCCAGGTTTTCCAAGCCGTGGCCATAATCCGGCATGCCGCTGGTGAAGAGGATGCCCTGCTTCATCATCATGCCGTCATCCATCATCATGTCGTCATCGTGCATCATGTCATCATCTGACATGTCGTCATCCATCATCTCATCATCGCCAGCCATGTCATCATCCATCATCTCGTCATCGTGCATCATGTCGTCGTCCATCATCATGTCAGCGTGGGTTTCGACAATCCACAGCACCGGCGTGATGGGCGAGGGGTACATGGACATATCGGAAATGTTGTCGATGCGCACGGTGATTGCGCCCATATCGCCGGGCGTCAAAGTAACAGCGATGATATCGCTGCCGCTGGGATAGCTGAGCCTGTCGCCGAGGTCGCTGGCGAGCCGTACTATGCCATCGCCCGCGGGACCGGTGTTGGGGGCGAACTGGCGCGGCGCCTGGAACATGCCCTCCCCGATGGGCTCGTTGCGCTCTGTGCCCAGGTCCCAATAATAGACCTGGTCGCTGACATCGCCGCTGACGGGCGCGCCCATATCATAGAGGGCGATGCCATATTCATTTGGCGCCAGGAAGCCATCGTTGGACTGGGCGAGCATGGTGGCGAAGGTCAGGGTATCGCCTTCGTGGGCGTGGATGACAAATTCATAAGCGCCGCCGGGCAGGGCGGGTCCCGCGGCATCAGCGCCGACAGGCACAGCCGCCACGCCGGCATCGCTGAATGCCATCATCATGCCATCATCGCTGCCGCCATCGTGGCTGTCAGCAAAGACGGCACCGCTACACAGCAGCAGGGCGAATAGAAGAAGATAGGTACGCATGAGAATGCTCCTCAATTTGAATATGGATTGAACTTTGCTGTTGCCCAAAAGTATAACGCAATACTTGGGCGGGAAACTTACGGAAACCTAAACAGCAGCGCTGTCGCAGCCGATATTTTTTGCCAACGGCACAGAAGTAAGCGCAAAAAAGAAATTAGCAATGTCGAATCTCCGCGCTTAGGCTTCTTCCGCAGCTTGATGCCGCCGCCAGCTGCCATCCGCCAGAATTTCGCCGATGGCGCTCATCGCGCGCTGGATTTCGTCTTCGCTGTTGTAAAAATGCGGCGCGATGCGGATGCCCGCTTTTGGACGATAGTCAATCATGATGCCCCGCGCCAACAGCTCCTGCGCTACCCCCCAGGCATGCGGCGGCTTGACCGTCACCGTGCCTGCCCGCCGTTCGTCCGCCCGCGGCGAAAATACTTGGTAGCCCGCGGCATCCGCCAGCTTGATGATGAGCGCCGTTTGCCGCAGCGATTTTTCGCGGATGGCATCAACACCGATTGCCGCCACAATCTCGACCCCGGGCTGGATGGCGTGCAGCGAGGCGATGCCGGGCGTGCCATTCATCAGCCGGTAGGCGTCCGCGCGCAGGTCCAGCTCTTCGACATCAAAAGCGAAAGGCGCGCGGCTGGCGAACCAGCCGGTCACTTTCGGCTTCAAGCTGGGCAGCAGGTCGGGGCGCACATACATAAAGACGCCGCCGGGACCGCCGCAAAGCCATTTGAGCACGCCGCCGATGTAATAATCGACATTCCAGGCGGCGACATCCACGGGAATCACGCCGACGCTGTGGTAGCCGTTAAAAAGCACCTGCGCGCCGACGCTGTGCGCCTTCGCCGTGATTTCCGCCGCCGGCATGATAAAGCCGCTGCGGAAAAGCACATGCGAGGTACTGACGAGGCGGGTGCGCTCATCAATTGCCGCCAGCAGTTCGTCGATATCGATGCTGATGCCATCGCGCGAGCGTACAGTGTGGATGCGCATGCCGGCGGGCAGCCAACTGCGCAGCGCATACACATCGCTGGGGAAATCCAGCTCGGTGATGACGACTTTGTCGCGGCGGCTGTCGCTAAAATCCAGCGCGCCGAAGAGGATGCTGTTGGCGATGCTGGCGTTTTGATGCACGAGCACGGTATCGGGCGCGGCGCCCATCAGCGGGGCGATGCTGTTGCCGACAGTCTGCGGCAGCTCAAACCAGCCGCTGCCCCAGGCGGCGACGCCTTGCCCCGCCCAGGTATCGGCATAGGTTTTGAGGCGTTCGTAGACGGCGCGGGGCATAGCGCCCAGGGAATTGCTAATCAGATAGGTGCAGCGGCTGAGGATGGGGAATTCCTCGCGCCATTGCAGGAGGGGGTCGCTGGTCATGGTGGCACTCTCGGCTGATGCGCTTGACTTGTTGGCAATTACTTGCCGCGCCACGAAAATAGCGTAATACTCGCGAAATATGTAGGGGCGTCTTGTTGGCTTACCCGGCGCGCCCGGGCAGATGGCGCTTGATGCGGTAGCGGTACCAATACAGGCACTTCAGCCACCAGCGGGGGCTCGTATGCTCGAGGATGTCGTGCATTTCCGCTTCCAAAAGCGCCCGGTCACTGGGTGCCACCCAGCGCTGTTCGACCATGCCATTAAACAGTTGCATGAGGTCATGTTTGACCGCGCGCCGCTGCCGCCAGGGTAACTTGCGCCAACGGCGCAGGCGGGACAGGCGCTCGGCGGCGCTGGCTGGGTCTTCGACTCCCATTTGCCGCAAATAATGGACTTTGAGCCGCCGCAGCTCGGTGTGGGGCAGGGCGTCAGGGTCGCGGAACTTCACTTGCTCGTGGCGGCGATACAGATAGAGAAGCTGCGGCAGGTTCGCCAGGCGGATAGAAGTATCGCTGAGCAAACGCGCCAAAAGCTCAACATCATCACAGGCGCGCCTGCCCGGCTCGTAACCGCCAATCGTCCGCAAGAATTCCTGCCGATACATGACGGTGGCGCCCAAAACGCCGTGGAGAATGAACCAATCCAGCGCGATAAGCGCGTGCTGCGCTGGCAGATTGGTCTGCGCGAGCTCGGTCTTCATGTCCCGCGTGCGGACGCTGCCGCCCACGCCCACAGCGCCGATGGCGGGGTTTACGCGCAAAAAGGCCACCTGCTTCGCCAAACGCTCGCGGTCGCTGATGTCGTCGCTGTCCATGCGCGTGATGTAAGCGCCACACGCGGCGGCGATGCCGACATTCGCGGCATCAGCGCGGCCACGGTTGCTTTCCAGCGCGTGAAAATAAACGCGGCGGTCTTTTTCGGCATAAGCGCGGCTGATAGCGGGCGACCGGTCCTGCGAGCCATCGTCGACTATCAAGAGCTCAAAGTCCGTGAATGTCTGCGCCAGGATGCTTTCGATAGCTTCGGCGAGGAATTCCTCACTGTTGTAGACGGGCATCACAACCGAGACTGCTGGCATGCTCTATGCTTGGGGGCTTAGCCCCCGCCTCCGCCGAAATGGTGCCGCCGCCAATGGCAGTATTTCTGCCACAGGCGGGGGCTGGCGTATTCCAGCAGGCGATTCATAGCGGCGACAAGCTGCGGAATCTCGGAAGCATACACCCAGTTGGCGTCCGCCATCAGCGTGATGATATGCTGTATATCCCGCTTTGCCGCGCGCCGCTCCCGCCAAGGGAGCACCGCCCGCTCAAAGCGCATTTTGGCGAAGCGGCGCAGGGTCGCCTCAGGCGCGTCCCGCCAGAGGCGGCGTACGCGCTGTTCCCAGGCAGCCCGCGCCAATGTCGCCTGTTGCTGGCGCAGCCGCGCGGATGTCGCATTCGGGTGCTGGCGATAGCGGTACAGGCATTCGGGCACATTGGCGAATCGGGTATGCCCCATAAGCCGCGAGGCGAATTCGCTGTCGGCGGCATAAGACAAAGTTTCGGCGTAACCGCCAGCGGTCGCGTATAAGCGGCGGCGCAGCATCAGCGCTGCATGCACAAAAGAAATGCCAAAGAACTGCCCAAATACGATAGCGCTGTGCTGCGGCGGCGGCTTGATGTCTTCCAGGTAGCGCAAACTGGCATCGACCTTGTGCGCCCATGCGCTCACCGCGCCAATTGCGGGGTGGGCATTGAGTATCTCCACCTGGCGCTGCAAACGCGCTGGCAGGCTGATGTCGTCGGCATCCATAATGGCGACATACTCGCCGCAAGCGCTGGCGTTTCCGGCATTGCGCGCGGCGGCTTCGCCCCGATTCCGCGGCAGCGTAACGATGCGGATGCGCCCGTCTTTTTTTGCGTATTCGGCGATAATGTCCGCCGAGCGATCGCCCGAGCCGTCATCGACGATGATGAACTCGAAATCGCGGAAGGTCTGCGCCAGGATGCTCTCGATGGCTTCGGCGAGGAAGCGCTCGCCATTAAAGACCGGCATGACGACAGAGACGAGCGGCATTGCTCTCCTTCGATGAACTGTCTTGAATGCGCATGAGGCTTCATTGTATCATTGATGTTTGTTCTGTACCCAGCCAGAGGGCAGCCATGTCAGAATCAAGCATCAAAACCGTGGGCGGCAACGGCAGCTTTGACGAGGTCATCGCCCAGGCGCCGCCAGAAATAAAAGCGCTTGCCCGCGCCGCCCGCGCCCTCATCGCCGAGGTCTTGCCCGGCGTCACCGAAGTGCCCTGGGCGCGGCAGAAAATCGCCGGCTATGGTGTGGGTCCCAAGAAGATGTCCCAGCATTTCTGTTATATCGCGCCCTTCAAAAAGCATGTCAATTTGGGCTTTATGTATGGCGCGCATCTGCCCGACCCCGCGGGGCTGCTGGAAGGCAAAGGCGCGGACCTGCGCCATGTCAAGCTGCGCCAGCCCGCCGATGTAGACCAGACCGCCCTGCGCCAGCTCATCGAAAATGCGACTGGCCACCTGCCAAATTTGAAATGAGCGCCGAGCGCAGCGCCGCCTTGACGCGGGCGCTCACGGAGTTTGACGGCAAACATACAGCGCCGCTGGAGCGCTTCGCCAGCGCCAACCCCGTCGATAGCGAGCTGCTCACGCACTTGTGTGATGACGCCGCCAGCCCTGACCGCGATGTGAGCAGCGCCGCCACCTGGCTGCTCAAGCGCTATGGCATCAGCGGGCGGCAGCTTTCGCCGGCGCAAAATGCGGCGCTGCTGCGCCTGTTGCTGGCGGAAAGCGGCTGGCAGGCACAGCTGCA
Organism: Anaerolineae bacterium; assembly: GCA_022825675.1. Lineage (GTDB taxonomy): Bacteria > Chloroflexota > Anaerolineae > Aggregatilineales > Phototrophicaceae > UBA6055. The sequence continues at coordinate 5,662 of JAJDWK010000036.1, read as the reverse complement.
TGTGCTGCAAATGATGGGGGCTCTGGTTGTGCCCGCCGCGATGGCAGCGCCGCTGCTGCAAGCGCTTGCCGCCCATGCCAGCGGCGGCAAAGCCTTCCTGCGCGCCTGGAGCCTGCAGGGGGCGGCAGTAGTGGCGCAGCAGCATCCCAGCTTGCGCCCCGCCGCGCTTAAGTTGCTTGCCGCCGCCGAGCGAGACGCGGCGGCATCGGTGCGGGCGCGTCTGCGGCGGACGCGCGAAGCCTTCGATTGGGCTTAGCCTGGACTTGGCCGCGGCGCTAGCTGCCGCCAAAGGCGCGGATTTTGCCGAACAAATCGCGGAAGATCGGGTCGCGCCGTACAAAATGGGCAGCCCGTATCAGATGCCGCCCCCGGTCGACGCTCCAGGTGATGTTGTCGCTCAGCACCGGGCTGTGCACCAGCGCGCTGGGCGTCCACTCGGGGTTGACCAGCCAGGCAATGGTGGCGATGTCCCAAATCACGCTGGACGCGCCGAAAGCATCGGGACGGTATTCGTCGAATATCTGGCAGAGGTACGCGCCCAGGGGTCCGCTCCCGCCGATGAAAGCGCGCAGTTCCGCCGCGGTCGTCAACAGGTGGGAGGCGACGCCTAGGCAGGGCATCAGCACCAGCGGCGCGCCGCTGTCGAAGACGACCTGCGCCGCCGGCACATCTTGCTGCAGGTTGAATTCGCGGCTGTGCGCCCAATTTAAGGCATGCCCGCCCAGCCAGACAATCACGATTTTTTCGACGATATCCGGCGCCAGCAGCAGCGCCGACGCCACATTGGTGATCGCGCCGATGGCGACCACATAGAGCGGGTCATCGGCGGCGCTGGCGCGGGCTTTTTCGATCATATCGCGCACGGCGGCGTTGTCCTGCGCTTGACGCTCAGCGCCGATATAGGCTGTTGAGCCGCGGAAAGCGAAGCCATCAGCGGCGATGCCCAGGAACTCCAGCAGGCGCAAAATCTCTTCATAACTTTTTTCCATGCCATCGCCGGGACCGCTGGAGCGGCTGTTGTGAAAGGGCGCGGCATACACCGCTTCCACCGACAGCGCCTGCGGCGAGAGCAGGGCATAAGTCAAGGCGAATTGGTCGTCGATTTCGTTGTAGGTGTCGGTATCCAGCACCATGCGCGCGCGGCGGCGCGGATGCTGCAACCGGCGGAGGCGGAGGGCATCGTCAAGCTTGGGGAAGGTCATTTTCTGTGTCCTTTATCAGCCGGCGGCTAGGGCGATGTGCCCGGCGCGATGTAGTTGGTGTCAACGGTCTGATAGAGCGGCGGGAATATCACCGCGGCGTCCAGCGCGTCCTGGTCCTGCTCGTAATACTGCATAATCACCACGATGGGGTCGGGCCATTGATGCCACAGGAACTTGGGCGTGCCGGCGGGCAGCTCGGGCTTGTGGCTGCCATAGTCAAAGTAATAGCGCCCCTGGGCAAATTCGACATCAATCGTTTCCAGCGCGGCGACAATGGCGGCACCATCGCTGTAAGTCTCGGCGATGTCCATCGCGGCTGCCAGCAAGCGCACGCTGTCATAAGGCTCCAGCGCGAAGCTGGGCGCGACGCCGCCCCAGCGCTCCCGATAGTTGGCGTTGACCGCATGCGCCAGCTCGTTGAAGAGCGCGGGCGTGGCGCCAACGCGGGTGAAGGCGCAGTAGTTGCCATCGGGCACTGCCGCCCAAAACTGTTCAGAATCGCCGGAAAAACTCTCGGCGAGGCAGATGGTGTCACTGCTGGGGGCGATGCCCAGCTCCGCCATTTGCTGGTTGAGGTTGAAGCCGGTCTCGCCGGTAATCAAGATGCGGATGGCGTCTGGCGGCTGGGGTCGCGCCAAAACGCGGCTTAATATCGGCACAAAATCTTCCGTGCCCAGCTCGACGCTGAAGGTCTCGGCGGTGATGCCAGCGGCTGCCAGCAGCGCCGTTTCATCGGCGGCGGCGGGGATGCCATAATCGGTATTTTCGGTCATGATGATGACATCCTTCGCGCCCAAGGCCGTCAGCCAATCCACCGCCACTGGCGCGATCATGGAATTGGCGGGCGAGGTGCGGAAGATGTAATCAACGCCGCTGGCGCTGCGTGGCGGCCTGCCCGCAAATTCGACGATGCCGCTGGCGGTGATGTCATCGCTCCAGGGACCCGCGAAGAGCGTGGGAATGCCATGCTCTTGGCTGATGGGCATGGTCGCCAAAGCCACCGCGCTGTGATAGCCGCCGACAATGCCATGTACGCCATCTTCAAATATCCAGCGCTCGGCAAGCGCTTGCCCGCGCTCGGAAATGCCTTCAGAATCGCCCGTCAGCACTTGGACGCGGTGCCGCTGACCGGCGATGTCGACGCCGCACTCGGCGTTGATATCAGCGGCGGCTTGCTGGAATGCCCAATCAATGATGATGCCGGCGCCAGTCGCGCCGGGCGGGGAAAGCGGCGCGATGCCGCCCAGGACAATCGGCTCGTCAGCGAAGTCGCAGGTAGCATCGGCGCTGGCAATGCCCACGGGAGCCAGCGCCAGCAAAATCCCGGCGAGTATGCGCGGCGCGCATTGTGCTATTGTCATCGTTGCCTCCGGCGGAATTGCTCAATCTCTACTCTCAGGATACCGCATTTTGCCTGTTAAGGGCAGGAAGGGCAACCGCAGGGCAATCGCATCATTATTCATCACAGGGACACAAGTAAGTGCAACAAAGTAATTGGAATTTGCAAGCGCGGAGATTCGACAAGGATTTTTACCACCGAGTTCACCGAGATACACCGAGAAAAGCATGAGAAAATCTCTGTGCCTCTGTGTTCTCGGTGGTAAGGGCTGTGTACCGACTGCTCAGTAACCATTAGATTGTCGCATTACTTACTTTCATTTGCTAAAGACACCACGATATTGCCCGGAATCGTTGAAATACGCGCTTGACATAATAGAACTTATGTTCTATTCTCCCGCTTAGTGCATACACGACGCCTGACAGGCGAGAAAGCGCAATATCTTATGCTAGGCAGGATCTTCTCAACTCTCTTTTTCATAGCGCTGCTTGCCGCCGGCTGCAGCGCTGTTGAAAGCGGGCGGCAAGCCGCTACCGAAGCGCCGCCTCTTGCCACGGCGCCGCCCAGCCCGCTGCCCTTCAGCTGCGTTGAAAAAACCTGCGGCGGCATGACTTCTTGCGAAGAAGCGGTGTATCAGCTTACCATCTGCGGGCACACTCAGCGGGATGGCGATGGCGATGGCGTACCCTGCGCGGCGCTCTGCCGCGGCGCTGATGTACGGGCAATCGCCACCAGTTTCGCCATCAGCCCCGCGCCGCGCGCAAGCGGGCGAAAATTGCGGGCAACTCGCTATGGCATCGCCGACAAAGAGCTGGTATAATCCCTTTGCAATGTGGTTAGCAGGAATGCATGAGCAGTAATTCCCCACAGATGCAAGAGTTTGCATCCCAAAAGTTCCAGCAGTGTATGCGAGCGGCGGTCGCGCGGCGGGGCGCAGTTTCTGCCTTGCCCGGGAGCTGGGCGTGTACCTGTGGGGCATAGGGACAAGCTCGAATCAACGTATTTCTATCAGGAGTAGGAACAGAATGACCGGAGAACGTCAGCAAGGCATCGTCAAATGGTTCAATGCTGAAAAGGGATATGGCTTCATCTCCCAAGAAGGCGGCGACGATCTGTTTGTCCATTTTTCAGAAATCCAGGGTACAGGCTACCGCACGCTTGAAGAAGGCGCGCGCGTGGAATTCACCGCCACCGAAGGGCGCAAGGGCATGCAGGCGAGCGCAGTTTCTGTGATCGACTAAAGCAGCGCCAACCGTAAACAACAGAGCCCGCCTCGCGCGTCGAGGCGGGTTTTTTGTTTATTTTAGAAGATGTATTATTCGCTGCTCTGGACCATAAGAGCGCCGAGGGGTATGCGAGCGTCTTTGAATTGAGCGCCGTCGGAATTGGTGGCAGTAACTCGCTCTTTGTCCTGAGAACGATATAGACCAGTGAATACTTTGTATGATCCCGGCGGGAAGTCATACGGCAGCGGCACTTCCCAGGTTTCTGAATCAGCGAGACCGCTATACCACAGGCGGGTCGGCAGCCGCTGCCCCAAGGGCTCCTGATCATATACATGCCAAAGCCCCGTCTCTTCATTGCCAATGTGCAAAAACTGTATGTAGGTTTGGCTATCTTCCAATTCCGCGCGCCATGCCATCGATACCGATAAGGAATCTCCCGCTTTGACGCGTGCTGGATATTCCACCTGCGTGAGCGTGAATCCATTGGGAAATACTGCTATTGGCTCTGATGCAGCAGTCTCTGACGATGGGGCAGGGAAAACAGTTTCTTCTAGCACTATCTGAGAGTCACTTAGAGCAATATGGTCGCTGGGTTCGATGACTAGCGGCAAAAAACCTTCGCCTTCATCCCTCCATAATGAGAATACCGTTTGATACATCTGATTTCGCATTATCTGAGATGGAAGATTAAGCTCTGCCCATTGCAGATATGCCAGTGTATATCCGGGTCCGAGTCGGTATCCTAAATCATCCACCGCCGTTCTGTCTAACTTTGCAATGGATTTCCCGCTAACTGGATCAACTAAATGAATTGAATACGCAAGTTGACCGATGTCGGTATGAGGAAAAGACAACCATAGAAAAATATCAAGATGGGCGATATTTTGCTGGACTTCATAGGCATGCAGTTTTACATTTGTTTTGGATTCGATATTTGCGGGATGTAATCCAGTCTGCTCGCTGATTGGTTTAAAATCAGCGGCAAAATACAGAAAAACTACCCAAATTGCGGGAAAAATAAATATCGCTCGCCGTGTTCGCGTGTCGGGAAGGGGATCGCTGAAGTGCCCAAGAATGGCGACTAGCGCGACCCAACCGCCAAAGAATTCAAGACACTCTTCGAGCAATGCTTTGTTGAGGCAGCCATCAAATACAAAAATGTTCGCAAATTCCGAGCAAAAGTTTCCCGCCAGGTCGAGCACAACTCCCCCTGCCGCAATGGCGATGCCAGCGACGAAAAGATAGAGAAGCCATAGACGTTTTTTACGGGCTGATGTCTCAATATAGATTACTGTAATGATCGCGAGCAAAGAGGCGGCAATAAAATAAGGGATAAACCATTTTTGTAAACTGGAAGATTTCCAACCAAAATGCTCCACCAAAGCAAGAACTAAGAAGAAAAAGGCAATCCCTAGCAAATATAAACGGTGCCAATATGTATGCCCTCGTCCTTTGCCGGCGGCAAACAGCGCAACGAATCCCACAAGCGCAAGTTGCGCTGAAGATAACATTGAGGTGAGATTCCACTCGAGACCAATGTGCCAAAACCATTCCTCATAACTCGATGCTGGCTCGTGGAACAGCGCAATACTTACAAGAAACAGTTGGATAGCCAACGCGCCGATAGAAAGAAATTGAAATGCTTTAGGGAGTTTACGGATAAGCCAATAAAAGAGAATGGGACAAGCGGGGATATACACTGCAAAAACAGCTAAGTTCGTTACAGTGTCATTGATGATATACATTGAAAAAGAGGGAGTGTCTAATGTTGTGGATATTCGAGCCAGCCCCATCCCCCGGCCCATTCGCCATCTCTATGGCGAATTATCCCCAAAATGAGGGACGGGGAGATATACTTTGTTTTGAAGTCCCTCCCTCTTTATGGGACGATGCGC
>JAJDWK010000075.1 GCA_022825675.1 Anaerolineae bacterium | reverse complement strand
ACCGGAGACAATCGTCAGCATCACTTGAGCCTTGAACTCCGGGCTGTACTTGCGTGCCTTTCCCATAGCGGTTTCTCCTTGGACTAAAGCGCTGGTATACTCTCTCTGCTGGGTGTCCAGTTTTTCGAGACCACTACAGGTCATTTTGTTTTCGCATGACTTACTTGCACTTACAGAGTTCTTTGATTGTTTGACGGAGTTTGCAAGTCCAAGAAATTCACCACTCCCCTAGCCCGCAGGCTGTTGTGATGCCAGCGGCGCTGTGGTATGCTTGCCAACATTTGCATGGGGGCTCACACGCCCCGCGAGGGCAGCCGATAGCATAGGCGGATATGCCAAAACCACAAGTCATCCATCAGCCGCGGACGCAGGCGGCGCTGCGCGAGGGCATCTCGACGCTGGTGCAGGCGATAGCGCCTACCTTGGGTCCGCTGCCGCGCCGCTCGGTAGCGCAGAATCTGTCCAAGCTTGAGCTGCTGGACGATGGCGGGCTGATTGCGCGGCGCATCATCAGCTTGGGCGACCAAGAGCGCGATGTCGGCGCGATGCTGCTGCGTCAAGTGCTGTGGAAAGTGCATCAGCATATCGGCGATGGCGCGGCGACAACGGCGCTGCTCTACGACAGCATAATGCGGGAAGGCGCGCGCTATCTCGCCGCTGGCGCTGACTCGATGCGCTTGCGGGCGCGGCTGCTGGCGCTGCTGCCCAGCCTGCGCCAGCGTCTGCTGACGGCGGCGCGCCCGCTGCGTGATGATGCCGAATTAAAGGCGCTGGCTTTTGCCGTATGTTATGACGAAGAAATGGCGGACGCGCTGGGCGAAATTATCGGCGCGCTGGGGCAATTTGGCACCGTCGACATCCGCGCCGGGCATGGGCGCGGCTTAACTTACAACTATGTCGAAGGCAGCTATTGGCGCGGCGGCGCGCAATCCAAAGAGATGCTGCGCGGCGGCAAGCGACCTGTCGCCGAATTAAAAGACGCCGCCCTGCTCGTAACCGATATGAAAATTGAAGAACCGCGCGAACTGGTGCCGTTGATGCAACTGGCGCTGCGCAGCGGCATCAAGCAACTGCTGCTGATAGTCGACTCGATTTCGGACAAAGGCTTGTCGGTTGTCTTGGACCCACGCCTGCGCGAAAAAGTGCGGACAATTGTCGTCGCCATCGACAGCCCTAACCCGACCGAGCTGAGTGTCGCCCAGGCGGATATCGCCTTGCTGACTGGCGGGCGCGCCCTGCTGCAGCTGGCGGGGGATTCGCTGGCGGCAGTGCGGGAGAGCGATTTTGGGCGGGCGCGCTGGGTCTGGGCGGATGACAAGAATTTCGGCTTCGCCGGCGGCAAAGGCGATGCGCGGCAAATCCGCCAGCTTGCGCGCGGGCTGCGTGAGGCTTTCGCCGCTTCCAAAGATGATGCCGAGCGCGAGCGGCTGCTGGTGCGGCTGGGCGCGTTGAATGGCGGGCTGGCGACAGTGCATGTCGGCGGCATCGCCCAAGATGAAATCCGCCAGCGCAAAGACCTCGCCGAGCGCACATTAAGCGCCTTGCGCGGCGCTGCTTCTGGCGGCGTGCTGCCGGGCGCGGGCATCGCGCTCTGGCGCTGTCGGGATTGGCTGCTGGCAGGGGCGAGCGCTGACGAAGATTTTGAGAGCCAAGCCGCCCGCCAGCTGCTGGCGCAGGCGGTCGAAGCGCCGATACGGCAATTGCTGCATAACGCTGGCGAAGAGCCGAGCGAAGTCCTGGCGGATTTGGCGCGCAGCGGCGCGGATACGGGGCTGGACCTGCTCAATGGCGGGGTGAAAGCGGGCACAGGCATTATCGATGTCGCGCAGGTGCAAGCCGAAGCGCTGCAGCGCGCGGTATCCAGCGCCGCCCTGGCGCTGACGATTGATGTGCTGGTATTGCATCGACAGCCGGAAACTTCTACGGAGCCTTAGTATGACCGCGCAGGCATCAGCAGACAGAGCGCAAGCCCTAATCGCCTGCGGTGATGGCTACATCGTCGCCCGTCAGTCCGGTTTGTATCGCAGCGAACAATGGGATACGGGCGCGCAGAATCTCTTTCGGCGCTGGCGGCGGGAAGCCCTACCGACAACTTCAGTCGCCTGGGACGAGCACAGCGGACTGCTGCTGGCTGGCATCAACGGCGGCGTCGCCCGCTCGGCGGATAATGGCAGTACCTGGGAGGCGCGCCCGTTCCGCGCGCCGCCGCCGCTGGTAACTTGCCTGGCGCTTTCGCCGGGGCTGGCGCGGGATGGCTGTGTGCTGGCAGGCAGCTTTGAAGATGGCGTCTTTCGCTCGGAAGACTGCGGGCGCAGTTGGCGCGCCAGCAGCCATGGCTTGTTTGACCACAGCGTATTGAGCTTGGCGCTTTCGCCACAATTCGCCGCTGATGGCGTCGTCTTTGCCGGCACTGGCAGCGGCATCTATCGCAGCGACAACGGCGGCAAACTCTGGCGCGATCTCGAGCTGCCGGCCGGCAACGAAGCGGTGCTGAGCCTGGCGATTGCGGAAGATGGCACCGTCTACGCCGGCTGCGAAGAACATGGGCTGCTGCGCTCCCGAGATAGCGGCGAAAGCTGGGATTTATTCTACGCTGCCGCCGGTGCTGTCAACGCGATTTTGCTGACAAATCAGCAGACAGTCGTGGCGCAAGTGGATGACAATACAGCGAAATTGAAGGTAGATGGCAGCGTGATAGCGCCGGCGTATATCTCCCCCGGAGGGGTGGTGGATATGTCGATTGACTGCATGACGCTGCTGCCGGATGGACATATGCGGCTGATAGCTTTGGCTGATGGCGATATGGCGGTATCGGGCTGACGCTGCGCGGGCGCGTGTTAATGGTAAAGAAAGCCCTGAAAGTATCAGAGTAGATTTGAGGAAGAAGCTGATGAGTTTTGAACCAACGCTGGACTCGGTGCGCCGGCATAAAGTGCCTGCGTGGTATCACAATGCCAAGCTGGGCATATTCATCCATTGGGGATTGTATTCCGTGCCCGCCTGGGCGCCGCATGGCGGCGATATCGGCGAGATATTTGAAAGCGGCGACACCAGCAAATGGTTCAAGCACAATTCTTATGCCGAATGGTATCTCAACACTTGGAAATTTGAAGACAGCCCCACGCGTCACTGGCACAATCAGCAGTATGGCGCGGACTTTTTTTATGACGATTTCCGCGCTGAATTTAACGCGGCGCTGGAACGGTGGCAGCCGGATGCGATGGCGGCGCTCTTCAACGAAGTGAATGCCCGCTATGTCGTCCTGACCAGCAAACATCACGATGGCTACTGCCTGTGGGACAGCAAAATCCCCTGCCCGCGCAAAGAAAACTATCACACGCGGCGCGATGTTGTAGGCGAGCTGACGGCGGCGGTGCGCAGCCAGGGCATGAAGATGGCGCTCTATTATTCTGGCGGCTTGGACTGGGCATTTAATCCCGCGCGCATTGAACAAATTCCTGATGTCTGGGGCACAATTGTGCAAGAGCCTGAATTTGTCGAATACTCGGTCGCCCATTGGAAAGAGCTGATAGACCGCTACCAGCCGTCGATTATGTGGAACGACATCGGCTATCCCGCTGCTGCCGACCTGGGCGAGCTTTTCGCTTATTATTACAACAATGTGCCGGACGGCGTCATCAACGACCGCTTCACGCAATCTCGCGATACGGTACCGACGCCTGGCGAGCCGCTGGCGCCACCGCGCGGACCGCATTATGACTATGTTACGCCGGAATACGCCACCTTCGACGATATCCAGGCGGGCAAGTGGGAATGCTGCCGCGGCATCGGGCATTCTTTCGGCTACAACCGCGCTGAAGGCGACGATCAGCTGCTTTCAGAGACGGAGCTGGTGCATCTCTTCGTTGATATCGTCAGCAAAAATGGCAACTTGCTGCTGAATGTGGGACCGATGGCGGATGGCACGGTGCCGGAAAATCAGGCGCAGCGCCTGCGCAGCCTCGGCGCGTGGCTGGATGTCAACGGGGAAGCCATCTTTGATACCCGCCCCTGGCAGCGGGCGGAAGGCAAGACGACACAAGGCTTGCCGCTTCGCTTCACGGCGCGTGAAGGCGCGCTGTATGCCACGCTCTTGGGCAGCCCCGGCGAAAGTGAAATCGCCATCGCCGGGCTTGACGCGCCGGCCGGGGCGGCGGTCCAGCTCTTGGGACGGGACGGCGCTTTGCGCTGGCGGCAGGATGGCGCGGACTTGCGCATCGAGCTGCCGCAAGATTTGCCGCAATCGCCAGGGCATGCCGTAAAGATTAGTGGCATAGGCGGCTAAATTGGCGACCAAAGTCGACCCCTTCGTCCAGAAGAATCTGCGCTGGAATTTCTCGGTCAATCTGCTCGATATCACCTTTATCACGCTTGCTTTCAGCTTGATATCGCGCGAGACCATCATGCCGCTGCTCATCAGCAACTTGACCGATTCCAAGATTGCCATCGGGTTGGTGCCGGCGATTTTCAGCATCTGCTTTTATTTGCCGCAGCTTTTCGCCGCCAACCATGCCGAGCGCTTGAAGCGGAAGCTGCCTTTTGTCATGTTCATCGGCGGCTTGCTGGAGCGGGTGCCGTATCTCTTGGCGGCGCTGGCGATAGCGCTTTTTGCCGTGAGCGCGCCGACGCTCACCCTGCTTAGCCTCTATCTGGTGATTGGCTTGGCGGCATTTGGCGCCGGCGTGGCGACCCCCGCCTGGTTCACGATGATTGGCAAGGTGCTGCCCGTCAACCGGCGCGGCATATTCTTCGGCGTCAGCGATGGCTTGGGCACTTTGATGGGTTTCGTCGGCGCATTTTTTGTCGGCATCATCCTCGATGACCTCGGCTACCCCATCAATTTTGCGACATTGTTCCTGGCGGCGGCAGTATTCATGGGCATATCCTGGATTGGATTGGCGCTAAACCGCGAGCCGGAAAGCCCAATCGTCAAAGAGCATATCCCGCTCAGCAGCTACTTCAAGCAATTGCCCGGCATCCTCAGGCGCAATCACAATTTTCGCCGCTTTTTGCTGAGTTATTCGGTCGCCCGTTTCAGCTTGATGGGCACGAGCTTTTTCATCGTATACGGCGATGAGAGTTTCAGCCTGACGGGCGCGGAGGTGGGCGCGCTGACGGCGGTATTGCTGGGCAGCCAGGCGGTGATGCAATTGGCGCTGGGCTGGCTGGGCGATCGGCGCGGGCACAAGTTGAATCTGGTCATCTTCAGCTTTGCGGCGGCGGGCGCGGCGCTGATGGCGTTGGCAGCCAGCGATTTCATCGGCTTGATTCCAGCTTTCGCGCTCTTGGGCATGGGGCTGGGCGCCGACCGCATCTCACATTTAAATATCGTGCTCGAATTCGCCCTGCCCGAAGATCAGCCGACATTCATCGGCTTGACAAATACCCTGCTGGCGCCATTGGTTTCGCTAGCGCCGATATTTGGCGGCTGGGTGGCTGGCGGCATCGGCTTCGAGTCGCTTTTCGCGCTGATGCTGGGCTTCGGCGGGCTGGGGGGCGCGCTGCTGGCGCTTTGGGTGAAGGAGCCGCGGCACATCAAGCCGACGCCAGTCAGCGAATTGAATGCGGGCTGACGCTGGCGTGAGCAAGGCAGCGGCGCGCGCGGGACAGAATGACGCCTGGAACTTCAGCGTCAATGTTCTGGACAATATGTTTTTTGCGCTCGCCATCAGCCTGGTCTCGCAAGAGACGATCATGCCGCTGCTGGTCAGCCAGCTCACCGATTCCACCATCGCCATCGGTTTGATTCCCGCGGTCTTCAGCCTGCTTTACCTGCTGCCGCAGCTTTTCATCGCCCAATATTCACAGCGGCTCGCGCGAAAGCTGCCCTTCATCTTGCTTTGGAATGGTTTGCTGCAGCGCCTGCCCTACCCCGCCATCGGGCTGGCGCTGCTGCTTTTTGCGGTGGATGCGCCGGGCATCGCCTTGGCGCTGTTCTTCCTCGGCATCGCCACTGCCGCTTTTGGCGGCGGCATCGTCACGCCCGCCTGGCTGACGATGATCGGCAAAGTCGTGCCCCTGCGGCGGCGCGGCATCTTCTTTGGCATCGCCGATGGCGGCGGTTTGCTGATGGGCATTGTCGGCGCGTATTTTGTCGGCAGGATATTGGACGCGGTCGCCTACCCCGGCAACTTCAGCCTGCTCTTTTTGATTGCCTGCTTGCCGCTGGCGATTTCCTGGATATGCCTGGCCTTGACGCGCGAACCTGCCAGCGAGCCCGCCAAAGAGAGCGCGCCGCTGCGCCTGTATCTGCGGCGCTTGCCGCTGATTCTGCGCCAGCATGCCAATTTCCGCCGCTTCCTGGCGGGCTATGGCTTGCTCAAGCTGAGCATGATGGCGGTGGGTTTTTTCATCATTTTCGGCGACCGCCGCTTTGGGTTTAGCGGCGCGGACATCGGCTTGATTAACGCGCTATTCATCGGCTCTCAAGCCTTGATGCGGCTGGTATTCGGCTGGCTGGGCGACCGCTGGGGGCACAAGCGCAACCTGGCGCTATCAGCCGCCTGCATGGCGCTGGCGGCAGCTTTCACTTTGGCGGCGTCTGATGTTTTGAGCCTGCTGCCAGCCTTCTTCTGCCTGGCATGCGCTCTTTCCAGCGACAGCGTCTCGCATCAAAATATCATCCTGGAGTTCGCCGCCCCCGCCGAGCAGCCGACATTCATCGGCTTGACCAACACATTAATCGCCCCCGTTACCTTTCTCGCGCCCATCCTCGCCGGCTGGATGGCGGGGGCAATCACGCTGGACGCGCTCTTCCTGGTTTCGCTCGCCTGCGGGCTTGGCGCCGGCGCATTGCTGCTGTTTTGGGTGCGGGAGCCGCGTGAAGCCGCCCGCCCTCAGCCCCTTCTCGGCTGATGGCGCGGGGCTCTCACAATAAGGAGGCAGCATGAAACAGACATACGAAGCAAGCTGGAATTCGCTGACGCGCCATCAAGTTCCCGCCTGGTTCCGCGATGGCAAATTCGGCTTATACGCCCACTGGGGCATTTATAGCGTGCCCGGCTTCGGCAATGAGTGGTACGGCAAATGGATGCAGGACCCATCGCAAGCGATTCACCGGCGGCATGTGGCGGCTTTTGGCAGCCCAGCGGAATATGGCTATACGCGCTTCATCGACGGCTTCACGGCGGAGCAGTATGACGCCGCTGACTGGGCGGAGCTTTTCGCCGCCAGCGGCGCGCGTTATGCCGGCTTTTCCCTGGCGCATCACGATGGCTTTGGCTTGTGGGACAGCGATGTCTACCGCTGGAATGTCGGCAAAATGGGACCGAAGCGCGACCTTTATGGCGAGCTGGCGGCGGCGCTGCGGGCGCGGGAGCTGCGGCTGGTGGCGCCTTTTCACATCATCCGCGGCTTCAACTGGTTCCTGCCTGGCTGGGACCAGTGGCGGCAGACTTTTGACGAAGCCGCCGTGCGGCAAGGCATGGCGGAAGGCTGGGAGCTATTCGACCCCGATTTCGCCGATTTTTATTGGGTGCAGCAGACGAGCCGCTTCGAAGATTTCTTTGAGCAATGGCAGTGGAAAGTGCGCGAGGTCATCGACAAGTATCAGCCGGATATGATGTGGTTTGATGGCGGCAAATTCCGCGAAGACGGCTATGAAGACAGCGCGCTGGAGATTTTGGCGCATTATTTGAACCAAGCACAGCGCTGGGGCAAAGAGGTGCTGGTGCTGAATAAGCTGCCAGTGAGCATGCAATACAATTTCCATCCCGATTTTGGCGTCATCAATTTCGAGAGCGGGCGCGACCGTCCGCCGCGTTACGCGCGCCCCTGGAATGACGACATGCGCATCGGCGACCAATCTTGGGGCTGGGTGGCGAACCAGCGCTATGCCAGCGGGCACACGCTGCTCTGCAAGCTCATTGATTGCGTGGCGCGCGGCGGCACGATGATGCTCTCGCTTTCGCCGACGCCTGATGGCAGGATTCCCGCCGGGCAGCGCGAACCGCTGCTGCAGCTGGGCGCTTGGCTGAATGACCATGGCGAGGCGATTTATGATACCGTGCCCTGGACGACAGCGGCAGAAGGCGATGAAAGCAAACTCATCGTTGAGCGCAGGGGGCATAAGTTCTGGGAATACGACCGCTGCAATGCCGATGACCGCCGTTATACGCAATCGAAAGATGGCAAGACCGTCTACGCGATGACGCTGGGCGTCCCGGCGGAAGCCGTCACCTTCGCCGCGCTTGATGAAAGCGTCGCCGTCAATGGGCTGAGCCTGCTGCAATCGCCGCAGCCGCTCACCTGGCGGCAGACGGCGGCGGGCTTGACAATCGAAACTGACGCGCTGGAACTCAAGACAGATTTGGCGCTGGCTTTCCGCGTGGCCTTGGGATGAGCAAAGCGCGGGACCTGAAACCGGATGCGGCGGCGATAGACAGGCTTTTAGCGGCGCTGAATGCGCCAGGCGCGCGCTATCGCCTGCGTGACCTGCCGGGCGCGTACAGCAATTTCACGCATTTGCTGGAGCTTGACGCGGGGGAAAAGCCGCCGCGCAAAATCGTCATCCGCCGCTATAACCCGGCGAACGACGAAGACGGGCATGACAAGCCGCGATGTGAATATCGGGCGCTGACATTGCTGCAAGCGCAGGGCATCCCCGTGCCAGCGCCGCTGCTGCTGGATGCCAGTGGCGCGCTTTTGGGGCTGCCGGGCATCGTGACGGAGTTCGTCAACGGCGCGCAAATCGAGCCGCCTACCGAGGCGGGGCGCTGGGGAGAAATGGCGGCGGCAAACGCGCTTATGCTGGCGCGCATCCATCAGACGCCCTTACGCGAAGCCGACAAGCGCTTTCTGATGGATGACGATGTGGAAGTCGCCTGGTTCATCAAAAGCGGGCGGATTCCCGAGTACATGCGCGCGGACGCGGACGGCGAGATGGTGTGGCGGCTGGTAGCGCGGCACTGGCGGCGCTGGCAGCCGCTGCCCGCCCGCTTCGCCCATACCGATTATTGGTCGGGTAATATCCTCTGGCGCGGCGATACAATCACGGCGGTGCTGGATTGGGAAGAAGCTGGCTATGGGCATCCCGCGGCGGATGTCGCTTATGCGCGCCTGGAATACTTCCTTGAAGGCTTGCCAGAAGCCGCCGCGACCTTCCTGCGCGTGTATGAAGCGGCGATGGGCGCGCCGCTGCCCGACCTGGCGCTCTTTGAATTGGCGGCGAGCGCCCGCGTGATGACCAACCCGCGAGGCTGGTTCACGCGCCCGCATATGGAAACGCGCTATCGCCGATTCATCGCGGGGGCGAAGGCGAGGCTGCTGGCTGGCGGCTAATTCACATCCAGGTGATAGCGCTCATCGCCAACATCCGCTTGCAGGCGATGCAGCTCCGCTTTGAGCGTAACTACCAGCTCCGCATGCTGCGGGTCATCGACAATGTTGTTCAACTCGTAGGGGTCGGCTTCCAGGTCAAAAAGCTCCCATTCGGGCGTATAGCTTTCGTCGATGCTGCCGGCTGTGCCCAGGGCATCGGCATAATAATAGATGAGCTTGTAGCGATGGCTGCGCATGCCGTAATGGGCATAGACATTGTGATGCGTCTTGTGCATCCAATAGCGATAATACATGCTCTCGCGCCAATCGGGCGGGCATTCGCCAGCCAGCAGCGGCGCGAAGCTGCGCCCTTGCATGGCGGGCTGCGGCGGCAAACCCGCCAGCTCCAGGTATGTCGGCGCGAAATCGACATTTAGCACCATATCCTGGTTGACGCTGCCAGCGGCGATGCCAGCGGGATAGCGCATGATATACGGCATGCGCAGCGATTCTTCGTACATAAAGCGCTTGTCATACCAGCCGTGGTCGCCGAGGAAAAAGCCTTGGTCCGAGGTGTAAATGACAACCGTATTCTCCGCCAGCCCCTCGGCGTCCAGATAATCAAGCAGGCGTCCCACATTGTCATCGATGCTGGCGACAACGCGCAGATAATCTTTGATATAGCGCTGATAGGCCCATTTCCGCAGTTCCCTCTCGGGCAGGTCATGCGGGATTTCACACTTGAGATCAAGCGGCTGGTGATGCAGTCCCATGCGCATTTCGGCGGCTTCGGCAGCGCTGGCGCGGTTGGCATACTCGTCATAGAGCGTCGGCGGCTCGGGAATATCTTCGTTGAGATACATGTGGGCGTGTTTTTCGTCCGGCTCCCAGGCGCGGTGCGGCGCTTTGTGGTGGCACATAAGGAAAAAAGGGCGCTCACTATCGCGGGCGCGCAGGAAGTCCAGGCTCATATCGGTGATGATGTCGGTTACATAACCCGGCACCGGGCGCTTTTCCGAGCCATTTTCCGTTGGGAAGATGAAGGTCGGGTTGTGATACAGCCCTTGCCCGGGCAGCACCGCCCACTCGTCAAAGCCAGTCGGCTCATGCGCCGCGCCCTGCCCCAAGTGCCACTTGCCAAACATGCCCGTTTGATAGCCGCTGGCTCGCAGGTCTTTGACAAATGTCGGCAGGCGGTTGTCCATGTGCGTGCTGAGGGTAGTAACGCCGTTGATGTGGTTGTAGGTGCCGGTGAGGATGGCGGCGCGGCTAGGCGTGCAGATGGAATTGGTGCAGAAGCAATTCTCAAAGCGCATGCCTTCGTCGGCGATGCGGTCGAGGTTGGGCGTCTGGTTGATGCGGCTGCCATAGCAGCTCATGGCATGGGCGGCGTGGTCGTCCGACATGATGAAGAGGATATTCGGGCGCTGGTCAGGCATTTGACTGGCAGTCCTTTATTTTGATTTCACGACCGGATAGTCCCCACAGCGGTAACACGGGTGCGAAACTCGCGATTCTTATTGATTTCTTGCTGAATATCGCGAGTCTGTTTGTCAATCTTGTCCGTGATGTCTTTGAGCAGCGCAGCATTTTCCTTGCGGACAAAGTCCTTTGTTGCAAGCGCATCAAGCTTACCTTTTAGCTCTCCAATGTCTGCTGCATGCTTTGTAAGCTGTCCTTGCAGATCCACGATATAGTCCCTTCTTCGATCAGATTTCGCGCCTTCCCCCTTTGGCAACAATACTAATGTGAAGCGGCAATTTCGTCAAACATCTTGCACAACCCAATTTATCCAATATAGGGATGATCCGCCGCCAGCAAGCCCGCTTCCTTTAAGCGATGCCAGAAGGCGGCTGGCACCTCGGCGGCAAGCGCGTCGATATTCTGCTTGACGCGCGTCGGCTTGCTGGTGCTGAGGGCGAGAGCGGCGATGCCGGGATGCGATTTGCCGAAGTGCATGCAGACTTGCGCCGGGTTCTGTCCCTGCTCGGCGCAGAGCTGGAAGAACTTCTCGCGCCAGGCGAACTTCTCCTTATGCTCGGGATTGGCGGGGTCGAGCTTGACATAGTTGAAGAATTCGCCGCCCGTGAGGAAGCCGGCGTTAAATACCGCCGAGTTGATGATGGCGACGCCTTTATCCCGCAGGCTGTCCATGAATGCCAGCAAGTCCGCCGGATGCGAATAGAGCGTGTAACTGTTGGCGAACATGACCCAGTCGAGCTTGACATGGGCGTCAATCTCGGCGATGGAGCGCCAGTTCTTGGCGCCAACGCCGATGCCAGCGGCCGCGCCCTGCGCCTTAAGCTCGCCCAGCGCGGTATAAGCGCCCAAGATATCGTCAAAGCGCCGCGCTCGGTCATCAGCGGAGGCGGCGGCGTCCAGGTATTCGTCGGGGTCATGCACCGAAACGAGCTGAGTGCTATAGCCGCCGCCCAGCAGCTCCAGCCCCTGCTCAAAGCATTTGAGAATGCCCTCATAGCTGATGTCCTGCACGGCGTCATGCTCAAGCCCGAACCAGGCGCCGGGCTCAAATGTGGGCTCGGGCGCGGTCAAAGGCGCGCGCAGCCAAGCCAGCTTGTTGCTGATGATGACTTCGTCGTCTTTGACGCCTAGCTCGCGCAGGCAATCGCCCATGACCTCCAGCGCCAAGCCGGCGCCATATTTGCCGGCGGAATCGATGACAACCGGCTTCGGCAAATGCTCGAAAATGGCGCGCATGGTGGCGAGTTTGGATTCGTAGCTGAATTCGCGGAAGAGGTTGCCCAGCGCGGTGGAGCCGAAGACGACAGGCGGTGTGGTCAAGCCGGTGCTGCCGAAGGGGATGTGTTGCATGTGCCGCTCCTGGCGCTAGGGTATGTGAATCAAGGCCTTGGTGTAGCGCCGGCATTGCCCTGCCCAAATGCCCCGCTTGCTTGACAGACCTATGCCGCTCTACTAGACTCTCCGCAACCGGTTTTGCCGGTAGGCTAGCGCAAGTATATTTCAAGCAGAGACTTGTGGCAACGGATTGAACAGCGGGTTTCCTTAGAACAAATTGGGAGCGACAACAAATGACAATAGCAAGCGGAAAATACGAGCCCACTTGGGAATCGCTGGCGCAGTATCAAATACCCGACTGGTACAAAGACGCCAAATTCGGCATCTTCATCCATTGGGGACCCTACTGCGTGCCCGCTTTTGGCAACGAATGGTATCCGCGGCGCATGTATTTGCAGGACGACCCCGCCTTTGAGCACCATCGCAAAACCTGGGGCGAGCATACTGACTTCGGCTACAAGGACTTCATCCCCATGCTGACGGCGGAGAACTTTGACGCGGCGGAATGGGCGCAGCTCTTCAAAGATGCCGGCGCGCGCTTTGTCATGCCCGTGGCGGAGCATCACGATGGCTTCCCCATGTATGACAGCGCCTTGACCGACTGGTGCGCCGCCAAAATGGGACCCAAGCGCGATATCTGCGGCGAGCTGGCGGCTGCCGTGCGCGCGCAGGATATGGTCTTCGCGGTATCGTCCCACCGCGCCGAGCACTGGTGGTTCTTTGATGGCGGGCGCGCCTTCCCCTCTGATGTGCAAAACCCCGCCAATGATGGCTTGTATGGACCGGCGGTCGCGGCCTCCCAAGACAAAAACAACCGCGAAGCATGGCGCAAAAAAGACTGGCAGCCGCGCCCGGACGCCAAATTCCTGGAAGATTGGCTGGTGCGCTGCTGTGAGCTGGTGGACAAATACAAGCCGCAGGTGGTCTGGTTTGATTGGTGGATCGAGCAGGTGGTGTTCGAGCCCTATCTGCAGCGCTTCGCCGCCCACTATTACAACCGCGGCGAAGAATGGGGGCTGGGCGTCGCCATCAACCACAAATACAACTCCTACCCCGAAGGCGTCGCCGTCTTTGATATCGAGCGCGGGCAGCTGAGCGATATCCGCAAGTTCTTCTGGCAGAACGACACTTCGGTTTCCAAGAATTCCTGGGGCTATATCGACAATCATGACTATAAAACCGCCGCCGATATCATCGCTGACCTCGTCGATATCGCCAGCAAAAATGGCGCGCTGCTGCTTAATGTGGGTCCGCGCGCTGATGGCAGCATCCCCGAAGTGGAGCAGGCGATGCTGCGAGAGATTGGCGCTTGGCTGGCGGTTAATGGCGAGGGCATTTACGACACCCGCCCCTGGAAGGTCTTCGGCGAGGGTCCCACGCCGGTGCCCGAGGGCGCGTTCACTGATACCGCGCGGGATGCTTTCACGCCGGCGGATATCCGCTTCACGCAGAAGGGCAACACGCTGTACGCCTTCCTGCTGGCGCCGCCGCAGGGGGAGGCGGTCATCAGCTCGCTGGGCGATGTCGCGGTCGCCGGCGCGCGCATGCTGGGCACGGACGCGGCAATCCAATGCGCGCAAGCGGACGGAGCCTTGCGCCTGTCGGTGCCGGCGGAATTGCCCTGCGAGCATGTCTGCGCTTATGCGATTGAGCTGGCATGACAAATCACAGAAGCAAAGAAGTAAGCGCAAGTTAATTATGCGAAATTGCATCTACCGAAAACAAAGGGCAGAACAAAATGACAGCAGTCGAATACTTCAAACCGGAGCGCGGGCAGCGGGAAGGCGCCAATCAAGACCCGCGGCTTGATTGGTGGCGTCAAGCCAAATTCGGCATGTTCATCCACTGGGGCGTCTATGCCATCCCGGCGGGCGTCTGGAAGGGGCGGTCGATACCGGGCATCGGCGAGTGGATTATGCTGCGCGCCGAGATCCCCATCGCCGAATATGAGCAGCTGGCGGGGCAATTCAACCCGGTCAAATACGATGCCGACGCCATCGTGCAGCTGGCGAAACAAGCGGGACAAAAATACATCGTCCTGACCTCCAAACATCACGATGGCTTCTGCATGTATGGCAGCGCCGAGACTGAGTACAACATCGTACATGGCACACCTTACGGGCGCGATATCCTTAAGGAATTGGCGGAAGCCTGCGCCCGCGAGGGCATCAAGCTGGGGCTGTATTATTCGCAGACGCAGGACTGGCATCATCCCAACGGCTATGGAAATACTTGGGATTTTGACGAATCCGAGCAGGATTTCGCCGAGTATATCGACACTTATGTCAAGCCGCAGGTGCGGGAAATCCTGACAAAGTATGGTCCTATCGCCATCATCTGGTTTGATACGCCGCGCATCATCGCCCGGCATCAAAGCCAGGAACTGCTGGAGCTGGTGCATGCCTTGCAGCCGGACTGCCTCGTCTGCGGGCGGCTGGGCAATCAGCTGGGGGATTATGCCACCGCCCAGGACAATGCCATCCCGCCCGACTTGCAGGCGAGCACCGATTGGGAAACGCCCGCCACCATCAACGACACCTGGGGCTTCAAAACGCATGACCACAACTGGAAATCGACGCAGCAGCTTGTGAAGAATTTGGTGGACATCGTCAGCAAAGGCGGCAATTATCTGCTGAACATCGGTCCTGATGCCGCAGGCGCGATACCCGAGCCCAGCGTCGAGCGCTTGCAGGGCATGGGCGCGTGGCTGGATGTCCATGGCGAGGCGATTTATGGCAGCGCGCCCGGTCCGGTGCAGGGCGTCGACTGGTGCCGCAGCACACAAAAGGGCGATGCCATCTACTTGCATGTTTTCGATTGGTCCCCCAGTGGGCGGCTGGTCTTGCCGCGGCTGGAAGTGAATGCGGCGCAATGGCTGGATGCGGCGGTGGAAGCGCCGCTCAGCTTGCGGCATGAGGGGGACAGCACAGTGCTGCTGGGGCCGGCAGCGGCGCCAAATGCGCTGGTGACGGTGATAAAGCTGGTAAGGTCGTAGGAGCATTGGCAACATTGCTGCGCCGGAAGAACAACATAAATGTAGGAGTTTGTGAAATGAGCACACCGCTTAGAGAGTCAGCTAGGTTCTGACAGTACGATTGTTCGCGCGCATCCCTGCGCCGCCGGCGCTAAAAAAACAGAAGCAAGCCTTGGGACGCAGCCGTGGAGGATATAGCTGCAAAATCCATATAACTGTGGATGGTAAGGGCAAGCCCTTGCGTTTTCGCTTGAGTCCGGGGGCAAGCTCACGATATCACCGAGGCGGCGGAATTGATTGACGGCTTCAGCTTTGAGCGGGTAATCGCCGATCGGGGCTATGCGGCGCAGCCCTTTGTGGACAGCTTGCTTGAAAAGGGCATAGAAGCAGTGATACCGCCACATCAGAGCGCCAAAGAGAAGCGCGAATACGACAAACGGTGGTATTGAGAGCGGAATTTGGTGGAGCGATTCATCAACAAGCCCAAGCATTTCCGCCGCGTCTTTTCTCGATTTGAGAAGCTGGATACATCTCATCTCGGTTTTCTGCACTTGGCTGGCACGGTTATCTGGCTGCGACATAATGTCAACAGAACCGAGATTCACCACTCCCGATGCAGCTTTGGAGAAGGAAACGCGGTGAAACTGTATACAAAAACGGGCGACCACGGCGAAACCGCGCTTTTTGGCGGCGGCAGGGTGCAAAAAGACCATCAGCGCGTCGCCGCCTATGGCACGATTGACGAGCTCAATTCTCTGTTGGGCGTAGCGCGAGCCGCAAAGCCATGCGCCGAAGTCGATGACTGGCTGGACACGGTGCAGCGGCAGCTATTTCAGCTGGGCACAGACCTGGCGACGCCGCTGGAAAGCGCCGCGAGCTGGGTTACGCGGGTTGCGCCGGAACAGACGCAGTGGCTGGAAGCCAGCATCGACCGCATGACAGCGGAGTTGGAGCCGCTGCGAAATTTCATCTTGCCGGGCGGTGTGCCCGCGGCTGCGCATGTGCAGCTGGCGCGCGCTGTCTGCCGGCGGGCGGAGCGGGAGATTGTCGCCTTGGCATCAACAGACGAGATTAACCCGAATATATTGGCGTATATCAACCGGCTTTCGGATTGGCTCTTCACATTAGCGCGCTATGAAAATATGCGCGCGGGCGAAGCCGAATCCAAATGGAGTCTGCGCCCTTGAGCTGCGCGGGCGCATCAAAACGCATCAAAATGAAAGGTGCCGGAGGTGGGGGTCGAACCCACACTCCCGTTGAAAGGAACGCGAGTTTGAGTCGCGCGCGTCTGCCAATTCCGCCACTCCGGCACAGGGAACTGCAGTCTACGCCAGGAATATCGGGATGTCAATAGCCAAGCGCCGGCGGGCGGCAGTTCAATGACGCGCGCCGTCAACTTCTGCCCGCGCTGTGGTGCCGCGCTGATTCCAATGCAAGCCGGCGGCAAGCTGCGCCCCTTCTGCCGCGCCTGCCAGCAGCCCGTCTATATTGACCCCAAAGTGGCGGTAGTGGTCTTCATCGAGCGGGAAGGAATGGTGCTGCTGATTCAGCGCGCGGTTGACCCAGGCAAAGGCAAGTGGGCATTGCCCGCCGGTTTTGTTGATTTTGACGAAGCGCCAGCCAGCGCCGCCCGCCGCGAAGCGCTTGAAGAGACTGGCATCGAGGCGCGCATCAACACATTGCTGGCGGTATTTCCCAAGCGGGATCAGGGCTTGGCGGATATCACCATCGCGTATAGCGCCGAAGCTGTCGGCGGGAACTTGCAGGCGGGCGATGACGCGGCGGATGCCGCTTGGTTCAGCCGCGAGGCGCTGCCGCCGCTGGTGCCTTTTCCGTCGAATGCTTTGGTGGAGCGCTGGCGGCAGGGCAAGCTGGATTTTGGCCTGCCGCTGTGGGACAGGCAAACATAAGCGGCAGCGCGGGCGCTGGTCAGCTCTCGCTTGGCTGCATGCCCATCAACTTCAAAATGCGCGCCGCAAATGCCAAGAAGTAGGTATACACAACAGTCGCGCGGACGCGGGTGGCATTGCGCCCGTCCGCCAGCGACAGATACAGGCTCCGCGCCTGTTTGTACTGCGCGCGCGCGCTTTTAAAATCCCACTGCGCTTGATATACCGCGCCCAAAGCATAAAGATAGCGCGCCTCATAGGCTGGATGGGCGAGCTCACGCGCCGCATCAACCGCGAGGGCAAAATATCTGCGCGCGCTAGCGGGCTTGCCGGCGGCTGCATTTAACTGCCCCAGGATGCCCAGCGTGTACATTTCATAGGGCTTGTGCGCTACATCTTGCGCGAGCGCCAGCATTTCATCGAGGTAATTAAGCGCATCGCTGTGTTTGCCCGCCGCCATCAATGTGCTTGCCAGGGTATGCAGGCGCATAAATTCGTGGAATACGGCTTCCATGCCGCGGGCAACTTCCAGGGCGGTCAACTGCTGCTGGATGCCGCGGTCGAAGCTGTCGGCATGCTGCGCCAGCGCCAAGCCCTGCTGCCCGATGATGACACTTTCCAGCAGCCGGTCTTTGACCGCCTGCGCCTTACGCAGCGCCACCAGCAAGCCATCGCTGGCTTTGCTGTGTTCTCCCTTGCGGATGAAGGCATTCGCCAGCAGCAGGATGGCGCGCGCCTCCAGCTGCTCATCGTTGAGCTCCCGGGCGATGTCGATGATGCGCCAAGCCTGTTTGCCCGACTCGCCAGGCTGCGCCGCAATCTCGCCCATGCCCAATAGCGCCCGCCCATAGCGGCGCATATCGCCGGCTTCAAAAGCCAGGTTGACGGCACGCTCATAATCTTCTTGGGCTTCGGCAGTCTGCAAATAGCCTTCCCGCGCGATGCGCGCCCGCAGGATTAGCGCATCCACCAGCAAGCCGACCGAGCGGATGGTATCCGCGCTTTCGACCGCCTGGTTCACATAATCGCGGGCAAAGCCGAAGTGCCCCAGCGAGCACTGCGCCGCCGCCAAGCCCAAGAGCGCGATAATCTCGACTGTGAAGCGGTTCTCCCGCCGCGCCAATGTCAGCTCGACATGGCAGCGGTCAACAATATCATGGTAGCTGCCAGCCTTCATCAGCCGGGAAATATCGTAGCGCAAGCTGTCAGTTCGTGTCGTCATCGGGCAGATGCCTCACCGCAAGCTCCTATCGCCTAGTATACGCGATTTTTCTCTGAATGGTTCTCACAAGAAATCCCTACAAAGTAATTGGAATTAGTAAGTGCGGATATTCGACAGGGATTTTTTACACCGAGTGCACCGAGATACACCGAGTAAGTCTCTGTGCCTCAGTGCCTCTGTGGCAATTTTCGGGCGACCCACCGTAGGCTGTTGAAATATTCATTTTCCCCACCCTACGCTCTATGCGCCATCTCTATGGCGCATTTTCCCATTAAGAGGGCGGGACTTTTAACCCCATTTTTGCAGTGATTTTGCTCCCCTTCCCTCATTTTGGGGATAATTCGCCATAGAGATGGCGAATGGGCTGGGGGATGGGGGTGTTTTTCAACAGCCACCACCGGGTCGCCCCTACCGATGGGATGATTGTGCTGTATCACCCGCAGAGAAGCCGCCACTGTTCGCATTAATTTGTTGCACTTATTGAGGAAAATTGAGAACACCGAGAAAAGATTTTAGTAGGCATTCTCATGCTTTTCTCGGTGTACCTCGGTGTACTCGGTGGTAAAAATCCCTGATGAATCTTCGGCGCTTAAAGATTTTGATTGCGCCTGCCGGGCAGCGCCCGCCGCAGGGAACGGATAGCGCCAGCCGCCCAGTCGATGGAACTTGGCGGCGCGAAGAGCGCCAAAAATGCCCAGGCGCGCCGCTGGGGCGCTTCGGGCGGATACAAGTTGGCGGCGGCGAGGAAGTGCCGCCGCGCTTGACGCCGCTCCCCTGCTTGCCACAGATAATAGGCATAGACATGATGCCGCGCCGCTTCTTTCTGGTCGAATTCGGCGGGGCTAAAGCAGCGCTGCCAGCCATAGGCGCGCGCATTTTGCACCGTCTTCAACCGCCCCAACGCGCCATACAGGCGATGGTCGGAAAGCATGGCACCGTGCATGCGCCGGGATACCAGCGGCTGGTTGATGCCGTGAAATCGGTAGCGCGCCGCCAAGCGCAAGAAGAGATCCCAATCTTCGGCGCTGCGGAAATCGACATCGTGGGCGAAGCCGCCGACAGCGCGCAACGCTTCCGCCCGATACATGCTGGAGCTAAGCAAAATGTGGCAGCCGGTCAGTCGCAGAAGCTCACAAAAGCAATCGGCGGGGAATGCTTCAAATGGCGGCGTCTCCAGCGGGCTCCGCCCATCAGCGGCGACAAATTGATAATGCGTATACACGACCGCCACCGCCGGCTGGCGCTGAAAAACTTGTAAGCCGATTTCGATTTTGTGCTCGTGGAGCTGGTCATCCGCATCCAAAAAGTGGATAAACTCGCCCTTGGCGGCGGCGATGCCGCGGTTGCGCGCGATGCCCGGTCCTTGATTCTGCTGCTGGATGAGCTGCAGACGCTCGCCATAGCGCGCGCGCAGCAGCCCCGCACTGTTGTCGCTGCTGCCGTCATCAACCACGATGATTTCGCAGTTGGGGTGCGTCTGCGCCAGGCAGCTTTCAATCGCGTCCCTAATATAATGGGCGCGGTTAAAGGTGGGGATGACGATGCTGACAAGCGGCGCGTCTGCCATGGTCGGCTCTGTCCCCGCAGTAGCGTTCAGCTCCGCTACCATGTGGGTATCAGCGAGCGCGTTCCACGGTAGGCGCGCCGGCAACCACCGTAGCAAGCCAGCCGAATGCGTTTTGTTTGGTATTCACCCACCACCAGCGCCTGTTTTCGTTTTCAAAAGGACCTGCATAGACAATAACATAGTCGCCGGCTGTCAGTTCTTCGAGCACTTGGCTCTGCAGCCGCGGCTCGGCATGAAGCGCCAACACCGGCGCGGTGATGCGCAACTGCTGGCTCGGATTATATTCGTTGCCAATTACCACCGCATTGGGAATCTGCTCGGCATTATTGCTATGAAAAGGGCTGTGCAGCGGATTGAATGGATTGGCGAAATCGTTGTACACATCTACCCCTATGGATATGGATGACGCGGTAACAGTATACTGTTTTCCCTTCACCGTCACCACTACCGCGCGGCGGTCAGGATACCAGCGGACAGCTTCCGGCGGCGCATCACCAATGAAGTCGGAGAGTTGAAAGCCCTGCTGTCCATAGAGAGCGACGGGACCGCTCTGCGGCTTGCCCGGGCGTCCGAGCGCTACATAGCGTCCCGTGGCAGGCAATTGCACGGCATCACGCAGCCAAAGCCCTTGCCGCGTACCGTCGAGGATAATGCGCTCGTTGCCGAGGGAACTGTCGACGACGCCTATGATAACGCGGCCATCGGGGCGGTGCCCGCTCACGGTGATGCCGTTCCCGTCCGGGTTCCAGCTGCCATACTCATACCGCGCCAGCGGCGGCAAGCGGGTGGCAGCCGCTGGGTCGGGATTAGCTTCCATCACCGCCAAGGCATTGCGCCCTTCCAGCGGCAATTGCAGGGTCAAGAGCAGGCGGTTGCTGCCCGCCAGCGGCGACCATTCGGCGCTGATGGTTTTCCAATGCAACGGCGGGCTCGGGCGGCTCATCAAAGCGCAGCCGCTTCTCGTTTCTGATGCGCAATCATAGAGCAAGGGAAAGAGGTGGCGATTCTCGGGTCCGGGGTCCGGCTGCCAGTGCCAAAGCCCCGCTAAGGCATTGTCAAGCGATGGATGGGGATCTATGCGGAAGCTAAAGCGCCTGCCATCGGCGGACCAGTCCGCCTCGACGATTTTATAGGCATTCTCGTCAATAGTGGCAGGCGCGCCAATGCGTTGCCGGAGAATGGGCGCTTCGTCCAGCTCCCGCTCTTCCGCATCCACAATAGACTTGATATGCAAAATGCCCCAGGCGTCCGTGCGCAAATAGCTGTTGAGATCCGCCGGGTTGGGCACGAAGAGGCGGACGCCGCTTTCCAATCTATTTTCCCCCACAGTAACTGTATTCCGATGCCAAATGTCGAATTCATAGGCTGCTGCATTGCTCAGGGTTATGCCCGCGTGCAGCGGTGCCGCCGCCGTAATTACCGGCTTCACCAGGTTCCAGCGCAATGCCACTGTCGGCTTGGGAGCGGCGAGCTCGGTGGCTAGCGCCGACTGTCTGGACTGCGTTGGCGAAGCGGCGCTGCGCCCTTCCCCGCCGCTACCATCGCCGTCTCGCGTATCAGGCGGCGGCTCGGTACTGGCGGCGGGCGTACTGGGGGTTGCAGTCCAAGTTGTGGGAATTGCGGTGTGGGGGCGCGGCGTCGCCAGCAATTCTGTGTCTTCAGTCTCGTCCATTGTTGGCAACGGCACAATCACCGAGTCATCTATCGCCTGCGCGTCGCTAATCGGCGCTGGCGCTGATGGGCTTGGGCTCGCGCTAACCGTCACAGCGGGTGTAGGCGAGGGCTCTGTGGAAGCGGACACGGCTGCGGTTGGAACTGCCGAAGCGGTCGCCGTGGCAGCCGCAGTGGGGCTCGGCAAGAGCGTGTCGGTATCCGTGGGCAGGCTTGTGTCCGTCGCGGTCGCCGTTGAGGTAGCGGTCTGCAGCCGCGTGGCTGTATGTGTTGCCGAGGGTACCGGGCTATGTGTTGGACTTGCCGTCAGCGTTGGGCTGACGGTAGCGGTTGCGCTGGCGGTTGGAATCGCCGTCGGCGTTGGACTTGCGGT
>JAJDWK010000098.1 GCA_022825675.1 Anaerolineae bacterium | reverse complement strand
TTGCGGGCGGTCCTGCGAGAACACGCGGATGGCTTTTTTTAATATGTCGCGCTCCTCGCGGGCGATCGCCAGCTCGCGTTTCAAGCGGCGGATTTCGGCATCGGTCTCGCGTTCGGCGCTGGGCTTCAAGGCATCGCTATGCTCATCAACGCGGTAGCGCTGCCGCCATTTGTAAATCAAGCCGGGTGTAATGCCGAGGTCGCGTTCGACCTGGGCGACAGTCATATCGGGTTGCGCCGCCAGGTTAAGGGCTTCGCGTTTCAACTCATCTGGATATCTCATGTGTGTTTCCCCTTCCTTTCTCAACGGAGTATATCGGACAATTTGGCAGTCCACATAATCGGGGGAAGTTCAGAATTCGCCATAGAGATGGCGAAGGGGCTGGGGGATGGGGGCTGGCGCGAATATCCACGCATGTAGACACTCCCTCAATTCCGACAATTTGCCGCTGCTGGAAAAGCGGTATACTATGCTCGGCAAAGCAGACGAGAAAGCGCCGCATGAGCGAAGGCAGCCCCCATATCCAAGTCTTGAAAGACGCCGGCTATCGCCTGACGCAGGCGCGGCTGACCGTGCTCGGCATCTTGGAAGCGGAACGCGGGCACATCACCTCCGCCGAAGTGCTGGAGCGGGTCGCGGCGCTCAAACCCGCTATCGGCCGCGCCAGCGTCTTCCGCACTTTGGATTTGTTGACGCAGCTGGGCATCATCCGCCCGACCTATAACGGCAGCAGCCTGACGCCGACCTATGTGCTGATGCGCGATGGCCACCACCATCACGCCATTTGCACTGGCTGCCAGCGTTTTTTTGAGTTCGACGACTGCGGCTTGGAGGCGCTGTCACGCAGCCTCGAGCAAACATTGAACTTGCAAATCAGCGGGCATCTGCTGGAATTTTATGGCATCTGCGCCGCTTGCCGCCCGCCCGCGGCTGGCGCTTCCGCTTGATGCCGGCGGGGGCAGCGGCATGACCGAAGTCGTCATCCTCAGCGCGGTGCGCAGCCCCATCGGCAAAATCCGCGGCGCGCTGGCTTCCGTCCGCCCCGATGACCTGGCGGCGCTGACAATGCAAGCGGCGCTGGAGCGGGCTGGGGTCGCGGGCGAGCAAGTCGAAGAAGTGATTTTCGGCTGCGCCAACCAGGCGGGCGAAGACAACCGCAATATCGCGCGCATGGCGCTGCTGCTGGCGGGTTTGCCCGATACTGTCGCCGGCATAACGGTCAACCGCCTCTGCGCCAGCGGGCTAAGCGCGGTCAATCAGGCGGCGCGCGCCATCCTCGCCGGCGAAGGCGATGTTTTCATCGCTGGCGGCGTGGAAAGCATGAGCCGCGCGCCCTATTCGCTGCCCAAGAACCCGATCGCCTTTGGTCCCGCCGGCAACATCACCGGCTGGGATACCACGCTTGGCTGGCGCTACCCCAATGCGCGGCTGGCGGCGCGCTTCCCGCTGGAAGCGATGGGAGAAACCGCGGAAAATATCTTCGAAGCCAGCTCTGAAGGCACGCTAGCCGGCGGCTTAATCCCGCGGGAAGAGCAAGACCGCTTCGCCTTGCAGAGCCAGCGGCGCGCCATCGACGCCATCAACCGCGGCGCTTTTCGGGAAGAAATCCTGCCGATTACTTTGCCGCAGCGCAAAGGCGCGCCGATTATGCTGGATACGGACGAGCAGCCCTTCTCTCGGCGCGGCGCGGCTGGCTACGAGCTGGCGACCAGCGCCCAAAAGCTGGCGGCATTGCGCCCGGTATTTCGCGCTGGCGGCACAGTCACGGCGGGCAATTCCAGCAGCATGAATGATGGCGCTTGCGCGCTGCTGCTGATGTCGGCGCGGAAAGCCGCGGCGCTGAAGTTGCCGCCGCTTGCCTACTGGCGGGGCAGCGCCGTTGCTGGCGTCAACCCGCGGCTGATGGGCTTGGGACCAGTCTCGGCGACGCAAAAGCTGCTGGCGCGCCACAACTTGACGATAGCCGATATCGACCTGGCGGAGCTCAACGAAGCCTTCGCGGTGCAGGCGCTCGCCGTGCTGCGCGCGCTGGGTTTGAGCGAAGCGATTACCAATGTCAACGGCGGCGCTATCGCCCTGGGGCACCCGCTGGGCTGCTCCGGCGCGCGCATCCTCACCACTTTGATTCAGGAAATGCGGCGGCGGGCAAGCGCCGGCGAGCGGATGCGCTATGGCTTGGCGACGCTCTGCGTCGGCGTGGGGCAAGGCGAATCCACGCTGATACAGCTGGCGGAGACATGAAAACCGTCCCGCAAATGAGCGCGGCGGAAGCGGCGCGCCTGGTCCCGGCGGGGGCGGTGCTGATGGTCGGCGGCTTTGGCATGACCGGTACGCCAGCGCATCTGCTGCATGCCCTGGCGGAGACCGAAACCCGCAATCTGACCTATATCGCCAACAACATCGGCGAGCCGGGTTTGGGCGGCGGGCGGCTGCTGCGCAACGGGCAGATTAAACGGGCAATCGGCTCATTTTTCACCAGCAATCCCGAAGCGGTGGCGGCGGCGCTCAACGGCGACATCGAATATGAGCTGCTGCCCCAGGGCAGCCTGGCGGAGGCGATCCGCGCGGGCGGCGCTGGCATCGGCGGCTTTTATACGCCGACAGCGGCTGGCACCAGCCTGGCGGCTAATGCCGAAACTCGGCTGCTTGATGGCGTCCCGCAGGTCTTCGTCAAGAGCCTGCGCGCGGATATCGCCCTGCTGCGCGCCCGCCGCGCCGATACCGCCGGCAACCTCGTCTACCGCATGACCGAGCGCAACTTCAACAAAGCGATGGCGACCGCCGCTGACCTCGTCATCGCCGAAGCGGACGAAATTCTGCCCGCTGGCGCGCTTGACCCCGATACTATCCACAGCCCCGGGCTCTATGTCGATGCGCTGGTGCCAGCAAGGGCGACCGCCGCCGAACTCGGCAGCTCGGCGGCGATTAGCGCGGAAGCCAAGCAGCCGCAGCCCCAGCGCCTGCGCATCGCCCGCCGCGCCCTGGCAGAGCTCAAGGCGGGCGATGTGGTCAATTTGGGCGTGGGCATGCCAACCCTGGTCGCGGATTTGATAGCGCCGAGCGCTGGCATCATTCTGCATACAGAAAATGGCATGCTAGGGGTGGGTCCCGCGCCAGCGCAAGGCGGCGCGCTGGACTACCCGGTCAACGCGGGCAAGCGCCCGGTCACGGCATTGCCGGGCAGCAGCTATTTTGACAGCGCTGATTCCTTCGGCATGATCCGCGGCGGGCATATCGATGTGGCGATTATGGGCGGCTTGCAGGTGGATCAAGCGGGCAATTTGGCGAATTGGGCGGTGCCGGGGCGTCCCTTGCTGGGCGTTGGCGGCGCGATGGATTTGGCGAGCGGCGCCCGCAAGCTCATCATCACGATGACGCATACCGACCGCCGCGGGCACAGCAAAGTCCTGCCGCGCTGCAGCCTGCCGCTGACGGCGGCGGGCGCGGTCGACCTGCTGATTACCGAGTTGGCGGTCTTCCGCTTTGAGGCGGGGGCGATGCGCCTGGTCGAGCTGATGCCGGGGGCGACGCTGGCTGAAGTACGCGCGAAGACGGCGGCGGCGTTCTCAATTTGATGCTGCGTTGCGGAGCTTGATGAGCTGCCAAAATCGCCGCTAGCCGCTGGCAGCCAGCAGGCTGATTATCAACACTTCCAGTGTGATTACGCTAATCAGCATTGGCAAAGCGGATTTAAGAAAGTCGGCCGCGCCAGTGATGCGATGCTGCTTGTCGTTCAGCGCCTTCAGCTCCTGTGATATCCTGTCGAACTTCTTGTTGTTCTCCGCCGAGATTAAATCGAGCTTTGTGTATATTTCCTGCGTCTGTTCTCGCACAACTTGGCGGACGAAGTCCTTGGTCGCCAAGCCATCCAGCTTGCCCCGCAATTCGCCAATTTCTCGTTCATGCCGCGTGATTTGTTCGGGTTCTGCCATGTCATTCCTCGGAACAAACTTATTCTGCCCTCAATATCGCGGGAAGCACAAAGAAACTATAGCATAGTATTTGTGATTCGTCTAATGCGAGTTATAGAAGCCCCCTAACGCACAACCCCCGCCGCGGCGTAGGCGGCGGTCATGGCGCGCCATTTTGCCATCAGCCGCCGGGTTTGCGCGCCCGGCACGCCGCTGCCGATGATGCTGTCATCCACTTTGACCACCGGCATGATTTCTTTGCTGCTGGAGGTGAGTATCACCTCGTCAGCGGCATAATACTCTTCCAGCGGGATGTCCCGCAGTTCCAGCGCGCTGTCGCTTTCTATCAGCTTGATGGCTTCGGCGCGGGTGACGCCCAGCAGCAGGTCCGCGCCCGGCGTAATCCAGCGCCCGTCACGATAGATGAAGGTATTGCTGCGTGTGCCTTCGATGACATTGCCAGCGGCGCAATACATGGCGTCAATGGCGCGCGGGTTGCGCCGCAGGGCTTGCAAGTGGGCGCGGATGCCAGGGATATAGTTGATGGTCTTGGCTTCGGGCAGGTCGCGCCGCTGCGCCACAGTGACCACTTCCGCGCCGCTGTCGTAATACTCCCGCGCCATCGGCAGCGCCGGCGTCACCAACACCAGCAGCCGCGGGTCGCCACTCGGCAGGAAGCTGTTGGGGCTGTCGCCGCCTGTGAGCACCAGGCGGATGCCAGATTCCGGATAAGTGTTGCGCGCGAGCGTCTCCCGCACGATGCTTTCCAGCTCTTCAATGTCCCAGGGGCAGGGCAATTCGATGAGCGCGGCGGAGCGCTGCAGCCGCCGCAGGTGCGCCCTCAGCTGGAAGGGAATGCCGCCATAGGTGCGCAGAAAATCAAAGACGCCATAGCCGCGCAATATCGCCAAATCGGACAGCGGCAAGGCAGCATCCGCCGCGTCAACCATTTCGCCATTGATAGAATACAGTCCCATCGCCGAGTTCTCACACGCGCTGACAGTGCGCCGAGTATAGTCGTGGCGGCGCGCTGAGGGCAAGCGTCGGTGTCCGGCGCGATATGGCTTGCTACAATGGGAGCATGTCGCGACGACTCCTGGCGCTGCTTCTACTTTGCCTGAGCCTGGCGCTGCGCCCCGCCGCGCAGGGCGATGCCAGCGCCTATCTGCTCGCCCAGACCAACAGCCTGCGGGGGACGCGTGGCTTGCCCGCCTATACGCCGCATCCCGCTTTGAACGCCGCCGCCGCAAATCACGCCCGCTGGCTGGCGGGCAACAATCGGCTCAGCCATTATCAAGAGGATGGCGCGGGACCGCGGGCGCGGGCGGTGAATGCCGGCTTCCCCAGCAGCTGGGTCAGCGAAAATATCTATTTAGGCAGCAGCGCCGGCGCGCAAAGCGCTTGGAATTGGTGGCTGAATTCCGAGATTCATTTCGCCGGTTTGGTCAGCCCTCAGTACGATATGGTGGGCATTGGCAGCGCGGCGGCAGGCGGGCGGACAGCGTTTGTCATGCTTTTTGGCAATTCGGGGGCGGGACGGGCGCCAGCAAGCGGGGCGGCCGCGCCAGCGCCAGCGCGGCGTTCTTTCGTGCTGGGTTATGATGAAGTTGGCAATATCAAACACGAGGTGCAGCCAGGGCAGACTTTGGGCGATATCGCGCTGATATATGGCTATACCTGGGACGATATTGACGCCATGCTGGCGCTCAATGGCATGACGCGCGCCGACCAGCGCCGCTTGCAGCCGGGCAGCGTCTTCCTGGTGCCGCCGCCAGCGGGCACTTATACGCCGACAAGCCCGCCACCCAGCGCGACTGCCACCGTCAGTCCTGCGGCGACCAGCCCCCCTACCCAGCCCAGCGCGACCGCCGTCAGCGCCGCGCCCAGTGTAATGCCCACGCGCCCGCTGCGCATTGCGCCGCTGGCAAGCCCGCCGCCAACTGGGCAGCGCGCGGCTGTGGCGCAGTCGGGTTCTCTGCTGCTTTTGGGAGCGGCGATAGTGCTGCAGGCGGCGATTCTGGGCGGGACGGCGCTGCTGTGGCTGGGGCGGGTTTTGGCATCAGCCCGGCGCTAAGGGGGAGCCACTCCCCAGCCCACCCGCAAATTGACAAATGCCAAAACATGACCGATAATCAGTGCTAATGGTTGCCAGCGACAGGAACAGGATTTTGGCGAACAAGCCCAGCGGCGAGCGGGTTGAGCATTATCGGGCTTGGGTTTTAAAAGCGCAATCAAGCGACTGTGATGCCCGCAACGAAGCCTTCGATTATCTCGTGCGTGATTTCCAGGGCATGGTCTACAGCATCGCCTACCGCCGCCTCCAGGACCAGCAGTTGGCGGAAGACGCGGCGCAAGAAGCCTTCTTGACCGCCTACAGCCGCATCGCCCAGCTGCAAGATGCGCGCGCTTTCCCCGCTTGGCTGCGGCGCATCGCCTTGTCCAAAGCGGACCGCCTGAGCCGCGGGCTGGCGGCGGCGCGTGACTTCGCCCAAGAAGACAGCTTGCCCGCCGATGAAGCCTCGCCAGAAGCCCAGGTGCAGGCGCGGGAGCTGCGCAGCCGCGTGCGCCAGGCGGTGGCTGCCTTGCCAGAATCTCAACGCAAGGTAACGCGGGAGTTTTATTTGCTGGGCGCTTCCCAAGGCGAGATATCACAGCGCTTGAACCTGCCACTGACCACAGTCAAGAAGCGCCTGCAATATGCGCGCCGGCATCTGCGCGGCTTGCTGAGCGATTTCAACGACAACTTCGACCGGGCAGTGCAAGCCGAGGCACCGCGCCAGCAGTATCAGCCAGCCTATATTGATCGCCGCCGCAAACGATAGCGCCGCCGCCCGCCCTGGTATGCTATAGTCAATAGGCAAGTCCTTGGATATAGCAGCTTGGCTTCGAGTGTGCGCGCGAGCAGCGAACCCTACGATATCTATTTCATCTATCACCCGGATGATAGCGCTTTTATGCGCCGGGCTGCCGCCCAGCTTGAGGCTGGCGGCAGCGTCTGCGGCTTTGAAGAGGCGGACTTCGGCCGCCACCGCGCCGATATCGCCCAGCTGAAAAGCGAGCTGCTGCGCGCCAACACGGTGGCGGTGCTGCTCTCGCCCTCTTCTGCCGAGAGCCAGCTCTGCAACGAGCTGATACAGCATGCCAGCCTCCAGGGCAAGCGCCTGCTCTCGCTGATATTGGACGAAGACATCACGGTGGAGGTGCACCCCGCCATCGCCGAAAATCCCTTTCTCCTCTTCCGCCCAGGTGATGATTTTGCCGCGCGCATTGAAGAGCTGCGAGCGCGGCTGGCTGTCGATGCGCAGACACAGCTGCACACCGAGCTGCTGATTGCCGCTGACCGCTGGGAACGCGGCAGCCGCCGCGCCAATTTGCTGCTGCCGCCCGAGCGCAGCGCCGAAGCGCGTGCCTGGCTGCTGGAAGCCAGCCGCGGCGGCATCAAGCCGGCGCCACAGCTGCTTGAGTTCATTCACGGCAGTCGGCGCGTCAAACCGACGCCGCGCCGTCCCCGCGGGCGGCGGGCGCTCGCCGCCGCTATTCTGCTGGTTGTGATACCCCTCGGCGCAGTCCTGCTGCGGGCGCTGCTGCTGGGCGAGGCGGAAGCGCGCCGCGCCCGTGATGCCAGCGCCACCACCAGCGCGCGGCTGATGCTGACCGCCGCCGCCGCCACCGAAGCCAGCAACAGCGCCCTCGTGCTCATCGACGAGATCGCGGCAACGGCGGAAGCGCTGCGGCTGACGGCGCTGGCAGCCGCCAGTGAAGCTACCGCCGCCGCAAAAATCACTGAAACCGCGCAGGCATCAGCGGAGCAAGAGGCGACAGCAGCCCGTGCGACCGCCCAGGCAAAACTGAAACAGCAGCAAGAAGGGCAGCGCCTGCTCAACCTGGCGGAGGCGCGGCTGGCAGGCGGCGACGCGCCCCTGGCGCTGGCGCTGGCGTGGGAAGCGCGGGACCGGCTGGAAACACACAGCCGCGCCCAACGCATCTTGCGGGAAGCGCTGGCGGCGGGCGGCAGCCACCGGCTTGACGATGTCGTGCAAGTTCAATTTCAGCCGCAAGCACAGATATTCGCCATCCTCCCGCGCAGCCGCGACGCGCTGCCGCTGTATTCCAACGCGGATTGGAGCTTGCTGCAGAGCTATCACGATCATGAAGCGCCCATCAGCGCCTTCGCATTCAGCGGCGACGGGCGCTATCTCGCCAGTGGCGCGCGCGATGGCGAGCTGGTCCTGCGTAGTGGCACTGGCGATGATAGTGAGCCGCTGCTGCGCCTGAAGGCGCATGAAGGCGCGGTGAGCGCGCTGCTATTCGCGCCGGGGGCTGATACGCTCATCAGCGCTGGCAGCGCGCCAAGGCTCGCGCTTTGGCAGCTCGAAACTGGTGAGCGGCTCGCCAGCTTTGAAGCGGCGGAAGGGCAAACCATCACGGCGCTGGAAATCGCGGCGGACGGACAGCTCATCGGCAGGGCGGGAGCGGAGGACGAATCCGAAAGTTTCGCCTGGGAGAGCGACAGCCTCCAGCCCTTGCCAGCGCCAGACCCGGCACTGCTGCCGGACACAAACGCGGCGATTGCAATCGCCGAGGACCTGCACATAGCGCCGGCGGCGGACGGCAGCATCGATCTTGTAGCAAGCAGCGATGAGCGCCTGATTCGCCGTTTGGGCTTTGCGCCGGCACCCTTAAGCGCTCTCGAAGTGTCGCTCCCTGGCGATACCGTCGCCGCTTTGACAGACGACAGCCGCCTCCGCCTATGGCGCATGCACAGCGGTACGGTTGCTGACCCGCAGCGGCTGCCAGCTGTGAGCGGCGCGGCGCTCAGCGCGGGCGGGCAGGTATTTTTGCAGAGCGCGGAAGATGAGTTGCACCGCTGGCATATAGAGGATAGCGAAGAGGACAGTTGGCAAGTGCCAGCGCGGCTTGTCGCAAGCGCCGGCGATTTCATCGCTGCCGCCACCGCGGATGCTATCAGCATCTACGAAGCGGCGACCGGCGACCAGCGGCAAAGCTGGCGCGGCGATTGGGCGGGGGTTACAGCGCTTCATCTCGCGCCAGCGGGCGACATGCTGCTGGCGGCGGGCGCTGCGGGCGCTACCCTGTTCGTGACGGGGCAAGACGCGCCACTGCCGCTGCCGGCGGCGAGCCCGCTTTCGGTCGCCTTTGACCCCACAGGCGCACGCCTGTTGACGGTGCATGACGAGCGGGCGCTGCTGTGGGCGGCGGATGGCGCGGCGCTGGCGGCATTTCCGCTGGGCGACGCCGCCACAGCGCTGACAGCGGCATTCAGCGCGGATGGCGCGGCGCTGCGCTTTTTCGCGCGGGCGGAGGGCAGTTTGGCGGGCTTGACAACGATTACGCTCGCCGATACTCAGCCACGCCGCCACACCTTCCTCGATGTGATTCACGGCGAGTTTTCGTCCGCAGGCGATTTTCTGCTGCTGGCGCTGGCGGATGGCGCGCTGCAAGTCATCGACAGCGCCACGGGTGCCGTCTTGCACCGCGTTACTCGCGGCAACGAAGCATCAGCGCCCAGCAAGCTCGACTATTTCGCGGAAGCGGAGACGCTGCTGGTCCTCGGCGGTCAGGACCTCGAATTTTGGCAGGCAACGGCGGGGGAGATGCAGCGCCGCCTGCGCCATCTGCTGCCCGTCACCGCGTTCAGCCGCAGCCGTGATGGCGCGCAAATTCTGACGCGGGACGCTGCTGGCAGCTACCGCCTCTGGCAGCTAGAAAGCGCCGGGCAACTGCTGGCGCGCATCGAAGCCCTGGGATTGCCGCGCGCCCTCACCTGCGCCGAGCGCGCCCGCTATCGCATCCTCCCGCTCTGCGCATGACTGCGGCAAAACGCATACTTTTCTGTTCCTGGTACACGGGCTTGGGCGGCGGCGAGACCGACTTGCTGACGCTAGCGCGCTCGCTGGATGGCGGCGAGTTTGAGCGGCAGTTGCTGCTGCCAGGCGCCGGCGCGCTGGGGCAGCGCTGGCAGGCGGCAGGCTGGCGCGTGCATCAGTTGCGCTATCGCGGCGCATCGACCTGGTTTGTCCCGGCGCTGTGGGCGCGCTTCCCGGTGGTGCGGCGGCTGACGGCTTTGCTCCAGCGCGAGCGCATCGACCTGGTGCAGAGCGATTATCACACGCTGCCGCTGATAGCGCCGGCGGCGCGGCAACTGAACCTGCCGCTGCTGTGGACGGCGCACGGCTGGTGGTTCCAGCCCAAGCGCTGGCAGCGCGATTTCTTCCGCCAGCTGCCGGCGGTGGCGCGCTCACGGGCGATCCGCGATGGTTTTTTGGGCAGCCCGCCCTTCATGCCCGCCGAACAGCTGCCGATAGTGTACAGCGGCGTCGATGTCAGGCGCTTTCATCCCGGGCTTGACCGCGCAAAGTTGCGGCGCGAGCTTGGCTTCACAGCGGAGACAAAAGTGGTGGCGATGGTGGCGCGCTTCCAGCGGGTGAAGGGACATCACCATTTTCAAGCGATGGCGCGGCTTATCCTCGCCCAGGCACCCGCGACTCAATTCATCATCGCTGGTGATGATGCCTTCGGCCTCAGCGCTGACAAGCGCTACCGCGCCAAAATGCTCAAACGAGCGCGGGCAGACACGCTGCTGCGCCAGCGCCTGCGTTATATCGGCTTCCGCAGCGATATCGAGAGCGTCTACGCCGCCGCCGATGTTGTTGTCTGCCCCTCTGAATACGAGAGCTATGGCATCGCCAATCTGGAAGCGATGGCATGCGGCAGACCCGTGGTCAGCACTGATGCCGGCGGACCCGCCGAGACGATTGTCGATGGGGAAACCGGCTACCTGGTGGATAGCGGCGACAGCGAGGCGCTGGCGCGGGCGGCGCGGCGCCTGTTGGCGGATGGCGAGCTGCGGGCGCGGCTGGGCGCGGCGGGACGGCGGCGCATTCTCACGCATTTTTCGCCGGCATCAGCGGCAGCGGCTTATACCCGCCGTTATCGAGAGCTGCTGCGCCGCGATGGCGTCCCTCGATAGCCTCAACTGATAGCCTAATTGATGGTAGCGCCGCCGAAGAACTTCGCCAAAGTGTCGCTGAGCGTATTGTCGCGCAGATAGGCGATATTCTCGCCCTTGAAGGCAAGCGGCTGCATGCCAAAGCGCTGCGTCAGCGCATTGTCCGGCACCGTGTTGGGCACCGCCAGCAAATCCAGCAAGCTCGTGCTGACGGGGGAGCCAGGCAAAAGCGCCTGCATCAGCCTCACCGGCGGGCGCAGCAGCCCCACCGGCACGGGCAGCAACAGCCGCCAGCTGCCCATGGCATCAATGACGCGCCGCTCGATTTCGCCCAGGCTCAGCACTTCTGGCCCGCCCAGCGCCAATGCTTCGCCAACCGTGCTGTCATCATCAAGGCAGCGCATGATAGCTTCCACGACATCTTCAATGGCAACTGGCTGAAACTCCGCCCTGCCGCCGCCCACCAGCGGGAAAATCAGCGGACTGACCTTCAGCAAGCGGGCGAAGGTATTAAAGAATTCATCCTGAGCGCCGAATATCGCGGATGGGCGCAGCGCCGTCCACTGCAGCGCGGAAGCGGCGACCGCTTCCTGGGCGCGCCCCTTGCTGGCGAGGAAGCGATACGGCAGGTCGCTGCGAGCGCCATTTTGGCTGATGTTGATGAAGCGCGGCACTCCCGCCGCCGCCGCCGCTGTCAGCACATTGACCGTGCCTTGGAAGTTGACGGCTTCGTAGCTTTGCCCGCCTTTTTCCATAGAGATGGCGACGGTGTGGATGACCGCGCTGACATCACGCATCGCTGGCGGCAAGCTCGGCAAGCGGGTTACATCGCCCGTGACGATTTCGACTGCATCCACGACCGCTTTCAAGCGCAGGCTGGCTTTTCCCGGATTGCGTACCAGGGCGCGCACGGGCTTGCCCGCCGCGGCCAGCCGCTTCACCGTCTGATTGCCGACAAATCCAGCCGCGCCCGTCACCAAAATTGTCATCGTTCTTCCCTTATTGCGGTCATGGGATCTCTGTATCCCCCAAATCCCTGCGCCATCTCTATGGCGCATTTTCCCAAAATGAGAGAGGGGCTTTTGACGGCACATTTGCTGTCATTTTTCCCCTTCCCGCTTCTGGGGATTGGGGTGATATTCAACAGCCTATTTTAGGTCGCCCGCGAAAATTGCTTGGATATTGAGGGCGTTTCAACGAAACGCCCCTACATCAAGCCCTTTTCTGCGAATTTATAGGATTATCTTTGTGTCCTTTGTGTCTTTGTGGTGAATTATAATTTGATGCGATTGCCCCGCCAGGATTGGCGCTTGACTCTCCGCGAAGGTACTGATATGCTCTTTTTCTACTATGTGCCTGTAGCTCAGCGGATAGAGCACTGGTCTACGGAACCAGGGGTCGGGAGTTCGAATCTCTCCAGGCACGACCGCAAAATCCAGCCCTATGGCTGGATTTTCTTTCGGCAGCCTCAGCGCCCGCCAGCTGCTCGCATACGCTGGAACTTGGGCGCTTCCCCAAGCGCGGGAGAATTCGTGAACGCGCCCCGCGCCAAGACGGCAGCCCGCCCGCCCAACGCTTCAATGCGCCGCTGCTGGTCGGCTTTTGCTTGCCGGTCTACCGCTTCCGGGTCGAGCAGGGAGCGCAACTGCGCTTCGTAATCGCTGAGTAGCGCGCGCGCTGCGGCATCAGGCTGCTGTGCCAAGTCATGTAATTCCTGCGGGTCAGCCTGCAAATCAAAGAGCTGTGGCGGCGCCGCCACATGGTAGATGTATTTGTAGCGGCGGTCGCGCAGCATATAGGCGGCATGCTGCGAGCCGATGGCATGATACTCGGAGAAGACGACACGCTCCTGAGTATCGGCGCGGGCGAAGTTCCAGAGCGATGCGCCCGGGCGCGCCGCGGAGGCATCAGGCGGGCAGCCGACCGCTTCCAGAATTGTCGGAAAAAAATCGACCAGGGAAACCGGCGTATCCACGACCTTGCCCGCCGGCACATCCGGTCCCGACAGGATGCAGGGCAGCGCCGCCGCTTCTTCGTAGTGCGTGAACTTGCCGTAAATCCCGCGCGCGCCCAGGTGCTCGCCATGGTCAGAGGTATAGATAACGCGCGTTCTATCAGCCAGGTTGAGCGCGTCCAGCGCCGTCAAGACAGCGCCAATCTGTTCGTCGAGAAAGCTGCAAATGCCATAATATGCTGCCTGCAAGCGGCGGATTGCCGCTGGGTCCAGCGCCTCTTCACAGCGGAAGAAGCGCCGCATGAATTGATATGCCGGATGCTGCGGCATAGCCGCCGTTTGCCACTGGGCGGGCAGCGCGATATCTTCCTGCCGATAGCGCTGATAATCCGCTGGCGGCGCAAAGAATGGCGGATGCGGCGTGACAAAGGAGAGGAATAGCACCCAGGGTTTGTCGTCCGCCGCATGTTGACGCAGCCAGTTGATGGCATTCTCGCGGTTGCGCCTGTCATATTGCTGATAGCTGGAATCGCCAGGACCCGCCTCGAGGATTCCCGGTGCCCAATCCCGCTGGACTGTGCCATCGCGGATGCCGCTGGCGGGGTCGCCGATGCCCTCAACAACATGCAGCGGCTCAATTTCTTGGGTGAAGCCGTTGTCATCGCTGGCGCTGCGGAAGTGCAGCTTGCCGATAGAATCGACAACATATCCCGCCCGCTTCAAGACATGCGCCCAACTGGGCGGGGTGCCAGCATAGGGCAAACCATTATCCCAATTGCCCGTTTGATGCACATAAGTCCCAGTGGCGAGCGCGGCGCGCGCCGGCACGCAGATGGGACTATTGGTGTAGGCATTAAGGAAGCGCGTCCCGCCCGCCGCCAGCCGGTCGAGATGCGGCGTCTGCACAAGCGGGTGCCCGGCACAGCCCATCGCTGCCGCCTGATGCTGGTCGGACAGGATGAAAAGCAAGTTTGCGGGTTTCATGGGCAAGAGCATATCGCAGCGGCTCGACGCTGGCAATGCCCGCCGCGGTCGTTATACTCAGCGGCATGACTCGCGCGAACGGCACTATGCCATGACAGTTTCTATCCGCGCCGCGCCGCTGGAAGCGCTTTGCGGCGATATATTCGCCGCCGCGGGCGCGCCGCCTGATATCGCGGCTGCCGTCGCCCAATCGCTGGTGACGACCAACCTGATGGGGCATGATTCGCACGGCGTTCTGCGCGTCAAGCAATATATCATGATGATGCGCGCGGGCATGATCCAGCCAGCAGCCCGCCCCGCCGTAATAAAGCGCTTCGGCGCGACCGCCCTGGTGACAAATGGCTATGGCTTTGGGCAGGTCGGGGCGCGTTATGCGGCGGAGCTGGCGCGGCAGTTGGGGCAGGAGCATGGCATCGGCGCGGTGGCGCTGGGGCAGACGGCGCATATTGGGCGGCTGGGCGAATACAGC
The DNA here is from genome assembly GCA_022825675.1 of Anaerolineae bacterium. GTDB lineage: Bacteria > Chloroflexota > Anaerolineae > Aggregatilineales > Phototrophicaceae > UBA6055. The sequence continues at coordinate 7,349 of JAJDWK010000098.1, read as the reverse complement.
CAAATCATCGCCGCCGCTGGCTTAATCGGCATTGTCTTCACAGGCGGCACCATGTTCAACAATTGGGTCGCGCCTTATGGCGGGCGCGAGCGCATCTTTGGTACCAACCCGATGTCATTTGCCGTGCCCTGCGCTGATGGCGGCGCGCTGCTGCTCGATTTCGCCACCGCTGGCATGGCGCATGGCAAAATTGTGCTGGCGCGGGCGAAGGGCGCGCCGCTGCCACGCGGCATGCTGCTGGACAAACATGGAAAACCCACAACTGACGCGGGCATTCTGGACGATGGCGCCGTGCTGCTGCCGATGGGGCAGCACAAAGGCTCGGGGCTGGCATTGATGATGGAGATCATCCCCACGCTGCTGGCAGGGCAAGTGCCGATTAGCGCGCCCGAATTCAAATATGGCAATCCAACCTTGATGCTGGCGCTTTTGCCAGACGCCTTCGCGGACGCCAGCGACTTCGGTCGGCATGTTGACGCGCTCAAAACCCGCGTGAAATCGGTGAAGCCGGCGAGCGGCTTCGACGAGGTGCTGCTGCCCGGCGAGCCCGAAGCGCGCGCCTATGCCCAGCGGCAAACGCAGGGCATCCCGCTGCCGGCTGCGGTCTGGGCGGACATTTGCGGCTTGGCGAGCGAGCTGGGCATAGCCTTGCCGCCGCCGCCAGGATGAAGCTCTCGCGGCGCGCGGTCTATGTTTGCATCAGCTTGAGCTAAGAGAAACCGAGGCGAAGCAAGGAGAGGAGAGTGCGTTAATGTATCAGCCTAAGGCGACCAAAGGCAATACCGATTGGTTTGTGCAGGACCGCTTTGGCATGTTCATCCACTGGGGCATTTATGCGCTGCCGGCGCGTCACGAGTGGGTCAAGCAACGGGAAGAAATGACGGACGAGCAGTATGCGCCTTACTTCAAGCATTTCAATCCGGTCAACTTCGACCCCGACAGCTGGGCGGAGCAGGCGGCGGCGGCTGGCATGAAATATATGGTCATCACCGCCAAGCATCACGACGGCTTTTGCCTGTGGGATACGCAATTCACCGAATACAAAGCGCCCAACACGCCCTGGGGCGGCGACCTGCTGGGCGCGGTGGTGAAGGCGTTCCGCAGCCGCGGCTTGCGCGTGGGCTTTTATTATTCGCTGATAGACTGGCATCATCCGGATTTCACGGTTGACCGCATCCACCCGCTGCGCAATCAGCCGGATCGCGCGGGCTTGAACCAAGGACGGCAGATGCGCCGCTATCGCGAATATCTGAAGAACCAGGTGCGGGAGCTGCTGACGAATTTCGGCAGAATCGACATCATCTGGTATGATTTTTCTTACCCTGGGGAAGCTGGCAAGGGGCGTGATGACTGGGACAGCGCCGGCTTGGAAGCGCTCAGCCGCGAATTGCAGCCGGGCATCATCATCAACAACCGGCTTGACCTGCCCTCAGCCGCCGATATCTATACGCCGGAGCAATTCCAGCCGCGCGCCTGGGTGCATGTCGATGGCGAGCCGGTCGTCTGGGAGACCTGCCAGACATTCAGCGGCTCCTGGGGCTATCATCGCGACGAAGCGACCTGGAAAAGCCCGGGGCAGCTGATACGCATGCTGGTGAACACAGTGGCGAGCGGCGGCAATCTGCTGATGAATGTGGGACCAACCGCCCGCGGCGAGCTGGACGCGCGCGCGGAAGCGGCGCTGGCGGTCTATCGCGATTGGATGGCGCGGCACAGCGAAGCGATTTATGGCTGCAGCGCCAGCGCCATCGCGCCGCCGCAGGACTGCCGCCTTACGCAAAATGGCGACTTCCTCTACCTGCATATCTTCGCCTATCCCTTCCGCCATTTGCATTTTGATGGCATCGGCGAACGGCTGGAATACGCCGAGTTCCTGCACGATGGCAGCGAAATCCACTTCAGCGTCGATAAAAAGAATACGGCGACGCTGGACTTGCCGGTCCGCCAGCCAGACGCGCAGGTGCCCGTCGTCAAGCTGTATTTGAAGTCCTGAGCAGCGCATCAAGCTAAAATCTGTACGGGCGAGTCGCTGGCTCGCCCAGGAAAACTCCATTACGGAGAATAGCGCACTTCGAGGAATTGATTGACGGCAACATCGCTCAGCAATTCTTCGACGCCATTGGGCCAGCGGATGCTTAATTCCGCGATAGAAGCCGCGCCCAAGCCAAAATGCAGCGCCATGTCGTTGCCCGCGCCCAGGCTTGAGCCGCTTTTGACCTCCTGCATCAGCCTGCGCCCGTCATCAGTCTCGATATAGACGCGGGCGCCGATGGCGTCCCGGTTGATGCCCGCGCCGCCCGTCAGCCGGATGTTGAGCCAGTTGTTGCCAGCCGCCTCGGCACCCGTGTTTCGATAGAGCGCGTAGCCCTGGTTCCAGTTGCCCAGCACAAAATCCAGCAAGCCGTCACGATCATAATCGGCATAAGCCAAGCCCATGCTGGGGCGCAACTCTTGCAGCCACTGCGCGGGCGTTACATCGGCGAAGCTGCCATCGCCGCGATTCTTGAATAGAAAATCACGATAGGCAAACATCATGCCTTCGGGACCCGAGAAGACATCGAATTGCACAAATTCGGTGGCGGTGAGGAAGAGATCGAGCCAACTGTCGTTGTTGTAATCGAAAAAGACCGTGCCCCAGCCGACAGCGCTGCTCGGTCCCACAGCGACGCCAGCCGCCGCCGCGACATCATCAAAAGAACCATCGCCCTGGTTTTGCAGCAGCACCATGCCATTAACCATGTCGGAGAAATAAAAGTCCAGGTCGAGGTCATTGTCATAATCGCCGACTGCCAAACCCATGCCGTGTATGAAAGTGCGGGCGCCAGCCTGGATCGAGACTTCGCTCCAGCACCAGCCGCCGCAGCCCGCGCCATCGTTGCGCCACAGGATGTTGCCCAGCATATTTTTGAACTGGTCGTTGACGACATAGATATCGGGGTCGCCATCGTTGTCATAATCGGTGAAGCTGGCGCTGAAGCCAGAGCCGAGCAGCAAATCGTAGTCCAGCAGGTGGCTGACATCGGCGAAGCTGCCATCCCCCTGGTTGTGATAGAGGGTGTCGCGGGCGGCATCATGCTGGCGGGAGATGTTGGGGTCGCCGCATTCGGGGAAGCAGGACCAATTCACGATATACAAATCCAGGTAGCTGTCGCCATCGTAATCGCCCCAGGCGGCGGTGGTGCCTTTGCCGGCATCGCCGACGCCGGCGCTGGCGGTTACATCGCGGAAGCCCGCCCCGCCCTCGTTATGGAAAAGGGCATTTGCGCCGTGATTGAGCACATATAAATCGAGCCAGCCGTCATTGTCATAATCCGCCCAGACAGCGCCGCCAGTATCCGCCCCCACCAGCGCCACCTGCGGCGACAGGCTGGAGACGGCAAAGCTGCCATCGCCCAAGTTGCGATAGAGTACGCTTGGGTCGCGGTTGCCAGTTACATAGAGATCGAGCCAGCCGTCGCGGTCATAATCGCCCCAGGCTTGTCCAATGCCCAGGTAACCAGTGGCGAAGTCGTCATCAAAAAGCTGCCAATCGCCGCGGTGGGTGGCGCTGATGCCAGCGGCTGCGCTGACATCGACAAATGGCTCCAGCTTGCCAATGGCGCTGAGCAGGATGATAGACAAAATCAGTGAGAATATACGGGCGAAGCGCTTTATAGAAGCGAGGGCGTTTCGGCGAAACGCCCTTGCACGATCACTTAGCGCGGCGTTCATACTCTTGAGCGCGGAGCGCGGCGCTGACTCTAGCGTTTGACGCCGGAGGTGGCGATGCCTTCGACAAAATAGCGCTGCCCGAAAATGAAGATGAGAAGCACCGGGATGACGGTAATGGTCGCCACCGCCATCATCAAATTCCAATCGGTATTGCCATACGCGCCTTGATATTGCACCAGGCATACGGGCAATGTCTGGATCTCCGGCGTGCGCAGATACAGCAGCGGACCGAAGAAGTTGTTCCAATTGCCGACGAAAGCGAAAATCGCCAGGGTGGCAAGCGCCGGCTTCGACAGCGGGATGAACACTTGCAGCAAAATGCGCGCATGCCCGGCGCCATCAATTTTGGCGGCATCCACCAGCTCTTCGGGGATGGTCAAGAAAAATTGCCGCAGCAAAAAGATGAAAAAGGGCCAGCCGAACCAGGGCGGCACCATCAGCGGCAGGTGGGTGTCGTTCCAGCCCAGGATGCGGAACAAAATATACTGCGGGATGAGCACGGCTTCGTTTGGCAGCAGCATCGTCGCCAACAGGATGCCAAAGAAGAAGTTCTTGCCCCGCGCTTTGAGCCGCGAAAAAGCATAAGCCGCCAAGGTGCAGGAGACGAGATTGCCGATGATGTTATTTACGGTGATTTTCACCGAATTCCAGGTGCAGGTGGTGAAATCGATATAGCCATAGCCATACCAGCCATCAGGGAAATTCTGCCAGACTATGGGGTCGGGGATGAGGCTGGGCGGGAATTGAAATATCTGCGGCTTGGTTTTGAGCGCTGTCGACAGCATCACAAAAAATGGCACCACAAAGAGAATGCCCAGCGGTATCAGCAGCGCGAAGGTCAGCACGACGCCCAGCGCATGCCGCCCTTTGATAGAACGATACCAGGGCAGGTCGTCTTTGATTTTGCGCGCGGGAGCGGGTTTGACTGTCATCGGCTATACCTCATAGAAGACCCAGCGTCTGCCCAGGCGGAATTGCAAGCCCGTCAGCGCCATGAGCAGCAAAAAGATGATCCAAGCCACGGCGGAAGCCACGCCCATCTGGAAATAGACGAAGGCGTTCTCCCACAGATACCACACCAATACATTGCTCGATTCGCCAGGACCGCCTTGTGTCATCACCCGAATCTCGGTGAAGTTTTGGAAGGAAGCCGCCACCGAGATGATGATGACAAAGAAAAGCACTGGCGAAAGCATCGGCAGGGTTACGCCGGTGAACTTCTGCCAGGTGCCAGCGCCGTCAATTTCCGCCGCTTCGTAAAGTTCTTTCGGGATGCCCTGCAAGCCGGCGAGCAGAATAATCATATTGGGACCGACTGTGAAGATGCTCATGATAATCAGCGACGGTTTCACCCAGACCGTGCTGTGTATCCAGGTGGGACCTTTGATGCCGATGGTGCGCAGCGCGTGGTTGAGGATGCCGACCTGGGGGTTGAAGATCCAAATCCATACCAGCGCCACCGCCACCCCCGCTGTCACCGACGGCAGATAATAGACAGCGCGGAAGAAGGGAATGCCTGGCACTTTTTGATTGAGCAAAATGGCGAGGAATAGGGCGAAAATCGTGCCCAGCACCACCCTGCCCACTGTGATATACATCGTGTTGCCCACAGAAGTCCAGAAGGTATCGTCGGCAAAGAGGCTGCGATAATTATCCAGCCCGATGAAGTTGAGCCCCTCGAAGGAAATTTTCCAATCGGTGAAGCTCAAGCCGAGGATGCCCAGGATGGGACCGGCGTTGAAGACCACCAAGCCGATGAGCCAGGGCAGGATGAAGAGGTAGAAAATGCGCTCTTCCCGCCGGGCGCTGGGGGATATGGGGCGAACCAGTCGCTTCAACATAGATTTTCACCCATCTGTTGGCAAACAATATCGAGGGAGAGCGCCGGGCGTTCTCCCTCATGTGAATGGAAGCTAGAGCGTCAAATCTACATATCATCCGCGACTGCGTCGAGCGCGGCTTGACCCTCTTCCATGATGGCGGCGATGGTATCGTCCACGGTGGTCTCGCCCAAACGCAGCAGTTCCGCCTCGCGCGAGAGGATATCGCTGACTTGGGCGCCGGCGACAGTCTGATAGGGGCGTCCCGTTACCGCGTACTCAAACATCGCATCGCGATAGAAGTGGGCGCTGGGCGGCGCGGGATCGCTGGTGAACCACACTTCAAGCGCTTCCGGGCGCGCCGGTGAGCCGCGTCCGGAGAGGCTCCACATGAAGATCATGCCTTCGTTGGAGAGGTATTCGCGCAGGTAGCGCCAGGCGACATCGGGCTGCCCGCTGGTGGGCGTGATGCCATAACCGCTGCCGAAAGCGCCGGTTCTGCGTGTGCCACCCGCGCCCATGGGCGTCGGCGCCACATCCCAGTTGAAGCTGGCGAAGGCGCGCAGGCTCGGGGTTTCCCAAGTGGGCACAACCGCCATGCCGCAGCGGCCGTTCTGCCAGGGGTTATCGCCGAAGCCTTCCGCTTCGGTCGCGCTGGGTCCAGCATTCTCTTCGTGAATCAAGCTGTACCAGAAGTTCAGCGCTTCGCGGGATTCGGGCGAATCGAGAATCATCTCGGTTTCATCATCGTTCATCTTGCGGCCGCCCCAAGCGCCGAGGAAGAAGTCCGAGCCGCCATTGCCCAAGTCAAGCTCGCCACTCCAGCCCCATTGGAATTCATCGGGATTGCTGAGCGCCAGCGCGGCTTCGCGCAGGTCATCCATCGTCCACTCTTCATTGGGATAATCCAAGCCGGCGGCGTCAAACATATCGACGTTATAGCCGAGGATTAGCGGACCATGGTCATAGGGCAAGGCATGCAGGCGGCCATCAATGCGATAGAGGCGCAGCGATTCTTCCCACATGTTGTCGACATCAAATTCTTCGTCGGTGGTGGCGAGGTCGTGAATGTCGATGATGATGCCTTCGTGCGCCCAAGGCACTACGCGGCTGCCATGCACATAAATGATGTCGGGGAGGGTGCCGGCGGCGGCCCAGGCGGGCACAACATTGTTGTGGTCTGCCCAGGTATTGTAGGTGATGTTGATAGAAATGTCCGGATGCCGCTCCATGAAGGCTTCGTCATATTCGGCTTGGCGCGGGCGGAAAGCCGCTTCCCAGTGCCGCCCGAAGGTCAGCTCGACGGTATCTTGGGCGGCGGCGATATTGCGCAGGGGACCAAGCCCTGCCAGGGCAAGCCCGCTGCTGCTGGCAGCCGCGAGCTTGAGAAAAGCGCGGCGGGACAGTTGTTCTTTGTTCATCATTCTTCCTTTCCTGAGAGATTGACTCAACAGTATCCAATACTTCTAAACGCAAAACTCGCTTATGGCTCACCTCCGTTGGCGCTAAATCCGTGCCGATTGCCAATACAAAAGCGCTGCCGAAAAATCTGTTGCTTAATCTTAGTCCAGGTTGAGCGATTTGTCAAAACGCGAAAGTGCTGGGAGTGAGGATTATCGTGGACATAATGCTCTTTGCAAACATGACACAGGTTTTTTCACCACAGAGAGCACTGAGGGCACAGATGTACGTGCAACAAAGTAATTGGAAATGTAGGGGCGAGCCTTGGCTCGCCCTCTTGAACCAAGGTGGAGGGGTAACGTCGCTTAACCGCCCGCACTAAACTCCAGACATAAGGCATACTGCTAATGTGGAGAG
>JAJDWK010000079.1 GCA_022825675.1 Anaerolineae bacterium | reverse complement strand
TAGCGCGCGCTCAGCGCCAATGGCGATACTTCCCCGGTCGCCAGCTCCAGCAGGTATATCGAAGACGCGCCATCCCGCGCCGAGGCGAAGGCGATGCGCCCGCCATCGGGCGACCAGGCGGGCATGGTATCCGGCGCCGGGTGGCTCGTGAGCGGGCGCGCCGCCCCCGCCCCCAAATCACGCAGGTACAAATCCCAGCCAGCGCCGCGGTTGGAAGTGAAGACGATGCGCTTGCCATCGGGCGACCAGGCGGGCTGGCGATCGCTGGCGCTGCTGGCGGTTAAGCGCCGCGCCGCGCCACCAGCGGGGCTGACGATATAGAGGTTGCTGTCGCCCTCGCGGTTGCTGGCGAAGGCAATCCAATCGCCCGTGGGCGACCAGGCGGGCGCCTCGGCAATAGCATGCGCGGTCGTGAGCTTGAGCAGCCTGCCGCTGGCGATGTCGTAGCTGACGATATCGCTGCCGATGCGCAGCAGCTGCGACAGCGCCAGACGCGTGCCATCAGGCGAAAAAGAAGGCTCCGCCAGATTGTTATGCGCCAGCCGCCGCTTGAGATTGTGGCTGAGGTCCTGCACGATGATGACCGGCAAGCCCGCTTCCAGGGTCATATACGCGACCAGCGGCGCGGGCGCCAGCGCCGCCAGCAGATAGCGCAAAAAGATGAGACCCAGAGCGAGGGCGAAGAGCAGGGCGGCGAGCCGGAAAATACCGCGGCGCATGACCGGTCAAGCCGCCGCTGTCAGCCGCCGCGACAGGTATTCGCCGATTTGCCGGGCGGCGATGGCGGCTTCGGCGCGCATGTTATAAAAGGCGCCGCGCCCCTTATAAAATACGCCCACCAGGTACAATCCCGCATGCCCCAGCACCTGCCGCCCGTTGGGATGTTCGCTGACATCACGCAGCGGCCAGCCACGCACGCCATTCGGTCCAATATCCCAATCGCAGCCTGTTTCCGGGTAATACATCTCGCGGCTGAATTGCATTTCGATATCGAGATAGCGATGCAGCACCGGCTGGAAGCCCGTCGCCATTATCACCGCATCCAGCGCCACCGTCTCCCCATCCGCCAGCGTAGCGCCATCGCGCGAGAAGCTGACGGGGTTACGCAGGGGCAGCACCTGCCCCTGCCGCAGGGCGTTCAGCAGTTCGGGACCGCGATAGCCGACCGCCGTGCCCGTCTGCGCCGGCGCTTTCCAGACGCCAAAATCGCCCAGGTTGTATTGGATTGCGCCCGTGCGCCGCTGCAGCCAGACGCAGACTCGCGGCGGCAGCCGCTCACCCAGCAGCATCCAGGCATGGCGCGGCAAGCCATAGGGATAGCGCGGGCGCAGGTCAACGCCGCTGCGGATAGCCAGGTAACAAGCGCCGCCCGCCGCCACCGCGCCCGCCGCCACCGCGATATCGGTGCCGCTGGGACCATTGCCGACCACCATCACGCGCTTGCCGGCAACTTGATCGGGATGCCGAAAATCCCGCGAGTGCAATATCTCGCCGCGAAAGCGCCCCATGCCCTCAATAGCCGGCAGCTGCGGGTTATCAAAGACGCCGGTGGCGGGGATGACGGCGCGATAGCTCTCAATGCCGGCGCTGGTTTCGACAGTCCAAGCGCCATCAGCCCGCGGCGCGACCCGATACACCTCGATGCCATGCTCAACTTTGAGCCGCTGCTCAGCCGTCCAGGCGAGCAGATAGCGGTGATATTGCCGCGCTGTCGGATGTATGCCCCAGCGCCAGGGGAAATCCCGCCCCGGCAATTGGCTGAAAAAACGCGAGGTATTCAGCCGCAGCGAGGGGTAGAGCCGCTGCCATGTCGGCGCCAGCACTTGGGTGCGCTCGATGATGCGGTATTCGATGCCAGCCCGCTGCAGCGCATACGCGGCGTTGAGCCCGGCCGGTCCCGCACCGATGATGAGCACATCGCCGCTGGGCATTATGCCCCCTGCGGGCGCGCCTGGGCGGTGGCGGTGCCGCGAATGTAGAAATAGAGGCGGGTCGGCGCCGCTTCATAGGTCGCGGGGAAGTTGAGCGCGTCGGCGGTGCCGCGCGGCCGCACATAGTCCAGCGTCTCGCGGATGTAGCCGTCAATCCACTGCGCCTGGAAGGTGGCTTCTTCGTTGTATTCCGCCACCGGGAAGGCGACAATGCCATTCGCCATGGAGGCGATCGCCAGGCAAAAAATCAGCGTGACCAACAGCGCGAAGCCCGCCAGGGCGCGGCGGTTGGCGCGGCGGCGGGCATCTGGAATTTGGCTCATGGTCTTGGCGCTCCCGCTGGCTGATGATGGCGGCAATTGTCGCATAGCCGCCGCCGCTAATCTAGGCTGGGCAGCGCCTCATATCCAGCGTGTGAGCGCCGCCGACTGCGCGGCTGCCAGCGCCGCCGGGTCGCCAATCGGCAGCCAAAAGGGCGCATCCACAACGGTAACCGCCCAATCCCGGGCGCAGCTTGTAACATAATCGGTAATCTCAATCTCGCCCCGCGGCGAGGCGGCGGGCGCATACTCAAAGACGGCGTCCGTGAACTTGTAAGCGCCGCTGTTGCAGGGGGCGGGCGCGGTATAGCGGCGGCGCGGCGGCTTCTCGTCAATACCCGTGAAATGCCCGGCAGCATCACGCAGGATGACGCCATACTTGTCGAAGTCCGCGCGCATGGCGGCTACAATGCCGAACTGACATTGGCTGAGCGCGCTTAAGGCGGCGCGGCTGTAGAGATCATCGCCGTTGATGACGAGAAAGCTGCCGCCCCGCAAATGCGCGCGGCAACAGCGCAAGGCATGCCCCGTGCCCAGCGGGCGCGGCAACTGCTCCACCAAAAGATACTCGGCGAAGAGGGTTTGCCGCGCCATGTATTCGGCAATCTGCTCTTTGCGATAGCCGACCACCACCAGCACCCGCTCGACAATGCCGCGCAGGCTCTTCAGCGACCAGTGCAAAATCGGCTGCCCCTGCAGCGGCAGCAGCGCTTTGGGCTGTTGCAGCGTCAAGGGGCGCATGCGAGTGCCGATGCCCCCCGCCAGGATTATGCCATCCATGCGCGGCGGCGGTCAGCGCAATTCATTGTAATAATCGGTATCGCCGTCTTCGTCTTCGGCGAATTCGCCTTCGCGGAAGGAGGGGATGATGGCGTCATCCGCGCCATAGAGGTCTTGATAGCTTTCGACCTCGTCCTCATCCATGTCATAGCCATCGTCGTCATCCAGCTCGTCATCGTCCAGGTCAATATCGAGATAGCTCAAGCTGTCGGCATCGTCCCGCAGCTCGCCATCAGCGTCATCAAAGTCGTCCAGCGCCGCGCTGTCTTCAGCATCGTCCAGGCTCTCCAGCGACAGCAGTTCCGGCTCTTGCATTTCGGCGAGCAGGGAGAGCGGCGGCGCTTCGTCCAGGGGCATATCCAGCGGGATGTCGGCGGGCAGGTCGTCCAGCAGCTCGCCCGCGTCCAGCGCCGCCAGTTCTTCCATCGTGGGTTCGGCGATATCGTCGAGGCTGCTGGCGCGCGGCTGCCGCATAATCATATCAAGCAGCGATGGCGCTTCGCCCTTCGCTTTTCCTTTGCGCCGTCCGGGGTCCCTCTGCCCCGGCTGATGGCTAACCATACAAAGTCAACTCCCTTACGCGGGCTTTTTGGCAGCCCCTTCTTTCACTATTGTGCAAAATAAGTCATGCAGGCGCAAATCGCCAGTTAATTCGGGATGGAAAGCGGTCGCCAGCAAGCGCCCCTGGCGCACGGCGACAATGCGCCCGTCCGCCAGCCGCGCCAGCACTTGGGCATCCCCCGCCACCGCCGTGACCACCGGCGCGCGGATGAAAACGGCGGGGAAGGGCGCGCCCCCCAGCCCGGTGATGCTCAAAGCGGTCTCGAAGCTGTCGATCTGGCGGCCGAAGGCGTTGCGGTCGACGCTGATATCCATCATGCCGAGGGTGGGCTGGTCGCTGTCCTCAAGCGCTTTTGCCAGGAAGATCATGCCGGCGCAGGTGCCCCAGGTCGGCTTGATGGCGGCAAAGCGCCGCAGCGGTTCCATCAAGCCATAGGCTGCCGCCAGCTTGGCGATGGTTGTGCTTTCGCCGCCAGGGATGATGAGCCCGTCCAAACCCGCCAATTGCTGCGGCAGGCGCACTTCCACCGCCGCCGCCGAAAGCTGGCGCAGCATTTTTATGTGCTCTCGAAACGCGCCTTGCAAGGCGAGCACGCCGATGTTCATGGGGCGGGACCTGTCTTCGTTTTGGGATTGGCAAGCCTATTATGGCGCGGAATAGCGCCTGGCTCAAGCCGGCGCTTGGGTGGGCATCTTAGCTCAAACCGGCCGCGAGAAAAGCATGAATACATCTCAGCAAGCGCAACAAAGCAATGCGACATTGTAGCGGCGAGCCGCTGCACATTCTTGCTATCTCACCCATCCAGCCGGCAGGCGCGAATCAAGCGCGCCAGGCTGTTGCCGATGATGCGGTATTCCCGCGCCAGCTTCAGCTGCATCGGTCCGTCAAAAGGCGCGACATGGATGACTTCGCAGTCCTGCCCCGGCACCAAACCCAGCGCTTCGATATAGGCCAGGCGGTCGGCTTCCCGCGTTATCAAACGGCTGACGCGGATGCGGCTGCCGGGTTCCGCCTGCGCCAGCAAGCTGTCTTCCAGCGGCGGCAGCGCGCCGGCGGCATCGGGAATCGGCTCGCCATGCGGGCAGCGGCGGGGCGCGCCCGTCATCGCCGCCATGCGCTGGACGACCGCATCGCTTAGCCCCGCGCCCAGGCGCAGCGCCTCCTCATGCACCGTCAGCCAACTGATGCCCATAATTTGCACCAGAAATACTTCGGCGATGCGCTGCTTGCGGATGAGCTTCAGCGCTGCCGCCTGCCCGCTGTCGGTGATGGCGATGCCTTGATAGCGCTTGTGCGCCAGCAAACCCAAATCGCTGAGCCGGTTGACCATGCGGTTGACCGCCGGCGGGCTTATCAGCAGTTGGTCCGCCAGTTGCGAACTGCTGACATAGGTGGCTTCCGCCGGCTGCCGCTCTAGCAAACGATAGATTTCCGCCAGGTAGGCGCGCATCTTGCCACTAAGCTCGGCAGCCATTGGCGCTTCTCTTCGCGGCTTTATATGCCGTGTTCCAGGCGCGTTATCAAGCGCTCGGGCAGCTGATAATCGTACATGCGGCGCTGCACCGCTTTGATATTGTAGGGGATGCGCCGATGCTCAAAGATGCCGCTGGCGGTATCCAGGATGCCGTAGGCGGCTTTGGGGTTTTGGTCGCGCGGCTGCCCGATGCTGCCGGGGTTGATTATCTGCCGCTTGCCATTAAGCGCCCGCGGCTCGTCATACTGCGGCTTGCTGGACTGCGTTTTGCCATCGGCGGCGGCGATGGAATAGATTATCGGCTGATGCGTATGCCCGACAAAGCAATACGGCGTTTCAAAATGCGGGAAGTTCAATTCGGCGATCGATTCTTCCAGGATGTATTCCCAGATAGGCTCGCGCGGGCTGGCATGCACCAGCGTATAATCGCCGATGACAAAAGTAACCGGCAGCGCCTCCAGGAAGCGTGTATTCGCCGGCGTCAGCGTCGCCTGCGTCCATTCGACGGCGCGGCGGGCGTCAGGGTTGAAGGTGCTGACATCCAGCCGATTGAGCGCCGCCCAATCGTGATTGCCCGCCAGGCAGAGCTGGGGCAGCTCCTTCAAGCGCTCGACGCATTCGTTGGGGTCGGGTCCATAGCCGACCACATCGCCCAGGCACCAGACGAAATCCCATTCGCCCTGGCTGTGCTGCAAGACGGCTTCAAAAGCGGTGAGATTGGCGTGAATATCGGAGATTACCAGGATGCGCATGGTCAGCGTTCTCGCAACTATCCGTCTAATAGGGATAGTACCACAGTATCACGCTTTAGTGGCGGCGGCGATATGCGCCCGGCTGACGGCAGCTCGCCGCTAGGCATACGGGCGGGCGCGCCGCCGCGCTAGACGACAGTCCCGGTCTCGTCGCTGCGGTAACCGCTCTGCGCGCCCAGCTCCCGCTTGAAACTCTCATCGCGCAGCGCCGCCAGCAGCGCTTGCAGGCCGGCGCTCTGCCAATAGCGGCGCGGTATCGCCAGGTCAAAGCGCTCCCAAGCCAGCCCGACGAAGTCCAGCCCCAGCGCCTCCGCCGCGCTGCGCAAGCCCATGCCACAATCGCCGATGCCGTCCGCCACCGCCGCCGCCACCGCCAGGTGCGTGTATTCTTCGTGCGCATAGCCGGCGATATCGGCGGGCGCGATGCCATGCTGCGCCAGCAGATAATCGAATAAGACGCGGGTGCCAGCGCCCCGCTGCCGATTAACCAGCCGCCTGCCGCGTACATCCGCGATGGACGCGATGCCCAATGGATTGCCCGGCGGCACAATCAAGCCCTGCTCGCGGTGGGCGAAAGTTACCAGCGCGCAGTCTTCGCCGCCCAAATAACGGCGCAGAAACGGGGCATTATAGGTCTCGGTTTCGGGGTCGAAGAGGTGGCAGCCGGCGCAATGCGCTTGCCCGCGGCGCAAGGCGAGCAGCCCGCCCAGCGAACCGATGTTGACGGAGACGAGACGCCGCTGCCCGTCCCGCAGCCGCAGGCGCGTCGCCAGCAGGTCCAGCATCGGGTCATGGCTGCCCATTATCAGCAGCGTATTTTGAATCCGCTCCAGCGGCTGATACAGCGTTACTTCAAGTGTGCCGCCTTGCGCTATGCCTTCGTGAAAGCGCGGGATAAGCGCCAAGCCATCGGCGCGCGTCAGCGATGTCAGCACGCCAGCGCCCCGCTGCAGCGGCGTCGCCAACATGCGCCCGCCGACTTCCGCCAGCGCCACCCGTACAAAATCATCATCGCCAATGGGCGAGGCGATTTTTTGCGTCGAGACCGCTTTTACGCGCGCCGGCGCTGATGGACTCAAGCCGAGCCATTGCTGTATCAGCGGAATGACAAAGAGCTCGCCTGTCAAAGCGGCGCTGACGGGGTAGCCGGGCACGCCGATGACGGGGATGCCCTGCGCCAGCCCGAGGATGACGGGATGCCCGGGCCTCACCGCGATGCCATGCGCCAACAGCTCGCCCACATCTTCGATAGCGGCGGCGGTGAAATCGAGAGCGCCGGCGGAAGAGCCGGAGAGCAGCAGCACCAGCTCCGGCTCCTCAGCCAGCGCGGAAGCCAGCGCCGCCCGCAACTGCTGAAAATCATCCGGCACGATGGCGCTCACTCCCGCTTCGCCACCCGCTTCCTGTATCTGCGCCGCCAGGACGAGGCTGTTGTATTCGGTCAATTGCCCGCGCCCCGGCTCTTGAGTATGCGGCAGCAGTTCGCTGCCAGTCGGGATGATGCGCACCTGTGGCTTGCGCCGCACCAATACCTCGCGATGCCCGCTGCCAGCCAGCGCGCCGATATCCACCGGGCGAATCCGCTGATTGATTTGCAGCACGGTCTCGGTCATGACCATGTCTTCGCCCATCAAACGCACATGCTGCCAAGGCGCTGCCGCCGCGTATATCAGCAGGCTGTCTTCGGCGGCGTAATTCACATGTTCGATCATGATGACGGCGTTGGTGCCTGGAGGCAGCGGCGCGCCGGTGTTGACGGGGAAGGCATCCCGCCCGAGGCGCAAAGCCAGCGCTTTGTTCTCCCGCGCCGTGGCCGTTTTGGCGGCATCAACGGCATAGCCATCCATCGCCGCGCAGTGGAAATGGGGCGATGAGCGGCGGGCGCGCGCCGGCTGGGCGGTAACGCGCTGCAGCGCCTGCGCCAATGGCAGGCGCTCGCCCGCCAGCGGGGCGGCTTTGCCCGCGCGCTCCAGCGCCGCTTGCAGCTTCGCCCGCGCCGCCGCCAGCGGGATATCTTCCAGATAGATTTTTCGCTCTGTCATCGGACACCCCGCAGTCGCGCTCAAAAGGGCTGGATTTCGACGATAGCGCCCGCATCAAAACCGCCGGTGTTAAGCGGCACGCGCAGCAAGCCATCAGCGCCGACCAGCGTGAATATCAGGTTCGACTTGCCGAAGAGCGGCTGCGCCATCAGCCCGCCGCCAGCGCGCTCATGCAGCCGCACGGCGACCCAATCTTCCCGCCCGGTGGCGGAAGCCACCCGCTGCGTCAGTTGGGCGCGCCGGGGCTGCGGCTGGGCGAGGCGCGCGCCCTCAAAGCGGGCGATGAGATGCGGCAGCAAGTGCCGCGTTACCATCAGCGCCGAGACGGGATTGCCCGGCAGCCCGATGACGGGTTTGCCATCACACACAGCGATGATGGTCGGCTTGCCCGGCTTTGTCGCCAGCCCGTGCTGCAAGATGCCCGGCTGCCCCAGCGCGCTGATGACGGCGCTGGTATGGTCGCGCGCGGAGACGGAACTGCCCGCGCTCAGCAGCAGGATATCGCAGGCATGCAAGCCGGCGCGGGCGCGCTGCTGATACTCGGCGCGCTCATCGCGGGCGATGCCCAGCCGCTGCGCTTGCCCGCCCAGCGCTTCCGCCAGCGCGCTTAGCGTATAGCTGTTGATATCGCGGATTTTGCCCGGGCTCAGCGCGGCAGCGGGCGGCAGCAATTCATCGCCGCAGCTGAGGATGCCGATGCGCGGGCGGGCGCTCACGGCGATATTGGTGATGCCAACCGCCAGCAGCGCGCCAATATCTTGCGGGCGCAAGCGGCTGCCCGCCGCCAAAATCAACTGCCCCGCCGCGACATCTTCGCCCGCTTGGATCACATTTTCGCCGGGCGCCAGCGGGCGCAGCAGCTCAAGCTCGCTGGCGTGCAGCGCCTGTGTATGTTCGAGCATGGCGACGGCATCAGCGCTCGCCGGCAGCATGCCGCCCGTGTGAATCAAAAGCGCTTCGCCCGCGCTGATATCCAGCGCCGGCGCCGCCCCCATCGGCAGCTCGCCGCGCAGCGCCAGGAATGCCGGCAGCGCTGGGCTGGCACCGAAGCTGTCCGCGGCGCGCAGGGCATAGCCATCGACAGTGCTTTTGCGGAAAGCCGGCACCGGCTCGGGCGCGTGAACATCACCAGCGAGGGCGCGCCCCAGCGCCGCGGCGGTGGCGAGCGTCTCGGTGGCGGCGGCGGGCTGCCAATGCGCGTCCAGCAGGCGCAGGGCAGCGGCGACAGGCATAACTTGGAAGAACTCTGCGGATGGCACGGCGGGCGCTCCAAATTTGTATTCACCACCAAGACACAAAGGTCAAAAAGCTGAAACGCCAGCAGCCCAGCCTAGCCCAAGCCCAGCCGCCAGCCATGGGTATAGACGCGCATGCCGCCGGCGCGCGCATAGCCGACCACGCAGATTCGCCAGGCTTTTGCCAGCCGCAGGCTGATGCTGGTGGGCGCGGTGCGGCTGGCGACAATGGGCAGTCCCAGGCGCCGCGCTTTGCCCAGCATCTCGGAGCTGATGCGCCCGCTGGCGCCGAGAATGCGGTCGCGGCTGTCGATGCGCCGCAGCAGCGCCTCCCCCGCCACCTTGTCAACAGCGTTATGCCGCCCGACATCTTCGGCGCTGACGAGCAGCCCGCGCTCGTCCCCGAGCACGGCGGTATGCACGCCGCGCACCGCAGTATACAGGCGCGCCGCGCCTTGCAGCTGGCGCATCAAACGCAGCAGCGCCGCCGGCGTCGTCACGAAATCCGAGTCCAACGCCGGGTAACGCTCGGACAAAATCTGCGCGGTGACGCCGCCGCCGCAGCCGGAAGTCAGTATCATGCGCCGCGGCAGCGATACTTCGCCCCGCGTCAGCAGCACATCGGCGACGCTTCCGCTCGCGTTTAATTGCAAGTGGCCGATGTCATCAGCGCTTTCGATGATGCCTTCGGTATAAAGGAAGCCGACCGCCAGCGCTTCCAGCTGCAGCGGGCTGCACATCATCGTCGCCAGCGATTCGCCGTTGACATAAATCGAGAGCAGGGTTTCGTCAATCACGCCGCCCTGTATCTGGCGCACGGTATCGCCCTCAACCGCTTGATAATAAATGGGCAGCGCGCCCGCCGGCATCGCCCGCGTTTCACTCGCCATCGGCGCGCCGCTTCCGCCCGCGGCGGGTATTTTTGCGCAGCTCTTCCGCCGTCCAGCCCTGCTCCATGCCCCATTCCATTTTGGGTTTGAGCGCGCCAGTCGGGCAGACGCCCAGGCATTGCCCACAGAAAACACAGGGCGATTCGGTCATGCTGATGTCAAAAGCGGTGGCGACTGAGGTGTCATGCCCGCGGTTTTTGAGGGTCAGGGCGAAGGTGAATTGCGCGTCTTCGGCGCAGACCTGTACGCAGCGCCAGCAGAGCACACACTGCTCATAATCGCGCACATAAAAGGGATTGTCGTCGATGAGTTCGCTTTCGCGGCGGCGGGCATCGGGGAAGCGGCTGGCATCAGCCGCCAGCGCCCGCATCATCGCTTGAATCTCGGGCGCTTGCCGCAAGTTGACCGAGGCGTTAAGCATCTCGAGGATGGTGCGGCGGCTGCGCTCCACGCGCTCGTTGCCAGTTTCGACATGGCTGTCGGCTTGGCATTCGGCGACGCAGGCGGGCTGTAAAACGCGTCCGCCATCGACATCCACCACGCAGACGCGGCAAAGCCCGTTGGGGCTGGTGGCTTCGTGATAGCAGATGACGGGGATATCGATGCCGGCGGCGGCTGCGGCTTCGAGCAAGGTAGCGCCGCTCGGCACGGTGATGGGCTGTCCGTCGATGGTGAGGGTGATGGAGTTGTTGGTCATTTGTCTCCCCCATTGAAGAGTTCTCTCAGGAATTGCAGCATCTTCATTGAATGCCCTGCAATTCTTCCCAAGCCTCTTGCAAAGCTGATTCAGGCGGTAACTCTGGCACTGTATTCTCCAATCCGCTCCTGCGCCCGCTTTGCCATATCCGCTTCAATCTCAAAACCCAGGAAGTCGCGCCCTTCCAGCAGCGCCGCCACTCCGGTCGAACCCGAGCCAGCAAAAGGGTCCAATACCAGCGATTTTTCCCTACTGAATATCCGGATGAGATGCCGCAGCAAAGCTACCGGCTTGGCGGTTATATGCCCATAACGGCGCTTGGGTTTGGGGGCGGCGATCACCGTCCCCGGGAAGCGCCCGCTGTCGATGTACGGCGCGCTGACATCAATCAGCCCGGTTTCCCACTTGTCCCAATTTTGAACGAAAGTGCCTTCGCGCGGCGCTTGCGCCAGCACAATCATTTCGCCTTGTGGCTTCAGCTGCGGCGTTTTGCGCCCGCCCAATTTGCGGAGGAGCCGCTCTTTTTCTGATGCGGGCAGCTTGCTTTTGCGCACGAAATGGTCTTGCGTAAAGGCTTTTGCCTGCCCCTCATATTTCCAAAGCAGCACTTCCCGTATCTCGAATCCCGCGTCTTCCAAGGCAATCGCTGCGCGATGCGCCAGCCGATTCTGGCTGAACACCAGGCAGAACCCGCCGGGGCGCAAAATGCGCCGCCATTCGTCGGCAATCGGCGACAGGAATTGCTGCAATCTGCGCCCTTGCTCGGGCGAGAATTTCATGCCAGCGGGCAGCGCGCCCACAACGCCAGGCTTCACGCGCCGCTTCAATTTGCGCGTGTCCCAATTGTTGTCCATGCCATCGATGAAATAGGGCGGGTCTGTCAGAATCAGCGATATGTGATTATCAGCGATTGCCGGCATTGCCAGGCGGCAGTCGATATTTTCTATCACTGCGCTTGTTGACGAGAGCGGCTGCCCGCTATCCCAAAATGTTTTTGCTATCGCCATCGGCGTCTAGCCCTCCTCCGCAAACAAACCCGGGAACTTCTCCAGCGCGCTCATCACCGCCATGCCCGCTGTATGCCCCAAGCCGCATATCGAGGCTTCCGTCATCGTCATGCCCACATCCAGCAGCCGCTGGGCATCGCCCGCCAGCGGCGCTTCCAGCCGCTCCAATATCTCGGCTTGACGCTGCGTGCCCAGCTGACAGGGGAAGCACTTGCCGCAGCTTTCATGCTGGAAGAAGCGCCCAACTCGCCGCAAGACATCGCGCAGGTCGGCGGTCGCATTAAATACCATCACCGCGCCCGAGCCGAAGGTGCTGCCAGCGGCGCGCAGGTCCTCGAATGTCAGCGGCACATCAATTTCCGCAGGTAGCAGGAAGCTGCCGGCAGCGCCGCCCATCAACACCGCTTGCAGCTCGCCCACCACGCCGCCGCAGTAGTCATCGAGGAAGCGGCGCAAAGTCAGCCCCGGTTCAATCTCATAGACGCCGGGCTTGGCGATATGCCCGCTGACCGATACCAGCTTGGGACCAGCGCTGTCAGCGCTGCCGATGCCCTTGAACCACTGCGCCCCGCGCCGCACAATCGGCGGCACGGCGGCTAAGGTCTCGACATTGTTGGCGGCGGTCGGTTTGCCAAACAAGCCGTAAGTGGTGGGGTAAGGCGGCTTCATACGCGGGAAGCCGCGCTTGCCCTCGATAGCTTCGAAGAGCGCCGTCTCTTCCCCGCAGATATAAGCGCCAGCGCCGCGCCGTATTTCGACAGTTAAGCCGAAATCGCTGCCCATGATGCCCGTGCCCAGCAGATTTTGCGCCTCGGCTTCGGCGATTGCCGCTGCCAGTATCGCCGTCGCCTTGGGGTATTCGCCGCGGATGAAGAGGTAGGCTTTCCCCGCGCCAACGGCATAAGCCGCCAGCGCGATGCCCTCCAGCACCAGGTGGGGGCGGTGCTCCAGCAATACGCGGTCTTTGAAGGTGCCGGGCTCGCTTTCGTCAGCGTTGCAGACGACATATTTGACGGCACCCGCCGCTTCCCGCGTGAACTTCCACTTCAGCCCTGTGGGGAAGGCGGCGCCGCCGCGCCCGATAAGCCCGGAGGCTTGCACTTCGGCGATGAGGGCGGCGGGCCTCATGCCCGTCAGCGCCTGACGCAGCGCCGCGTAATCGCCATAGTCCGCCAGCGTCTGCGGGGCGGCTGCCAGCGATGCGTCCAGCAGCGCCGAGCGCTTATCCCCTGCCGCCATGAAATAGCCGCCATCCCAGTCCCCCAACAGCGCGTCAACTGTAACCCGCGGCAGCGCCCGCTCGCCGGCGCCGCGGGCGCTGACCAATGCCGCGGGCGCATAATCACACATGCCGAGGCAAGGCGAATGCTCCACGGTGTATTCGCCGTCAGCAGTTGTGGCATCGGCGGGAATCGCCAGCCGTTCGCAAAGCTCGCGTAAGATTGCGTCAGCGCCCGCCAGCGCGCAGCTCGGGTCGCTGCATACGCGAATGATGCGGCGCCCGGTCGGACTGTCGTGAAAAAGCGTATAAAAGCCGATGACGCCGAAGATGTCCGCCTCGGGCACACGCAAGCAATACGAGAGCTGCCGCACCTGCGGCGGGCTGATGCTGCCGAAAGCCGTCTGCAGCTCCCACAGGGCGGGCAGCAGGGCATCGCGCCCGCGCCCGCGGTAGGCGGCTAAAATGCTGTCCAACTTCGCTTGCGGCTGCATGCCCTGATTGTAGCAGATTTTGCCGCTGCTGGCGCTTGCCCCGTTGCTCAGCCCAGGGCAATTGCATGAAAAAGACATTCGCCACAACGGGCGGAATCCAACGCAAATTTAACCACCGAGTATACCGAGAAATGCTTGAGAAGCCTCTTTAAATCTATTCTCGGTGTGCTCGATTTTCCTCAGTAAATCCAACAAAGTAATTGGAAATGTAGGGGCGAGCCTTGGCTCGCCCCTACGGCTTGGGATGTTGTGTGGGTATGATACCAGGGCAAAGGTCATTTTGTTTTCGCATGACTTACTTGCACTTACTTCTGTGTTCTCGGTGGTGAGGAGTGTGTACAGACTGCCCTGATACATGAAGAGGCAAAGAGCCATTTCAAGAAAAAATTTGTGTCCTTTGTGTCTTTGTGGTGAAGAATAATTTGATGCAATTGCCCTGCTGCTCATGCCCCGTCCAGCAGCTTGACGGCAGCCGCCAGCTCGGCGGGCGTGTTGAGGTTGAGGAAGGCGCGGGCAGCGTCAGCAAAAGGCGCATACTCCGCTTCATCAAGATAGCGCACGCGCATCCGCCCGTAAAAGCGAATAATCTTCAGGCGCTGCGCCGCCAATTGCGCGCGGATGGGCGGGAGGCAGGTTTTGCGGTAGAGAGCGTGTAATGCCTGCGGATAGCCGTCAACGCGCGGCACCACAATATCGTGCTCATCGTCTATCAGCGACGCCATATACTGCAGCAAGCCGGGGCTGACGAAGGGCATGTCGCATGCCAGCGTCAATACCCAGGGTGACCGCGCTTGCAGGAGCGCCGTATAAATT
Organism: Anaerolineae bacterium; assembly: GCA_022825675.1. GTDB lineage: Bacteria > Chloroflexota > Anaerolineae > Aggregatilineales > Phototrophicaceae > UBA6055. Next base: position 38,751 of record JAJDWK010000079.1, on the reverse strand, counting down.
CCGCCCAAAGCGCCTGTGCCCGGCAGGGCGTCGCCGTGCATCGGCAGCCCCAGGAAGGCGTATTGCCGCGGACTGTTGGTGATGAGCATCGTCTGCGCCGGCTGCAGGCTGGCGCTGCGCTCGAGCACATGCTGGATTATGGGCTTGCCGCCCAGCTTGATGAAGGCTTTGTCACGCCCCATGCGGCGGCTCTGCCCGCCGGCGATGATGGCGAGGGAGATTGCTTCTTGAAGCGCGCTCATCTCTTGCGCCGTTCTTCTTCAGCTTTGATGAGTTGATGCAGTTGGTCGATCAGCGGGGGATGTCATTCTGAACCGCGTCCCAAACTTCGTCCATCTCAACGAGCCAATAATTGTGTACCAGCACATGTCGCATACCAATGATTTGTCGCCAAGGTATTTGAGGATGCGTTTGCTGCAATTCATTAGAGATGCGGTTGGCAGATTCTCCAATGAGTTCCACCGCTTTCGCCAGACCGAGTTGAAATAATTCGTCATTGTTCAAGTCGCTGCGCTTCCGTCCACGAACGACTTTCCGCGCTAGAAGGGAGGCGTCGCGCATCTTCAACAAGTGGAAGCGGTCGCGTTCACGGCTCCTTTTCATAGATGAGCCTCGCGCTTTCCAAAATTTCATCGCGAATGTAAGGACTTAGCCCTTTCGGAGTGCATAGGTCGACACGCCGGTCGACTATTTCGCTCAAGTCTGTCAGGTGCCCGCCCATAGCAAACAAACCGACAGTAGCGCCAGGCTCATACTCGACCAGCAAGTCAATATCGCTTTCCGGCCTCAGCTCCCCACGCGCTGCCGAGCCGAACACAGATAGCCGCAAAATCGGCTGCCCGGCGCAATACTCACGGATTTCCTCCAGCGGCAGGTCCATTAGTCGCGCGTTGCTCATGATGCAAATTCCTCGTCCATTAGCCGCTGCAAATCCGCAATGAGCGGCGGCAAGCTATATTGAACTGTATCCCAGACGATGTCCAGGTCCACTGCGGCGAAGTCATGAACCAGGCGATGCCGCATGCCAATCATTTTTGCCCAAGGAATATGCACATGCTCGCGTTTGAATTGCTCGGATAGATGGCTGGCTGCTTCGCCAATATTTTGCACCAATCTCTCTATAGCCAATTGCAAAACACGGTTCTCTTGGAATGCTGGTTTTGTAAGACTGTAGGCAAATCCTTGGGCTTCTTGCGCTGCCGCCAGCATATGCGCTAGCTGGTCCGGGTCGTTTTTAGGGTTTAGTCTCATAGACAAGCCTTGCATTTCCGATGTAGCGCTGCAAAGAACCGCGGCTAAGTCCATTTGATGTATGCAAAGTCACCCCTCTGCCCAGGATTTCGCTTAAGTCAATTTCGTGCCCAGCCATATCAAGAAGGGTAACGACGGTGCCGGGAGCATAGTCGACCAAGAAGCCAATGTCTGTATCTGGCCTCAGCCAGCCTTCAAACTCAGGGGCTAGTTCACATAATCTGCGAATCGGCTGCCCGGCGCAATACTCGCGGATTTCATCCAGCGGCAGGTCGAGGCTAATCGTTTCGCTCATATTCGTCTTGTCCCAATGCTGCATTTCAGCTTGTCTCATCGTCCAGTATTCGCCGCAATTCGTCGATGAGAAACGGTATATCTACAATAATCGTATCCCAAACTACCGTTAGCACAATCGCCCGATAATTGTGAATTTGCCCCCTCTTCATAAATCAAGCTCGCGCTGGCTGCAACTTGCTGCCGAAAGGACTCGGCTAATTCTCCTGGCAGGCGCAGGTCGACTTTTCGCCCAATTAATTCGCCAAGGTCAATCTCATGCCCAGCCAAGGTCAACAAAGTTACTGTCGCGCCGGGAGCATACTCGGCGAGAATATCAATGTCGCTTTCCGGCCTCAGCTCCCCACGCAGCGCCGAGCCGAACACAGACAGCCGCAAAATCGGCTGCCCGGCGCAATACTCGCGGATTTTGTCTAAGGGCAATTCCAGGCTCAGCGCCTCGTCCATGCTCGCTCCTAATGCACATAGCGCGTCGGATCTTTGATCGCGCCTTGCCCCTCTAATGCGGAGGCCGGGCGCTCCAGCTTCTCCAGCTTGACCGCCGCCATCTTGAAATCCGGTATTTTCGCCCGCGGGTCGATTTTGTCCAGCGTCAGCAAATTGGCAGCCGCCTCCACAAAATGGAAGGGCAGAAACACTGTGCCCGCTGGCGAGCGCCCCGTCACCATAACCTGGCACTCGACCGCGCCCCGCCGCGAGCTGATGCGCAGCCAATCGCCCGAAACCAGCCGCAGCGCGCCCGCATCCGCCGGGTGCATCTCCACCAGCGGCACCGGGAAAGCCTGCTCCAGCCGTGAGCTGCGCGTCATCGTGCCGCCATGCCAGTGGAAAAGCACGCGCCCGGTCGTGAGGTGGTAGGGATAGTCTTCATCGGGCAGCTCGCTTTCGCTGCCATATTCCAGCGCCCAAAACTTGCCTTTGCCGCGGGGGAACTCGTCTTCAAAGAGGTAGGGCGTGCCGGGATGCTCCGCCGCCGGGCAGGGCCAATGCACGCCGCCCTCCGCCTCCAGCCGCGCATAGGTTATGCCGAAGAAATCGGGCGTCAGCCGCCGCATCTCTTCCCAAATTTCTTCGGGGTCGGCATAGTCGAAGCCGGCGCTTTCTTTGATGCCCAGCGCCGCTTCCATACGCCGCGCCAAAGCGCAAACTATCTGCCAGTCCGGCAGCGATTCGCCCACCGCCGGCAGCGCCTGGCGCACCCGCTGGACGCGGCGGTCGCTGTTGGTGAAAGTGCCGTCTTTTTCGGCGAAGCTGGCGGAGGGCAAGATGACATCCGCCATTTCGCCAGTTTCGTTCATGAAAATGTCGATGCAGACCAGCAAATCCAGCTCTTCCAGCGCGTGCCGGGCGTGAGATAAATTCGGCTCGCTCATCATCGGGTTCTCGCCCATGACGACCATGGCGCGAATTTGCCCGGTCAAGGCGCCATCCACCATCTCGGTGACGGTCAAGCCCGGCGCGGGATTAAGCGCGCAGCGCCAGGCGGCTTCAAATTTTTGGCGGATAGCGGGGTCCGACACCGATTGATAGGCGGTATACACATTGGGCAAGCCGCCGCTATCCGAGCAGCCCTGCACATTATTCTGCCCGCGCAGGGGGTTCAGCCCCGTGCCCGGTTTGCCGGCATGCCCGCACATCAGCGCCAGGTTCGTCAGTGACAGCGCATTGTCGGTGCCATGTGTGCTCTGGCTGATGCCCATGCCCCAATAAAAGGCGGCGCGGTCCGCAGTTGCGTACATGCGCGCCGCTTTGCGAATATCAGCCGCCGGCACGCCGCTGATCGCCTCCGCCCATTCGGGACTGCAATGCTCCAGCGATTCGATATAGCTCTCAAAGCCCTCGGTGCGCGCTTCGATAAATGCGGGATTGAAGAGCTTCTCGCTGACGATGACATGCGCCATCGCCTGGAAAAGCGCGACATCCGTGCCGGGTTTCTGCCGCAGCCACAGCGCCGCGAAATCGGTCAGCTCGATTTGGCGCGGGTCGATAACTATCAGCTTGGCGCCGTTTTTGCGCACCGCTTTCTTCAAAAACAGGCTGATGACCGGATGCGTCTCGGTGGTGTTGCTGCCAGTAACGATGAAGGTATCGAGGTTTTCCATTTCGGCGATGCTGTTGCTCATCGCGCTGCTGCCGATGGCGAGCTGCAAGCCCGTCACGCTGCCGGCATGGCAGAGCCGCGCGCAATGGTCGACATTGTTGGTCTTCAGCACCGCGCGCACCCATTTTTGGAAGATGTAATTGTCTTCGTTGGTGGCTTTGGCGCAGGCATACGTCGCCACGCTGTCGCCGCCATGCCGCCGCACAATATGCGCCAGCCGGCGGCTGATGAAGCCCAGCGCTTCGTCCCAGCTCGCCTCGCGGAAGTTGCCGCGCGCGCCATCGCGCAGCAGCGGTTTGCGCAGGCGGCGCGGATGGCTGGCGAAATCCAGCCCGAAGCGCCCCTTGACGCAGAGATTGCCATAATTCGGCGCGCTGTCAAATGGCGCTTCCACGCGGAAAATCTGCCCGTCTTGAATCTGCAGATCCATCTGGCAGCCGACGCCGCAATAGGGGCAGGTCGTGCGCACGCTGGTTTCTGGTTGCAGTCGTTTCATGTGCCGCCTCCTCGCCCCCAGTATACTCCCGCCAGCGGCTTAGACCAAATGCCTGTCAATAGCGGCGCTGCTTGCAAAATGGCTGATGCCAGCATACACTTGGGCTAGCAGAATGGTTTGCGAGCGACATCATGGCAGAAGCGGATACCAGCCTGACGCAGCGGGTAGAATCTTTGGAGCGCACCTCTCACGAGCGTATCGTCGAGCAGGTGGCGGACCTGGGCGAGCGTGTCGCCGGCTTGGAAAGCGGGCGCGAAGCGCAGAACCCTCACCTGGCGACCAAAGCCGATAGCGCCCGCCTCGAGACGAAAGTTGAGTATGCGCACGAGCAAATCGAGCGCATAGACTCAAAGCTTGATGCGCAGTCCGAGCAATTTCGGGAAGATTTGAAAGAACAATCCGAGCTGTTCCGGGCGGAACTAAGAGAGCAATCTGAGCAGTTTCGGGCAGAATTGAGGGCGCAGTCCGAACAATTCAAGGCTGACCAGAAAGAGCAATCCGAGCAGCTTCGGTCAGAATTGAGGGCGCAGTCCGAACAATTCAAGGCAAATCAGAAAGAGCAATCCGAGCAGTTTCGGTCAGAATTGAGGGCGCAGTCCGAACAATTCAAGGCGGAATTAAAAGAGCAATCCGAGCAGCTTCGGTCAGAATTGAGGGCGCAGTCCGAACAATTCAAAGCTGACCAGAAAGAGCAATCCGAGCAGCTTCGGTCGGAATTGAGGGCGCAGTCCGAACAATTCAAGGCGGACCAGAAAAACCAAACCGAGCTGTTCCAGGCGGATCAGAAGAATCAAACCGAGCAATTCCAGGCAAAGCTGGATGCCCAATCCGAGCAGCTTCGGTCAGAATTGAGGGCGCAGTCCGAACAATTCCAGGCAGATCAGAAAAATCAAACCGAGCTGTTCCAGGCGGATCAGAAGAATCAAACCGAGCAATTCCAGGCAAAGCTGGATGCCCAATCCGAGCAGCTTCGGTCAGAAATGAAAGCGCAGTCCGAGTACCTGCAAAAGATACTCGAGCAGCGCATCAATCGGCAGACTGTCTGGCTGATTGCCACCGCCATCGCCCTCACCGCGCTCATCCTCAGCCGGCTGCCGGGCTAAGCTCCCACCCGCAAATATCCCATCGCTAGCGGCGCGCTGCCCGGGGCGAGATTTCCCCCGATACTTTGTTGCGCGGATGACAGTTCCCCATACAATGCAGAAGTAAGTGTGCCTTGGACTCCAGCAAAGAGCGGGGAGAAGTGTCTATGCCGTCAAGTAAGGGCTGTTCTACGATTCGCCCGCTATACCTAATTTTAGGCATTCTCGCGTTGCTTGCCTTGCCCCTCGGCGCGCAAGCGCAGTCACCCCCTGACCCGCCCACGGGCTTGAGGACAAGCGCCGTCACGCAAAACAGCATGTCGCTGCATTGGACCGGGTCCGCCGGCGCTACCGGGCACGAAGTTCAGCTTCTTCTGGCAGCCACCCGCGCTGCCGTACTGAGCGATTGGATAACCGCCACGAGCCCGGGCCAATACGATTACGCCGCGTTGACCCCCAATACCGCTTATATCCTGCAAGTGCGCGCCCGGAACAACAATGGCGCTTCCACCATAGCGGAATATACCGAAACAACCCTGCCAGCAGTCCCTCAGCCGACATACAGCGCTATTAGCGCGAATAGCCTTACGCTGGAGTGGCCCGCTGTTACCGGGGGGGCGACTGGCTATGAATATGTTCAAAACTTTCCGAGTATAGGAAATGTGGTCACCCTGGGCGCAAGCACAACTTCCGTCACCTTCAACAACTTGCGGCACTCCACCGCTTATGGCTACCAGGTACGTTCTGTTTCCGGAAGCAGGAAATCACGGTACGCGCCAACCGCCCTTACCTATACGAGCCCGCTGCCGCCGTCAAATCCGCGAACCACCTGCGTGGCTGGCACTGTTGTGCATCTGACTTGGAACGCGTCGCCGCCGGCACCCAGCCTCTCGCAGCCGCCGATAGTCTATGAAATCAAGATAAACAATGGCGGCACCTGGAAAGCGCGCGGCGCTTCCGTGGAACGGGTGATTACGCAGCTCTCGGTCGGCACTACCTATAGATTCTTTGTCCGCGCGCTGATAAAAGGGCTTGATACAACCGCTTACAGCAGCGAAATCCACCTGGATGTGACCACCGCCGCCGCCCAGCTGGAGCCGCCAACCAGCCTGCAAACTTCTGAGATTAGCAACAACAGCGCCAAGCTGACCTGGACGGCAAGCACCACCAGCTCGGTAACCTATGAGGTCAGCAAAGATGGCAGCACCTGGGTCGCTGCCAGCGGCAACCTCGAACATACCTTTACCGGCTTGGACCCCGAGACCAGCTATCAGTTTCACGCGCGGGCGAAAAGCGGCTCCAGCGTCTCCTGCGCTAACAGCGCGGCGGCGATAGAGACCTTGCCCGACCCGCCCGCCGCGCCGACAGGTTTGGAAACCGGCACCATCACGCAGACTTCAATCGTGCTCAACTGGACAAAATCCGCCGCTGCCACCGCCTACAAAGCGCGCAAAGACAGCGATGACGATTGGACGGAATTGGGCGATGTCGCCACCTATACCTTCAGCGGGCTGACGGCGAATACAGAATATGACCTGGAAGTTGTCGCCAGCAACGCCGGCGGCGATTCGGCGGCGGCGACTCTAACCGCCAGCACCTTGCCCAATGCCCCGCCCGCGCCAACAGGTTTGACGACCGGCACCATCACACAGACATCAATCGTGCTGGACTGGACGAAATCCGCTGGTGCTACCATCTACAAAGTGCGCAAAGACAGCGATGACGATTGGACGGAATTGGGCGATGTCGCGACCTATACCTTCACCGGGCTGACGGCGAATACAGAATATGACCTGGAAGTTGTCGCCAGCAACAGCGGCGGCGATTCGGCGGCGGCGGCTCTAACCGCCAGCACCTTGCCCAATGCCCCGCCCGCGCCGACAGGTTTGACGACCGGCGAAATCACGCAGACATCAATCGTGCTGAACTGGACGAAATCGGCCGGGGCGACCGGGTATAAAGTGCAGGAGGGCAGCGGCGATGTGACGGCTTTGGGCGATGTCGCGACCTATACCTTCACCGGGCTGACGGCGGATACCAGTTATGTGCTCAAGGTCATCGCCTTTAACAGCGGCGGCGATTCCGCGGCGGCATCGGGCAGCGCTTCTACCCTGCCCAACGCTCCCGCCGCGCCGACAGGTTTGACAACCAGCGGCATCACGCAGACGGAAATCGTGCTGAACTGGACGAAATCCGCCGGGGCGACCGGGTATAAAGTGCAGGAGGGCAGCGGCGATGTGACGGCTTTGGGCGATGTCGCGACCTATACCTTCACCGGGCTGACGGCGGATACCAGTTATGTGCTCAAGGTCATCGCCTTTAATAGCGGCGGCGATTCCACAGCGGCATCGGGCAGCGCCTCAACCCTGCCCAACGCTCCCGCCGCGCCGACTGGTTTGGCTTCCAGCGGCATCACGCAGACGGAAATTACGCTGAGCTGGACGAAGTCCACTGGCGCCACCGCCTACAAAGTGCGCAAGGACAGCGATGATGAGTGGACGACACTGGGCGATGTCGCCACGCATACTTTTTCCAGCCTGACGGCGGGTACGGAATATGACCTGGAAGTTGTCGCCAGCAACAGCGGCGGCGAATCGGCGGCGGCGGCTCTCACTGTCAGCACCCTGCCCGACCCGCCGGAGCCTCCGACTGGTTTGACGCACGGCGCCATCACCCAGACCTCAATCGTGCTCAACTGGACACAATCCGCTGGCGCCACTGCTTACGCAGTGCGCAAAGACAGCGACAGTTGGACGGTATTGGAAGATGTCGCCACATACACATTTACGGGCTTGACGGCGGGTACGGAATATGTCTTCTCAGTTGTCGCCAACAATGCCGCCGGCAATTCGGCGGCGGCGACTTACACCATCAGCACCAAGCCCGAAGCGCCGACAGGTTTGGCGACCGGCGCCATCACGCAAACATCAATCGTGCTGAACTGGACAAAATCGGCCGGGGCGACCGGGTATAAAGTGCAAGCGGGCAGCGGCGATGTGACGACTTTGGGCGATGTCGCGACCTATACCTTCGAGCAGTTGACGGCGGGCACCAGTTATGATCTAAAGGTCATCGCCTTTAATGCCGGCGGCGACTCAGCTGCCAAGTCGATCAGCGCCAGCACCTTGCCCAGCGCGCCCGGTGTGCCATCAGGCTTGACGACCAGCGGCATCACGCAGACAACGATAACGCTCGGCTGGACGAAGGTAGCGGACTCGGCTGGCTACCAGGTCAATGGCGGCGCGCTCAGCGATTGGCACGATGCCGGCGATGTTGCCAGTTACGAATTTACCGGTTTGAGCGCTGGCACCAGCTACACTTTGCAGGTGCGCTCGAAGAATCAGGGCGGCAATTCGGACCCGGCGCAGACCACTGTCAGCACCGTGCCGGCCGCGCCAACAGGCGTGGCGGTGGATGCCAGCTCCATCACGCAGACGGCGATTACAATAACCTGGACAAAATCGACCGGCGCGACCACTTACGAAGTTAATGGCGGCGTGTTAAGCGGCTGGACTGACGCTGGCGATGTCGCCACTTATACATTCACCGGTTTGAGCGCCGGCACCGGCTATTCGCTCGAGGTGCGGGCGAAGAATGCCAGCGGTGAAACGGCGGCGCCAGCGGTCAGCGGGACGACTGTGCCCGCCGCGCCGACGGGTGTGGCTGCCAGCGGCATCACGCAGTCTGCCATCACGCTTGGCTGGACAAAATCGACCGGCGCGACCGGTTATGAAGTCAGCGGCGGCACGCTGACCGGCTGGCACGTTGTTGGCGATGTTGCCGCTTATACATTCACCGGTTTGAGCGCTGACACCGAATACTCGCTGGAGGTGCGCGCCAAGAATGCCAGCGGTACAACAGCGGCGCCAGCAGTCAGCGCGACGACTCTGGCTGTTCCGCCAGCCGCGCCGACAGGCTTGACTACAAGCGGCATCACGCAGTCTGCCATCACGCTTGGCTGGACGAAATCCGCCAGGGCGACGGGCTACAAGGTCCAGGCAAACAGCGGCACAGTCGTCACACTGGGTGATGTGGCTGCCTATAGCTTCAGCGGCTTGACGGCGAATACAGCATATACGCTTAAAGTTACCGCCTTCAACAGCGGCGGCGATTCGTCAGCGGCATCGTCCAGCGCGACTACTCTGGCGTCGCCGCCACCAGCGCCAGCCGCGCCGACAGGCTTGACGACGAGCGGCATCACGCATAACAGCATCACGCTTGGCTGGACGAAATCGACCGGCGCGACCGCCTACAAAGTGCGGAAAGACAGCGGCGACAGTTGGACGACTTTGGGTGATGTGGCTGCCTATGTCTTCACGGGGCTGTCGGCGAATACGCAATATACGCTGGAAGTATTGGCGAGCAACAGCGGCGGCGATTCGTCAGCGGCATCGACCAGCGCGACGACCCTGGCGTCGCCACCACCAGCGCCAGCCGCGCCGACAGGCTTGACGACGAGCGGCATCACGCATAACAGCATCACGCTTGGCTGGACAAAATCGACCGGCGCGACCACTTACGAAGTTAATGGCGGCGCGTTAAGCGGCTGGACCGATGCTGGCGATGTCGCCACTTATACATTCACCGGCTTGAGCGCTGGCACCAGCTATTCGCTGCAAGTGCGCGCCAAGAATACCGGCGGGGAAACGGCGGCACCAGCAGTCAGCGCGGTAACCGTGCCCGCCGCGCCAACAGGCGTGGCGGTGGATGCCAGCGCAACCACGCAGACGGCGATTACGCTCGAATGGACAAAATCGACCGGCGCGACCAGCTATGAAGTGCAAGGCGGTACGCACAACAGTTGGCATGATGTTGGCGATGTTGCGCTCTATGAATTCACCGGTTTGAGTGTTGGCACCAGCTATTCGCTCGAGGTGCGGGCGAAGAATGCCAGCGGCGAATCGCCGGCGGAATCGGTCAGCGGGACAACCGTGCCCGCCGCGCCGACGGGTTTAACCGTCAGCGGTCAAACGCAGACGACCATCACTGTGACCTGGGCAAAATCGACCGGCGCAACCGGCTACAAGGTGCAGGTCGATAGCGGCGCGGCAACGGCGCTGGGCGATGTCAACACGCATACCTTCAGCAGCTTGAGCGCGAATACCGAATATGTGCTGAAAATCTATGCCACCAATGCCAGCGGCGATTCGCCCGCCGTATCAGGCAGAGCCTTAACCCTGCCTAACGCCCCCGCCGCGCCGACTGGCCTAAGTACCAGTGGCATCACGCAGACCGCGATAACGCTCAACTGGACAAAATCTGCCGGCGCGACCGGCTACAAAGTGCGCAAAGCCAGCGCCGACAGTTGGACGGTGCTGGGCGATGTCGCCACTTATACCTTCACGAGTTTGCAGGCGAACACCCAGTACAATCTTGCAATTCAAGCCAGCAACAGCGGCGGCGATTCGTCAGCGGTCGCGGTCAGCGCCCGGACTTTGGCAGCGCAGGCACCCACCGTCGCCAGCCCCAGCAATGTCAGCGCCACTAGCAATAGCCAGACTGCGATCACCCTAAGCTGGACGAAAGCCAATGGCGCGGCCAGCTATGAAGTCAATGGCGGCGTGTTAAGCGGCTGGACGGATGTCGGCGATGTCGCCACTTATACCTTCAGCGGCCTCAGCGCGGATACCGCCTACACGCTCAGCGTGCGCTCCAAGAGCGGGCAAAACACCTCGACGGCAATTTCGGTTTCGAGCCGGACACCGCCTGACCCGCCCGCGCCGCCCTCGGGCTTGAGCGCCGACAACATCTCCCAGACTGGCGTTGATGTCGATTGGGATCGAGCGCCTGACGCCGATGGCTATGAAGCGCGCGGCGATACCATGGCTGGCAGCCAAGCCGTCAGCCAAGCTGTCAGCGCCAGCAGCCAAGCCGTCAGCATGTTCACTGTATGGACAGACATCGGCAGCGTCAACGCCTATTCCTTTGCCGGGCTGCAGCCCGATACCCTGTATCGCATCTATGTGCGCGCGGAAAATGACGGCGGAGTCTCCCAGCCTGCCTATGTCGACTTCCGCACCTTGCCGCGGCAAGAGAGCGTTGATAACAGGGTCGGCTCAAGAGATTCCAACCCGAGTTTCGGCGATAGCAATCCTCCCGTCGCCGATGGTTCTGATACCGCCAGCGGCGGCGCGCCCGCCGCCCCCGCCGCGCCGGCCGCAACCGCTGTTCCGCCGCAGTTCCTCTGCACTGACGCGCAGAAGGCGCTGCTTGCCATCAGCCCGCAGCCCTTTGGGCTGAATGTGCAATGCCTTGACGCCGCTGGCGTCGGCGATGCCAGGCTGACGCGGCGCGGCATCGTGCTCGGCGTTGATGTCTGGGGCTGGGTCCGTGGCGATTTTGAAGTCTGCTTCACGCAAGCGGGCGATATGGCATTCCTTGATGCCGCTTATGCGCCGCGCCTGCTCACGGAAGTCCAGCCTTATAGCCGCGATGGCATGATTTGCTACCAGGTGGAGCGCGCGGGCACGCTCGTCTTGCTGGAAGCCTCATCAGCGAATCCAACCGCCGTGCCCCCGCTGGCGCCAACGACAGTTTCCGCAGCTAGCCCAACTGCAATCCCGCAGGCGACGGCGACAGCGCTCCCGGCGCCGGCGGATGCCTGCATCGGCCGCACGACCGATCCGCTGAACTTCCGCGATGCCCCGGTCGGGCAATACCTGCTGACCTTGCCAGCCGGTGCCGCGCTGACAATTTTGGACCGGCAGAACGATTGGCTGCAGGTTGTATACAACGGGCAGACCGGCTGGGTAAGCGCCGTCTATGTGCGCGCCGTCAGCGGCGATTGTCCGTGATCGGGCTTGCCCGCCGCGGCTGCGTAAGTGTGTATATGGCAGGGCGTTTCGCTGGGCGCTGTTGAAAATCGCCCCCATCCCCAAAATGAGGGAAGGGGAGCAAAATCACTGCAAAAATGGGGTTAAAAGTCCCTCCCTCTTTAATGGGGGGAGGGATTTAGGGCGGGGGAAAATGCTGGTATATCCACGCATTTAGACACTCCCCCTCACACCATTTTGAGAATTTGTCGCCTTCTGGCTACAATAGGCGGAGCTTACTATATGCGCGCAAAGGACTCCCCGATGGCTCGACAATTGACTGCCGACCTGCCCAAGACGATGCCCGCCATCGTCTGCCACGGTCCCGAAGAGTACCGCCTGGAAGAATGGCGGACGCCGCAGCCCGCCGCCGGCGAAGTGCTCATCCGCGTGCAATCGGTGGGCATCTGCGCCAGCGACCTCAAATGCTATCAGGGCGCGCCGCTCTTCTGGGGCGATGAGGCGCGCGACGGCTACTGCCAGCCGCCCGTCATCCCCGGGCATGAATTTGTCGGCGAGGTGGTGGCGCTGGGCGCAGGCGCGGGCGAGCAATACGGCTTGGCGCTGGGCGATAGCGCCGTTTCCGAGCAGATTGTGCCTTGCTGGAAATGCCGCTTCTGCAAGCGCGGCCAGTATTGGATGTGCCAGGACAAACACGATGTCTACGGCTTTCGGCAAGCCACCATGGGCGCGATGGCGGAGTATATGCTCTTCCCTGTCGGCGCGTTGAATTACAAGGTGCCAGCGAGCCTGCCAGCGCATCACGCGGCATTTATCGAGCCGCTGGGCTGCTCCATCCATGCGGTGCAGCGCGGCGAAATCAAGCTGGACGATGTTGTGGTCATCGCCGGCTGCGGTCCGCTGGGCTTGGGCATGTTCGCCGCCGCCCGCTTGAAGAATCCCCGCTTGCTCATCGCCATCGATCTCAATGACGAGCGGCTGGAGATCGCCGAGCTTTGCGGCGCGGATATGAGCCTGAACCCCAACAAAGTTGATGTCGTCGACGAAGTGCTGAAGCTGACCGACGGCTATGGCTGTGATGTCTATATCGAGGCGACCGGCTACCCCGCCGCGGTGATACAGGGCTTACACATGATCCGCAAACTGGGCACATTTGTCGAATTCAGCGTAATGCGCGAGCCGGTAACCGCCGATTGGACGATCATCGGCGATACCAAAGAATTGAACATTCACGGCTCCCACCTCAGCCCGTATACCTATCCCATCGCCATCGACATGCTCTGCAAAGGGCTGCTGCCGATGGAGCGCATCATGACGCATCAACTGCCGCTCGGCAGCTTTGACGAGGGCATGGCGCTGGTGGCGGCGGGCACAGAATCAGTCAAAGTTACGCTCAGCCCCTAGCCCGCATAAGCCGTCAAGACGAGGGAATGCGCAATGACCCAATCACTTTCTGGCAAAGTCGCCATCATCACTGGCGCCAGCTCCGGCATTGGCGAAGCCTGCGCCCGCCTGCTGGCGGCGGAAGGCTGCAAGCTGACGCTGGCGGCGCGCTCGCTGGATAAGCTGGAAGCGCTCGCCGCCGCGCTGCCGGGCGAGGCGCTGGCTGTCCGCGCCGATATGACCGCGCCGTCCGATATTTCCAATATGGCCGCGCGCACGCTGGAGCATTTCGGCCGCGTTGATATCATGCTTGCCAACGCCGGCATCTACCTCCCGGGCGAATTTGCCGCTGGCGATGTCGATGACTTCACGCGCCTGCTGACCATCAACATTGACGCGGTGCTGCGCTGCGCCCACGCCGTCATCCCGGCGATGCAAGCGCAAGGCGGCGGCGACATTGTCGTTACCAGTTCCATCTCCGGCTTCATCGATGTGCATTGGGAGCCGATTTACAGCGCCAGCAAACACGCGGTGCAGACTTTCGTGCATACCGTGCGCCGGCAATTGGCGGGCGCGGGCATCCGCGTGATGTCGCTGGCGCCGGGCGCGGTCGCCAACCCGCTTTGGGGCTTTCACGACCCCGCGGAAATTCAACGGGTTTCCGCCGGCGAACGCGAATTCATCACCTCCGAAGATTGCGCCGAGGCGCTGCTCTTCATGCTGACGCGCCCCCAGCATGTTACCATCCGCGACCTCGTCATCCTGCCGCAGAATCAAGTGAATATCTGAGGCGTCTCCAGTCATGCGCGCGGCGCTCGCCGATAAAGTCATCATCATCACTGGCGCCAGCTCCGGCATTGGCGCCGCTGCCGCCCGCCTGCTGGCGGCGGAAGGCTGCAAGCTGACGCTGGCGGCGCGCTCCTTAGATAAGCTGCAAGCGCTCGCCGCCGAATTGCCGGGCGATCCGCTCGCCCTCCGCGCTGATATGACCGCGCCCGGCGATATAACCAATATGGTCACGCGGACTTTGGCGCACTTCGGGCGCATTGATGTGATGTTTGCCAACGCCGGCATCTTCATCCAGGGGGATTTTGCCGAGTATGACATGAATGCCGTCAGCGCGATGCTCAAAACCAATGTCGATGGCGTAATGCGCTGCGCCCATGCCGTGCTGCCGGCGATGCAAGCGCAGGGCGGCGGCGATATCCTCGTCACCAGCTCCATCGCGGGACATGCGGAGCTGCATCGCGGTCCCGCTTATGGCGCGAGCAAACATGCAATCGAGACCTTCGTCAATGCCCTGCGGCGGCAAGTGGCGGCGGCTGGCATCCGCGTGATGTCGCTGGCGCCCGGCAAAGTGGCGAATGAATTGTGGGGACTGCGCGACCCGGCAGCGATTAAGCGGCTGTCTGTCACCGAGCAGACCTATCTCAACAGCGGCGATGTGGCGGCGGCGGCGCTTTTCATGCTGTCGCGCCCGCGGCATGTGACCGTGCGCAACCTCGTCATCCTGCCGCGCTATCAGGAGGCTTGACAGAAGCAGCTGCGCGCTTCTGATTCCCCAGACATTGTCTATTCCCCTGGCGGATGCATTCCCGCGCTAATCCATGCGCGCCTCGCCCTGACAATCATTGGGCGATTAATGCGCAAACGCGCAATCGTCGCCCGACCGACTGGCGTCAGCCCGGCTAATTCGACGCCTCCGGCAACCCAAAGAAAATGCTCGCTCCAGTTGTCCTTTCGTGGATTAAACAATGGCGCTTCTTGCTGTGTTGAACTGTCAAAACCCGTGCGAAAACTGAATTAGTGTGCTACCTTCTCCCAAGTGGCGATTGGCTGAATTGGCGGCGGCTAGTCGGATTGGCCTAATCCTGGCAAGCCCATATCTTGACCCTTATGTTGCAGCAAGCTCAACATTCATATATTGAATTGGGCGATGTCCACGCTCCTGCAACAGCAACAATGCTTGCGAACGCAGCAGTGTCTGGCGATCGATCAGGCTAAGCAGGGACTCCATTTCCCTATGCTCTGCGAGGCTCAGCTTGTCCTCGCGTCCGAGGTCCATGAGCCTCCTAATGCGCCGATCTTGCGCAAAAGTCAAGCGAAGATGCACTAAATTCCATAGCTGTTCGTCCGAGCAATATACCAAAAGGTCCTCACTCGCCTCGCCATCCGCTGAATTGCTGAAGAGCAGTTTTAAGCTATCTTCCAAGACAGCTTCGAGGCTGCGATTTTCATCCTGCGCGATTTCACGAACATACTGCTCAATCGCGCTGCCGATATGAAGTTCCACCTTGGTAGACTGCATAGGAATTCCTCGACCAATTTCCCTGAGTATACCGCAAAGTAAAAGGCCAAATCACATCAGTTGCGGGTTCAGCTCATGCCAGCAAGCCGCGCGCCGCCGCCAGGCTGCGCGGCACGCCAGCCGCCAGCGGCTCCTCCGCCCCCTCGAATTCCAGCGACAGCCAGCCGTCATAGCCCGCGCCGCCTAATACCGCCATGACCGCCGGCAGGTCCACCAATCCAGCGCCGATTACCGCCCCGGTCAAAAGCTGCCCCGCGGGGTCGCGGAAGCTATGGCTGGGCTCATCTTCGCGGGCATGGCGGATATCCTTCAAATGCACCAGCGCGACCCACTCCGCCAATTCCCGCGCCGCCGCCACCGGGTCTTGCCCCGCCAGCAAGAAATTGCCGGTGTCGAAGTTCGCGCGCAGCGCCGGCGATGCGACTTTTTCGATGATGGCGCGCACTTGCTCGCTGCGCCCGGCAAAACGCCCGTGATTTTCCAGCGCCAGCGTGATGCCCCGCGCCTCGGCATAGGCGGCGCCAGCGGCAAGCCCCTCGATTATCCAGGCGGTGCCCGCTTCCTGCGAGATGCCGGCGCGCGCATCGCCGCTGAACACGCGCATCAGCGGCGTCTCCAATGCCACCGCGGCATCGACCCCGCGCTTCAAAGCCGCTAATTCCCGCCCGCGTTCGCTCGCTTCCGCCTGGATGAAATTGTTGCCGATGGCATAGACCGCCACTTCCAGCCCGGCAGCGGCGACCTGCCGCTTCACCTGCGGGAGCTCCCGCTCGGCATCTGTCCAGAAAAAGTCAAGCAGCTCCACGCCCGCTACCCCTTGCGCCGCGGCATAGTCGACAAATCCCGGCAAATCCAGCCGCCCCTCCCGCACCGCTCGCACACAGCTGTACATGCTCAAACTCAGTTTCATCGGCGCGCCTCCTTGGCTGGCTTTTCACGGCGGGCAGCTTAATGCCGCAGCCGCTATCCTGTTGAGAGTGTATACTAAGATATTGCAATGTAGTCATGCGAAAATGAATGGCTTGTTTCTGAGGAGGCGGCGATGAGTCGGCGCGTGTGCAGCGAATGTGGCACCGCCGCCGGGGCGCTGGCTTGGCGCTGCGGGCGCTGCGGCGGTCCCCTGGAGCTGGAAGCGCCGCCATTTGACGCTGCGGCGATCGAAGCGGGCGAATTTTCCCTTTGGCGCTACGCGGCGATGCTGCCCGTGCCGCGCCGCTTCAGCCTGGGCGAGGGCATGACGCCGCTGGTGCCAATGGAACTCGACGGCATCGCCTTCCAGGCCAAGCTCGAATACCTGAACCCGACCGGGTCTTTCAAAGATCGCGGCACAGCGGTCATGCTGAATTATCTGGCGAGCCAGGGCGCGGCTGATGTCATCGACAATTCTTCGGGCAATGCCGGCGCATCACTGGCGGCATACGCCGGCGCTGCCGGGCTGCGCGCGACTGTTTATGTGCCCGCCGCCACCGCGCGCGCCAGCAAAAAACGGCTGATTCGCGCCTTCGGCGGCGCTATCATCGAGTCGCGGAACCTGCCCGCGGATATCTATCAAGCAGCGGAAAGGGCAACTTACGCCAGCCACGCCTGGCACCCCTATTTCCTGCTGGGGCAGCAGACCGCCGCCTGGGAAATCTGGGAGCAGCTGGGGGGGCGGGCACCCGCCGCCATCGCGCTGCCGGTCGGGCATGGCGGCTTATTCCTCGGGCTTATGCGCGGCTTCCAGGCGCTGCAAGCGGCTGGCTGCATCAAAACTTTGCCGCGTTTGATTGCGCTGCAAACAACTGGCGTCGACCCGATTGCGCGCGCCTGGGAGCAAAATCTCGCGGCACCGCCCGCCATTGCCGCCCAGCCCAGCGTTGCCGATGGCATCCTGGTGGATGCGCCCGTGCGCGGCAAGCAGATTCTCAGCGCTTTGCGCGCCAGTGGCGGCTTCGCCCTGCGCCTGGCGGATGAGGCAATCCTGGCGGCGCAAGCCAAGCTGCATAAAAAAGGCATCATGGTGGAGCCGACCAGCGCCATCGCCGCCGCCGCCCTGCCCCATATCGCCGAGCGCCTGGGCAAGTCCGCCCCGCTGATACTGGCATTCACCGGCAGCGGCTTGAAGACCCTCAGCCCCCAATAGCAGGGCAATCGCCGCGCCCCCGTGCGCAGGGCAATCGCATCAAAATTGGCATCAGCGGCGATGCGACAGGAATTGCGACCACCGAGTACACCAAGATACATCGAGAAAAGCATGAGAAAATCTCTTAAAATCTTTTCTCGGTATGCTCAATATTCCTCTGTGTTCTCGGTGGTATGGGCTGTGTGCAGACTGTCCGGATAAATGAAGTAACAAAGCGCTATTTCAAGAAAAACTTTGTGCCCTTTGTGTCTTTGTGGTGAATAAAATTTGGGGCAATCGCCGCGCCCCCGCGCGACTTCTGTTATGCCTCGGCGGCATTCACTTGTATACTATGTTGCAGGCAATCGCGGGTAGCATTGAGGGCAGCTTGGCATGTCGCTGGATATTTTCCGTCAAATGCTGGAGGCGCAGCGCCGCTCCCAGGCGGATTTGCTGCGGCGGCGCGGCGTGGTCGGCGTCGGCGTCGGCTATCGCAATTTCAAAGAACGGGCAACCGACCAGCTTGCAATAACCGTGTTGGTCGAGCAGAAGAAGCCGGTCGAAGCCTTAAGCGCTGAGGACCTGGTCCCGCCCGATGTTAATGGCGCCCGCACCGATGTCGTCGAAATCGGACGGCTGGAAGCGCTGGTCGACCCGCGTGACCGCTTCCGCCCCAATATCCCGGCGGGCGTCAGCATCGGGCATTTCCGCGTTACCGCCGGCACCCTGGGCGCGGTTGTCTTTGACCGGGAATCGGGCGAGCCGCTGCTGCTTTCCAACAATCATGTGCTGGCGGATAGCAACGAAGCCGAAATCGGCGATGCCATCCTGCAGCCGGGACCGACCGATCACGGCGTCAAGCCCGACGATGTTGTGGCGAAGCTGCATCGTTATGAGCAGCTGCGCTTCTATCGCGATTACGGCTCGGGACCGCCGACGCCGCCATCTTTGCCGCCGCTGTTCCCGCCGGGCGGCTGTGATATTGTGGAGCTGTTCGCCAGCGTGGGCAACCTCGCGGCGAAGCTCAGCGGCTCTTCCAAGCGCTTGACCAGCGTTGCCGCGCCCAAGGCGCAGTCGGAAGATATTCCGATTTATCCCAACCGCGTGGATGCGGCGCTCGCCCGCCCGAACAATCCCATGCTCTTCCAACAGGCAATCGCCGAAATCGGGCGCCCCAATGGCACCCGCGTCCCGCAGCTGGGCATGGAAGTGCGCAAGCATGGGCGCACGACTGGCTATACCGAAGGCACGGTAACGCTGCTTAACGCCACCGTTGATGTGGCTTATGGCAAGGAGCAGTCCGCCCGCTTTGTCGGGCAGGTTATCGCCTCGCCCATGAGCCAAGGTGGTGATTCTGGCGCGCTGATTATGGAGCGCGACAGCCTCAAGGCGGTTGGGCTGCTCTTCGCGGGCTCGCGCCGCGCCACCATTTTCACGCCTATCGACACCGTGCTTGATGTGATGGCGATTACTCTATAGCCCTATAGCCGCGGCAGCCAGACGCGCAGGCGCGCATCCGCCGTGCCAACCGCCAAGCCCAAGCCACTATCCAGCAATTCCACCGGCGCGAAATTGCTGACAATTTCGGCCTCAGCGTTTAAGCGCCAGGCGACTTCCGCCCCAGTAGGGCAGCGCCGCACCGCGACAATCCGCTGGCGGGTGTCGTCCATCGCCAGCGCTTCGGGCATGCCATCGCCATCAAAATCGCCAGCCGCCGCCCTGTCAAAATTGCAGTCGCCGCGGGCTTGAGCTGTCAGCCCCGGCAGCGCCGCCAGCCGCCGCAGCCCCCCCGCCTGATAGCGGAAGAATTCCATCTGTCCGCCGCCAGCCGCCGCCGAGAGCGCCGCGACTTCTACTGCGCCATCCGCGGCGAAAGCCGCCGCCGCCAGCTGCTGCCGGCGCTGCCCCGCGGGTCCGTCCACTTCTTGCCGGATCGCGCCGCCATCCCAGAGATAGGCGCGCAGCCGCGCCCCCAGCGCCCCGCCGGTGACTGTCGTGACCAGGTCTTCGTTGCCATCGCCGTCGATATCCGCCCAGAACGGCGCATTGCCGGCATAGACATCAGCGCCGGGCAAATCGCGGCGGCTCAAGAGGCGGATGGCGCTGTCCCGCGCCTGCAAAATCAGCAGCGCGCTCGCTTGCCGCTCGCCCAGCCCGCTGCGGGCGTAGAGCGCCACTTGCCCCGCCCGGTTCATCACCAGGCGGGCAGCGGGCGCTGCCGCCGCCGGCAGCTGCGCCACGATGCCTTCCTCGCGGCTTAAGACGAGGTCGCCAGCGCGGTTGATGTAGAGCACTTCAAAATCGTTGACCGGTATCGGATGGGACTGGGGGGAGACGCTGTCATCGCTGCGCATGACATAGGTGCCTTCCACCATCGAAACGCCGACCAGCGGCGGCTGCCCGCCCGCGAACCAGCCCGGCGCATAAGCCAGCGAGCGCGCTTCCCCGTCAGGCGCGACTTCAATCACCTGCAGGGCGCCATCGCGCAGCACAACATGCCAAACGGCAGTTTCCATCGCGTAGCCGACAGCCCAGGCGGGCACCCCCCGCAGCGGCACATCGACAGTCAGCACATCGGGGAAGCGCCCGCTCCCGCGCAGGGCGCGGTTGCCCGCCGGGTTGTGAAAGGTGTAGAAATATCGGTCCAGCATAGCGCCTTCCCTTCCCGCGCCGAGTGTAGCAGAGGCGCGGCGCTAAGTCGCCCGCGGGATACACATTTTGTATGACCAACTGGGCGCTGCGCATACGCGCTAGCGCTTCCGCCGCTGCTACAGCTGTTACAATAGTAGACAGTGTCCATTTCTGCTAATGGAGCGCTGATGTCCAGCTCTGATAGTAAATCCCAGCGAGAGCTGACGGCGCTGGCGGCGGCGCTGCTGGCGGGGGACCGCGGCGCGCTCGCCCGCGCCATCACCCTGGTGGAGAGTACGGCGGCGGCGCATCAAGAGAATGCGCGGGCGCTGCTGGAGCGCCTGCTGCCGCACAGCGGCGGCGCCATGCGCATCGGCGTGACGGGCGCGCCCGGCGTGGGCAAGAGCAGCTTCATCAACGCGCTCGGCTGCTTTATTATCGAGCGCGGGCAGCGGGTCGCCGTCCTGGCGATTGACCCCAGCAGCGGCTTCAGCGGCGGCAGCATCCTCGGCGACAAAACGCGCATGGAGCGCCTGGCGCGCGCGGATGGCGCTTTCATCCGCCCCAGCCCGACTGGCGGCATATTGGGCGGCGTCGCCGCTGGCACGCGCGATGCGATGCTGCTCTGCGAAGCCGCTGGCTACGATGTCATCCTTATCGAGACCGTCGGCGCGGGGCAGAGCGAAGTGGCGCTGCGCGGGCTGGTGGATTTTCTGCTGCTGATTGTGCTGCCGGGCGCTGGCGACGAATTGCAAGGCATCAAAAAAGGCATCATGGAAATCGCCGATGCGCTGCTGATAAACAAAGCCGATGGCGAGACCTTGGCGGCGGCGGCGGCGGCGCAGGCGCAGTACAGCCGGGCGCTGCGGTATATCGCGCCCGCGACGCCTGGCTGGCGGACGCGCGCCTACACCGCCTCCGCGATGACTGGCGCCGGCATCGCCGACATCTGGGAGCGCATCAGCGAATTCCGCGCGGAGACTCAGAACAGCGGCGCGTTTGACCAGCGCCGGCGTCAGCAGCGGCGCGCCTGGCTGCGCAGCGCGCTGGAGGCGGAGCTGCGCCGCGCCTTACACGAGCAGCCCGCGCTGCGCGCTGCCTTTCACGAGGCGGAAGCGGCGGTGCTGGCGGGCGAGACCTCGCCCCGCGCGGCGGCGGCGCAAATCTTGCAGCGCCTGTTGCGGGATGCTTGAAACGGGCGCAAGCTCGCGGGTCGCATCCAGGGCAATTACACTAAAAGAGACATTCGCCAAAACAGGCGAAACCTAACGCGAATATAACCACCGAGATACACCGAGATACACCGAGAAAAGCATGAGAAGCCTCTTAAAATCTTTGTGCCCTTTGTGTCTTTGTGGTGAATAATACTTGATGCGATTGCCCTGCCCCTTGTATGCAGCGCCTAGCGCGAGGCGCAATCGGGCTGTATGATGATGGCAAATCAGCAAGGAGACAAAAATGGACAACAAACTCAAACGCATGATTGTAACCACAACCCCAAGTGTCGAAGGCATGACCGTCGAGAATTACCTGGGCATCGTCACTGGCGAGGCGATTATGGGCGCGAATATGTTCAAAGACATCTTCGCCGGCATCCGCGATATTGTCGGCGGGCGTTCCGGCGCCTACGAAGAAGAATTGCGGCGGGCGAAGGACATCGCCTTAAATGAAATGCAAGCCAATGCCCAGCTGCTGGGCGCTAACGCCATCCTCAGCGTCGACCTGGATTATGAGACTGTCGGACAAAATGGCAGCATGCTGATGGTTACCGCCAGCGGCACGGCGGTCGAAGTCGCTTAGAGCTTCACGCGGTGTTTGTCGCGTAAGATGCTGGCGGCGTGCTCAATCTCTTGCGCTTGGCGCGCCGCCGTCCAGCCGAGCGTCTGGGCGCAGAGCGCCGCCATTTCCGTCAGCAAAGCGCGCTTTGCCCCGCCCAACATCGCGATTAAACTGCGGCGCAGCAGCAGGTCATCCAGCCGCGCCACCATTTCATAACGCAGCATACATTCGATTTCGCGCTGGCTGTAGCTGGGCGCATGCGCCAGCGGGCGGTCTTGCCCCGCGGCGATGAAGCGGGCGAAATCAGCCGCCCGCGTGCCATAACGCTCGAATAGCGTTGCCAGGCGCTCGGCGGGCAGGTCGGTTTCGTGTTGCCTCTCGCGCAGCCATTGAGCCCGTTCCTGCGCGCCAGTGGGGTAGCCGCGCCCGCCGCCGATGGCGCTGTTTTTGGTATCAACGCGGCGCTGCCGCCCCAGGTCACGCAGGACGAGGTCAGTCGCTTCTTCGGCAAAGGCGCGGAAGGTCGTCCATTTGCCGCCGATGAGCGCGTGAATCGGGTAGCGCCGCTCGGCAGTGGCTGGCAGGCTGCGGATGCTGTGGTCACGGCTGATTTGCCCCGGCTTGCCATCAGCGCCAGCATCGCTGTACGGCAGCGGGCGGACGCCGGAAAAGCTGAACACAATCTGCGAGCGCTCGACAGCAATATCGGGGAAGACCCTGCCCACCATCGCGATGAGATAGTCGATTTCGGCATCGGTGATGACCGCCTCATCGGGCTCGTCCAGGCGGATATCGGTGGTGCCAATCATCACGCGCTGGAAAAAAGGCAAGAGCAGCACGATGCGCCCGTCTTCGTTTTCAAAGAAGATTTCGCTGTCGCCGAGCGCCGCCAGCAGTTCGGGATTGTCCAGCATCAGGTGGGAGCCTTTGGTGCCGCCGATGAAGCGCTGCCCCGCCCGTCCCAAATGCGCCTGCACCTGGTCGATCCACGGTCCGGCGGCGTTCACCACCACCTGGGGCGTGACGCGGCAAGTTTCCCCGCTCAGCTCATCACGCAGCAGCACCGCGTCCGCCCCCGCGTCCAGCGCCCGCATATAATTGAGGGCGCGCGCGCCGCTGCCGCTCGCTTCGGCATCCAGCGCCAGCTCCAGGCAGATGCGCTCGGGGCTGGGCATCCAGGCGTCATAATAGCTGGCGGCGCAGACGAGCGCCGGGTTCAGCCGCGGGTATTCGCGCAGCGCCGCCGCCCGCAGCCGAAATTCATGCCGCGGCAGCGTCCGCCCGTGGCGCGCCAGGAAATCGTAAAGCGTCAGCCCGATTTTGATGACCAGCGCCCCGCGCTCGCCGGGGCTGTCAAGCGCGCCCAGGAACTTTAGCGGCGCATTAAACAAGCCGGAAAACCAGCGGAAAATCGGGATAGTGGTGCGCAGCGGCTGGGCATAATGCGGCGCGTTAAGCAGCATGCGGTCGCGCTCGTGCAGCGCCTCGTTGACCAGGCGGAACTCGCCATTTTCCAGGTAGCGCAGCCCGCCATGCAGCATGTGGGACGAGGCGGCGCTCGCCCCGCTGCCAAAATCGCCGCGCTCGACCAGCAGCGCATCCAGGCCTTGCAGCGCCAGGTCCCGCAAGACGCCGATGCCGTTGATGCCGCCGCCGATAATCAACACGGGCACTTCGGGGCGCTCGCGCAGGGCTTGCAGCTTCGCTTCTCGGCTCAAGGTCTCGCTTTTCTGATGCGCTGCCATCCGTTGAAATCCGCTGAGATTCCGTTATGCTGTTCACGCTTGCTTCCCAACGAGGAGATGATAAGGAGAAATCCGTGAAAATAAAATATCTGGTACTGCTATTGGCGCTGTTCTTCAGCGCGTTGACGGCGCTGGCGCATGACGACGCGCTGCCGATAGTCAGCGAAGACCTGGATGTGATGAGCGGCGGGCAGGCTTATGCCTCCTACCTCGCCTATCCCGCGGCGGACGGCGTCTACCCGGCGGCGGTGCTGATACATTCCTTCCGCGGCTTGCAGCCCGGCTACCGCGAGATGACCGAAGACTTTGCCGCGCAGGGCTTTGTTGTGCTCGCCATCGGCTGGCAAACTTTTGAGAGCAGCCCCGCGGACGAGCTGGTGATGCAGCTGCTGCTGGATAGCGTCGACGTCCTCAGCGCCCGTGATGATGTCGACGCGGCGCGCATCGGCTTGACCGGCTTCTGCGCTGGCGGGCGCTATACGATGCTCTTCCTGCCGCAAATTGAGGCATTCGCCGCGGGCGTCGCCTGGTATGGCTTCCCCAACAGCGCCAACCCGGTGGCGCCGGCGGATGTCATCGACCAGTTACATGCGCCGATGCTGATTATTCACGGCACCTTGGACCGCCCCAGCCCGATTGCCAGCATCTATGCCTATGCGACCGCATTGGGCGCGGCGGGCAAAGACTTTGAGCTGAAAGTCTACGCCAATCAGCCGCATGGCTTTATGCTGGCGGATGGCGCTATGAACCGCGATGATGTCGCCGCTGACGCCTTTGACGAGATGGTAACCTTCTTCCAGCGCAAGCTGGGGGCTTAGCGCAGCGGGCGGGCGCGGAGGATAAGGCTGCTGCCCGTCATTGCCGGCGGCTGCGGGACTTGCAGCAGGTCCAGCGCCGTCGGCGCCACATCCGCCAGCCGCCCCCAGCTGCGCAAATCATAGGCATAGCTGTCGTCGATGAGGAAGAGCGGCACCGGCCCCGCGGTGTGATAGGTATGCGGCTCGCCGCTGATGGCATCGCGCATGCGCTCGCAATTGCCGTGGTCCGCGGTGACGATGGCGGCACCGCCTTTTTGCAGCGCCGCGTCCACCAGCGCGCCCGCGCAGCGGTCCACCGTTTCCACCGCCGCCACCGCCGCTTCCAGCGAACCGGTATGCCCAACCATGTCGGGATTGGCGAAGTTGACCAGCAGAAAATCATCAGCATAAGCGCGCAGGCGCGCCAGCGTCGCTTCGGTCAGCTCAAGCGCGCTCATCGCTGGCTGCAGGTCATAAGTGGCGACCTTGGGCGACGGCACAATATGGCGGCTTTCGCCGGGGAATGGCGCTTCGTTGCGCCCGTTGAAGAAAAAAGTAACATGCGGGTATTTTTCCGTTTCCGCCGTGTGATACTGCGTCATGCCCGCCGCGCTTAAGGTCTCCGCCAGGGTCATGCGCAGCAGCTGCGCCGGGAAGAGGATATGCGGCGTCAGCCCGTCCTGATATTCTGTCATCGTCAGCAGGCGCAGCGCGGGCGGCGCTTCAAAATGCTCGGCGCCATCAAAATCCCGCGTGGCAAATGCCTGGCAGAGCTGGCGCATGCGGTCGGCGCGGAAGTTCGTGCACAGCAGCGCATCGCCCGCCGCGATGCCCAGCTCCCCCGCGCCCTCGATGACAGTCGGCGGAATGAATTCGTCGCCGATGCCCTCGGCATAGGCACGCCGAATCGCCGTCATGGCATCGGCGGCGCGCCGGTCGCCGCGGCGGAAAGCCATCGCCTCATAGGCGGCGCGACTGCGCTGCCAGCGGCGGTCGCGGTCCATCGCATAATAGCGCCCGCTGACAGTGGCGATGCGCCCGCAGCCGCGCCGCGCGAGCTCCGCTACCAGCTCGGCGCAGAAGTCAATGCCTTGCCGCGGCGGGCTGTCGCGCCCGTCGGTGATGATATGCAGGACGGGGTCGATGCCGCGGGCGGCGGCGATATCCAGCAGGGCATAAAGATGATCGCTGTGGCTGTGTACGCCGCCAGTGCCCAGCAAGCCGATGAGATGCAGCTTGCCGCCGCCCGCTTCGAGCGCCGCGAAGGCAGCCAGCAATGCGGGGTTTTGCGCCAATGCGCCGCTGGCGATGGCATTGGCGATGCGGGAAATATCCTGGTAGACGATGCGCCCCGCCCCCAGGTTGAGGTGCCCGACCTCCGAATTGCCCATCTGCCCGGGCGTCAAGCCGACATGCTCGCCCGAAGTATGTATGATGGCGCGCTCCCGCGTTTTCAGCCACTGGTCATAGCGCGGCGTCTGCGCCAGCGCCACCGCGTTGCCGGCTTCCGCCGCGCGCATGCCCCAGCCGTCTAAAATTATCAGCAGCACTGGTTGGCGCGTCCTGCCTGCCCCCGTTTGGTTCATCTAGTTCGCCTCCAATATAATGCCGCTAGGTTTCCGCCGCGCCCAACATCGTCTCGATGCGCGGCGGCAGCGGCGCCCCCGCCGTGTAGAGCTGGCGGGCTTCATAGGCGATACCGCTCTCCAGCCCCAATGCTGATGCCGGGTCAACCAGCAGCTCGACAGTCAAGTCCTGATGCAGCAGGAAGACGAGCGTGCGCGCCAGCAGGTCGTCAACTGCCGCCGCGCTGAAGAGCGTCTCGCCGCCGCTGAACTCGCCGCAATATAGGCGCTCGCTGCAGAAATAGGCAGCTTCGGGTCCCGCCCCGCCATAAAGTACATAGAGCGCGCTGTTCACCATATCATGGTTGAGTAGCTCGAAGATGCCTTTTTCATGCAGCTCTTCATTGCTCATATCGGTGAGGATGGCAATGTGTACATCCGCCGCCAGCGCTGGCGCCTGCCGCACAAGCTGCCGCAAAATGCCGGCTTTAGCCGCCGCGCTCTGCGTGAAGCCATCTAATTGCAGCGCCAGGCGGGAGGCGGCTGGAAACATCAGCAGCAGGCAAGCGGCAATCACCGCATAGGCGCGGAAGCGCGGGCGGATGAAACGCTGGGCGAGCAGCATCAACAGGCTGACGGCGGCGACCGCCGCGCCCACCGGCACCACCAAATACATGCGCCAGGGGTCGTTGCGATAGAGCGGGAACCACATCAAAATGCCAACAGACGCGCCGATGACAAGCAGCCCGCCCAGCAGTGTCTGCCGGCTCTCCCGCCGGTTGATAGCGCCGCTGGCTGCTGCGCGCAAAAGGTAGAGGGCAGCCGCGGCGACCAGGGCGGTCATCAGCGCGGCGCTTGGCAAATGCGCATTGCCCGGCAGCGCCGCCAGCGCCCCGCGCCAGCCCTCAATAAAAGTTTGGGAAAAGACCTCGCGCATCACTTGCGTGAAAATCTCGATGGCGCTGGCTGCTGGCGCTTGCCCGCCGGCCTGGGGCTGCAGCAAGCCGCTTTGATAGAAATCACGATTTGTCAGCAGCAGCAGGATGAAATAGCCAATCTTAAAAGCGGGCGCCAAATACCAACTGACGGTCAGAGTGAGGTTGCGGGCGCTCCATGCCCGCGGGCGCAGCCACCACAATAGCGGCACAAACAGGATGACCGCGAAGCCGGTCTCATTGCTGTTGACGCTGTACATCAGCGCCAGCCAAACGCCGAGCAGCGTCAGCCGCTGCGGCTTTTGGCAATAGGCGAGCATGCAATACGTCGCCAGCAGCAAGGTCATCACGCTGAAATTTTTGGGCAGGCGGCGCGTCGTCATCAGCGCCGAATTGACCGGATAGACCAGGAACAAAGCTGTCATCAAGAAGGCGTAGGCGGGCACGATGCCCAGCCGCCGCAAAATGCCATAAAGCAGCGCCATTTCCAGCGTGTACAGCGAAAAGTTCACCAGGTGATAACCGAAGAAAGACTCAGAACTGATGAGATAGGCGAGCGTATGCGGGATTGCCACAAAAAAGCGCGATACCGTTTCTTCGCGGTAGAAGCTCAAGCCGCCGCCTTCGGCATAGCCGTGAAGTATCCACTCTTCCCAATGCCCGGCGCTCTCAAAACCGAAGGGCAGATAAAGCAGCAATACAAAAAAGAAACAGCCGAGCAGGGCGGCAATGTCCGCCCGCGGAATGCCGCCGCGCCGCTCCCGCAGCAGCCGCCAGCATAAAGGCGCGTAGATGGCGATGCCCAGCGCGATGCCCAGCAGCGACAGGTAGATAAAGGCGGGCGCCCGCGCCAAACCCGGGAACAGCGCCGGCAGCGGCAGCGCATAGTTTTCGCTGTTCCCGGCGCTATCCACCAGCTCCAGCGTGGCGGCGGCGCCAGCTTCGGCGCAATGACGGGCGCGGACCGGGTTGTCGCCGCCGCGATACTCTACGCCATTAAAGCGCGCTGACGCCGCGCCCACCGCCGACCAGCCGACCGCGACGCATTCATGCGGGAAGAGGATGCGGTCCTGCTCCGCCCAGAAATGCAGCGTCAGCCCGCCGCTGGCGGCATCCAGCTGCGGCTTGCTGACCGGCTGCAGGCGCTGCCACGCGCCAAATACCGCCAAAAGCATCAGCGCCGCCGCCAGCCAGCCCCATGGCAGCGGCGCATCAAGATTGTTGCGATAGACGAGATAGAGCGCCAGCGGCAGCGCCCCGAGCGCGCCCAAAAAGCCGCAGAGATAAAAAAGCAACTCCGGCAGATAGTGTATCGGCAGTGTCAGGGCGCGGTAGACGCCATCTTCCGCCGTGATTTCGAAGAGCAGCCCGCTGTCGTTGATAGCGGGGCAGAAGGGCATCTCGCCCCAGCCGATGGCGCCCGCCCCTGCGATATACAGCGATTGGATGCCTTCCAGCCGCCAGCGCGCGGTGACGCAATCGCCAGGGAAGAAGCTCCAGGCGCGCTCGGCGGCGAGCGAAATGCTGGTATCGCCAAAGTGCCGGTCAATTGCGGGGGCGGGGCTGTTGAAGGCATGCAGCGCGAAGAGCATCAGCGCGGCGCAGAAAAGCCCGGCGAAGGCGCGCCACCCGCGGTCCTGGGGCAGCGCCCGCAGCGCTGCCGTCATCCGATAACTTCCGAGCGGCGGCGGCTGGCATCCCAGCGGATGTCGGGAATCAGCGCCGCTTCATGCGCCTTGATGCGCGCCTTGTGCTGCCGCAATGCGCGCAGCATGCCCGCCACCACCGCGCGCATATCGCGGCTCGGCTGATAGCCCAGGTCCAGCAAATGCTGCCGGTCCGGCTGATAATAATGCTCTTCCATTTCGTGGCGCGGGTTGTCATAGCGGCGGATGTCCACCGACAAGCCGATATCCGCCGCGACCGACTGCACCAAATCCGCCAATTCGCTGATGGAATAGGCGTTCTCAAATTGATTAAACACGCGGTATTCGCCGCGCGCGGGCGGGTTCTCCAGCGCCAGGCGCAGGCATGCCATCGCATCCGCCAACGGCAGGAAGCCGCGCTTCTGCTTGCCCAAGCCAAAAAGCGTCAACGGATGCCCGATGACCGCCTGACAGCAGAAGCGGTTGATGGCAGTGCCGAAGCACTGGTCAAAGTCCAGCCGCGTTTGCAGGCGCGGGTCCGCCCCCATCTCGGCGATATGCGCCCCAAATACCACGCCCTGCATGATATCGGTGGCGCTTAAGCCCCAAATCTTGGCGGCAAAATGGGTATTGTGCGAATCATGCACTTTGCTCTGGTGATACCAACTGCCAGCCTGCCGCGGGAAGGGCAGGCGGTCCTTGCGCCCGCGGAACTCGACCTCAAAAAAGCCTTCCGGGATATCGACAGCGGGCGTGCCATATTCGCCCATCGTGCCCAATTTGAGCAGATGCGCCTCCGGCACGATTTCTTTAATCGCCCAAAGCAGGTTCAAATTGTTGACGACATTGTTGCGCTGCGTCCAAACGCAATGCGCCTGGTCCATCATGGAATAGGGCGCTGAGGGCATCTGCCCCAGGTGCACAACCGCCTCGGGCTGGAATTCGCGGAAGCAGTCTTGGACAAAGCTGTAGTCGGTCAAATCGCCGACGCGGAAATCCAGCGGGCGGGAAAAGGCATCGTGATAGGCGCGGCGGCGCTCGTCGCGGCTGGCGATGGGCAAGGCGCTGATGCCGCCGACTTCCGCCACCCACTGGCGGCGCAGCAGCATATCCGCCCCCGCCACCTGGTGCCCGTGCGCGCTCAAATGGATGGCGAGCGACCAGCCGAGATAGCCGTCAATGCCCGCGATAAACACTCGCATAGTTGCGCTCCCCTATGTCGACTGTGCCGCCACCATCTTAGCGTATCGCGGCAGGTTTTGAAGGGCGCGCTCGCCTTGTCCCCCTGGCGATTGCATCAAATATGTATTCACCACAAAGACACAAAGGGCGCAAAGTTTTTTCTTGAAATCGCTCTTTGCTTCTTCATTTATCAGGGGAGTCTGTACACAGACCTTACCACCGAGAACAGTAAGGGAAATTGAGGACACCGAGAATAGATTTAAAGAGGCTTCTCATGCTTTTCTCGGTGTATCTCGGTGGTTACATTTGCGTTGGATTCCGCTCGTTGTGGCGAATGTCTTTTTTAATGCAATTGCCCTGCCCATGTACCGCTTGGCTTAGCGGCGGCGGCGCGGGCGGCGGCGGCGATTGCCGCTGCTGGCGGCTTTGCGCGCGGGCGCGGGCGCTGGTGCCGGCAGCGCCGACGCATAAGGGTGCTCGGCGACAACTTCAATCGGCTGGCGTATCAGCGATTCGATTTCGCGCAGGTACTTGCGCTCGTTGACATCGCAGAAAGAATAGGCGATGCCGCTGGCGCCGGCGCGGGCGGTGCGCCCGATGCGATGCACATAACTTTCCGGGATGTTGGGCAGGTCAAAATTGATGACATGCGTCACCGCGTCGATATCCAAGCCGCGGGCGGCGATATCGGTGGCGACCAAGACAGCAGTTTTGCCCGATTTGAACTGCGCCAGCGCCCGCGTGCGCGCGGATTGGGATTTGTTGCCGTGAATCGCTTCCGCCGCTATCTGCGCGCGGTTGAGCTGCCGCGCCAGGGTGTTGGCGCGGTGCTTCGTGCGTGTGAAGACCAGCACCCGCTGGGATGCCGGGTCGTTTAAGATGCTTTTCAGCAAGGCGCGCTTGTCGCCGCTTTCCACAAAATAGATGGATTGGGCGATGCCCTCGACAGTTGTCGCCTGCGGGCTCGCCTCGACTTTGACCGGGGCTGTGAGCATGCTCTTGCTCAACTCTTGGATCGCCTGCGGCATTGTCGCGCTGAAGAGCATGGTCTGGCGCGCCCGCGGCAGGGTTTTGATGATGCGCTTGACATCGTGGATGAAGCCCATATCCAGCATGCGGTCGCCTTCGTCCAGCACAAAATGCTGCACATTGCCCAGCTTGATATAGCCCTGGTTCATCAAATCTTGCAGGCGGCCTGGCGTCGCCACCACGATATCGACGCCGCGCCGCAGGGCGTCAACTTGCGGCTGCTGCCCGACGCCGCCGAATATCGCCACATGGCGCAAGCCGCGCTGGCGGCTGAATTTGCCGAATTCTTCGTCAATCTGCGCCGCCAATTCACGGGTGGGCGCCAGCACCAGCACGCGGATATGCCGCTTGCCGCGGGCGGGCGCCAGCAGCTGCACGATAGGCAAGACGAAGGCGGCGGTCTTGCCCGTGCCCGTCTGGGCGCAGCCGATGATGTCGCGCCCGTCTAATATAGGCGGGATCGCGCGTACTTGTATCGGCGTTGGCGCGGTATAGCCGACGGCTGCCGCCGCGCGCGCCATCGCGCCGTTTAGCTTGAGGTCTTGGAATGTCATGGTGAGGGGGATCTTTTCGATTGCTTTGGAGATGCTGCCATCATGCTACAGTTTTGTTGAGATTACTAGCGCGGGCTATGGACATGAAATCGCGCAAAAACTTTAGCGCCGAGCACAGCGAAGACACTGGCAGGCTACCCCCCGAGCAGCGCCTGGCATTCTTCTGTGTGGAAATGATCGCGCGCCCATTCCGCTTTAGCGCGGGCGTCTTCGCGCGCCAGTTTCGCCCGGCTCTCGTCTTTCATCCAGCCAATCGCTTTTTTCTTATTCTCGCGCCACAAGCCGGCAAGCGTGAAATAATTGCGCTTGCGCCGATTGCAAGGTCCGCAGAGCAGGATGCGGTTGGTGATGTGGTTGGCGCCGCCATCGGTTTTGGGCTGGATATGGTCCAGCTGCATGAAGTCGGGTTCCAGCACGCGCCCGCAGCCGGCGCAGATGACGCCGCCG
This sequence comes from Anaerolineae bacterium, assembly GCA_022825675.1. Classification (GTDB taxonomy): domain Bacteria; phylum Chloroflexota; class Anaerolineae; order Aggregatilineales; family Phototrophicaceae; genus UBA6055. Next base: position 6,652 of record JAJDWK010000079.1, on the reverse strand, counting down.
CTGGACGCCTGCGCCTGCGCCAGCAGCCGCACCATCTGCCGATGCGTCATGCGCTGCCAGGGCGCTTGCGGCCGCTGGACTTTCAAGCGCAAGGTAGGCGCGGCGACTTCGTTGCCGTCGGTCCGGATTGGTGGAGAACTTGTAATTTGTACAACATGCGGAAACATCCGAGTCTCGGCATCATCAGGTGTAACAAGCCACTCTTCGCGCAGTCGATCCTTTACTTGCTCTATAGCTCCGTCCCAAATATCCATGCCTACCCATTGACGATTTAACTGCTCAGCAGCGACAGGTGTGGTCGAGCAGCCACAGAAGGGATCCAGCACGATGTCGCCTTCTTGACTGCTGGCTTTGATGATGCGCCTGTAGAGGGCAAGTGGTTTTTGTGTGGGGTAGCCGGTGCGTTCTGGAGACCATGTTTGCAGCGAATTAATATCTGACCACCAATCAGTCATCGCTGCACCACGCGCTAAATTGCGCTCTTTGCCATCAATACTCACACCGCCTCGAGAGCTAACTAATTTTGTACTTGCCTCAGAATATGGCATATACTGCTTATTGAATTGCCAATTATTGCTTTTTGAGTAGAACAATAAGGTGTCATGCTTGCGAGCAAATGCTTTCTTGGGAACGCCTCCGCCTCTGTAGCACCACACTAATTCGTTCTGGAAATTCTTCCAGCCAAAAATCGCGTCCATCAAACATTTGACATAGGCATGCGCCGTATGGTCGATGTGCAAATAGATGCTGCCATCCCGCCGCAGCACGCGGTGCATCTCCATCAGCCGCACGCCCAGCCAGCACAAAAACGCGCCCATGTCATCGCCATAAGCCGCCCGCGCCGCCAGGATGACTTCCCAGACGGCGGGCCAGTCATCAATGATGCTGTCCGTCCACTCTTCATGCACATCTTCGTGCCAGCGCCAGCGGTCTTTGAAGCGCGCGCCGCGCGCCAGGCTGTCGGGAGTCGCGTGGAAATCGCGGTTCTTGTTAAAAGGCGGGTCGGTGGCGATGAGATGCACCGTTTCGCTGTTCATCCCCCGCAGGAAATCGAGGTTGTCGCCGTGATAGAGGCTGCGGTTCTCAAAATTGGGAACGCCCCCAGAATAGGGGGCGCTCATAATAATACCTCATATTTTAATTTAGAACATTCATTCGGGGGGGGGGGCGGAGACTAGCATACTGTTTATTGGGTACATGTTCTGAGGCTGTAAGTTGAAGGGGATACGCTGACTATAATGGCGCGCCCGAAAGGCGCAACTCGTAATGGAGGTGTTTTCTCAGCAAACACGACACAGGTTTTTCACCACAGAGAACACAGAAGTAAATGCAAGTAAGTTATGCAAAAATAGAATGGCTTCATTGGCGCAATGCTCGTACTCCATCCCATCGGTAGGGGCGACCCGGTGGGTCGCCCGTCGTTGCAACAGAGCCACAGATGTACGTGCAACAAAGTAATTGGAAATGTAGGGGCGAGCCAAGGCTCGCCCCTACGGCTTGGGATGTTGTGTGGGTATGAGATACTAGGACAAAGGTCATTTTGTTTTCGCATTACTTACTTGTAATTACTGAGATTTTCTCATGCTTTTCTCGGTGTACTCGGTGGTAAAAATCCCTGTCCAATCTCCGCCCTTGCATCTGTGCCCGCGGTGTACCTGGCGCTTAAAGCGTCGGGCGCGCTATTTCCAGCATTTTGCCCGCGGGAATTTGATGTATCATGCTCTACCTAGCGAAGACTGTACGAGGCAAGAACCCCATGAGCAGCCCATACGCATACGCCAAAGCCAATCAAGAGCGCTTCCTGGAAGAATATCAGGACTTGCTGCGCATCCGCACCATCAGCACCCAGCCGCGGCACGCCGCCGATGTCGCCCGCGCCGCCGAATGGCTGCGCGCCATGATGCTGGACATCGGCATGACCAGCGCCGAAGTGATTTTGATGCCGCAGGGGCGCTGCCCGCTGGTGCTGGGCGAATGGCAGGGCGCGGGCGCGGACGCGCCCACAGTGCTCATCTATTGCCATTATGATGTGCAGCCCGCCGAAGTCGCGGACGGCTGGGTAACCGAGCCTTTTGAGCCTACCATCAAAGACGGGCGCTTGTATTGCCGCGGCGCGGTGGATAGCAAGCTGCATGTGATGGCGAATTTGAAAGCGGTCGAAAGCTGGCTCGCCGCGGACGAGCCGCCCAAGGTCAACCTCAAAGTGGTGCTGGAAGGCGAAGAAGAATCGGGCTCGGAGAATATCAACGCTTTTATCGCCCGGCAGCCGCAGCGGCTGGCGGCGGATATCGCCATGATTTCGGACGGCTCGATACTCGCGCCCGAGCAGCCGAGCCTGACCTATGGGCTGCGCGGCATCGCCGCTTTGGAAGTGCAGGTCAACGCGCCCATCAGCGATTTGCACAGCGGGCACTGGGGCGGCTCGGTGCACAATCCCATCCAGGCGCTTTGCGAAATCCTCGCCCGGCTGCATGACGAAACGGGCGCTGTCGCCGTGCCCGGCTTTTATGCTGATGTTGATGCGGTAACAGCGCAGGACCGGGCGCTGCTGGAGCAGGTCGAGCCCTATTTACAGGCGGAATGGCAGGATGTCGTCAACGCGCCCGCGCCCTGGGGCGAGCCCGACTATAGTTTGCCGGAGCGCCTGGGCGCGCGCCCGACGCTGGAAATCAACGGCATCTATGGCGGCTATACCGGCGCTGGCATGAAGACGGTGCTGCCCGCCAGCGCGACCGCCAAAATCACCTGCCGCCTGGTGCCGCGTCAAAATCCCGCGCAGGTGCTGCAATGCCTGGTCGCGCATATCCAAGCCATCGCGCCCGCGACGGTGTCGGTGCAGGTGCGCCCCAGCGAGCCGGGGGCGGAGGCGGTGCTGCTGGATGTTGATGGCATCGCCATGCGCGCGGCGGCGGAAGCCTATGCCCATGCCTGGGGCGTCCAGCCCGTCTTTGAGCGCTCTGGCGGCAGCGTGCCCATCACCTTCGAGTGCATGAAAGTCGCTGACGAAGTCGTCATCCTCAGCTATGGGCTGAAGAGCGGGCGCGCCCATGGACCGAATGAAAATGTCTTGCTGCAGAACTTCTATAAGGGTGTGCAGGCGACAATCAAATTTATCGAGGTGGTCGGCGAGCAGCGGGCATAAAGCCCGTCAGCGGCGCTTTACAGCATCTTTACACAGAGTTTTCACGCGGGCAAAACTCTCGGCGGCGCGCTGTCTTAGACTGCAAGTGAATAGAGGGCATATCCCTTGCCCGAATCACTAGGAGGAAGACAGCATGACCCGCAAACGCATTACTTTTCTATTTGTCCTGCTCGCCCTGCTGACAGCGGGCGTGAGCGCCCATGACGCGCCCGATTTGCACAGCCACCGCTTCAGCATGCGCTGGGGTCCCGGCATCCCGCTGAATCAAGCCGCCTTGCAAGAAGCCACCGGCTTGGACGAAGCGGCGCTGCGAACCGCGCTGATGGAAGAAGGCAGCACGCTCACACAGCTGGTCGAAGCCAATGGCGGCGATGTCGAAAGCCTAATCGCGTCTATGGTCGCTGATGCCAGCGACGCCATCAACGAAAATGCCGCTGCCACCATCAACAGCCTCGAAGAGACTATCAACGATGCCCTGCAGGAGAGCTACCGCAGCCTATTCCCCTGGCACCGCCATAACCCGCTGCCGATGATCTTCCGCGCTTGGGATCTCGACACCATGCTCACCGAAGCGACGGGCTTGGAGCGCGCCGCGCTGCGTGAAGCGCTGGGCGCCGGCGCGACAGTGGCGGAACTCATCGAAGCCAACGAGGGCGAGGTAGCGGCAGTCGCTTCAGAGCTGGCCGCAAAAGCCACCGACAGCATCAATGCCGCTGTCGCCGCCGGCATCGAGCGCTATGAAGCGGGCATGCGCGAAGCCTTCGAGACCGATTTCAGCGAGCAGTCCAAGCGCCGGCGGGGACGCCGCGGTCCGCGCGGCTTCTACAGCCATTGGACAGTGCACGGCGGCAGCTCCAGCGCCGCTGAGGCGGAAGCCGCCGGCTAAGTTTCAAGCGGCGTATAAACAGCGAGGGGCGCGGGCGAGCAGCCGGCGTCCCTTTTCGTTGCTCCGCCTAGAAGTCCCACTTGCCCGCCGCAAGCGGCATCGCCTCGTCCGCGCCGGGCCAGGGCGGGCTGGTCGCAATCAGGAATTCCAGCGGCAGGGTGCCGGTATTGCGGAATTGGAAATCCGTGCCCAGCGGGATCGTCAAGCTGATGCCGGGCGCAACCGCCAGCACTTGCTCTTGCTCTCCCTGCCGCCGCCAGACCTGCCCCGCGCCCGCCAGGAAATACCAGATTTCCTGCACCGTTTTATGCCGCACGGGCGCGGATACCGCGCCGACTGGCAAGCGGCAATGCACAACGCTCACCGCGCCCAGTTGATGCAGCAGCCGAATCTCCGAGCCGTCCGGCGCCAGCGTATCGTAGGCTTCGGCGGCTTTTCCACTTTCAAAAGCGCGCATGAATCAGCCCCCGTTCGCTTCCCAGCGGGCGCGTACCGCCTGCCAAACTTCGGGGTTGAGCAGATGCGGCGGGCGCTCCCCGCGCAGAACTTGCAGCGCTTGCTCCAGCGCATGCCGCAGCAGGCGCTGGCGTCCCGCCACCGTGGCGCTGGCGATATGCGGCGTAATCACGACATTATCCCGCCCCAGCAAGGGGCTGCCCGCCAGCGGCGGCTCCGGATCGGTAACATCCAAGCCCGCGCCGAAGAGCCGCCCGCTATCCAGCGCCGCTGCCAAGGCGGCTTCGTCTACATGCCCGCCGCGCGAGACATTGATGAAGACCGCGCCCGCCTTCATCTGGGCGAAGCGCTCGGCATTCATCAACTTCGCGGTCTCGGCATTCAGCGGCAGATGCAAAGAGACGATATCGGCGCTGCCCAGCAGCGCCGCCAGCGTCGCCGCCCGCGTAACGCCGAGTTCGGCAAAGCGCTCGGCGCTGATATGCGGGTCATACGCGGCGACAGTCATGCCGATGGCGCGGGCGATAGCGCTGACATGCCCGCCGATGCGCCCCAAGCCGACCAAGCCCAGCCGCTTGCCACGCAGCTCCAGCGCGACATAGTCGCCCCAAATGTTGCTGCGCGTCCCGCTTTTTAACATGCGGTTGAGCGCGTTCTCCACCCGTTTGACGCTGCGCGCCACCGTCAGCATCAGCGTGATTGCATGCTCGGCAGTCGAGACGGTGGGCGCGTCCGGCGCGTTGGCCACGGCGATAGCGCGCGCGCTGGCGGCGGGGATATCCACCTTGTCATAGCCAACGCCGCTGCGCGCCACAATCAGCAGGCGCTGCCCCCGCTCCAACGCCGCCGCGTCATATACCAGCCCGCCCGCCACAACGGCATGCGCCTCTTCCAGCCGATGGTAGGGGTCGCTGGCAGCCCGCTCTCCCGGGCTGATGCCCTCAGCCAGCGGCGCGAACATTTGCCGAAAATCCGCTGGCACCGCCTTCTCAAACCAGATTTTGTACATGCGCTGGATTCCTGTCAGAAGTGAACATTTTCGTCGACAATCTGCCCGCTGTCGCCGGTAGCGGCGCGGATATGCTTGAATTCCGCCGTCAGCGCGCGGTTAAACGCCGAGATGTCGGAGCTGTGCATGACGAGGTTGGCGCCCGCGTTCACCCAGGCAATCTCGTGATGGGCAAAATTGTGATGGATGCCGACACCTACGCCCGCCGCCCGCGATTTGCGGATTATGGTGTGGATCGCCGCGTCAAAATCTGGATGGTCGTACTGCTCGGGGATGCCCAGGCTGCAAGACAAATCATGCGGTCCTACCAGCACGCAATCGATATAAGGCAGGCTGAGTATCGCGTCCAGATTCTCCAGCGCCGGCACGCTCTCGATATTGATGAAGAGCGCCTTGCCGGCATTGCGCCGCGCTAGGTAGTCCGTCAATTCCGCTTCCAGCGGGCTTTCGCCCGCCAGCGCCGCCCGCAGCCGCTCCCCTTTCAGCGGCGCGAATTTGACAGCGCCGCCCAGGGCGATGACCTGCTGCGGGCTTTCGATATAGGGGGCGATGATGCCATGCGCGCCGCCATCCAGCGTCATCTGCGCCAGGTAGGGGTCCGGCTCGGGGATGCGCACCACCGGCGCCAGGTTCAACGCGGCGAAGGCGGCGCAGAGCCAGGAAATTTGGTTGCGGTCCTGCGGCGTGTGCTCGGTATCAATGAACACCATATCGAGGTCGAGGTTGGTAACCACCCGGGGCCAGATGGGCGATGGCGAATATATCGCCGTGCCATAGACGCGCCGCCCGCCGCGGAGGGCTTGAATCAGTTCTGCTCCCTGCATGTGAAGTCTCAATCTGCTGTGTATAAGCCAAGCGCGATAGTATCCGCAGCCGCTTGATAAGTCAAAGCGAGTCTGCTGTGGGAGTGGTACTTTTTGCGCATATACTTCTCGTAGCGCACAGTGCGCTTCATCCCAACGGTGGGGGGGATCCGGCGAGTCGCCCGAAAACTGCAACAGAGACACAGAGACACAGAGGCACAGATGTACGTGCAACAAAGTAATTGGAAATGTAGGGGCGAGCCTTGGCTCGCCCTCTTGAACCAAGGTGGAGGGGTAACGTCGCTTAACCGCCCGCACTAAACTCCAGACATAAGGCATACTGCTAATGTGGAGAG
>JAJDWK010000088.1 GCA_022825675.1 Anaerolineae bacterium | reverse complement strand
CATCGGGCATATCTCGCGCATTCCCCGCGCCATCGCCGTGCCCGGCGGCAAGGGGCTGAATGTGCTGCGCGCGGTGGAAATCCTGGGCGGCAAGGCGCTGGCGATGGGCTTGCTGGGCGGCTTCACCGGGCGCATGATCGCATCTATGGTGCGGGAAGCCGGCTACGAGGCGGAGTGGACTGCTTTCGAGGGCGAGACGCGCACCTGCACCATCATCGCGCCGCCCGATGGCAATTCCACTGTCATCAACGAGGCGGGCGGCATCACGGCGGGCGACTGGCAGGCGCTGGTGGCTGACATCAGCCGCGTCGCCCAACGCGGCGATGCGCGTACCATTTGTCTCTGTGGCAGCTTGCCTGTCGGCGCGCCTGACGGGGCTCCCGGCGATTTGGTGGCGCGCATCAAGCGGCTGGGCAAATGCCTCTGGGTGGATAGCAGCCAGCGGGCGCTCAAAAATGCCATCGCCGCCAAGCCCTACGCCATCAAAATAAATCGCGATGAATTCGCCGAAGCGCTGGACCAGCGGCTGACATCGCGGGCGGATATTGTCGCGGCGGCGAAAAACCTGGTCGCGGGCGGCATCTCTATCGTGGTGATTTCCCTGGGCGCGGCGGGCGCAATGCTCATCAGCGAGCGGCTGGTGGCGGAGGCGACGCCGCCGGCGATACAGCCCGTCGACCCAATCGCCAGTGGCGATTGCCTGCATGCCGGCATCGTCACCGCTTTGGCGGCGGGGCAAGATCTCGGCGAGGCGCTGCGTTGGGGCGTGGCGGCGGGCACGGTCAACGCGCTGTATGCCGGCGGCGCCCAATTCCCGCGGGAGCGCTTTGAAGCCATCCTGGCGGGCACGGGCGTCAGCGTGACAGCAGCCTGAGCCGGCAAAATTTTACATTTCTTTTAAAGTTTCCCTATGGACTTCTTGCGTTCGATTTCTATTATTGCTGTCGAGTTTCGCGAGAAGCGGAGCGCTTGCCGCGCCGCTGATGCCGCGGCGGAGAGGGAAGAGATTGCATGATTGAAGTGCGCGAGATTGTCAAGAACTACGGCAGCATCGAGGCGCTGCGCGGCGTCAGCTTTGATATCCAGCCGGGCGAGATTGTCGGCTTGCTCGGTCCTAATGGCGCGGGCAAATCCACCGCCATCAAGATTATCACCGGCTTCCTGCACCCGGATGCGGGCAGCGTCAGCATTGACGGGCTGGATGTTACCGAATCCCCACGCGCCGCCCAAAGCAATATCGGCTATCTTTCCGAAAATACGCCGCTGTATCCCGAGCTTTCGGTACAAGCCTATTTGACAATGATGGCGGATTTGCGCGCCCTGCCAGCAAGCGCGCGCATCGGCTTGCTCTCCAAAGCTGTCTATGGCACCGGCTTACAAGACTTCTTGACGCGCCCCATCGCCTCGCTCAGCAAGGGCTTGCGGCAGCGCCTGGGCTTGGCGCAAGCCATCTTGCATCAGCCGCGCTTTCTCATCCTTGATGAGCCGACTGTCGGCTTGGACCCAACGCAAATCATCGAGATTCGCGGCTTGATTAAATCGCTGGCGCGGGAGAGCACCATCCTCTTTTCTTCGCATATCCTGTCCGAAGTGGAGGCGCTTTGCGACCGCGTCATCATCATCATCAATGGCGAAGTCAAAGCTGACCAGAGCCTGCGCGCCCTGCGCGCCAGCGATACCGCCACTGTGGTGCTGGAGCGGGAAGATGACGCGGTGGCGAGCGCGCTGGCGGGCATGAAAGGCGTCAGCGGGCTGCGGCGGCTGCGCTCGGCGGATGACTACCCCGCCTATCGCATCACCAGCTCGGCGGATATCACGCCGCGCATATTTGCCCTCGCCCGCCAGCAGAATTGGGCGCTGCGGGAATTGCGGCGCGACAGCGTAACCCTGGAAACCTTCTTCAATCAATTGGCGACAACAGCCTAGGAGGCGGCGATGAAGAAGACCCTGACCATCACGGGAAAAGAACTCAAGCTCTATTTCGGCTCGCCAATGGCGCTGATTTTTGTTGGCGTCTTCCTGGTGCTCACGCTCTTTGTCTTCTTTTGGGTGGATTCCTTTTTCGCCCGCGGCATCGCCGATGTGCGCGCGCTCTTCTCCTGGATGCCGCTGCTGATGATCTTTCTCGTCTCCGCGCTGACGATGCAGCAATGGAGCCGCGAAGAAGAAAGCGGCAACTTGCAAGTGCTGTTGACCTTGCCGCTGCGCTTGAGCCAGTTGGTAGCCGGCAAATTCCTGGCGGCGCTGGCGCTGGTGGCAGTGGCGCTGGGCTTGACGCTTTTCCTGCCCATCACCGTGGGCTGGCTGGGCAATTTGGATTGGGGACCCGTCATCGGCGGCTATCTGGCATCGCTGCTGCTCGCATCCAGCTATATCGCCATCGGGCTATGCGTCTCCTCCCGCACGGACAATCAACTGGTCGCGCTTATCGGCACCGCTGTTGTCTGCGGGCTTTTCCAGGCGATTGGCTCGCCCATCATCACCGATTTCTTCGGCGCGACCGTGGGCGATTTGCTGCGCCAGTTCGGCACTGGTAGCCGCTTTGAAAGCATCGAGCGCGGCGTGCTCGACCTGCGCGACCTTGTCTATTACCTCTCGCTGACTGCCTTCTTCCTGACAGTTAATGCGCTGTCCCTGGACAGCAAACGGTGGAGCCGTGGCCTCCACCTGCGCCGCCATCGCTTCAACGCCATGCTGGGCATGGCGCTTGTGGGCGCGAACTTGCTGGGCTTCAATTTGCTGCTGGCGCAAGCCAGCGCCGCCCGGCTGGACTTGACGCAGTACCGCGAATACAGTCTCTCTGATGTTACGCGGGATTTGCTGGCGGGCTTGAACGAACCGCTGCTCGTCCGCGGCTATTTCAGCGAGGACGGGCATCCGCTGCTGACGCCGCTGGTGCCGCGCATCAAAGACACCCTGCGCGAATATGAACTCGCGGCGCAGGGGCGGCTGCAGCTTGAATTTGTTGATCCCATCAGCGACCCGGAAATGGAGCTGGAGGCGAACCAAATTCACGGCATCCGCCCGACCCCGCTGCAAGTCAATGACCGCGGCGGCGTCTCTCTGGTGAATGTCTATTTTGATGTCCTGATTGCCTATGGCGACCAGACGGTTACTCTCAATTTCGCGGATTTGATTGATGTGGTCGATTCGCCGCTGGGCATCGAAGTGCGCCTGCGCAATTTGGAATACGACCTCACCAGCACTATCCAGCGGGTTGTCTACGGCTTCCAAAGTTTGGAAGCGGTGCTCGCCTCGCTGGAAGCGCCGGCGGCGCTGACGCTGTATCTGTCTTCGACGTCTTTGCCAGACTCTATGCGCGAAGTCAGCGATATCATGCGCCAGGTTACTGGCGAAATCGCCGCGGACAACCCGGAAACTGTGCGCTATGCCGAGGTTGATATGTCGGCGCCAGACGCCGCCATCAGCGAGCAGGAGCTTTTTGACCGCTATCAGATTCAGCCGGTGGCTGCCAGCTTCTTCTCGGCGGATACCTTCTATTTGCATTTGGTCATTGAAGCGGGCGGCGAAACCCAGGTGCTGTATCCCAGCGGCGCTTTGAGCCAGGCGGAAATCCGCAATGCGGTTGAGGCGTCGCTAAAGCGCTCTTCGCCCGGCTTCTTGAAGGTCATCGGCTTGTGGACGCCGCCCGCCCAGACTGCCGATCAATTCGGACAGCAGCTCCCCAGCTTGCAGCAGTACAGCATCTTGGAAGAGCTGCTGCGCGAATCGTATGAACTGCGCCGCGTGGAGCTCACGGATGGGCAGGTGCCCGCCGATATCGATGTCTTGCTGCTGCTGGCGCCACACAGCTTGAGCGATGTGCAGCGCTATGCAATCGACCAATACCTCATGCGCGGCGGCTCGCTTATTGTGGCGGCGGGGCATTATCGCCTGGGCATCGACCCCTATGTCGGCAATCTTCTGCTGGATGTCAACGAAAATGGCATCGAAGAAATGCTGGAAAGCTATGGCATCGTCATCGGCGACAGCCTGGTGATGGACTTCCGCAACGCGCCTTTCCCGATGCAGGTGCAGCGGGACCTGGGCGATATGGTCGTCACCGAGCTGCAAGCTTTGGACTATCCCTTTTTCATTGACGCGCGCCCGGACGGCTTTGATGTCGACAATCCCGTGGTCAGCAGCCTGCCGCTGCTGACGGTGCCCTGGGCATCGCCCGTGACCATTGACGAAACGGCGCTGGCGGATGCCGCGGTCAGCATCTTGATCCAATCCAGCGAAAGCGCCTGGGAGACAACTGCCGCCAACCCGCAGCCCGACCTCGAGCTCTATCCGCAAGTGGGCTTCCCGCTGGGCGAGGCGCTGGGGCGCTTCCCGCTGGCAGTGGCGGTTGAAGGCGCGTTCAGCAGCGCCTTTCTCGATACGCCGTCGCCATTTGAAGCGGCGGCGGCAGAAGGCGCGGAAACGGCGGAAGCGGAAGCCATCGGCTTGCTGCCGCGGTCGCCCGCCGGCACGCGCATCATCGTGCTCGGCAGCTCGGAATTTGTCAACGACAATGTCTATCAACTGTCGCTGAATTTCTCGGGCGATCGCTTCCTCAGCAATTTTGAGCTGATGTCCAACGCCATCGAGTGGTTCACCGAAGACCTGTCCCTGGCGTCCATGCGCGGGCGCGGCGGGACGGCGCGCATCCTGCCGCCGATTGACGCCGCCGGGCAGAACCAGTGGGTGCTGCTCAATTATGCGGTTGCCTTGGCAGGCTTGCTGTTGATAGCAGTCGTCTGGCAGCTGCAGCGCCGGGCGGAGCAGCCGCTGCCGCTCATCCCGCCGGCGGCAACAAGCGAAACGAGCGCCCAAATGAGCGAAGGAGAAGCCTGATGCTCAACCGCAGCAATCTCTATCTCATAGCGCTGTTGCTGGCGCAGCTTGCCCTGCTGATAGTCATGGCGGTCAGCTCTTCTGGCGCGGAAACGCGGGCGGTCGCGCCCATCTTGCAGGGCATGACGGCGGCTGAGGTAACGCGTTTGACCATCGCTGATGAGGCGGGCGACATTTTGGTCTTCGCCCGCGCCGATGACGGCTGGGTGCTGCCGCTGGCGGATGACTTCCCCGTCAACGGCGAAAAAGTGGATGAGATGCTCAGCAAAATTGAGCAGTTGGATACGCGGCGGCTGGTGGCGTCTAACCCGGCGAACTTCGCGCGGCTGGAAGTCAAAGAGGACGATTTCCGCCGCCAGCTGACGCTTGAGACGGGCACCGCCCGCGCCGAGCTTTACCTGGGTGCCAGCGGCGGCGTCGATACCGTCTATACGCGCCGCGCCGGCGAAGATGAGGTCTGGCTGGGCTTTGGGCTAAGCTCCTGGGAATTGTCGACGCAAGCGCCCACCTGGGTGGATACCAGCTATGTCAATGTGCCGCAGGACGATCTGCTTGAGATTTCTGTGCGTAACGCCAACGGAACTTTCACCTTCCGCCGCGATGGCGAGAGCTGGACCTATGCCGATTTGCCGGCGGACGCGACTTTTGAAGATACCAAAATGCCCAGCATTTTGCGCAACGCCGCCACCCTGCGTTTGATGGAGCCGCTGGGGCGGGAGGCGCTGCCAGACTATCAGCTGGATGCGCCGCAGGTTTCTGTTGATGCGCGCTATCGCGCCCTTGTCGAAAGCGCCGATGCCCCCGAGGAAACGGCTGAGTTGGCAGACGGCGCTGACGCCGCGCCGCCCGACTATACAGAAGAGCGCTATCGTATCGATTTCGGCGCGCAGCGGGAAGCGGGCGTGGTGGTCAAGGCGGATACCGCCGACTATTACATTCTGGCGCGGGATACCGTGCTAAGCGCTTTCAGCAGCCTCAAGCACGAGGATTTCATCCGCGCCTCCGCGGAAGACGAAGCAGCCACCGCCAACCCCTAAGCGCGATGACCGCCAGGGGCGTCTGCCGCGCCCCTAGCCAATGTCCCGCCGCGCCCCTATACTGGCGGGCGCGATACGCCGCTAGTTCAGCGCAGGAATCCCCAAGAATACCAATGAGCAGATCTTTGAGTTTCCAGCAGGTACTATTGAAGCTGCACGACTTTTGGGCGGCGCAGGGCTGCGTGATTTGGGAGCCTTATAATGTGCAGCTGGGCGCTGGCACCGGCAACCCCGCCACCTTGCTGCGCGCCCTGGGTCCCGAGCCTTGGCGCGTCGCTTATGTCGAGCCGACTGTCCGCCCCGATGACGGGCGCTTTGGCGAAAACCCCAACCGCATGCAGAAATACTATCAGTATCAAGTCTTGCTGAAGCCGGAGCCGGGCAACCCGCAAGAGCTGTACCTGGAATCGCTGGCGGCGCTGGGCATCAGCCAGCGGGATAATGACATCCGCTTCGTCGAAGACAACTGGGAATCGCCCGCGCTCGGCGCTTGGGGGCTGGGCTGGGAAGTCTGGCTCAATGGGCAGGAAATCAGCCAATTCACTTATTTTCAGCAAGCGGGTGGCATGACCCTCGACCCGGTCAGCGTTGAACTCACCTACGGCATCGAGCGCATCGTGCTGGCGCTGCAAGGGGTGGCTTCCGCCTGGGATATCAGTTGGACGGATGGCATCAGCTATGGCGATATCATGCGCAGCGAAGAAATTGAGCATTGCCGCTATTATTTTGAGCTGGCGGATGTCGCCGCGCTGAAGGCGGTCTACGATACTTACGAGCGCGAATACGCGCGGGCGCTGGAAGGCGATGCGCTCATCGCCGCCTATGATTATGTGCTCAAGTGCAGCCACCTGTTTAATGTGCTGGATACCCGCGGCGCCATCGGCGTTACCGAGCGGGCGCATTTCTTCCGCCGCATGCGCGCGATGACGCGGGAAATCGCCCAGCACTATGTCGCCCAGCGCGAGGCGCTTGGCTTCCCGCTAATGAAGATGGCAGAACAATGGCGCGGCGCGCCGACTCAAGTTGCAGGGGATATGCCGCCGGCGCCTGAATTGCCCGGTGACGTATTGATCGAGATTGGTGTCGAAGAGATGCCGGCGGATGATGTGGATGATGTAAGGCAACAGACAGAGCTTGCCTGGGGGGAGCTGTTTGATTCGCTGCGTCTAGTCCAAGAAGGTGGGGGTATAGTAGCGCATAAGGTTTCAGTAACTCCTCGGCGCATCACGATATGGATTCCAAATGTTGCTACCCGTCAACAAGATGAATACTTTGATGCGATTGGACCGCCAGTTGATCGTGCCTACGATAGTTCCGGAAAACCGACTCGTGCGGCGCTAGGCTTCGCAAAGGCAAGAGGCGTCGATGTCTCCCAATTGAGACAGATTAATGCTCGTGGTGGGCGCTATGTCGTCGCATACCTTAGAAATGAAGGACGCTCGACAATTGAGGTCCTGGCGGAAGAGATTCCGAAGTTTATCGGTAAGCTCAAATTTCAGCGATCTATGCGCTGGAATGAAACCGGTGTGACTTTTAGCCGTCCGATACGCTGGATTGTAGCGTTATTCGGTGACACAGTTATCCCATTTGTATATTCAGGAGTTACCAGCGGAAATACGACGCGAGGAACACGTCAGAATGGTTCGCCGGTATTGGAGATTCCAAACGCGTCGGTATATGAGTCTGTGATGCAAAAGCAAGGCATCTTTGGTGCCCGCCACAAGCTTCGTGATCAGATTGAGGAATTAAGCGACGAATATGGCATCGTAATTCCAAAAGATGACACGCTGTTGCGGGAAGTTGCGAATCTAGTGGAAACGCCTAAGGCATTCTTGGGCACCTTCGACGAAAAATATCTCGAATTACCGCGGGATGTTCTAGTTACAGTAATGCGCAAACACCAAAGATACTTTGCTGTAGAAGATGCTGATGGGAAGCTGCTAAACAAATTCGTAGGGGTCCGTAACGGCGATGGTGAGCATCTAAGAAAGGTGATTTATGGAAACGAACAAGTGCTACGCGCGCGATTTGAAGATGCGCACTTCTTCTTCAAGGAAGATGTCAAGAAACCACTAAGAGAGTACTTGTCCCGCCTTGAGTCGCTTACATTTCAATCGGATCTAGGTTCTATGCGTTCCAAGAACGACCGCGTTGCTTCTACAATCTATGACCTTGGCGAATTGCTCGGTTTTGAGGAATCAGAACTACCGGTCGCGCACGAGGCTGCGCAGATCGCCAAGGCGGATTTGGCTACGGGCATGGTTATTGAAATGACCACATTGCAGGGCATCATGGGGCGCGAATATGCTTTGCGAGAAGGCATTGACCCAACGGTCGCCATAGCGATTCGAGAGCATTGGCTGCCTGCTGGCTTAGGCGATAAGCTGCCTGCTTCGGACGCTGGTCGATTGTTGGCGCTTGCCGACAAGTTGGATAGCCTTGTAGGCCTTTTGGCGGTTGGCTTGGAACCTAAATCCACATCTGATCCTTTCGGTTTGCGGCGGACAGCTTTAGGCATTTTACAGATTTTGGTTAATACTCAAACTTCAGTAGATTTGCGCCCAGTTATAGACCGGGTTGCTTCAAGTCAACCTGTCACAGTTGGATTGGTGCAAAAGCAACGAGTCCTAGACTTCCTGAATGTTCGTTTGGAGAACTGGTTTAACGACCATGTTTATGTACCCATTGATGTCGTCAAAGCAGTTCTTGCGGAACAGGCGCACAATCCATTCCGGGCTGTGCAGGGAGTTGAGCAGTTGGCAACTTGGGTCCGGAAGGAGAACTGGGAATACATTCTTGATACCTTTGCGCGTTGTGTTCGCATAACTCGAAATGAAAGTATATTTCAAGTTAACCCCGTGCTTTTGCAAGTGCCGGAGGAAAAGCGTCTCTATGCGGACTTTTTGGTTGCCTCAGGTCAACTCAACGAGTTGACGAATGTTGACGGCTTCCTCACTGCCTTTGAACCGATGGCATCAACCGTGACCGACTTCTTCGACAATGTGCTGGTGCACAGCGACGACCCCGCATTGCGCAACAATCGCATCGCCTTGCTGCAGCGCATCAGCGCCCTGCAGCAAGACCGCGTCGATCTAAGCCAATTGGAGAATTTCTAGGGCATTCCGCCATCAGGGGTATGCCCAAGCGCGGGGAAGCAGACGGCTTCTTTGCCGTCGCGCCTCTCTGTGGGTATAGTCAAGGGCGAGCGTGTACCCATTAGCGGCGCGATGAGCTTAGCTCGCCTTTGTTGTTGATGTGGCTGGCATTTTCGGGAGATGTCTGGTTTGTCGGTTACGGACGAGATTAAAGCCCGCATTGACCTCGTGAGCTATGTGCAGCGGCATGTGCCTGGCTTAAAAAAGGCGGGGCGCAACCACAAAGCCTGCTGCCCATTTCACGACGAGCGTACGCCTTCTTTTGTGGTCAATCCCGCCCGCGGCAGTTGGTATTGCTTTGGCGCTTGTGCCGAAGGCGGCGATCTTTTCAGCTTCGCTCAGAAGTTTCACGGTTGGGATTTTAGGGAAGCCCTGCGGGAATTGGCGGCGGAAGCTGGCGTGGAACTGCGCCCGCAGACGCCAGCGCAGCGGCAGCGCAGCGACCGCCTGGAGCATCTGCGCAGCCTGTTGGCAAGCGCCGCCGAGCAATATCAGCGGGCGCTGCAGGCAGCGGGCGGCGCCGCCCTGCGCGACTATCTGCAGCGGCAACGCGGCATCAGCGGCGAAACTGTCAAGGATTTTCAGCTGGGCTACGCGCCCGACAGTTGGGATTTTATGCTGCGGGCGCTGCGCGCGATCGGCTATGCCGATGACGATATCATCGCGGCTGGCATCGCCGCCCGCAGCGAAAGCGGGCGCGTCTATGACCGCTTCCGCAACCGCCTGATGATACCCATCCAGGATGAGCGCGGGCGCGTGGTCGCCTTTGGCGGGCGCGCGCTGGACGCGGCTGACAATGCAAAATACATCAACTCGCCACAATCGGAGGTCTTCGACAAAAGCCGCCTGCTCTTCGGGCTGCATCGGGCGCGGCGCGCTATCCGTGAACAGGAGCAGGCGGTTATTGTCGAAGGTTATATGGATGTGATCCAGGCGCATCAAGCCGGGTACACCAATGTGGTGGCGCAGATGGGCACCACGATGACCGAGCATCAGCTGCGATTGCTCGCGCCGAGGCTGGCGGAGCGCATCGTGCTGGCGCTGGATGCTGACCCCGCCGGGCAAAATGCGACCCGCCGCAGCCTGGATGTGGCGCGGGCGACCCTGGCGCGGGATTTCGGCGGCAAACAGGCGGTCGACATCCGTGTGCTGCAGATTCCCGCTGGCAAAGACCCTGACGATTTCCTGCGCGAACGCGCGGACGAATGGGATGCGCTGGTGGCTAAGGCGCGTTCCATAGCCGATTTTGTCATCGATTTGGAAACAATGGAGCTGCCGCCAGACGCGAGCTTGCCGCAGCGGCGGGCAATCGCCCATAACTTGCTACCGCTTTTGCTGGCGGCGGAAGATGACCTCTTCCGCCAGGAGAATGTGCAGAAGCTGGCGCGGCGTTTGCGCATGGGTGAGCGTGATTTGCTGGCTCTACTCCCCCCGCAGCTGCCAAATTATCTCACAAAGAAATCTTTAACGCCGCAGTTGGACCAGCCAGCGCCCGACCTGCCGCCCGAATACTGGGATAATGAATATGGGCAAGCGCCGCCAGATGCTGAAGAAATGGCACCCGCCCCCGCCGTGATGGCTGGGCGAAAGCCGCGCCAGCGGGACAGCGCCAAGCCCATCGCGGAAGCCTATTGCCTGCGGCTCTTTTTACAAAATCCCAGCCTATTGCCCCGCGTCAACCGCATTTTGCGCGAATTGGCGGGGCGGGACGAGGCGCTGATGGCGGGTCCTCTCGGCGATATCGGCGGCGAAGACTTCAGCGAGAGCGCCTTCCGCATCCTGATGGCGCAGCTGCAAGCGTCCCTTAATCAGCACGAAAAAGAGCCGCTGGAATTTATCAAATCGTCAATTGACAGCAGCTTGGAAGCGGAGCTAGGCTTCCTGCTGGTGGATGACCTGGAGGCGCTGGCAGTTTCTGTTCAAAATCGGTTTGAAGTTGATTTGAACGACATCGTCAAACGGCGCCATTATCGCGCGCGCCTCGTATTTAGTATAGAGGACGACTTGCTGCAGCGCGCCTTGCAGTTGCGCCTGGCGCGCCTGGACAACGAGCGCATGGAATTGCAGTATTTGCAAGAAGAAGCGCAAGACGGGACCGAGACCGATGAAGAACATTTGCAGCGCATCAACCGCAGCATCATGCTGTCGCTGCAGGCAAAAGCGAAAATAGATCGGGCGCTGGGCTTGATGGCGAAGCCCGCGCAGCCGACGATGACGCTTTAGGACGGAGGCGGCTTATGAACCAGGATTCGGAGGATAGAATCCGCGAATATGCCAAGAAGTATGACGACAGCCGTGAAGAAGACCTGACCGAGACGCAGGAACGCACTGTCGACAATTACGCCACCGACAGGCTGGGCGCGGATGATTCGCAGGAAGTCGATCCCGACAAGCTGTCGACATCGGACGACCCTGTGAAAATGTACCTCACGGAAATCGGCCGCGTGCCCCTGCTTGATAGCAACCGCGAGATGTGGCTCAGCGCCCAGATTGCCGCCGAGAAGCACCTCGAATTGCTGCGCGACCAGCTGATGAGCCTGGACAAACAGAAGATTGGCCGGCAAGAGCCCAATGCGCTTGATGTCGAGCGCTACGCCTATGTGCAGCTGCGGCAGGATTGGGAGAATTTGCTGCAAGCGGCGGCGAAGCGCGGCGTCGAGCCGCCTAATCTGGCGCTGGTCTTTGCCGAAGTCCAGGACATTATCATCGATTGGGACCGCGATGCCGATTCCTACATTCGCGGCTATCTCAATCAGCGCAACTGGGGGCGGGATGAGGACTGGACGAAGCTCGCCCAGAGCTTCTTTGAAGTGGCGCACGCCCTCTTCCTCTTCCCCTTTGAGCATCGGCGGCGCTTGCGCCGCTATTTCCTGCGCCATCAAGACCTGCCGAGCCTGCTGGATTATGACAGTTGGATAGAAGATACGGTCGACCCCATCCGCCTGGCGAAACAGCAGCAAGAACAAGTCGAGCAGCACGCGGCGCTTTCGGCGGAAGATTTGACGCGCGCCAACCTGCGCCTGGTGGTGAGCGTCGCCAAGCGTTATATGGGGCGCGGCATCAGCTTTCTGGATTTGATTCAAGAGGGCAATATCGGCTTGCTGCGGGCGGTCAACAAATTCGACCATACCAAGGGCTACAAGTTCAGCACTTACGCGACTTGGTGGATCCGCCAGGCAATCAGCCGCGCCATTGCCGATCAGGCGCGCACTATCCGCATCCCCGTGCACATGGTCGAGACCATCAACCGCATGCTGCGTGTCCAGCGGGACCTGATGCAAACCCTGGGCAGCGAGCCCGTCACCGAGCAGATTGCGCTGGAGATGGACTTGCTCAATGACGAAGACCGCAACGCAATCAAAACCCAGCTGCGGCGAGGGGACGCGCTGGACCCGGCGCTCAGCCATAAATTGCGCAAGGCTTCGCAAAAGGTGCGCCGCATCATGCGCATCAGCCAGGAGCCGATGAGCCTGGATGTGCCCGTCGGGCAGGAAGACAGCAGCCTTCTGGGTGATTTTATCCCCGATGAGAACTTGCCCGGCCCCGTGGATGCCGCGGGCAGGGCGCTGCTGAAAGAACAAATCCGCACGGCGCTGGGCGTCTTGAGCGAGCGTGAGCGCCAAGTCCTGGAGATGCGCTATGGCTTGCGGGATGGCTACGAGCATAAGCTGGAAGAGATTGGCAGATTCTTCGGCGTTACCCGGGAGCGCATCCGCCAGATTGAGGCGAAGGCGCTGCGCAAATTGCGCCATCCGCAGCGCTCAAAAGAATTGCGGTCCTATCTGGAAATGTGAGCCTGCCGCTGCGCCCGCGCCTCAGCCAGCCGCCAGCAGCGAGCGATAGAGCGCGATTGTCTCCGCATGCACCTGGCGCGCGCTGAAGCCCTTGAGCGCATGTTCGCGCCCCGCCGCGCCCATGCGCGCCCGCGTCGCCGGCGCTTCGATAAGCTGCTTGACCGCCGCCGTCAGCCCGTCGCTATCCCCCGGCGGGACGAGCAAGCCGTTCAGTCCATGTTTTACGATTTCGCGGCAGCCGGGGCTGTCGGTGGTCACACAGGCGCGGGCGCAGGCAGCCGCCTCAATGAGAGTTTTGGGCACGCCCTCGCCATATGTCGATGGCAGGCAGACGATATGGCTGTCGGCGTAGACTGGCGGCATATCGCTGCGCGCGCCCAGCCATTCAATTATGCCTTCCGCTTGCCATGCCCGCAGCCGCGCCGCCGGGACATTGAGCGGGCTGCTGCCTTCTTCATAGCCGACAACGCGGAATAGCGCCCGCCCATGCAAGCGGCGCGCCACCTCAACAAATTCCGCCAAGCCCTTTTTCCACAAGAGTCGCCCCGCAAAAAGCACCACCGGCAAGCCAGCTTCAGCTTCTGGCTTCGGCAGGAAGCGATCAGTATCCACGCCGGAGCCGCGGATGAGCCGCGCTTGCTCCGCCCTCACCCAGCCGCGCCGCAAAAAAAGCTGCTGATCGTCCGGATTTTGGAAGATGACGCGGCTGCCAGCGCCTTTTAAGGCGAGCGTAAACAGCGGGCTGAGCCCGCCGCGCAGCAGCCGCGCCCGCCAGCCATCGCTGACAAAAACATAGCCCAGCCCGCTCAGCGCTTGCACGATATTGGGGCACCCGCTGATTTTCGCGGCGATGCCGCCATAAATCACCGGCTTGATGCTGACATGATGCAGCAGCTGCGGCTGCAGGCGGCGATACAGCCGGCATAATGCCAGCAAAGTCCGCAGCTCGCCGATGGGATTCAAACCATGCTGGCTAAGCGGCAGCGGGTGATGCGGCAGGCTTTGCTCGGCAATTTTTTGTATGGAATCCGCGTCATTATCCGCAGTGGCGACATGCACTTCAAAGCCCGCCTCACGCGCCGCCAGAGCCAGCGCCAGGCGATGCGACAGAAAAAATCGCGGGATATTCACCACATAGAGCAATTTGGGCGCCATGCTGCACCAGCCATCCGAGTGGGCGCGCGCCAGCGGCGGGAAGCTAGCGCCGGGTCAAGTATTCTATATCGTCTAGCAGAATCTCGTTGGTGTCATCAACGCCGGCGATGCTGTCGCTCAAGGCTTCCAGCGGCGCGTGACGCGCGATATGAGCGCCCGCCAAAACATATACAAGCACCCCAAATGAAGAGAGGCAAAAGCTGGCGAGGATGCCAATCATCTGCAGCTGGCCGAAAAAAAGATCGCTGACATCATCACGAATATGTGAGCCGAAGCCGAGGATATCCGCCAAGCCGGTCAATGCCGCGAAGAGCAGCCCCGTCAATGCCAGGCGCGTGCCGATTTGCTGGCTGAGCGTGGCTTTTACTTCGAGGAAAAAGCTGAACTTGAGATAAATCAAAGCGCCGATGACAAGCAAACTGTAACCCGCCAGCACCATGCTCACCTGCACCAAGCCGATGCCAGCGGTTGGTGTCGCGCCCGTGACGCCGGGGAAGAGCCCCATCAAACAGAGCATTGCGCCCAGCGCGCCCAAGGCGATGCCAACCTGCGCGAAGCGCCACATAATCGCCTACCCGTCCGCTAAACTTTCCCGTAATACGCGCAGCATATTCCCGCCCAGAATCGCCGCCGCCTGCTCCAGCGAAAAGCCCCGCGCCAGCAGCGCCCGCCGCAGCAGCCAAAGATCGCTTGAAGTATCGACCGCGCTTGGCAAGGCGCTGTAGGCATAGCCGCCATCAATATCGCTGCCCAAGCCCACAAACTCCGCCGAGCCGGTAACCTGGCATACATGGTCAACCGCGTCCACCCAATGCGCTAAAGTAACGCTGTCTTTGCGGTCGCTGGGGTGCCAGCTTTTCTTCAAGAAACGATTATACAACATGATGCCCAATACGCCGCCGCGTTCCGCCAGCCGCGAGAGGGCCGCATCGGCGAGGCAGCGCTCGCCCCCGCTGATGGCGCGCGGACTGCCATGGCTGGCGAAAATCGGTCCTTCATAGCGGTCGAGGGCGGCAGCGGCGGCGCGCGCGGACATGCCGGCGATATCCAGCAGCGCCTTTTGGCTGCCCAGCGCTTCCAGCAGCGCAAAGCCGAGGCGCGTCAAGCCGCCATCCGCGCTGGAAACATAGCGGCTCTGCCCCCAGCCCGGCGCCACCGCCCGCAGCCCCCAGCCATGCCACTCTTCAAATTGCTGCGGGCTGCTGATGGGCGCCGCGCCTTTCAGCTGCATGACGATGCCCTGCCGCCGCTTGTCGAGCGGCTGCTCGCCTGCCCAGCTTTTGAGCACAGCGTCCAGCGCGTCACGACTTGTGATGAGCTGAATCTGCTCCGCCTCATCCGCCAGGCGGCGATAATAATCCAACTGCCAGTGCGCCAGCTGCCGCGCCTCTTCGTCATTGCGATAGCGATGAAGTCGCTCGCCCATTGGCGGCGGCGAAGCTTCTGGCAGGACGGTGATGCTGCTGATGACGATGGCGATGCGCGCCAGCAGCGTGTCACGCAGGCTCGTTGTCGCCGGCGGCGCATCAGCCGCGGAGGCGCGCCGCTGCCGCCAAGCCCAGCTTTGATATTCGCGGCTGAATTGCTGCGCGTTAAAGGCGATATTCTGCTGCGCGTCGACAAGTATCATGGCTGTCATTCGCTGATGATAACTCTAGCGTCTAGTGTAGCCCAATCGGGCAGGGCAATTGCACTAAAAAAGACACTCGCCACAACGAGCGGAATCCAACGCAAATTTAACCACCGAGATACACCGAGAAAGCCTGAGAAGCCTCCTTAAATCTATTCTCGGTTTCCTCAATTTTCCTCTGTGTTCTCGGTGGTAAGGGCTGTGTACAGACTGCCCTGATAAATGAAGAAGCAAAGAGCCATTTCAAGAAAAACTTTGTGTCCTTTGTGGCTTTGTGGTGAAGATTAATTTGATGCAATTGCCCTGAATCAGGCGGCGGCTGCCCGCGAAGGTATGGTATGCTCGCCAGGGTATTTTCGCAAGTGTTTATGGCTCCATACATGCAGATTCTGCGCGTCAACAATATCACAGTGAGCTTTGCCGGGCGGCAGCTCTATCGCGACCTCAGCTGGACAATCGGGGATCGCGACCGCGTCGCGCTGATTGGACCCAACGGCGCCGGCAAATCAACCCTGTTTAAGCTGCTGCTGGGGCAGGTGACGCCCGACCGCGGGCAAGTCTCCCGCAAGAATGGCGTCCGCATCGCCTATATGCCGCAGGAAATCAGCTTGCCGCCGGGCAGCACCCTGCTGGAAGCCGCCAGCCGCAAATCGCCGGAGCTGGCGGCAGCGGAAGCCGCATTATCCGCGCTGGAGACGCGCCTGGCAGACCCGGCAGTTTACAGCGATGCCCAGGCGCTGGCGCAGGTCCTGGAGCAGCACGAGCGGCAGCTGGCGCTCTTTGAAAGCATGAACGGCAACCGCCACAATAGCCATGTGCGTGAGCTGCTCGCCATGCTCGGCATAACCGCGGCCGAATACAGCCTCGCCAGCGAAACCCTCTCTGGCGGGCAGAAAAAGATGGTGGCGCTGGTGCAATTGGCGGCGTCCGCCCCCGATATCCTGCTGCTGGATGAGCCTGACAATCACCTGGATATCCAGGGCAAAAACCAACTGGAGCGCTTCTTGCTCAAATACCGCGGCGGCATCGCGCTGATTTCTCACGACCGCTATCTGCTGGACCGGGTTGTCAACAAAACGGTGGAATTGGAGAACGGGAAGCTCACGGTTTATCATGGCAATTATTCTTATTATCTCAACGAACGCGAATTGCGGCGTTTGCGTCAGCAGCAGCAATATGTGACGCAGCAGAAAGAAATCGCCCGCATCGAAGCGATGATTGACCGCTTTGAGCGCTGGGCGAAGCAAGTGCTCAGCCGCAAATATATGCTGGCGGCGCGGCAGCGGCGGCGCATGTTGGACAAAATGCAGGAACGCGGCGAGATAATCGAAAAAGTCTACGAAGCCAAATTGATGGACTTCAAAGTCGATGGCTGGCGTGGCAGCAAAAAAGTGCTGGAGCTGCGCGATGTCTCCCTGGAACTGGCGGGGGAGCCGATTCTGCTGGGCGTCAATTTGCTGCTGCGGCATGGCGAGCGCGTCGGGCTGATAGGACCCAATGGCGCGGGCAAATCGGTGCTGCTGCGCCTGCTTTTGGGCGAGTTCGCGCCGACAGCCGGGCGGCTGCAGCTGGGACCGAGCGTGCGCATCGGCTACACCGCGCAAGAACACCAGACACTAAGCGACTGGCTGGACGCGTCGCCGCTGGATCTCATCCGCCGCCTGCAAAACAGCAGCGAAGAGCGCGCGGTAACTTTTCTGTTGCGTATGGCTTTCAGCTACGAGCAGGTGCGCCAGCCCATCCGCACGCTTTCTGGCGGCGAGCGCAGCCGCCTGCAGCTGGCGCTGGTGATGCTGCGCCAGCCCAACCTGCTGCTGCTTGATGAACCCACCAACAACTTGGACATCGCCTCGGTAGAAGTGCTGGAAGACGCCCTGGACGAGTTTGTCGGCACCGTCTTAATCGTCTCGCACGACCGCTATTTCCTCGACCAAACTGTCGACCGCCTGGTGCTGCTGCGCGATGGCGAATTGCGGGAATACGCCGGCGGCTATACGCAATATCTGCAGGCGACAGAACCCGCCTGACGCGGCTCAGCGGGGAATCCCGCGCAGGACCGCGCCGGGGATGATGAAGTTGAAGTCATCGCCGGATATGTCTTCGGGCAAGCCAAAGCCGCGGCGGATATCGGCGGATGCGCCGCGAAACAGCGCTTGTATCATCGCCGCGTTTTGCTTGGGCGTTGCCATGCGCCGCGTCCAGGTGGCGAAGTGCAAAGTCAAGTCGAATTGCAGCAGCAGTTCCGCCCGGAAGCCAGCGCTGGCAAACAGCGCCCGCCACTGCGCGATGCTGTGGTCGCGCACATGGGAGGGGTCGCGCAGCAGTTCAATCGCCTGCAGAAAGGTATCCTGGGCGCTGTCCTCCCGCGCCATGATGTCGCTGATGAGAAAGGCGCCAGAAGGCTTGAGCACGCGCCGGAATTCTCGCAGCGCTGCCGCCGGGCGCAGCCAGTGGTGCGCGCTGTAACGCGAGACGACAATATCAAAGCTGACGGCGGGGAAGGGCAGCCGCCCCACATCGCCCAGCTGCGGCAGGATAGTGCTGATGCGCCGCTCCCGCGCCAGCGCTTTTGCCTCATCCAGCATCGCCCGCGTGAAGTCCAGGGCGACCACCTGGCGCGCCAGCGGGGCGAACGCCAGCGCCGTATGCCCCGCGCCGCAGCCGGCATCCAATATCACGGCATCAGCGCTGACGGGCGCCGCCGCCACCAGCATATCCAGGTCGGGTCCCGCCGCGTGCACCTTGCTGCTGCGATACCTGGCGGCAACGGAACCGAAACGCTGCCGAACTTTTGCGCTGACATCTTGCGGCAGTTTCTGTTTTGACATAGTGCGGGTTCGCTTTCTGCGCGGGCTGGACTTGGTGAAAATATCGGCGCTGTGTTCGCTTGGAGAAGTATAGCCACCCTAATCTGAGAATTGCCCTTGCATCCGCCGCGGACTGCGCTATACTCCCGCTGTGCCAATGCGAATATCATTTGCGTCCGAAGTTCCTCTTGACGGGAACTGGCAGGTTACCCTATACTGCATCCTTGCAGTCCTCTTTGCTTTACACAATTGCGGATATGTGAAATCTGAACGAATGCGCAGGTAGAGTTGTATTCAGTTGTACTGCTGTATACAGAGCTTTTTTGCCTCGCGTAGCCGTGTTTTGTCGTCGCCAGCTTTGGTCAGTCGGGTCAGTTATACCCCCTAAGGAGACGCGCCTTGAAACACTACCTTAACCACAAGAATTATGCCCGTACGCCCGACAATTGGGAATTGCCATCGCTGATTGACATCCAGCTGAAATCTTTTGATGACTTCCTCTATGGCGGGAAGCTGCTTGAGCTTTTTGACGAAATCAACCCTATCCAGAGCTTCAACAAAAATCTCTCGCTCTTCTTCCCCGGCAGCCACGAAACCGCGCGCGAATTTAACCTGTCGCTGCGCTATGAAGACCCGAAATATGATGTCGACGCCTGCATCGACCGCGATGTCTCGTATGCGACGCCCTTGTACGCGCAAGTCGCGCTGGTGAACCACGAGCAAGGGGACGAAATCATTCGGCAGGATATCTTCCTGGGCGAATTCCCGCTGATGACATCAAACGGCACTTTCATCATCAATGGCACCGAGCGGGTGGTCGTCAGCCAGTTGATCCGCTCCCCCGGCGTCTATTTTGATACCGAAACCGAAAAAGCCTCCGGGCGCTCCCTCGCTACCGCCAAGCTCATCCCCGACCGCGGCGCCTGGATGGAATTTGAGACGCGCAAGACTGACCTTATCGCGCTCAAATTCAACCGCAAAAAGACGATACCGGTGACGATACTGCTGCGCGCGCTGGCAGCGGTGGATGATGGCATGCCGCCTAAAGCGTCGCCCATCCGCACGGGCGAAGACGACGAAATCCTGACGCTCTTTGCCGATGTCGATACCGAAGAGGCGCACCAATACATCAGAGCCTGCTTCGACGCCGAGCCTGACTGGGAAGAGTTGAAGAAGAAATACCGCAGCGATTCCATCGCCGATGCCGCGCTGATCGAGTTCTATAGCAGGATGCGCCCCGGCGACCCGCCGACCCGCGCCAACGCCCGCGACTATTTGGTCGGGCAGCTCTTCGACAAGCGGCGCTATGACCTGGAGCGGGTGGGGCGTTACAAGCTCAACCAGCGGCTGGGGCATGATGACAGCATCGACCTGGAGCAGAGAACCCTGACCAAAGCGGATCTCGTCAAGCTGGTGGCGGAGTTAATTCGCATCAACATTGTCGCCAATGAAGGCGCTGGCGCATTCTCCAGAGATGACATCGACCACCTCGGCAACCGCCGCGTCAAGACCGTCGGCGAATTGATTGGCAACAAGCTGCGCATCGGCTTGCGGCGCATGGAGCGCGTGGTCAAAGAGCGCATGTCCATCCGCGAAGCCGACAATCTTACGCCCGTCAATCTGGTTAATATCCGCCCGATTGTTGCGGCGGTGCGCGAATTTTTCGGCTCGTCCCAGCTCTCGCAATTCATGGAGCAGACCAACCCCCTCTCCGAGCTGACGCACAAACGCACGCTCTCGGCGCTGGGTCCAGGCGGCTTGCGGCGGGAACGGGCTGGCTTTGAGGTGCGCGATGTGCATCACAGCCATTATGGGCGCATCTGCCCCATCGAAACGCCTGAAGGACCGAATATCGGCTTGATTGGACGCCTGGCGAGCTATGCGCGGGTCAACGAACTGGGTTTCATCGAAACCCGCTACCGCAAGGTGCTCACCGAGCTTGACTTAGAAGACACGCGGCTGCCCGGACGGCTGATTGGCGCTGATGTCGAAGATACGCTCCAGGCGGAGCTGGGCGCAGTTATTGATGAGGCGCTGCTGGCGCGGCTGCTTCTCTTCAGCGATGCCCTTGGTGACCTGCCAATTCTGACGCGGAAAGACAACTTTACCGTCTTAAGCGCGCGCATAGCCGAGTTGAGCGCTGCCGAAGCCCTCAGCCTTAGCCAGGAGCGCTTCGACACTTTCGCGCGCAAAATCGAAGACGATACCGCTGGCGAAGCAAATGCCGAAGACGGCATGAGCGTCTACCAAAGAATCCATGCCTTGCGACTCACTGGTACATCGACCGACGCGGCGCAGCTGAAGCAGTATGCGCGGCTCGTGCAAAATCGCCTGCAGGAACTCAGCGAAGTCTTCGGCGAATACAGCCAGGCGCGGGCGGCGCTGCGCGAGGCGGCGTCGCAAATGCTGCAGCAGGACGGCTTGAAAACTGAGCTGGAGCAGGCGGCATCCCAAAAATTGCAGAGTGCTTCTACACATGACTCAGTGCTTGAAGCTCGCGATAAAGAGTTGCGCCTCTTCAAAGCGCAGGTGTTTAAGGAAAGCGCGGACAAGCATGACGCGGAGCTTGACGACCTCGAAAACAGTCTGCACTACCTCTATATTGCGCTGGCGGAAATCGTTGACCAATATGAAGACGGGCAGGAAATCCCCAAGAACCTGCGCGACCGCTTACACAAGTGGGGCAAGGAATTGCTGACTTTCCATGAACGCCTCGAAGCGCTGAAAGCGGAACAAGCCGCTGCGGATGAAGCGCTGGCAAAGCTGGCGGCGGCTGATGCGTTCAGCGGGGATATTGTGCGGCAGCGCCCGATTTCCGCCGACCTCCTCGGCGAGCGCCTGGGCGCAAGCCTCGATTGCGAAATCGTCGTACTGGATGCGGGCGAGCGCATAGATGCCGCCGCCATCGACTTGCTGCGGCAGCACGGCAAATCTACAGTGCCAGTCAAGCCCTTTGCGACAGATGAGACAGAATATCTCTCCGCGGACAGGGAAGACCGGTTCTTCATCGCGCAAGCCAATTCGGTGCTGGACGAGAAGGGGCAGTTTGTATCCAGGCGGGTTTCGGCGCGCTATCAGCAGGGCTTCCGCGCCGCGTCGCCGCGGCAAGTTGCCTACATGGATATCGCGCCGCGGCAGCCTGTCGGCATCGCCGCCGCGCTGGTGCCCTTCCTCTCGCATGATGCCGCCAACCGCGCGCTGATGGGCTCGAACATGCAGCGGCAGGCGGTGCCCTTAATCTCGCCCGATGTTTCGGTAGTCAGCACGGGTATGGAGCGCCAGGCGGCGTCCAACAGCGGCCAGGTGCTGGTCTACCCTTACGATGATGAAGCCGAGGTGATTAGCGTCCAGGGGCATCGCGTGATTGCGCGCGTCAAAGATGGCGGCGCGATGCGGGAGGAAACTTTCGCCTTGCGCAAGTATGAGCGCTCGAACCAGTCAACCTGCATCGACCAGCGCCCGCTGGTGCGCAAGGGCGATATTCTCAAGCGCGGCGATGTCATCGCCGACAGTTCTTCCACCTTTGATGGCATGCTGGCGCTGGGGCACGATGTGCTGACCTGCTTCCTGTCTTGGGATGGCGGCAATTATGAAGATGCCTTGCTGGTGGGCGAAGGCATGCTGCGTGACGACAAATTCACCAGCATCCATATCGAAAAGCACGAAATCGAAGCGCGCGATACCAAATTGGGCGCGGAAGAAATCACTTACGATATCCCCAATGTCGGCGAAGAAGCCCTGCGCTACCTGGATGCGGACGGCATTGTGCGCATCGGCGCGGAAGTTGGTCCCAACGATATTTTGGTGGGCAAAATCACGCCAAAAGGGGAGAAGGAACTCTCGCCGGAAGAGAAGCTGCTGCGGGCGATTTTTGGCGAGCAAGCGCGGGAAGTGAGAGATTCGTCGCTGCGGCTGCCGCATGGCGATCGTGGCAAGGTGATTGATGTCAAAGTCTTCACGCGCGCGGAGCACCCCGACCTGCCGGCTGGCGTCGAAAAGATGGTGCGCGTCAGCGTGGCGCAGCGCCGCAAGCTCACCGTTGGCGACAAGATGGCGGGGCGTCACGGCAATAAAGGCGTCATCTCCAAAATTGTGTCGCTGGAGGACATGCCCTATATCGAAGGCGGCATCCCGGTAGAAATTATCCTGAATCCGCTGGGCGTGCCCAGCCGCATGAACATCGGCCAAATCCTGGAATTGCATTTGGGCTGGGCGGCTGACCGCCTGGGCTTCCGCGCGATTACGCCCGTCTTTGACGGCGTCAAAGAGCACGAGATTCAAGCGGAACTCGGCAGAGCCTGGCTGATAGATTGGGCTTGGAAGCTGACTACCGAGCGCGCCTTGGAAAATCAAGAGCGGCTGGCAGCCATGATTGGCATTGAAGCGGAAGACTTTGATGACGACATGAGCGTCATCGTCGCCTATTTGACAGAGCGCATCGGCGAGCCATTCGCCTATGGGCTCACGAGTTTCACTGACGAAATCGACCCCGGGCATGCGCAAAAGGTCTATGCCCGCCGCGAGGCAGTGGCGGATATCCTGCGCGAGCATGGCTATGACCCCGATGAGATTATGGTCTACGACAACGCCGGCTTGACTATGGAAGAGCGCGATGCCCGCGACGCCAATGCCCTTGATGTCTCGATTCGGCTGTGGATCCAAGCCAATTCGCCCGAGCCAATTGAGTTGGCGGCTGACCTGTCCACCAAAGAACTCTTCGCTATCGCCGACCGCCTCATGTTCCAGACGGGCGCGCCCGTGCCGCATTATGGCAAGGTGACCCTGTACGATGGGCGCACGGGCGAGCCATTCGACCGCCCAGTGGCGGTTGGCTATGTGCATATGTTGAAGCTGGCGCACCTTGTCGAAGATAAAGCGCACGCGCGCTCCACTGGTCCTTACAGCCTGGTGACCCAGCAGCCGTTGGGCGGCAAGGCGCAGTTTGGCGGCCAGCGCTTCGGCGAGATGGAAGTCTGGGCGCTGGAGGCTTATGGCGCGGCGCATATCTTGCAAGAGATGCTGACGGTCAAATCTGACGATGTGCAGGGGCGCGTCAAAACTTATGAAAGCATCGTGAAGGGCGAGCCGATAGAAGAGCCGGGCATCCCGACAAGTTTCCGCGTTCTCGTCAAAGAATTGCAGAGCCTGGGCTTGTCGGTAGAAGCGATTACCGGCAGCGGCGATGTGATTCGTTTCGGCAAATATGACGAGCAGATGCGCCGGCCTCAGCCGGAAACGGGGCTGCTGAGCCTGGGGGCGGGATAGCCGATACTTGGTGCCTGATGCAACTATGAAATCCGTAAAGGGCGCGTCGATAAGGCGCGTCCTTTGTGTTGGCTATGCTGGAGTGCCCGAGACTTCCTGGGCGAAATATTCGTCACGGGCGGCATCCAAAACTTTGCAGACAATGCCGCGCAATTC
>JAJDWK010000003.1 GCA_022825675.1 Anaerolineae bacterium | reverse complement strand
ACCACAAAGACACAAAGGGCACAAAGTTTTTTCTTGAAATGGCTCTATGCTACTTCATTTATCAGGGTAGTTTGTACACAGCCCATACCACCGAGAACACAGAGAAAAAATGAGGACACCGAGAAAAGCATTAAAGAGGCTTCTCATGCTTTTCTCGGTGTCCTCGGTGGTTAAATTTTCGTTGGATTTCGCTTGTTGTGGCGAATGTCTTTTTTAATGCAATTGCCCTGACGACATGCCAAGCGCCAGCGTTTGACGGCGGCGCTCGTGGTATACTCGTGATGACCGCGTTTGATTAGGAGGTTCACGATGGCGGCGCTGCCAGATACCCCGGGCGCATTCGCGCACAGTCCCCCGCGCCTGCTGGAAGCGGCGCCTTTGCCGCCGCCGCCAGTCTGGACGGTGCCAGAGTATTTTCTGCTGGAGGAAATCGCGCAAAGGAAATTTGAATACCTCGACGGGCAGATTTACAGCATGTCGGGCGGGACCAGCAATCACAGCGAGATAAAGGTCAATCTCGTCTTTGAACTCGGCAGGCGGCTGCGGGACAGTGACTGCTGGATGCGCGACAGCGACATGCGCCTCAAAGTCAATCAACAACGCTATGTATACCCCGACTTGAGCGTCGTCTGCGGGCACGCGCAACTGGAAGATAACGCTACCACTTTGACGAACCCGACAGTTGTTGTCGAGGTCGCGTCCGCTTCCACCAGCGGCTATGACCGCGCGACAAAGCTGCACTTCTATCGCTCGCTGCCCAGCGTTCAGGCATATCTCATCATCGACCAGGGGCAAATCCTGGCCGAGCTGCATTCGCGCAGCGACAGCGGCTGGCTCTGGCAGACCTTCAGCGAGCTCAGTGATTATGTCCCGCTGGAAGCGCTCGGCTGCCGCATCGCCCTCGCCGATATCTACCGCGGCATAACATTCACGGGCGCATAGACGCCCAGCGGGCACAGAGCATGAGCGCAAACGCGAAGCCGCAAAGCCTAATCGAAGTCGATGACCGCTCGCCGATGGAGACGCTGCCCTATTGGGCGCGGGCGACCAACCCCATCGTGCGCCGCCACCTCGGGCTGTATTGGCGCACCCTGCCGCCAGAATTCCGCCCCGTTTTCACCATCACCGGCTTTTGGCTGGCGGTGCTGCTGGCGGGCATAGCGTTCCCGTTCATCACCGATTTGGCGACAACGGTCATCGTGGTATCCATATTGGTGATACCCGCGGGCATCCTCTTTTACCTGCGCGCCCTGTTTTCGATCGCCGCGCATTCGGCGGCGGCGATGGCGGACGAAATCCGCAACAACACGATGGAACTGCTGATGTCCACGCCGATGCCGCTGGACCACATTTTCCTGGGCAAGGTGGCGGCGGCGCTCTGGCGGAAGATGGACGATCTCGTTTTGATCGTGCAGGGGGCGGCGCTCTTTGGTCCGCCGCTGATAATCATGCACTATGCCGCGCTCTTCCCGCTGCGGGAAACGGGTCCGCTGACCTATTTGCTGATACTCGCCATGACCATCACCTCGCTGCTGCGGCTGGTGTTGGAGCCGCTGATGTTTGGCATGGTGGCGGTGGGCATCGGCGCGTTTCTGCCCTTCCGCAGCATCGCCATCACCTCGTCCGTGGCGTGGGTGGCATTTTATTTTCTGCTGATAAATATGCTGCAGCGGCTGAACCTGGACTATCTGGCGGCGGCGAAAGAAGCCGCCAGCGCCGCCGCCGAAAGCGGGCTGCAGCTGGCGAATATGCGCCTCGCCCTGGCGCTGGGACAGACTGTCGTGATTGAATTGCTGCTGCCGCTACTGCTGCCCTTTCTGTTGATACAGCTGCTGCTCAAACTCCTGGCGCGGCAGCTGCGGGCGACATAATTTGAAGAGAAGTAGGAGAATCTGTGCGGGCGAGCCGCCGGGTCGCCCAAATGTGTCATGGTGTAGGGGCACCTCGCCGAGACGCCCGCGTTTTCACGGCGCATGGCAGGGCGTTTCAGCGAAACGCCCCTACAATCGAATCACGGGCAGCCTACCGGGGTATGGGGGGCAAAAGCCCCTCCCTCATTTTTGGGGAAGGGGTTTGGGGTGGGGAGATTGCAGGGGCGCCGCCAGCAGCTGCTGATAGGCGGCGACCGTGGCGGCGGCGATGCGCTCCTGCGTGAAATGCTCCAGGAAACGCGCCCGCCCGCGCGCGCGGAGGGCGGCGC
Organism: Anaerolineae bacterium; assembly: GCA_022825675.1. Taxonomy (GTDB): domain Bacteria; phylum Chloroflexota; class Anaerolineae; order Aggregatilineales; family Phototrophicaceae; genus UBA6055. Next base: position 22,774 of record JAJDWK010000003.1, on the reverse strand, counting down.
GGGCAGCGGCATCAGCGCGCAAATTGCCTAGGGCAGCCGCCAAAGCGGCGACATCACCCTCGGGGAAGACGATGCCGGCATCGCCAATAACAGCGGGGATAGCGCCGCTGTCGCTGCCGATGACCGGTGTGCCGCTCGCCATCGCCTCCACCAATACGCGCCCGAATTGTTCTTTCCAGTTGCGCCGCGTCAAAGACGGCAGCACCAGCGCGTCAAGCGCGTGATATTCCGCCGGCAAGCGGTCGGAGGGCAATTGCCCGCGGAATATCACGCGCTCGGCAATCGCCAGCGAGCGCGCCAGCGCCGCCAGCTCCGCCCGCGCGGGACCGCCGCCAACGATGCGCAGCCGCCACTCGCCATCAAGCCGGGCAGCCGCTTGCAGCAGCAGCTTCACGCCCTTTTCTGGCACCAGACGCCCGATGAAGCCGATGGTGAAGGGGCGCGCTGGCGGGGACTTAGCGGGCTGGAATAAATCCTCAGCGGTGCCGAATTGCGGCAGCACCGCCAGCGGACCGGCATAGGATTTGGCGCGCAGCACCGCGGCGGCATCGGCAGTGCCCGCCAGCGCATAGTCGCTGTGGCGCAGCACCCAGCGCTCCAGCCAGCTGAAAGGCGGCGGATAGCGGCGGGCTAAGTTCTGCCAACTGAAGAAAAGCGCTTTGGCGCGCGCCTGCCGCGCCGCCCGCAGCGCCAGCGCCGTCGCGAGATTGTAGGGCTCTTCGTCAATATGCACGATATCAGGCTGGAAAGCGCGCAGCTCCCGCCCGATATCGGGATAATAATGCAGGTGAAAATTGCCGTTGAAGCGGATGGGCGTCGCCCGCAGGGTGTAACCCGCGGTATAGCGGCGTTCCAGCGGCTGTTCGCCGCGTTCATCGCGCCAACTGGGCGGCACCAGCGCCAGCAGCTCCACGCCATGGCGGGCGATGGCTTCCAGCTTTTGCTGATAGATGCCGACAATGCAGGCTTTGGAGAGCATCAAGACGCGCATCAGCGCCCCCCGCCTGCCGCTGGGCAGCGCCTAGATGAGATCAACCGGCGCCTCTTCCGCATTGGCATTCGCGTCATAGACGCGGAAAGACAGCTCCGGCAGCGACAATACGCCAAAGCTGTGCGAGGTGGCGCGGGCGCATTTGAAGGTATACAGCGAGCCGGGGTTGACCAGGCAGCCCCACTCGGTTTTGAGGAAGAGCGGCATGTGCGTATGCCCGGTGACAAGCACATCCGCCCCCAGCGAGCGCAGGACCATCTTCAAATAGGTTGCCGACAAGTGGTCTTTATACATGCCCCACATATTGTTGCCGGGTTTGCCGTGGCACATATAAAAGGACAGCCCCGCCAGCTCCCCCTGCCAATCCAGGGGCAGGCTGCGCAGATAGCGCTGATTGTCGCGGCGCAGGCTGAGCGCCCATTCGTCATGATTGCCGCGGGCGACGGGGATGCTCTGCGCCCGTATCAAATCGACAACGCGGTCGGGGTCCGGTCCCCTGCCGACCAGGTCGCCAGCGCATAAAATATGGTCTACATGATGCTCCGCCTCGAGGCGCCGCAGCACCGCTTCCAGCGCCGCGTAATCCGCGTGTATATCAGAGATGATTCCAATGCGCATCCACAAGAGACCTTCACCGTTCGCTATAGCTTCATTATACGACAGCTCGTCAACTCTGTAAGGCTTTGGCGGCGCTGTTGCGGGCAATCGCGGGGGGATAAACTCTGCGCCTCAGTAATTCCAACAAAGTAATTGGAATTACTTCTGTGGCAGAGACCAGGGCTTGCCTCTAGCAACTTCCCATCAGCGGTACATACATATCATGGTATGCTGGCGGCAGGCTAAATCACGCGAGCCAACGCCCAATGCCGGAACTGTCGGTGGTCATCGTCAATTACAATACCCGCGAGCTGCTGCGCCAGTGCTTACAATCGCTGCGCGCCAGCCGCGGCATTCGCCTGGAAATTATCGTGGTCGACAATGCCTCGGGCGATGGCAGCGCCGCGATGGTGCGCGCCGATTTCCCCGAAGCGCGGCTGCTGGCGCAGCCCGTCAACGCCTGGTTTTGCGGCGGCAACAACATCGGCATCGCCGCCGCCCGCGCCGAGTATGTGCTGCTGCTCAACCCGGATACCGAAGTCGCGCCCGATGCTCTGGCGCTGATGCAGCGCTTCCTGCGGGAGCACCCGGGGTATTACGGCGTCACGGGGCAGCTGCGTTATCCCGATGGCGCGCTGCAGGAAAGCTGCTCAAAAATCGCGGACTACCGCTATCTGCTGCTCTGCCATACGGCGCTGGGGCTGCTGCTGCGCGGGCGGGCGCGCGCCTGGCGGCGGCGGCTCTTTTATGGCGATTGGGGGCGGCAAAGCGACCGCGATGTGGCGGTCATTCCGGGGTCTTGCGCCTTGCTGCGGCGGGAGGGGCTGCGGCTGGATGAGGAGCTGCTGCTCTATTTCCCGGAAGACAGCCTGGCGCGGCAGCTGGGCGGACGGGCGCGTTTCCTGGCGGCGGCGCGCATCCTGCATCACGAAAAAGCCGCCACCCGCACTTGGTTCGCCACCAGCATCTTCTTCCGCGACCTGCTGGTCTATTGCCGCAAGCAGCATGGCGCTGCCCGCGCGCTGCTGCTCTGGCTGCTCAGCCGCCCGCTGTATTGGCTGATGTGGCTGAAGAATCGCGATGCTCGGGCTAGCGTGGACATGCGAAATTCTCAGTAATTCCAACAAAGTAATTGGAATTTGTAAGCGCGGAGATTCAACAAGGTTTTTTACCACCGAGTACGCCGAGAAAAGCACGAGAAATCTCTTTAAATCTTTACTCGGTGTCCTCAATTTTCCTCTGTGTTCTCGGTGGTAAGGGCTGTGTACAGACTGCTCAGTCCCCACTAGATTGTCGCATAACTTACTTGCATTTACTTCAGTAAGTACAAGTTAATTATACAACAGAATTCCACATATTCCCCCACCCCAAACCCATGCGCCATCTCTATGGCGCATTTTCCCATAAAGAGGGAGGGGCTTAAAACCCTTGTAATCACTGGGGATTCTCCCCTTCCCTCATTTTGGGGGAAGGGGATGGGGGATGGGGGCTTGAGGCGCGATTTCGCATTACTTACTTGTAATTACTGAGATGGCAAGGAGGGCGGTTTGAAGCCCACGATTTCCAGTGTGCGGGGGCGGGAAGTGCTGGATTCCCGCGGCAACCCAACGGTTGAGGTGGATGTCCAACTGAGCGATGGCGCTTTCGGGCGCGCGATTGTGCCCAGCGGCGCTTCCACCGGCGAGCACGAAGCCTTGGAATTGCGCGATGGGGACAAGTCCCGTTATTTGGGCAAAGGCGTCTTGCGCGCGGTCGCGGCGGTGAACGACGAGATTGCGCCAGTATTGCGCGGGCTGGAGCCATTCCAGCAGAAGGCGCTGGACGAGCTGATGCTGGAAATTGATGGCAGCCCCAGCAAAAGCAAGCTGGGCGCGAACGCCATCCTGGGCGTGTCGATGGCGCTGGCGCATGCCGCCGCCAACAGCCTGCGCCTGCCCCTGTACGCCTATCTTGGCGGCGCTTATGCCCATGTGCTGCCGACGCCAATGATGAACATTATGAACGGCGGCAAACACGCCCTCGGCAGCACCGATTTTCAAGAATTTATGGTGATGCCCACGGGCGCGCCAACCTTCTCCGAAGCCCTGCGCTGGGGCACAGAGATTTATCATCAACTGAAAAAGGTGTTGCAGGACAAGGGCTACCAGACAACTGTCGGCGATGAAGGCGGCTTCGCGCCCAGCCTCGGCAGCAACCAGGCGGCGCTTGATGTCATCATGCAGGCGATTGAACGCGCCGGCTATCAGCCCGGGCAAGACATCTTCATCGCGCTGGACCCCGCCGCTTCCGAAATTTATCAGGACGGCGTCTATCACCTGGAAATCGAAAACCGCCGTTTAAGCGGCGAAGAGATGGTCGAATTCTGGGCGGATTGGTGCGAGCGTTATCCCATTATTTCGATCGAAGATGGATTGGACGAAAATGACTGGGAAAGCTGGACGCGGCTGGTCGCAAAAATCGGCGACCGCGTGCAGGTGGTGGGAGATGACTTGTTAGTAACAAATGTGCTTAAGGTCAAGCGCGCTATCCGCGAACGCGCTGCCAATGCCTTGCTGTTTAAGGTCAATCAAATCGGCTCGCTGACGGAAGCCTTTGCCGCGGGCGAGATGGCGCAGCGCCACAATATGACGGTGGTCACCAGCCACCGCAGCGGCGAAACCGAAGACAATACCATCGCCGATATCGCCGTTGCCATGAACAGCGGGCAGATTAAGACGGGGGCGCCCGCGCGCACCGACCGCATCGCCAAATACAATCAACTGCTGCGCATCGAAGAGAGCTTGGGCGCAGCCGCGCAATACGCTGGCAAAGCCGCATTTTCCAATCTAAATGCCGATGTGGACTAAGGCTGCCAAATGCGCCCCAAGTGTGATTTCCCCGCGCAGACGCGCCCCCTGAACAGGCATTGCCGAAGGACCGAGAGTGCAACTCAGCCTGGACAACAAGCATACTAAAATTGTCGCCACGATTGGTCCCGCCTCGCGCGAGCCAGCCACCCTGCGCGCGATGATACGGGCGGGCATGAATGTCGCCCGCATCAACTTCTCGCATGGGGACCAGCAGACGCATGGCGAAGCGATACGCAATATCCGCCGCATCGCCGAAGAAGAAGGCACGGTAGTCGCCATTCTCTGCGATATTCAGGGACCAAAAATCCGCATCGGCGACTTACGCGAGGAGTCGCTGATATTGGAAAGCGGCGACAGCATCACGCTGACTCTCGATGATGTGCCTGGCGAAAAAGGGCGGGTTTCCCTGCCACACCCGGAATTTTTGCGCGATATCAAAGCGGGCGTAACCCTGCTGCTGGACGATGGCAATCTGCAATTCCAGGTTGCGGCGGCGGATGCTCGCCAGCTCGTCTGCGAAGTGGTTATCGGCGGCGCTTTAAAATCGCGCAAAGGCGTCTCCGCCCCCAATGCCAAGCTGACGCTCTCCGCCATAACCGAAAAAGACCGCGCCGATATCGAATTTGCGCTTGAGCAGAATTGCGATTATATCGCGATGAGTTTTGTGCGCAGCGCCGAAGACATCGCCGAGATGAAGCAGTTGATGGCGCGGCAAAACAAATATGCCGCCATCATCGCCAAGATCGAAATGGGCGAAGCCCTGGAGAATATCGAAGACATCATCGAAGTCTGCGATGGCATAATGGTGGCGCGGGGAGACCTGGGCATCGAGACGCCGGCAGAAGAAGTGCCTTATCATCAGAAGCGCATAATTAAGCTCTGCAACGATGCCGCCAAGCCGGTCATCACCGCCACGCAGATGTTGGAATCCATGACGGAAAATCCGCGCCCGACGCGCGCCGAAGCCAGCGATGTCTACAACGCCATCCTCGATGGCACCGATGCCATCATGCTCAGCGCGGAAAGCGCCAGCGGCAGTTTTCCCGTGCGCGCTGTCGAAGTTATGAGCCAGATCGCCTCCATTGCCGAGCGCGATTTGCAGGATAATTCCGTGCGCGTTCCCAGGATCGATGATGCGAAGCCGAACACCGGGCGCAACTTGGTATCGGATGCGATCAGCCGGGCGACATTCGAAATATCCCAGCTGCTCAACCCCAAAGCAATCGTCACCACCAGCCTATCCGGCTATACGACGCGCCTGGTTGCCAAAGAGCGCCCGCGCAACCCTATCCTCTGCATGACGCCATCGGCGACCACCCAGCGGCGCATGGCGCTGGTTTGGGGGGTAACGCCGCTGCATGTCGCCGAATTCAGCACTATCGATGAAATGATTGGCATCATCATCCGCGCGGCGCATGAAAGGAACCTGGTCGCTTTAGGCGACCGCCTGGTGATAATCGCCGGCGTGCCTTTTGGCATCGACGGGCAAACGAATTTAATTAAAATTCACATCGTCGGCGAAGAAGGCGAAATCTGACCAGCCGCTGCGCTTATTCCAGTTCTTGCGAGGCGACCCATTTCGCGTCTATCGGCGCTGGTTCCGCCGGCTTCACATGGCGCGAGGCGGTGGCGAGCGCGCCGTCAGATGTATAGCTGACCTGGCTGGTGGCGCAGCGCGGGCAGATATTCCAGGGCAACTCTAACAGATAGCCACAGTGCCGGCACATCTTTTTGAGGCGATGGTGGCATTGGGGGCAGGCTTGCCAGTCGGGCTTGACCCGTTGGCTGCAGCCGGGGCAGATGGGCTTGTCTTCAATCTCTTGCAGCAGCGCTTCTTCTTCCAGGGAGCGTTCGTAGGCTTGCAAAAGCGTCTCACGCGGGCGCAGCAGCATGTAGATGAGCAAACCGGGCGCGTTGAGCAGTATCACCAGCAGCGCCACCAGCAGCTGCGCCACGGGATCCCGCGAGCGCGAGCGCATGTCACGGTATGCCCAAATCACGATTGCCAGCCAGAAGACCGCGATTAGCACGCCGACAAATACCGTGACGCCCAAAAAGACATTTTCCAAGCCTTCAGGCATGCGCATTACTCCAAACCGCCAGACATAAAACCCTCAGCAGAACGCTCACTTAAGCTGCGGTTGCGCTGCCGAGCAGCAGCAGCATTTCGCTAATCGCAGTATCAAATTGATGCCCGGAAGCATAAAAGGTCACAGAATGGATGCGCCGCGGGTGGTCAGCTTCGGCGAGCAGGTTAAAGAGATTGTCCGAATCAAAGGTATACCAAACGCCTTGATTCATGTCGATATGGTCTTGGATGCAGCTGTCACAGCGCATACGGGCAGTGCCAGAGATATCATCGGCGTAATAGAAGCCGCGCAGCCAGGCGGCATCGCGCCCGCGATTGTCCTCGAAATCGATGCGCAGCATCAAGGGGCATTCACTTGCCGCCCGCCCACAGACGCTAAGCGATTGGTAATTCGCACGCAAGGTCGCCAACACGCGCAGGCTGTCAAAAGCGCTGACATCCAAGCCACCGACAAAGGTCTGGCGGCAGCGGACAACGCCATTGGACTGGGCATTGTTGACGCGGCGCAAGCGCAGGGCAACGCGCCCGTCGATTTCTTCCAGGCTGTAATTGCCCGCCGGCGCTTGCACTTGAGTCACGCTGCACTCCCAGCCGGGCAATTCGTTAGCGGTATCGCGCCAGTCCAACAGGCTGAAGATCGCGTTGTTCAAGGCGCTGTCGGTATCAAATTCGTTTGACATGCTGCGATTGCCCACGCGCGCAATCAATTCTTCGCCCGCCCGCACCAGGCGCTGCCTGGCAGCTTCGTCGCGGAAGAAGACCTGCGCCATCCCATCCAAGTTAAGCAGGCGGATTTCATCTTCGGAGGCCTGCACCCGATAGCGCCCATTGCTTAGAATATGCACATGCAAGCCGCCATCGGTGTTGGGGTCGGCGGTATAAATATCCATGAGAAAGGCGCGGTCGCCGACGCCTGTTACGAGAATATCCAGCCCGCCTTGCAAGCGCGAAAATTGCACATGCTGCGGGTTGGCGCTCCACTCAAAGCGCGGGCGATTGGCGAAGTTGAAGGTAACAAAGGTATCCCCTGCCAGAGTCACGGCGGCGAGCAGCTTGGCGGAGCCATGCTGGTCACGAAATTGCATTGTCGCTTGCGAAAGCGAATCGGTGCTGATGCTGGTTACAGTGTTGGTCAAGTCTTTGCTGCCGCGCTCGACAGTTTCAATCAAATCGCTGCCGGTGATGCCGACGGTGCCTTTTGCCACCTGTAATATCGCTGGAACCGACACTGACGATTGAAACAGGTAGGTATATGCAGCAAAAATGGATGCCAGCGATACGGTGCAGAAGAGCGCAAAAGCGCCGAGCACAATCAGCCAGGCGATTTTGTCCGGCGGCAGCTTGCCCCGAATCGGGAAGTCTTCTTCTTCCAGCGTGACCGCGTCAACGAATTCTTCAGCCTGCTCCGTGGCTTCCAATGTAGGCATTCCAGTGCGTATTTTCCCGCGAGATACATACATATAGTATAACATTTGCCTTCTCTTTTGCCTTAGAGATAATGGGGTATAATCGCTATAAGAGAATTTGCCGAAGCTGCCGAGGAAGGGACGAAGGCATGTCCGGTCACAGCAAATGGTCGACAATCAAACGCAAGAAGGGGGCGGAAGACGCCAAGCGCGCCAAGATATTCACGCGGCTGGGGCGTGATATTTTGGTCGCCGCGCGCGATGGCGGCGGTGACGAAAGCGCCAACCCCAAGCTCAAACTGGCGGTCGCCAAAGCCCGCGCCGCCAACATGCCAAAAGACAATATCGAACGCGCCATCAAAAAAGGCACGGGCGAAATCGCTGGCGGCGAAGTTGTGGAAATGCTCTACGAAGGCTACGGTCCTGAGGGCGTCGCCTATATCGTAGAAATATTGACTGACAACAAAAACAGAGCTTTGGCTGAGGTCAAGCACGCCTTCAGCAAACATGCCGGCAGCTTGGCGACCAGCGGCTCAGTCATGTGGCAATTTGACCAAAAAGGCTATATCACGCTGCAAGGGGAAGTTGATTTTGACGAAGTGTTCCTGGCGGCGGCGGAAGCGGGCGCGGATGATGTGGTCGAAGAAGATGGGCTTATCGCCATATACACCCCGCGCGACGCCTTCGCGGCGGTAGAAGCGGCGCTGGAGCAAGCCGGCTATCACTTTGATGACAGCGAATTGCGCTGGTTCCCGCAAAATGAATTGCACATAGCAAAAGGCAAAGCCCTGCAGAATATGCGGCTGATGGAACAGTTGGAAGAATCGGACGATGTGCAGGCGGTCGCCTCCAACCTCAACCTGAGCGACGAAGTTGTCGCCGCGTATCAGCCCTGATATGCTCGCGCTTGGCATCGACCCGGGCACCGCCTCCCTCGGTTACGGCTTGGTCAAAGAACATGCGGACGGCAGCCTGGAATGCCTGGATTATGGCGTCATCCGCACGGGAGCCAAACAGCCGATGCCGCGGCGGCTGCAGCGCATACACTTAGAAATCCGCCGCTTGATAGAAGCGCATCAACCGGACCGCGCCGCTGTCGAAGAGCTTTTCTTCGCCCGCAATGTGAGCACGGCAATCACAGTCGCCCAGGCGCGCGGCGTCGTATTGCTGACATTGCAAGAGGCGGGGCTGCCTATCGCCGAATACAAGCCCAATGTCATCAAGCAGGCGATTTGTGGTTATGGCGGCGCCGATAAAGCGCAGATGCAAGAGATGGTGCGCCTGCTGCTCGCCATTGACGAGGCGCCCAAGCCCGATGACGCCGCGGATGCGCTGGCGGTCGCCATCACCGATGTACACAGCTACCGCCTGACAGATTTCGCAATTGACTAAGGACCGCAAAAAATGATAGCAACGCTCACCGGTAGAGTGCAGCAGAAATCCGCTGACAGCGTGATAATCGAAGTAGGCGGCATTGGGGTTGAAGTTGTCGCGCCCTACAGCAGCATCGAAAGCATCAGCGGCGAGCAGACCTTCCTCTATACACGCCTGGTGGTGCGGGAAGATTCGCTGACGCTCTACGGCTTCGCGACAACTGCGGAGCGTGAGCTGTTCGACGCCGTGCTCAAAATCAGCGGCATTGGACCCAAGCTGGCTGTGGGCATGCTGAGCGTATTAACCGTTGACAATATCCGCAACGCCGTGCGCAACGACAAGCCCGAGATCATCAGCCGCGTGCCTGGCATCGGCAAAAAAACCGCCCAGAAAATCCTGCTCGAATTGCAGGACAAGCTGCCGGCAGCTCTCGACAGCCTGCCCGCGCCGCTGGAAGACGACTCTGCGACTGAAGTGATGGACGCGCTGACAGCGCTTGGCTACAGCGTCGTTGAGGCGCAAGCCGCCGTGCAGTCGCTGCCCGCCGATGCGCCGCCGAGCATAGAAGAGCGGCTGCTGCTGGCGCTGCGCAACATCGGCGCTTGACATCAGCGGCGCGCTATAACAAAAGGGAAATTAGTCCGCGTTCAGGATGTATTCTTGAAAGGCTTGAGCGGTCCAGGGCAAGGCAGCGCTGAAAAAATGCTCATATATCGCCTTGGCATACACGCGGATTTCATACTGCGCGTCTTCTGCCATGCGCAGCCGCAGGAAGTGCATCAAATTATGCGCGTCAATTTTGCAGACCCAAGTGTAATAGACGCTGAAACCGGGCAGGAATAGCCGCGCCATCTCCCGCGAGACGCCGGCAGCCAGCGCCTCGGAATACAGCCGAAAACCCTCTTGGTAATGCGCCAGCAGCTTTTGCCGCAGGTCCGCGTCCGCCTGCTGAGCGAGCAAGCCCTCGCTGGCTTGTTTGTTGTCGCTGCTCTGCTTGCGCCAGAAATCTGGCAGATAGAAATCCCGCTCTTGGAAGGGTGTATAGCGCCCGGACTGCGCGTTCATATTCCAGGTGCGATGCCGCACCCATTGCCACCAGGTTACCAGCGGCGCACGCACACGAAATTTGAACTCCACCATCTCGAAGGGCGAGGTGTGGCGGTTGCGCAGCAAATAGAACAGCAGCCGCTTGTCCCGCTGCGGACCTTTGCTTTCGCCGAGGAAGCTGACGCGGGCGGCGTTTATTATGGCGAGGTCGCCGCTGATTCCCGAGGCTGGGTGCGGCATCAAGTCGATGAGTTCAATCCAGCCTTTATCCAGGACTGCCACGCGCTTGCCGAGTAATTGCTCCGCCATAGCCGCCCCCGGGCTCAGCCTTCCCCGTGATTTTCTTCGCTGCGGTTGATGAGAAAAGCTGAAGACCTAGCGAAGTACTCCTGCATTTGCGAGCGCGCCGGCTCGGCGATTTCTGCCGCCTCAATCGCCGCCAGCATGTGCTTCAGCCAGTGGTCGCGGGCTTGCATATCAATGGCGAAGGGGAAATGCCGCATACGCAAGCGCGGATGCCCGCGTTCTTCGCTATAACGGCGGGGACCGCCAAAAAACTGCACCAGAAACAAATAGAGCCGCCGCTTCGGCGCTTCCAAATCGGGTGGGTACATCGGGCGGAGGAGCTCATCCTGCGCGACCGCCGCATAAAATGCTTCCACCATCAGCTGCAGCGGGGCGTCGCCGCCAATCATATCGTAGATGCTGCGCGCCTTGTATGCCATCGGCTGCCTCCTGTAGCTTCCATGCTATCGCGCAAAATGTGACTTTACAATCCTAGCCTCCAATGTACAATTGTGGCGAATTTGCCCGCTTGGCAAGGATTGCCTTTTTCATGAAAAAACTGAGAATACTCGGCATTGTGCTTCCGCTGCTTTTGCTATGGGCGCTTGCCGGCGCGGTCACGGCGCAGGAACCAGCCGCGGTCAGCGTTATCGGCTCGGCAGTTGTGAATGCGCTGGTCGCGGATATGGCTGATGGGGCGGGCATAAATGCCGAATTTTCCAATACTGGCAGCGCCGCCGGCATCGACCAGTTTTGCAATGGCGCGCATGATATGGCGACTGCAATGCGGGCGATGACCGCGGCTGAGCGCAGCATCTGCTCCGCCAATGACATCGGCATCAGCGAATTTCTTGTGGGGCATCAGATGGTCGCCCTCGTTGCTGGCGCTGATGTGCCGCTGGAATGCCTCAGCATAGATGAAATTGACTCCATGTTGAAGCCCAGCGCCAGCAATACGATGACCGACTGGACCTTCCATGACGAAGAAAACGACAGCCCGCTGACGCTGATTTTGCCGCCCGATGAGAGCATTGAATATGCGATTCTTGACGCGATTGTTGCCGGCGACCAGCTGCGGCGAGATGTCGCCACTTATGCCGATAGCGCCGAGGCGCTGACGCTGGTGGGCGCGACTGGCGGCGCAATCGCGATGCTGCCCTGGCAAGCGGTGGCGCAAGACGCTGGCGATAGCGCTGTGCTGACGCTCAACAGCGGCGATGGCGCCTGCAGCCCGCCCGCGGCGGAAACTGTCGAAAGTGGCGAGTATGCCGCCGCGCAATCGCTGCGGCTGTATGTCAATCGCGCGCGGCTGGACAGCCAAGCCAGCTTCGCCAATTTGATGCAACACATTCTCGACGAGGCGAATGCCAGCAGCATCGCCGCCGCCGGCATCACTGCGCCGACAAGCGCCCGCTACGCGCTTAATGCGGATGTGCTGGCGGATGCCGAAGCCAGAGCGGCTGATGGCTATGGCGCTTATGAAGACCCCATGGGGCTCAGCGGTGAGTTGAAAATAGCCGGTGCCGCCAACAGTTTCGCCGTGCTCAACCGCATTGCTGACAGGCTCAGCGGTGAAAATGGGGGACTGGAAGTCAGCTTTGAATTCGCCGGCAGCGCCGCCGGCTTGGCGCAGCTATGCAACGGCGAGGCTGATATCGCAACGCTTGATGCCGAGGTCGCCGCTGATGGGCTGGCGGAATGCGAAGCGAATGGCATTGTCGCGATGCCGCTGCCTATCGGCACTCAGGCGACGGTACTGCTGCTTAATGCCGGCGATGATTATGCCGCCTGCCTCTCCACCGAGCAGGTGAACCGTTTGTGGCGCGCCGATGCCAGCGAAAGCGCGCTGCAATGGTCGCAGCTTGACCCCGCATTCCCCGAACAGAGCATCACGCTCTTTGGTTTGTCGTGGCTGGGCATCGAAACTGATATTCTATTGCAAACAGCGGCGGCGATCTCCCCGCCGGTGCGGCGCGATACCGAAAAAGATAGCGACCCCCTGTATCGCGCGGCGGCGGTCGCCAATGTGCCTGGCGCGCTCACCTATATGACCTGGCAAGACTATCAAGCGGTGCTGGAAAATGAGCAACAGAACATCGCCCTGGCGGCGGTGGATGCGGGCGCTGGCTGTGTATTGCCCGCCCCCGCTGCCATAGCGGCGGGCGAGTACGCCCTGGCGCGGCAAGCCGGCATGCTCGTCAGCGAGCCCGCTCTGGCGGACTTTAATGCGCAGTCTTTCCTCTGGGCGCTGTTTGACGATGACAGTTGGTCCTATGTGCAGGCTCAGGGTTTCATCGGCATGTCCCAGTTGGAATTGCCCATCCTGCGGCGGCAGCTGCGGCAAGCCTTCGCCGATGCGGAAGCGAAATATCCGCCCGTTATGGACGCCATCCCGCTCGAAGAAAGCGCTGGCGGCGAAGACAACAGCGCCGATTCTGGCTGATACCGCCGCGCGCTGATGCGAGCTTGGGCAGAATCTGGCAGGCGCGCCCAATGCCTTAAGCGCCTGTGCTATACTGCCTTGAGTTTTCTCGTGCGCACTGGAGATAGCCATGCAGGGTGACTGTATCGCCTTCGATTTGGAGACGACCGGGCTGGACCCCGCCAAGGACGAAATCATCGAAATTGGCATGGCGCGCTTCCGTGATGGCGAGCTTGTAGACCAGTTCCAGTCCTTAGTCAAGCCATCCCTTCCTATCCCCAGCGACATCACACATTTGACGGGCATCCACCCCGAAGATGTGGAAGACGCGCCCGCGTTCAAAACGCTGAGACCCGCGCTCATAAAATTTTTCGCCAACCGTCCCGTCATCGCGCACAACGCACCCTTTGATTTGGCATTCATGCAGAAGCAGGGCATGCTCAAGAATAATCCCGCGATTGACACCTATGAGCTGGCGGCAATGGCGCTGCCATCAGCGCCGCGGTACAGCCTCTACAGTTTGACGACGCTCTTCGATATCCCGCTGCTGCGCGCGCATCGCGCCCTGGACGACGCGGTGGCGACCGGCAAGCTGTATTGGCAGCTGTGGCTTAAGCTCTGTGGCTTGCCGGCGAATCTGCTCGCCGAGGTCATTCAAGCCAGCGGCGGCCGCAGCTGGAGCCTGCGCCCGATATTGGAAGCGGCGTTGGCGGCGAGCCTGAAAGCGGGCGCGCCGCAGACTTTCCGCTTGCCTTTTGTCGCCGAGAAATCGCCGCCAGCCGCTTTGGACCTCAGCAAGGCGCAGCGAGAGCCAGTAGCGCCAGCGGCGGTGGCGGCGCTGTTTCAGCCAAATGGCAAGCTGGCGGATTGCTTTGATGCTTATGAACAGCGCAGCCAGCAGACGGCGATGGCGCGGCAGGTGGCGGAAGCGCTGAACCAGGGGCGGCAGCTGATGATGGAGGCGGGCACGGGCACGGGAAAATCGGTCGCGTATCTGCTGCCGGCGGCGCTCTGGGCGCGGCAGAACGGGCAGCGGGTGATGGTCTCGACCCATACCATCAATTTGCAAGAGCAGCTCTTACACAAGGACATGCCAATCGTCCAGCGCGTACTAGGCGGCGGGCTGCGGGCGGCGCTGATGAAAGGGCGCGGCAACTATCTCTGCCCGCGCCGCTTGCAAAGGTTGCGCCGCCGCCAGCACAGCAGCCTCGAAGAAACGCGGGCTATGGCGAAAATTCTCATTTGGCTGCAAGAAAGCGCCACTGGCGACCGCGGCGAGATTACGCTCCGCGGCGATGAATGGGCGGTGTGGGCGCGGCTGAGCGCGCAGGATGAAGAGTGCAGCACCTTCCGCTGCGCCCAGGAGATGGACGGCGCTTGCCCCTTCTATCGCGCGCGCAAACGGGCGGAAGCCGCGCATATCGTCATCGGCAATCACGCGCTGCTGATAGCTGACGCCAAAATCGAGAACCGCGCCCTGCCCGAATATCACAATCTCATCGTGGATGAGGCGCATCACCTGGAAGATGCCATCACCCATGGCTTGAGCCGACAATTCACGCAGCGCGCGCTCTTGGGGCGTTTAAGCGACCTGGGGGATAGCAACAGCGGCAGTCTCGGCGATTTCCTCAGGAATGCCCGCGGGCAGCTGCCAAGCCAGGAGCATGCCGCGCTGAGCGCTTACATCGCCAAGTTGGGCGCTGTGATTAGCGAGATGAAAGGGCATATCCGCGCCTATTTCCGGGCGCTGCACGATTTTGCCAAGAGCCAGAGCAGCAACAACCGCTACGCGATGCGCTTGCAGGCATCACAGCGGGATTCGGGCAGTTTTGCGGCGGCTCAAGCCGCCTGGGGGCAGCTGGCACCCTATTTCCTCGGGCTGACCGAGGCATTGCAGCACCTGGGCGACTCCCTGCCGCGATATGACCGCTATGATGATGCCGACTTCGCCGAATACATAAACGAAATCAAAGCGCATCAGCGTTATTTTGCTTACCTGCACGAAGAGCTGGAAAAGTATAGCAACGCGCCCGAAGACAACGCGGTATATGCGCTGACCGCTGGCGACTACTCAGAGCGGCTAAAGCTGGAAGTATCGCCGCTGCATGTCGGCGCGATGATGGAAGAATACTTAAGCGGGCGCTTGGAAAGCATCGTGCTGACCAGCGCCACCCTGCGTACGCAGGGCAATTTCGATTACCTCAAGGAACGGCTCTTCGCCGACGATTTTATAACGGCGGCGCTGGATTCTCCATTCGATTATCGCGCTTCCACCCTGCTCTACCTCCCGCAGGACATGCCGGAGCCAAGCCGGCGCAAGGAGTATCAGCGCCTGCTGGAGCGCGGCATCATCGAGCTGGCGACAGCGCTGGACGGGCGCGTGATGGTGCTCTTCACCAGCTATGCGCAACTGCGGGAGACATCAAAAGCCATCACCAGCCGCCTCAACCTCGGCGATATAATGGTATTCGACCAGAGCTTTGGCACCAGCCGCGAACTGCTGCTGGAGAGCTTCAAGCAGGCGGACAAGGCGGTGTTGATGGGCACACGCAGTTTTTGGGAGGGCGTCGACATCCCTGGCGATGACCTGCGCGCTGTCGTAATCGCCAAGCTGCCCTTCGCCGTGCCTTCCGACCCGATTTTTTCCGCCCGCTCCGAGGGCTATGCCATGCCCTTCCCGCAATATGCGGTGCCCGATGCCATTTTGCGCTTTCGCCAGGGCTTCGGGCGCTTGATACGCCAGCGCAGCGATCGCGGCATTGTCGCCATTTTTGATAGCCGCGTCATCAGCAAAAGCTATGGCAGCAGCTTCCTTGAATCGCTGCCCGAATGCACAGTACACTTTGGATCGATGAGCCATTTGCCCGCCAAAGCCGCCGCTTGGATTGGGCGAACGGGAGCGAGCTGATGCTGACGCCAGCCGGGCGCGAATGCCCGCATTATTATGCCGACTTCAATCGGCATACGCGCGATATCGAAGAATGCCGCCTGGCGAAGGCTAACCCCAATTCTGAACCATGGCACGCAAAAGATTGCGCCAAATGCCCGGTGCCGGATATTTTGCTCGCCAATGCCAGCAGCAGCACTCAGCTTATTCTCACGATTAAAGCCAGTTGGTTCGGCTTCCTCCGCCGCGTTGAAGTTGACGCGATCTGCTTGAAAAATGGCGAAAAAGTTGACCCCTATGTCGGCTGCCCTGATGAACACCCGGGCTTGGAATTATTCCGAAAAGCGCTGGAACGCGGCGATGAGTAGCGATGATTAAAGCAGTTCTGCTCGATCTCGACAATACGCTGCTGCATAACCCGGACCGGCGCTTCGCCAGCGAGATACTGCGCTTGCTCGAGCAGCATTTTCAGGCGCGGCTGGGCATAAAGGGCGCGAGCCAGGCTTTCCGACAAGGCATTCGCCTCGTCTGCCAGCCCAGCGACCAGTACACGAGCAACAGCGACAAACTGCTTGACAGCCTGTCCCGTCAGCTCTCGCTGCGCCATGAAGTGGCTGCGAGCGCGCTGGACGCATTTTATGACGGCAGCTATCGGGAAGCCGCCGCGCTTACCCAGCCGGTAGCTGGCTCGCGCCGTCTCATCCGCTGCCTGCTGGACCAGGGGCTTCTGGTCGCCATCGCCACCAACCCGCTCTATCCTGAGGCGGCGGTGCATCAGCGCCTGGCATGGGCGGGCATCGCCGATTTGGCGCCGGAACTCGCCTTTATCAGTCACAGCGGCGCCACGCATTTCGCCAAGCCCGACCCCGCCTATTATGCCGAGGTCATCGCCCGCGTCGGCGTGGAGCCGGACGAAGCGCTGATGGTGGGCGACAGCGAGAAAAATGACATGCAGCCGGCGCGGGCGCTGGGCATACGCACCTGGCATGTTGACGCCGTTGACCGCCTTTCGCCGCTGCTGGAGCATGTGCATCAGCCAGGCTGGCGGGATGCCTATCTGCCCAGCCCGCTGAGTCCGGACGCGCTGCTGCCGCAATTTCGCGGCAATCTCGCCGCGCTCTATGGCTTGTTGGCGGAGGTCAAGGCGCATCAATGGCGGCAGCGTCCACAGCCGGAAGAATGGTCGATAGTACAAATTCTCTGCCATTTGTGGGCTGCCGAGACCGAGGTGCATCAGCAGCGCCTGCGCACGATATTACATGCGGACAATCCCTTTTTGGCGGCAGGGGCAGCGCCAGGACCAGACATCCCCCATTGCCACGATGATGGCTACGAAATCATGCGGCGTTTCAAACGCTGCCGCTACCAGACTATCGCCCTGCTTTCGGGGCTTTCGGCGGCGGATTGGGCGCGTCCCGCGCGGCACAGCATCTTTGGGCTGACCAACTTGCTGGAAATGGCGCAGTTCACCGCCCAGCACGACCGACTGCATATATCACAGCTTTGCCAGACACTCGGCAAATGCGACGAATAAAGGGCGGCGATTCCGGTGGCGAAAGCTGAGTTTCTGTTGACGACTCGCTGGCGATGTGTACAATAGATTTAGTTTGTTCTGAACTTCACAATTTTTGAACTGGAGCCAAGCATGGTCGGCGCCACAGCAAGTCGAGCGAGCCTGGATAGTTTCATCGGCGATGGCTTGGAAGCGGTTGAGCAGGCGATGCGCAGCGTCACCAACAGCCAAGTCGATGTTTTGCGTGATGCCAGCCAGCATATTTTGAGCGCTGGCGGCAAGCGGATTCGCCCGCGTCTGCTGCTCTTGTCGTATCGGGCGCTGGGCGGCGACAACTTTGACTATGCCGCCAAGCCCGCCGCCGCGGTTGAGCTTATGCACACCGCCAGCGTCGTGCATGACGATATCAATGACCATGGGGTTGTCCGCCGCGGGCGTCCGTCCGTCAACGCTTTGTGGGGGCGCACCTTCGCGCTATTAACTGGCGACTTCCTTTTCACGGCAGTCTACGAACTAATGGCGCCTTATGGCGACTTCAATGTGGCCTTGGCGCGAGCCGCCACCGCCCTTGTCGAAGGCGAGACCTTGCAAGCCAGCGCTGTCAAGAATGGGCGCTTCACCCGCGAAGCCTATCTGCGCATCATTTCCTTGAAGACGGCTGCCCTCTTCCGCGCCGCCAGCGAGATTGGCGCGAAACTTGCCGGTGCCAACATAAACGAAACCAAGATTCTAGCTGACTTTGGCTTTTCGATTGGCATGGCATTCCAGATTGTTGACGACATCCTGGACATCGTTGCGGACGAAATCACGCTGGGCAAAACCAGCGGCGTCGATATCGGGCAGGGGCGCGGCGTCGCTGTCGCCATGCAGGACCATAACGGAAGCGCGCGCGTCGCCGACCCGGTCGAAGCCATCAAGCGGCGGCTGCTGGAAGGCGATACCATCGACAAGGCGCGCGCGCGGGCGCAAGTATTGGTGGAAAATGCAGTCGCCGGCTTGGATGCGCTGGAGGATTCCGCGGCAAAAGCGGAGTTAATCGCGCTTGCCTATGGCGTGATACAGCGCGAACGCTAGCGCTGATGGCTTGACGCCGCAGGGAGACCGCCAAGTGACGACGAAACTGGCGACTATCGGCGAGCTGCGGGCTATCGAAGCGGCGGCGGCGCGTAATGGCATCTCCTACCCCGAGATGATGCGGCGAGCGGGCCAAGCCGCCAGCCGCATTCTGCAGCGGCAATTCCCCAGCGCGGGCAAAATCACACTGCTCATTGGCAAAGGCAATAATGGCGGCGACGGCTTGCTTATGGCGCTGGACTTGGCGAAAACTGCCCGTGCCGACCTGCGCCTTTACATTCAGGGCAAGCGCGCCGCGGATGACCCGCTGCTGCAAGCGCTAATCGATATGCGGCTTGCCATACAGTTTGCCGAAGACGATGACGGCTTTCAGCAATTGGCGGCGTTGACGCGCAGCAGCGATATACTCGTTGATGCCTTGTTTGGCATTGGCTTGCGGCTGCCGCTGCGCGCGGAAACCGCGCGGCTGCTGCAAGTTGTCCGCCAGAATTGCAGGCGCGCCGAAGCCGCTGATGACAGCCTGCAGCCGCTGGGCAAGCGGGCGTCAGCGGAGCATGAGATGCCTGCCCGCCCCATCATCGTGGCGCTGGATTGCCCCAGCGGCGTCGATTGCGATAGCGGCGCTGCCGACCAGCACTGCTTAAACGCGGCTGCCACCATCACCTTCATCGCCGCCAAGCCGGGGCTATTCGCCTTTCCAGCCGCAAGCCATGTGGGCGCGCTGTTCATCGCCGACATCGGCATCCCGGAGGCGCTCCCCGAAGTGCAGCGGCTGCGCGCGACCGTGCTCGACAGCAGTGGCGCGCACGCCCTCTTGCCCCCCCGCCCTATCGATGGACACAAGGGCAGCTTCGGCAAAGCCATGCTGGTCGCGGGCTCGCCAAATTATATCGGCGCGCTTGCCTTGGCGGGGGAAGCGGCTTGCCGCTCCGGCGTCGGCTTGGTGACCCTCGGCGCGACGCGCCCGCTGATTGAGATTGTCGCCGGGCAACTGCGGGAGCCGACTTGGCTGCCATTAGCGGCTGACGCTGGCGCCATCGCCGAAGACGCTTGGCAAACTGTCGCGGATGCCGCCCGCGGATACCAGGCGCTGCTCATCGGCTGTGGCTTGGGCATGCAGTCCGCAACCAAGAAATTTCTTCTGCGGCTAATCGCGGCGGGGCAGTTGCCGCCACTGGTGCTTGACGCCGATGCGCTGAACATCTTGAGCGGGACGGCGAATTGGTGGCAGCGGCTTCCCGCTGGCAGCATACTCACGCCGCATAGCGGGGAAATGGCGCGTTTGACGCGGCTGCAAATCGCTGAAATCGAGGCAAATCGCTGGGAAATCGCCCGCAGCTTTGCTTCCAAGTGGCAGCTGACGCTGCTGCTCAAGGGCGCGCACAGCATCATCGCCGCGCCTGACGGCAGGCTGACGGTCATACCTTTTAAGACTGAGGCCCTCGCCACTGCCGGCACGGGCGATATCCTGGCGGGTTTGATCGCCGGGCTGCGCGCGCAAGGGCTGCCCGCCTATGAAAGCGCCTGCCTCGCCGCTTATGTTCACGCGCTGGCTGGCGAATGCGCTCGCGAGGCTGTCGGCAGCAGCCGCAGTGTCATCGCCGGTGATGTATTGGCGGCGCTGGGCAGCGCCTTCGCAGAGCTTGAAAAAGGTTAGCTGGCGGCTTCATCAGCTGGCAGGCGCGCTTCCGCCTGCGCCTTCGCCGCGCTCAAGCGGGACTGCATTTCGATTTCCGCGCTGCCCGCGCCCAGTTGGCTGAGGTCTTTGCGCGCGACCAAGCCGCGGCGGCGGCTGCGCATAAACCAATAGCATGCGCCAAAGCAGAGCCCCAGCAAAATGCCGAGGCAGGTGGCATTTTCGTCAAGAGTAGGGCGTCTGCGGGTCATCGCTGCTGTCCGTCTTGGCATCTTCATCGCTGGCGACTAGAGAACGGATGCGGATAAGCTCGCGCAGGAAAGCCAGCAAGCCCGCCAGGAAACTCTTAACCTGGATGATGGGGTCAAGCGCATGGGCATTGGCAAATTGGGCGGTCGCTTTGCTGAGCCTGGTCGTCTGCCGCAGATTGTCCAGTATTGGTTTGATTTCAGTTTTGAGCAGAATCAAGAAGCCGGCGGCTTGCAGCAGGAAGAGGATGAGCGCGGCGAGCGATAAAATCAGCTCCAGGATGAGGATAAGCGCAAAGATATCACGGAAAATCTGGATGAGCGGTGCCCAGCGTTCCGCTGCCGTCAGCGCCATGACCAGCGCCGCAACGAGCAAAATAATGACCAGCGCGAGCCAAATGCCCGCGATGAATTTGAGGCCGCGGGTTATCGACGGGGAAGCGGCATTAACTTCCTCCGCGGGCGCGGCGCTGCTGGGACTGCCCTCGGCGTCGGCGGTCATCAATTAGCGCCGCGGGACCGCTGTGCCCGGCTCAAGGGTGAGAAAATGGGCAAATATCAACAGGGCGATGGCAGATACCGAGGCGGGGATGAGGTGCAGGATGCCAATTTTCGGCAGGCTGATATCCAGATAGCCTCCAGCGTATTGACCGAGCAAAAAGCCCAGCCAGCTGGTGATGATGAACAAGACCATGCGGCGCGCATTCCCGCCCAGAACCACATGGAAAGCCAAGCCAAACATTGTCGCAATGACGAAGGCGAAGAGCAGTATCGGGTTCGGCATAGTGATTGATATTCGTCTATCCGGTGGTAAAATCTGTAGCTAGTTTAACACAAAAGCGCAGGGCGCGTCACGCCCATCCGCGTACCCTATGCCTGACCTATGAATGTTATTGACCTCGAAATTCTAATTCCGGCATCGCCAGAATTCATTTGGCGCTTTCTGGGAGACCTATCGGCGATTCCCAAGTGGCAAGAACAGGTGGAATCGGTTGCCTTCCTTTCTACCCAGCGCGAGGGGCGGGGGGCGCGCTGGCGCCTCAATATGCAGAAGAGCAGCGATTACATCGTGGAAGTCAGCGCCTGGTATGACCGGCTCGGCTATGAATATCGCATAGTTGACGGCGGGCGCTATGCCGAAAATCAGGGCAGAATTCGCTCTCACGAAGTTGCCGAAGGCACGCTGGTGCGCTGGACTTTTGAATACGAGCTGGGCGGCATTTTGGGCGGGCTGCGCAATGCCATGCGCTTGAAGCGGAATACGAGCAAGCAAATTCAAGCCAGCTTGCGCAATCTGCATCAGCTGATAGTGCAAGAATCGGGCGGCATCTCCACACACGAAGCCAAAGCCATCATGCAGGACGCGCCGGGCGTGGATGAGCGGGTGGCTTACCAGCCGCGACATGCATCGCCCTTCCAGGACGATGCCCCTGACGATACGGATTTGGTCGATATCCCGCCAGAGCAGCCGCTGCCAGAGCTGCTGCCCGCAGTTGTCGATACCGATACCAAGCCGAACCCCGTTGTGTTGGCAGCGGCGGCGAGTGAACTGCCCAGCGAGCCACGCGCCGATGCCATTGACGATACCAGACCAATTGAAGTGGAAGTGTTCTTGCCGACGCCCTACAGCCAATCGGGCACCGCCAGTACGCCAGCGCCGACACATCCCGGCTTGCAAGAGCCAAGCCCAGCGCCGAGAACGCCCGTCCCGCCGGCACCGCGGCGCGAGCCCCCTGAGGATGCCGACGATCCATCCCAGCGCAGCATCTTTGATATATTTGGCTTGCAGCGCCCAAGTGAAAGCGGGCAAAGCCGCAGTGAGCCGCCGCGCGAACAGCCAAAGCCAATGCCCGAGCCAAGCAGAGAGGCCTCAGGACTTCCGAGAGCGGAATTCCGCTGGCGGGAGGGGCTGGCAGCCGAGAGCGTCAGGCCCGCGGCGGTGCCAGCAGCTACCATCACGGGCTTGCGCCGGACGCATCGCCTGCGGCAGCCGCGCCTGCGCAGCCATTCTCGGTGATTTGCGCGCGCTGAAAAGAAAAAGCCCGCTCGCGGCGGACGGCTGCATCAAGTGTACTCTGGGTGGACGAAGGGGCTCGAACCCTCAACCGCCTGAACCACAATCAGGTGCTCTGCCATTGAGCTACGCCCACCACATTCAAGCGCGGATGCTAGCACAATTCGCGCCCGCAGTCCAGCCTTAATTTCGCGGGGGAGTGGCAGGGCGATTGCATCAAATATTAATTCACCACAACAAGCCGAATAAAACGCAAATTTAACCACCGAGGACACCGAGATACACCGAGAAAAGCATGAGAAGCCTCTTAATATCTTTACTCGGTGTCCTCATTTTCCTCTG
>JAJDWK010000054.1 GCA_022825675.1 Anaerolineae bacterium | reverse complement strand
AAGTAATTGGAAATGTAGGGGCGAGCCTTGGCTCGCCCTCTTGAACCAAGGTGGAGGGGTAACGTCGCTTAACCGCCCGCACTAAACTCCAGACATAAGGCATACTGCTATTGTGGAGAGGGCGAGCCAAGGCTCGCCCCTACGGCTTGGGATGTTGTGTGGGTATGAGATACTGGGACAAAGGTCATTTTGTTTTCGCATGACTTACTTGCACTTACTGAGATACAGAGGCACAGAGATTTTCTCATGCTTTTCTCGGTGTATCTCGGTGAACTCGGTGGTAAAAATCCTTGTCGAATCTCCGCGCTTACAAATTCCAATTACTTTGTTGGAATTACTGAGAGCACGCAGGTTATTTGTGTTGCATGGCGGGGTTTTGTTCGAGGGATTTACCATTCATTAGCATGAGAAAGATACGATCTAATTTTGTTTGTAAATTTCTATTTAATTATATTTGACATGAAGCTAGCTGCCGTTAAGATTATTATGCTCAATTACAGAAGAAAGGGGTATTCAATGATAGACACAATTAGCTCACTGCGCTTGAACAGCCTGAAACGGCAGTTCGGGATCGCTCTGTTGGTGATTATAGCTATCACCGCGTTTTTGGCTTTTGCAAATGCTCACGAGTATTGTGATAGCGCAGTCTATGCTGGTAGCGGGTATGCTGGGTCCGCTCGCATAAGCATTGAGAATGAGAACGACAGTGGAAGTTACACGCTCACGATGGCTTCGGGCTATTCTGCTAGCAATGTGTCATTCACTTCTGGAAACAGTACATGGAATCTCAGTTTTCATGTACTGCATCACGGGCAATATGACGGCTCGTTTTCAATGAGTTGCTCGCCTTGGGGCTAATCTTCACATATTAGGTTGAGACCTCCCTGATGGGAGGTCTGTTTATTTCTGGAAAAACTATTCCACATAAGATGTATGTATTCCTCCGAATAGTGTTGATTCTTCGCGGTCAACATAGCGTTGCCACCCTCGCAGTTTAGCAGGCTTGCGTTCGCCTCCTCGTAACGCTTGCCAACAATGCGCAAATGCGCGGCTTTTGGTATACTCCCGCCAGCGTAATTTCTGAAGCATTGTGTTCAACATCTACATTTGGAGGTAGTCATGTTCAAACGTTTAGTATTTCTGTGCTTGGTCTTGTGCCTCGCTTTACTCTCATCCCCTGCCTTGGCGCAAGGGGATGTGCTGCTATATGGCGGCAATCAGGATATCCACAATATCGATCCTGCAACCGGTGAGAACTACTCCATTAATGCTGCGCTCCGTAGCTTGTATGACTCGCTCTTCATTTACCGAGGCTGGGAAATTGAAGCGCTCTTGGTAGAGAGCTGGGAAGTCAACGACGAGGCCACTGTCTGGACATTTAAGTTACACGACAATGCTGTCTTCCACGATGGCAGCCCAGTGAATGCCGATGCGGTGGTTTATAGCTTCAACCGACTGCTCGCAATCTCTGGTCCGCCTGCCTGGCGCTGGGCGTCGATTGCTGACGAGAATACTGTCCAAGCTCTGGATGACCACACGGTGCAATTCACGCTTACGCAATCCTACGCGCCCTTCATCGGCACTTTGGCGCAGCTCTTTATCGTCAACCCCGCGATTGTCGAAGCCAATTTGGGCGACGACATGGGGCAGAGCTATCTCAAAGAGAACGCGGCGGGGTCCGGTCCTTTCACGCAAGGGCGCTGGGAAATCGGCAATATCTATGAATTCATCGCGGTGGACGACTATTGGGCTGGCTGGACAGGCGACGACCATCTCGATAGTTTCTTCTGGGTTATCCAGCGTGATGCCGCTACCCAGCTGAACTCCCTGCTGGCCGGCGAAACCCACATCGCCGATACCATCGCTGGCAGTGACAGGGATAAGATAGACAATTCGCCGAACTATGTGATGGAACAGCACGCCGGCAACTTCACCAACACGCTCAAGATGAATAATCTGGGCGAATACACCAGCGACATCAACCTGCGCAAAGCGGTCGCGCATGCGATGAATTATGAGGCGATGGTGGAAGCGCAGGATGTTGTCGTCACAATTTTGCCCGGTCCTACTTCAGCTAACTTTGCCGGTTATGTCGGCGGGCTGGATATCCCGACATACGACCTCGATAAGGCGCGCGAATATCTCGCGATGACGCCCTGGGCTGATGGCGGCATCGCGCTGGATTATGTCTATGTAACCGAATTCCCGCGCGAAGAAATCCCCGGTTTGATACTGCTGGAAGGCTTGGCGGAAATCGGTATTGAGCTCAACATGATTCCCATGCTCTGGCCCGATATGGTCGCCAGCTGCGGCTCGCCAGAGACAGGTCCCGATATCATCAACATCTACACGCTGCCACCCTTTTTCCATCCGGACGCCCATCTCTACAACCAGTATCATTCGGATCAGTGGGGCAGCTTCAATTCCTGCAGCTTCTATCATAACGAGCGCGTGAATGAGCTGCTGGATGCCGCCCGCACCATTCTTGATAACGAAGAAAGCGAGCCACTCTATACCGAAGTGCAAGAGCTTATCGCCGCGGAGCAGCCTTCGGTTTGGATGTATACCGAAGACAGCAGCCTGGCGCTGAACACCTGCGTCAAGGGCTTTGTCTTCTCGCCAATGTACCCGATTACGGTACTCTTCCAAGACCTGTGGATGGAGGAGTGCTAGAGGCATGTTGTCCGCCTCCCTCATGCAAGTGGGGGAGGCTTCTTGCATTGGTCTCGACCCGAAATCGCTGAGAACATTGAACAACCCAAATGACAAGCATGGACGAAACATCGCGGCTGGATTTAGAAACGCTATTCGCGGACCTGCCATTTCTGACACAATGGCTGGCGGAGCAGTATTATTCGGCATTGGTAGTATGCTTGGAATATCTTAGACACGAACCAGGTATTCAGGTTGAAGTTCGTAACTTGCTGGAATCCCTGGCTGATTTGAAGATCCAATGGTCAAAGCCCATTAGCGAGGACGACTTCAGAAGCTGGGGAGAACCGCGGAATGCTGTAGAATATGCTGCCGAAGGCATCGCATGGCTCATCATCCGCAAGTTTACTGACTATACTGTAATGGAGCGATCGCACATTGGCGATGGAGTAGACTTTTGGTTGGGCACTAATGCGGATGCCAAAAAGCGCATATTCCAACGCAGGGCAAGAATGGAAGTAAAGGGCAGGCTCAGGCTTACATACGACAGTCAGCTTCGGCAAGTTCTGCGCGAAGCGCTGCGGCAAACTGACCGTTCCGATTACACCGAGCTCCCTGCTTTCATTGTACTTGTAGAGTTTAGCCGTCCATTAATCTATCTGGTGCGCAAATGAGCAATAATCCACCGACGGTAGCCAGCCTACATAGGGCAGCTATGGAACTTGGCGACCAGTCCTTTGTTGCCCGCAGATATGGCAACCGGGCGGAATACCTGCGGCTGACAGAACTCGCCTTTGAAAAAGAAGCCGCCGCCGCCGACCTCATGGTCGACGACATTGACATCGAGCCCACACGCTCCGTCTTGCATCGCAGCGCCGCCACCCTCGCCTGGCGCTGTGAACTGTATGCGGACGCCAAACGGCTCATCTGCCGCGGGCTTGCCGGCAAGCCGCCTCCCGAAATTGAAGAGGAACTCCTGGATTTGCAGAAAAAAGTGGATGCCGCGCTGGAGAACGCCGAGCCCTGCAGCCAAACCCGCAGCGCCGAGCTGAACCTGGAAACAAGTTGAAACCCCGCCCATGAACCTCCGCTTCTACATCCTGCGGCGCATCGCCCTCGTCATCCCCACGCTCATCGGGCTCAGCATGCTCACCTTCGCTATCGCCCGCATCGTGCCCGGCGACCCCGTCGGGCTGGCGGCGGGACCACAAGCCACCGAAGAAATCAAAGCGGCGCTGCGCCAGGAATTCGGCTTGGACCAGCCGCTGCCACTGCAATACCTCAACTATATGGCGGGGCTTTTCCGCGGCGATTGGGGGCAATCCCTGTATACCCGCCGCGAGGTCATCGGCGACCTGCGCGCCTTTTGGCCCGCCACGCTGGAGCTGACCACCACCGCCGTCATCATCGCCACCTTGCTGGGCGTGCCCGCCGGCGTCATCTCCGCCATGTACCGCAACCGCCTGCCCGACCATATCGCCCGCGTGCTGTCGCTCTTTTTTGTCAGCTTCCCCTCTTTTTGGCTGGCGATGATCTTCCAAACCTGGTTCGGCTTGGAGTTGGGATGGTTCCCCATCGGCAAGCGCCTGCCGGTACTGGTCAGCCCGCCAGCCGCCACCACCGGGCTCTTCCTGGTGGATAGCCTGCTGCAATTGGATTTCGAAACTTTTTTCATCGCCCTGCGCCATTTGTGGATTCCGGCGCTGGTGCTCTCCTTCGGCGCCTTCGCCAGCATCACGCGCATCACCCGCGCCAGCATGGTCGAAGCGCTGGAGAAAGATTTTGTGCGCATGGAGCGCGCCATCGGCATCCCTTACCGCATCATCATCTTCAAATATGTGCTGCGCAACGCGCTTATCGCGACAGTTACCGTCATCTCGCTCAATTTTGGCTGGCTGATGGCGGGCGCGATACTCATCGAAACTATCTTCGATTGGCCCGGCTTGGGTTTGTACGCGGTGAAAGCCTCGCTCAGCCTCGATTTCCAGCCGATAATGGGCATCGCCATTTTGTACGGCGTCGTCTTCAGCATCGTGAATATCCTGACCGATATTGTCTACGGCATCCTGGACCCGAGGATACGCTATGGCTGATAAACAGCTTCAGCCGAAATCCGTTTCCCCTTCCCTCCCTGGTGGGGGAAGGGGCAAGGGGAAGGGGGGGCGCTCCGCCCGCTGGGAGAATGCTGCCCGCGGGCTCTACCGCTTCCGCTCCAACACGCTTTCGATGATTGGGCTGACGATGCTGCTTTTTATAGTGCTGGTCGCCATCTTCGCGCCCATTATCGCGCCCTACCCGGAAGACGCCGCCGGCAAAACCCGCGTAACTGCCCGCTTGCAGCCGCCCAGCGCCGATTTCGCCTTTGGCACCGACAAGATCGGGCGCGATATTTTCAGCCGCGTGGTGATGGGCACCGGGCTGGCGCTGCAAGTCGGCACGGTCATCATCCTGCTGGCGACCACTATCGGCGTTACCATCGGCGCGATTGCCGGCTATGCCGGTGGCTGGCTGGACGATTTGCTGATGCGCATCACCGATATCTTTTTGACGGTGCCGGCGCTGGTGCTGGCGATTGCGATTTCGGCGGCATTGGGCAAGGGCATCCTCAACGCGATGATTGGCATCTCGCTGGTCTGGTGGCCCGGCTTCGCCCGTTTGACGCGCAGCCTGGTGCTTTCCTTGCGCGAAGAGCCCTTTGTAGAAGCCGCCTATGGCATCGGCGCGGGGCATCTGCGCATCATTTTCCGCCACATTTTGCCCAATGCCGTCTCGCCCATCATCATCAAAATGACCACCGATTTCGGCTTCGCGGTGCTGACGGCGGCCGCCCTCGGCTTCATCGGCTTGGGCGCGCAGCCGCCAACGCCCGAATGGGGCGCGATGATTAACGATGGCCGCCGCTATTTCCCCGACGAATGGTGGATTGCCACCTTCCCCGGGCTGGCGATTTGGCTGATGGTCTTCAGTTGGAATCTCATCGGCGATGGCTTGCGCGATGTGCTTGACCCGCGCTCGCGCCGGTAAGGGAAAGGGAGTTACGAGTATCGCGCATGGTAATCTTTCAGCAAACACGACACCGGGTATTAACCACAGAAGTAGGCGCAAGTAAGTTATGCGACAATCTAATGCTTACTGAGCAGTCTATACACAGCCCTTACCACCGAGAACACAGAGGAAAATTGAGCACACCGAGTAAAGATGTAAAGAGATTTCTCATGCTTTTCTCGGTGTATCTCGGTGTCCTCGGTGGTAAAAATCCCTGTTGAATTTTTGCCAGTGTGGTTTCTCATTATTTACTTGCGCTTACAGGGAACACAGAGGCACAGAGTTTTTTGCGTTTTTTTGATGGAGTTTTCTAAGTCCGCGGGATTAGACACTTCCAATTGAAATACAAGCGATATGCCTGACTTGCTGAACATAGAAGACCTGCACCTGGAATTCCACACCTATGACGGCGTGGTCAAGGTGCTGGCGGGCGTCAATTTGCGCATGCGGCGCGGCGATGTGCTGGGCTTGGTCGGCGAGACCGGCTGCGGCAAATCCATGACCGCGCTTTCGGTGCCCAAGTTGATTCCCATGCCGCCGGGGCGCATCACCGCGGGCAGGGTCAGCTTCGCGGGCGAAGATATTCTCAGCAAATCGGAAAGCGCTATGGAAGCCTTCCGCGCCCGCCACCTGGGCATGATATTCCAGGACCCGGTGACCAACCTCAACCCGCTTTTCACCATCCGCGAGCAGCTTGTCGACGCCGTGCTCTATCAGCGGGCGCAGGGGCAGGCGGTGCCGGGGCGCTGGCGCGGCTTTATGCCATCGGCGCGGCAGCTGCGGCGGGACGCGCAGGCGCGCGCTATCGAGCTGATGCGCCTGACCGGCATCCCGGATGGCGACAAGCGCATACACGACTATCCGCACCAATTCAGCGGCG
Source organism: Anaerolineae bacterium (assembly GCA_022825675.1). Classification (GTDB taxonomy): domain Bacteria; phylum Chloroflexota; class Anaerolineae; order Aggregatilineales; family Phototrophicaceae; genus UBA6055. The sequence goes on along the minus strand of JAJDWK010000054.1, from coordinate 15,188 downwards.
GCATGCGCCAGCGCGTGCTCATCGCGATGGCATTGGCGGGCGACCCCGATTTGCTCATCGCGGATGAGCCGACCACCGCCCTCGATGTTACCATTCAGGCGCAAATCCTGCGGCTGATACGGTCGCTGGTGAAGCAGCTGGGTTTGACGGTGCTGCTCATCACGCATAATTTGGGCGTGGTCGCGCGCAGCTGTGAGCGCGTCGCCGTGATGTATGCCGGGCGCGTCATCGAAGAAGCGCCCGTGCGCGAGCTGTTCAAGAACCCGAAGCACCCCTACACCCGCGGCTTGATCGCCGCCGTGCCGCAAAAAGACATCAGCCGCGGCGGGCTGGAAGGCATACCGGGCAGCATCCCCAATCTCATCGACCCGCCGAGCGGCTGCCGCTTCCACCCCCGCTGCCCGCATGTGATGGCCGCCTGCAGCGGCACCGCCCCGCCCACGGTGCCTGTCGGGCAGCAGCACAGCGCCGCCTGCTACCTCTATACGGAGGGTGCATGAGCGCCTTGCTGGAAGTGCATAACCTGCGCAAGTTTTTCCCCGTGCGCGGCGGCATGTTTAACCGCGTCCTCAGCGATTTCCGCGCGGTGGATGATGTCAGCTTCGCCTTAAAGGCGGGCAAAACCCTGGGCTTGGTCGGCGAATCGGGCTCGGGCAAGACCACTATCGGCAAGTGCATCCTGCGCCTGCTGGAGCCGACAGCGGGGCAAATCCGCTATGATGGCGCGGATATCACCCACCTCAAACAGCGTGAGCTGCGCCGCCTGCGCAGCGAGATGCAAATGATCTATCAAGCGCCGGCCGCTTCCCTCAACGGGCGCATGACTGTCGGGCAAATCATCGGCGAGCCGCTGTGGATTCACGAGCGGCTGAAGGGCGATGCCGCCCGCGACCGCGTCCTGGAGCTGATGCATGTGGTCGGGCTGAAGGAAGAGCATTATTACCGCTACCCGCATGAGTTCAGCGGCGGGCAGCAGCAGCGCATCGGCATCGCCCGCGCCCTCGCCGTGCAGCCGCGCCTCATCGTGCTGGATGAGCCGACTTCCGCCCTCGATGTCTCGGTGCAGGCGCAGATTCTCAACCTGCTGCAAGAGCTGCAAGACCAATTTGAGCTGACCTATCTTTTTATTTCGCATGACCTCGGCGTCGTGCGCTATATGTGTGATGATGTCGCCCTCCTCTATTTGGGTAAAATTGTTGAAGTCGCCGCTACCGAAGTCATCTTTGAAGCGCCCAAGCACCCCTATACACAGGCGCTCATCTCGGCGATTCCCGAGCCGGACCCCGATTTTCAGCGCGAAGAGATCATCATCCGCGGGGATTTGGCGCATAGCTTCCCGGCGGGGGGCTGCCCCTTCGCGCCGCGCTGCCATGCCGATACCCTTGCCGAATGCGAGACGGTGCCGCCGCCGCTGTTGGAAATCGAGCGGCGGCATCAAGTCGCCTGCCATTTGCATCCCGCCCCGCCCGGCAAGGAGCTGCCATGACCTTAAGCCAAGTTACGCTTGATGACATCCGCCCCATCGGCATTGGCGCGGGCATTTTGGGCACAGGCGGCGGCGGCAACCCCTACCTGGGCGGCTTGCACCTGGCGGCGGTCATCCGCGAGAAGGGTCCGCAGCCGATAATCGACCCGTTCGCGCTGGCGGATGACGCGCTTTGCTGCGTTGTCGGCAGCATCGGCGCGCCCACCGTCAGCATCGAGAAGCTGCCCGAAGGCACCGAGATGCAGCGGGCGCTGCGCCTGTTGGAAGCGCATATCGGCAAGCGCTTTGACGCGGTCGCCATCGCCGAAATCGGCGGTGCCAACTCGATGCAGCCGCTCATCGGCGGCTTGCAAGCGGGCATCCCGACAGTGGACAGCGACAGCATGGGCAGGGCTTATCCCGAGATTCAGATGTCGTCTTTTCTCTTTGATACCAGCGCGACTGCCGCCCCGCTTGCCATGGTGGACGCGGCGGATAATGCCGCCGTGCTGCCCCATGCCAGCAGCGACAAATGGGCGGAGACCATCGCGCGCAATATCGCGGTCAGCATGGGGGCGCGGGCGGGGCTGGCGGGCACCATCATGAGCGGCGCGCAGGTGAAAGCGGCGGGCGTGCATTACACGCTCAGCCTGGCGCATCATTTGGGCAGCGCAGTCATCGCGGCGCAGCGGCACAAGGCGGATGTGCCCGCTGTCGCCGCTGACGCGCTGGACGGCGCTGTGATTTTCCGCGGCAAAATCAGCGATGTCGCGCGGCGCACCACCAAGGGCTTCGCCCGTGGCGGCTTAAGCATCGACAGCTTCCACAACCGTGACCGGCTGGAAATTGAATTTCAGAATGAATTTTTGATCGCCTATCTCAATGGCGAGGTGGCGGCGACCACGCCCGATTTGATTTGCATCGTCACGGAAGAAGAGGGCGAGCCGGTCACGACCGAGGTGCTGCGGTATGGCACGCGGGTGGCGGTGATAACCGCGCCCGCGCCGCCGCAGCTGAAGAGCGCCAACGCGCTGAAGGTGGTGGGTCCCGCGGCATTTGGCTACAAGGTCGCCTACACTCCGCTGCCGGGCGGTGTGATTGGACATGCGCCACAGATGCAAGTGAAAATAAGTAGAGAGAACTTATAGCAGCAAAGATTCAACAGGGATTTTTACCGCAGAGCACACCGGGTTTGGCTGGGCGGCTAAGTTCGTGTGGAATACAACTGTATCTATTCACCAGAGGAGAGCACAACATGAGAATCGGAATTGATGTCGGCGGCACCAACACGGACGCCGTCTTGATGGACGGCGCGGCGGTCCTCAGCGCCACCAAAACGCCCACCACCGCCAATGTATCCGAAGGCATCGCCACGGCGCTGCGCCGCGTCATCGCCGATTCTGGCATTGATACCGCGGCGATTGACGGCGTCATGATTGGCACCACCCATTTCACCAACGCCGTTGTCGAGCGCAAACATCTGACGCCGACCGCCTGCATCCGCCTCGGCTTGCCGGCGACTGTCTGCCTGCCGCCGATGGTGGATTGGCCCGATGATTTGCGCGAGATTGTCGGCGGCAACGCCCATTTGGCGCATGGCGGTCACGAATTTGACGGGCGCGAAATCTCCGCCTATCAGCCGGAAGAAGTGCGGGCTATCGCCGGCAAAATCCGTGATGCCGGCTTGACGGCGGTCGCCATTTCTTCGGTCTTCTCGCCCGTGAACGCGACCTTTGAAGAGCAAAGCGCCGAGATTGTGCGCGAAGTCATCCCGGGCGCCAACATCACGCTCTCCAGCGAGATTGGGCGCATCGGCTTGCTGGAGCGGGAGAACGCCGCCATCATGAATTCCTGCCTGCGGCAGCTCGCCGCGCGCACGGTGGATGGCTTCAAAGCGGCGCTGGACGAGCTGGCAATCGACGCGCCCTTTTACATCAGCCAAAATGACGGCACGCTGATGAATGCCGATTTTGCCAAAGAATACCCGGTGCTCACTTTCGCTTCGGGACCGACCAACAGCATGCGCGGCGCCGCTTTCCTCAGCGGTTTGAAGGACGCTATCGTGGTGGATGTCGGCGGCACCACCACCGATATCGGCGTTCTGCAGCATGGCTTCCCGCGGGTGGCGGCGCTGGCGGTGGATATCGGCGGCGTGCGCACCAATTTCCGCATGCCCGATACCTATTCGATTGGTCTGGGCGGGGGGAGCATTATCAGCCCCCACCCCCTGAAAGTCGGTCCCCAGAGCGTCGGCTATGAGCTGACGGAGAAGGCGCTTGTCTTCGGCGGCGACATATTGACGGCGACTGATGTCATCGTTGCCGGCGGCAGTGAAGACATCGGCGACAAGAGCGCTGTCGCCGATTTGAACGCCGAGATGGTGGCGGCAGCGCAGGCGCGCATCATGGAGATGATCGCCATCGCCGTCGACCGCATGAAAACCAGCGCCACGCCGGTGCCGGTCATCGTTGTCGGCGGCGGCAGCATCCTGGTCACTGGCGCAATCGAAGGCGCTTCCGAAATCATCAAGCCGCAGCATTTCCCGGTGGCGAACGCCATCGGCGCGGCTATCGCCCAGGTCGGCGGCGAATGCGACCGCATCTTCTCCCTCGCCGAGCTCAGCCGCGAGCAAGCGCTGGAGCAAGCCAAGGCGGAAGCCAGCGAGCGCGCGTTCAACGCGGGCGCGGCGGCGGCGAGCATCGAGATTGTGGATGTCGAAGAAGTGCCGCTGGCATACCTGCCCGGCAACGCCACCCGCATCATGGTCAAAGCAGTCGGCGATTTGCTGGGGGGTTAGCGATGCGCATCATAGACGAAGCGGTACTCGAAGACCTTGCGCTGGGCGCGGCGGTGCTGGGCACTGGCGGCGGCGGCGACCCCTACATCGGCAAGCTGATGGCGCGCCAAGCCATCCGCGATTATGGTCCCGTCGAGCTTTATACCCTGGACGAACTTGATGACGATGACCTGGTCGTGCCCACGGCGATGATGGGCGCGCCCACTGTTATGGTGGAGAAGATGCCCAACGGCGATGACATCGTCAACGCTTTCCAGAGCGTCGGCAAATACATCGGCAAGCCCATCAAAGCCACCATGAGCATCGAAGCGGGCGGGCTGAACTCGGTGGTGCCGATTTATTGCGCCGCCCGCCTCGGCGTGCCGATGGTGGATTGCGATGGCATGGGGCGCGCCTTCCCCGAGCTGCAGATGGTAACGCATACGATCCATGGCATTTCGTCCACGCCCTTCGCCATGTCGGATGAGCGCGGCAATACCGTGCTGATGGAGACCATCAGCAACCTCTGGACCGAGACCTTCGCCCGCAGCGTCACCGTGAATATGGGCGCGATGGCGATGATCGCGCTGTATGCCGCCACCGCCGCCCAACTGCGGGAAGCCGCCATCCCCGGCACCATCACGCTGGCGGAAGAAATCGGCAAAACGGTGCGCCGCGCCCGCCTGGAAGAAGCGGAACCGGTGGAGACCATTCGCCGCTCTGTCGGTGGCTTCCGCATATTTAAGGGCAAAATCGGCGATGTACAGCGGCGCACCGAAGCCGGCTTTGCCAAAGGCGACGCTTTCATCGACGGCATTGACGAATACGCCGGGCAGCGGCTGCAGCTCAGCTTCCAGAACGAGCATCTCGCCGCCCGCATCGATGGCGAATTCAGAGTGACAGTGCCCGACCTGCTGGCGGTGCTCGATGTTGATACTGGCGAGCCCATCACCACCGAGGGCTTGCGTTATGGCTTTCGCGTCGCCATTATCGCCATCCCCTGCGCCGAAAAATGGCGCAGCCCCAAGGGGCTGGAACTGGTGGGTCCCGCCTATTTCGGCTATGACACCGACTATGTGCCGGTGGAAGAAACCTACAAGCCTCAAGCATGATTTTGTCATATTGCGTGTGCGGAATTGGAACGGATTCCCCTCCCTCATTTTGGGGGAGGGGCTAGGGGCGGGGGCAAAATATGCGTTTACTCTACGAAGAAAATATCGAAGACATCGCCCTGGGCGCGGCGGTGCTGGGCACGGGTGGCGGCGGCGACCCCTATGTCGGCAAGCTGATGGCGCGCGAAGCCATCCGCCAATATGGTCCTGTCGAGCTCTACAGCCTGGACGAGCTGGATGACGACGATCTCATCGTGCCCGCGGCGGGCATGGGCGCGCCTATCGTCATCGTGGAGAAGCTGCCCGCCGGCGATGATATGATACGCGCTTTTGAAGCGCTGGGAAAATATTCGGGGCGGCAGCCGCGCGGCACCATGAGCATCGAAGCGGGCGGCTTGAACTCGGTGATGCCGATTTATGTGGCCGCCCGCCTGCGCATCCCGATGGTGGATTGTGATGGCATGGGGCGCGCCTTCCCCGAGATTCAGATGACGATTTTCACCGCCCATGGCATCACCGCCAGCCCCTTCGCCATGTCGGACGAGCGCGGCAATGTGCTGTTGATGGACACGGTCAGCAACGCCTGGGTGGAGACTTTTGCTCGCTCCTGCGTGGTGCACATGGGCGCGGAAGGCATGATTGCCCTCTATTCGGCGACGGTCAAAGAGCTGAAAGCGGCGGCGATCCATGGCACTATCACGCTGGCGGAAGACATCGGCAAAACGGTGCGCCGCGCCCGCCGCAGCGAAACCAATCCGGTAGACGCCGTGCGCCGCGCTGTTGGTGGTTTCCTGCTTTTCCGCGGCAAAATCACCGATGTTGACCGGCGCATCGAAGGCGGCTGGAACCGCGGCGACGCGCGCATGGCGGGCACGGGCGCTTTTGCCGGGCAGCGGCTGCAGCTCGATTTCCAAAATGAGCATCTCGCCGCCCGCATCGATGGCGCATTCGCCGCCACCGTGCCCGATCTCATCGCCGTGCTTGATAGCGAAACGGGCGAGCCGATAACGACCGAGGCGCTGCGTTATGGCATGCGCGTTGCCGTCATCGCCTTCCCCTGCGCGCCGCAATGGCGGGAGCCGGCGGCGCTGAAGCTCGCGCATCCGCGCTATTTTGGCTACGATGTCGAGTATGTGCCGGTGGAGGAGCGGTTTGGGGCGTGATTCTCCAGAGGGGGCGGAGAGGTAAGTATAAGTATGTTATGCAACAAAGAACAGTATCCGCACGAGCGGCATCGCCCGCATTGATTCAAACGGTAGAGGCGACATGGTGGGTCGCCCAAAAGCTGCCACAGATGCACAGAGATTTTCTGATGCTTTACTCGGTGTATCTCAGTAGTAAAAATCCTTGTCGAATCTTCGCGCTTACAAATTACAATTACTTTGTTGAAATTACTGAGGGCACAGAGAGATTTGATGAGATTCGACAAGATAGAATTATCGTCGATAAAAGCGTCTTGCGCGAACCGAAGTGTGAGCATTCTCGTCTTCGCGAGGTCGATTCGCTTTGACATGAGCGCTGGAGTGCCTCAGGACCGAAGGGGGACGTTGGCGCTGGATATGAAACGAATCAGAAGTGTAGTCAAGGGGATTAACCTGTAAGGGGAAGGCTATGCTATTGGAAGTGCTGCTTATCATTGCTCTTCTTAAAGAGTTGTTCGAGATATTGCTTGTAGTTTTGAGTATTAGTGCGTTGGTGAGTCTGATAAAACGACTTAATGAGTGGCGAGCTGATAAGAGCCGCAAACTTAGTGACCTGCTGGACGAACTGGGGAAGGAACTGAAAGTACAGCGGAAGGAACTGCTAGGCAAACTGAAAAAGGCGCGGGGCAAACAGAGAACCGAACTTTTGGGCAAACTGGAAAAACTGGACAAAGCGCTGGACATTTTGAAAAAATTGCCGGCTGAAAAGCTGGACAAACTGCCGGCTGAAAAGCTGAACAAACTGTGGGACGAGGTACTGGGCAGATTGCAAGCCGAAGTAAACAGGCGGCGGTAAAGCGAGGCGCCCCCGAAGTCGCCAATATCTTCATATTTCAGTGAATAATAATGATGATGCACTAGAGTGATTCGCTTTATGTACACAAACTATCACTCATTCTCGCCGACACTTTGCCCTAGTCACTCTAAGCGGGCAGCCGCTCCAAGATAACAGCGGCGGCGCCGACAATCAGGCTGCCCAGGGCGATAGCGGTCAAGACCAGCCACATCAAAAAGCTCCGCATGCGTTTTTCGCTGTTGGTCTCGACCTGTTGGATTTCCGAGCGCAGCCTGCCTTCTGCTTCCGCGATCTCCGTGCGCAGTCTGCCTTCGGTTGCCGCAAGGTCCGTGCGCAGGCTGCCTTCTACTGTCTTGATTTCTGTGCGCAGTCTGCCTTCTGTCGCCTCAAGGTCCGCGCGCAGGCTGCCTTCTACTGTCTTGATTTCTGCGCGCAGTCTACCTTCTGTCGCCTCAAGGTCCGCGCGCAGGCTTCCTTCAACCGCCGTAATATCCGTGCGCAAGCTACCGCCAGTATCGGTGATTTCTGTTCGTAGACTGCCTTCTGTCGCCGCAAGATCTGTACGCAGGTTGCCACTGGTATCGGTGATTTCCGCGCGCAAGCTGCCGCCAGTCTCCGCAATTTCTGTACGCAGTCTGCCCTCGACTGCAGCAATATCGGCTTTTGTCGCCAAATGCGGGATTGCCGCCGCATAAGTCTGTTCCAAGCCAGCCACCCGCTCGCTCAAATCGCCCACTTGTTCAATGACGCGAGCCTGCGAGAATTGTTCCAAAGCGCCAACGCGTTGTTCCAGAATTGGATCCGCTTCCACGATGTTGTCTCCGCGATGCTGTTAAGTTAGAGAAACTATACACAGTTTCGATTGGGAATGCAAGTTTTTGCGCGGGCGCGCGCCCTCGGCTAGAATTCACGGCTGTCCCGCTCCATAGAAAGTCATTCTAATATGCTAGCGTCCGTCACCCTCGCCGACACCCAAGCCATCGCCATCGGCGCTGGCATCCTCGGCACTGGCGGCGGCGGCAGCACCTACCTCAACCGCCTGCGGCTGGATGGCGAGCTGCGGCGGCGGGGCGGCATTCTGCCCGTCATGCGCGCGGATGACCTGCCGGCGGACGCGCTGGTTTGCGCTGTCGGCGGCATGGGCGCGCCCACCGTCAGCAACGAAAAATTGCAAGCGGGTGAGGAAATCGCCACCGCCGTTCGCACGCTGGAAGCGCACCTGCGCCAGAAAATAGCCGCCATCATCATCGGCGAGATTGGCGGCGGCAATGCCTTGGGACCGATGGTCGCCGCCTTGCAGCTGGGCTTGCCCGTTGTCGATGGCGATGGCATGGGGCGCGCTTTCCCCGAGCTGCAAATGGACACCTTTATGATAGAAGGCGTCGCGCCGGCGCCCTTCGCGCTCGCTGATGCTCATGGCAATACCGCCATTTTCCCGCGCATCGGCTCGGCGGAGCAGGCGGAAGAGTTCGCCCGCCGCCTCTGCATCGAGATGGGGGGTTCAGCCGCGCTCGTGATGCCGCTGATGCGCGGCAGCGAGCTCCAAGCGACTATCATCCGCGATACGCTCAGCCTGGCGAAACGCATCGGCGAGACGGTGCTGGAATGCCGCGCCCGCCACCTCGAGCCGGCAGCGGCGGTGGCGGCGCTGTGCAATGGCAAGCTGCTCTTCACGGGCAAAATCATCGATGTCGAGCGGCGCACAGTCGGCGGTTTCGCCCGCGGCAAGCTGGAAATCGCCGCTTTCGACAGCCATCAGCGGCAACTGACGATAGATTTTCAAAACGAAAACCTGATAGCGCGCAGCGGCGGCGAGGTGCTGTGCACTGTGCCTGACCTCATCACCCTGGTTACGCTGGAAGACGGCGCGCCCATCGGCACCGAAGCGCTGCGCTATGGTTTGCGCGTGGCGGTGCTGGCGCTGCCGGCGCCAAAGGAGCTCAAGACCGCGGCGGCGCTGGCGGTTGTTGGTCCGCGCGCATTCGGCTATGACCTTGATTTTGCGCCGCTGCCGGGGGATTTGCTTTGAGTTTTGCCTATCGATGCGGACGCCGCGGATTGCTATGGCAGGATTTATGCCGATTTGCAAGCTAGGGGGCGGCTAATGGGTGTCGCTGACATGCAAATCGCAGCGATTGCGATGGCACAGGGGCTGATAGTCCTAACCCGTGACCGCCGAGGATTTTGGCGGCTGCCCGATTTGCCCGTCGAAGATTGGACCAGCGCATAAGTCCAAGCTGTGCCACCCAGGGCAATTGCATCAAATCCATTTAGCGTCGATTGCCGCGCAATTATAGCGATATGTAGGGGCGACTCTGTGGGTCGCCCACGAAAATTGCCTGGATATTGAGGGCGTTTCAGCGAAACGCCCCTGCATTATCTTCTTTTTCTGCAAATTTGCAGAAAAATCTCTGCGCCCTCTGTGTCTCTGTGGTGAATACTATTTTGGTGCAATTGCCCTGCTGTGCCACCACGCACGCTTGGATATGCCGCCGCTGCCGCAGTATACTCGAGGGTAGCTTAGCCAGCTAAGCGCTTGGCGGTTTTGAAGACTTGGAGAGAAAGGACAGCGCGCATGGCTGAATTGACAAAAGAAGCGGTAGCTGAAGAAGTGGCTGCCATTGCCGACAGCCCGCTAATGAAAGCGGTGCAGGCGATGCACAAGCTGAGCCTGGAGGAAAAAGCGATACTCCTGGAATACCTCAGCCGCGCGCTGCAATATGGCATCCGCCGCGAAAGCTTCAAAGATGTCCCTTGGGAAGAATTCCTCGAGCGCAGCTTCGGCAGTTTGCCCGACTTTACATTAGAGCGGGCACACTATGAGGGAAACGAGATTAGCTAAGAGCGCCCAATGAACTATCCACCAGAAAGTGTACTTACAGAAAATAGAAAAGGCGCGACCGATGGCAAAACAACCTCACATCATCATCTTCAACCCTGACCAATGGCGGGGCGATGTTATGGCGCACCTGGGCAATCCCGCCGCCGTCACCCCCAATCTCGACGCCATCGTCGCGTCTGATGCTGTTTCCTTCCGCCATGCTTTTTGCCAAAATCCCGTCTGCACGCCCAGCCGCTGCTCCTTCATGACCGGCTGGTATCCCCATGTGCGGGGGCACCGCACCATGTTCCACATGCTCCAGCCCGATGAACCGGTGCTGCTGCAGCAGCTCAAAGACGCCGGCTATTTTGTCTTCTGGGGCGGGAAGAACGACCTTGTGCCCCGCCAAAATGGCTTCGCCGAGTATTGCGATGTCAAATACGAAGCGCCGCGCCCGCTGCGTCCCAACTTGCATAGCGCTGATGACTGGCGCGGCGACCCCGAGGGCGACAATTATTATTCCTTCTTCGCCGGTAAGCTGGAGCCCGCCCCAATTGATTCTCCAGAAGCGCCGGGCGGGCGCTATGAAGATGAAGTCTATTACGACAATGACTGGGCGATGGTCGATGGCGCTATCGAGCTCATCCGCAGCGCGCCACCGGATAAGCCGCTGTGCATCTACCTGCCCCTGAGCTATCCGCACCCGCCCTATGGCGTGGAAGACCCCTGGTTCAGCCAAATTGACCGCAGCCGCATTCCGCCGCGCCTGCCCACCCCCGACTGGTCGCGGAAGCCCTCGCTTGTCGCCGGCATCCACCAGCGCCAGCGCCTGCAGGGTTGGAGCGACGAGCGCTTTAACGAATTGCGCGCCGTCTATTACGGCATGTGCGCCCGCGTGGACGAGCAGTTCGGCCGCCTCGTCAACGCGCTGAAAGCCGCCGGCAGCTATGACGACAGCGCCATCTTCTTCTTCTCGGACCATGGCGATTTCACGGGCGATTATGGCTTGGTGGAAAAGACGCAGAATACTTTCGAAGATTGCCTCACGCGCGTGCCGCTGATTGTCAAGCCGCCCGCGGATACGCCCATCCAGCCTGGCATCCGCGATCAGCTTGTCGAGCTGATTGACTTCACCGCCACCGCCTACGAATGGGCGGGGCTGAAGCCCGGTTACGACCATTTCGGGCGCTCGCTCGCGCCTTTAATCGCCGGCGCGGCGGAAGAACATCGCGATGCCGTCTTCTGTGAGGGCGGGCGCCGCTTCGGCGAAGTCCAGGCGATGGAGCAGGGCAGCGCCTCCTTCCATGACCCCAGCGGGCTTTATTTCCCTCGCGTACAATTGCAAGGCAGCGAAGCCGGCGAGCACAGCAAAGCGACCATGTGCCGCACACGGGACTACAAATATGTGCGCCGCTTATACGAAGTGGACGAGCTCTATGACCTGCGGCGTGACCCCGGCGAGCTGACCAATCGCATCGACGACCCGGAGTATGCCGATATCCTCGCCGATATGCGCGAGCGGCTGCTGACCTGGTATCAGACCACCTGTGATGTCGTGCCGTATAAGACGGATGTGCGCTAGCCGCAGCCAGCCGTCACGCCATAGACCAGGCGCAAATGCTGGTTGGCGGGCAGCGCCGTGAAGCGGCATTCCCGCCCATTTGTCCAGACAATCTGCACATCAGCCGCCGCCGCGCCACCCAAGCCGAAGTGCAGCGCCAGTTGATTGTTGCCGCCCAAGCCGCTGCCGATGGTGACCGTTTGCAGCTGCGTCATGCCATCAGCGGTGCTCAGGCGCGCGGTCGCGCCCACGGCATCCCGATTGACGCGGGCAGCGCCCGCCTCCAGCGCCGCGGCGGGCTCCCCCCCGCTTAATTCCAGCGAGAGCCAATTCTTGCCGCTGCCTTGATTTTGGTAGAGGCGGTAGCCGCTGTTCCAATTGCCGGTTACCAGGTCCAAGTCGCCATCGCGGTCATAATCGGCATAGGCAACGCCCAGGGTCGCCAAGTCCACATCAATGCCGCTGCCGGCGCTGACATCGTGGAAGCCGCGATGGCGGTCATTGCGGAAAAGCGAATCGGCGCGCGGGTTCATGAAGCTGACCACCAGCTCCGGGAAAGTTTGATGGTAGTTGGTGGCGGCGACATAGAGGTCTTGCCAGCCGTCATTGTCAAAATCGAAGAAGGTCGCGCCCCAGCCGACGCCATTATCGGGACCCATATTAATCGCGCTGCCGGCGGAACGGGCGCGATTGCGGAAGCCGCCAGCGCCATCGTTCATCAGCAGGTGCATTTGATAGACCATATCGGTGATGTAGAGGTCGAAGTCGCCATCGTTGTCATAATCGCTGGCGTGCAAGCCCATGCCGTTGATGCGCAGGTCCGCGCCGCTTTCCGCCGAGACATTTGTCCAGCACCAATGCCCGCAGCCGGCGCCATCGTTGCGCCACAGCACATTGCCGATTGCGTTTTGCAGCTTGTCGTTGACGATGTAAAGGTCGCTGTCGCCATCGCCATCATAATCGAAGAATGCCGGCGCGAAGCCCGCCCCCAGCGTCATGCGGTAGTCGAGGCTGGCGCTTACATCGGTGAAGCTGCCATCGCCGAAGTTGCGATAGAGGCGGTCTTGCTGCGCCGTGAAATCTACGGGGTCGCATTCGGGGAAGCAGGACCAGTTGGTCACATAGAGGTCGAGCCAGCCGTCCCCGTCATAATCGCCCCAGGCGGCGGAGGTGCCCTTGCCGGTATCGCCAACGCCCGCCCGCAAAGTAACATCGACGAAGCCCCGCCCGCCGTCGTTGCGGAAAAGGCGGTTGGCGCCAAAGTTGACGATATACAGGTCGAGCCAGCCATCGTTGTCATAATCCGCCCAGGTGGCACCGCCGCTGGGCACCGCCGGCAGGCTGAGCTGCTCGCTATGTTCCGAGATGGAAAAGCTGCCATCGCCATTGTTGCGGTAAAGCACATTCGGCTCGAGGTTGCCGGTAACAAAGAGGTCAAGCCAGCCATCGCGGTCATAATCGCCCCAGGCTTGCCCGATTGCCAGGTAGCCCTGGCGCGCTTCACTGTCATCCCAGATGCCGCGGTGCGCCGCCGTGATGCCGGCTTCGGCGCTGACATCGCGGAAGATCGGCTGCTGGGCTTGCGCCCGCGCGCCAAGCGGGAGCAGCGCCAGCCACAGCGTCAGCAGCAGGATTGGTGCCATGGCTCAGCGCGTTGCCCGCCGCGCATAGGGGGGCCATGCCAGCGGCACGCCGATATCCCGCGCCAGCAAGCGCTGGAAATCCCGCAGATGCCCCTCGGTATTGCGGACTTGCCGCGGGCTCAAGCCCGTGTCCAGGCAGTATGCCGCCAGCGCCCCCGCCGCCTCGCCGATATTCCATTCCACCGGGTGCAGGCGATAGCAGCCGTTGGTGATATGGGTAACGCCCAGGTTTTTGCAGGCGGGCAGCAGGTTCTCGACCCGTTTGGGTATCAGCGCGCCCAGCGGAATCTGGAAGGGGTAGGAGCTGATATCGATATAATTGCGCATGCCGGTGCTGGGATGCAAATCAATGCGGTAGCTGCCGATGCCGACGCTGTCGTCAAATTGCTCGGCGGTATCCAGCGCGCCGCGCTGCTGCACGCCGACATGCTCTTCCAGCACGGTGAACTCGGCTTCGATGCGCCGCGCCTCCCGCACATAGACATATTTCGCCATGCCATCAGCCGTGCCCACGACATCGGGGCGCAGGCGCAAGCCGGGATAGCCATAGCCCTTGCCGTCACTGCGCGGCGCTTCGGTCTGCATCCAATAGAGCATGGCAAAGCTCAACTGCTTGCATTCGCGCAGCGCCGCTTGTTTGGTCGTGTCGCTGACGCCCAGCAGCGGCTTGAGCCAATAGTCAATTTGGGGCCAATTCACCAGCGTGATATCGCTGGGGAAAGCGCCTTCGGCATAATGCCCGCGGTATAAAATGCGGCGGAAATGCCAGAGATCGCCCGGGAACTCCCGATAGTGCCCGACACCCGCATCTTGAAAGATGGGGCGGTGCACTGGCTCCAGCGTTATCGGGCTGGAATAGACCCAGCTCAACTGTTTGTCGGGCCAAAAATCGGCTTGATACCCGCGCCAGAAATCATAATCGGCCGGCTTGTCGATTGTGTGGTCTTCGCCCGGCAGATAATCGATGGCGAAGCACCAGGAAATCGACTGCTGGTCCAGCGGCAACGGCTCGCCGGCAACCGCGTGCATTTCGCCTGTCTGCGCCTGGCTCTCCGCGCCGATGACATGCTCGACATTCGCCAGCTCCAGCAAATCGCCCAGCTCGGTGGCGTCAAGGATATAAGGCGCGGTGATTATCACCTGGTCGCCGCTGCGGCTGTCTTCCAGGGTGACGGCGCGCAGGCGGTCGCCAGCGGTCTCCGCCGCGACCGGCGCGTGATAGAGCAGCACCTCAAGCTGGCGGCGGGAGCGGTAGGGCGCCAGCAGCTCCTCGATGACCGCCAAGCCCGCCCGCGGCTCGTGGCAGAGGCGGCTGACATTGCCCTGCCCGGGGTTGAAGTTCATGGTGTGGCGCGCCTTCTCGGTCAAGGGGTAGTTGCGGCGGTAATAGTCGCGCACAGCGTCCGAGAAGCGCATGTAAGTGGCGGTGGCGCCGCATTGATCGACCCAGGGGTTTTCGTCCGGCGGGACTGCCTGCGCCGTCAGCTGCCCGCCGAGCCAGTCCGTCTCTTCGCTGATGATGACGGACTTGCCCATGCGCAGCGCGGCGAGGGCGGCGCCAATCGCGCCGGTGCCGCCGCCGACAATCAGGATGTCGCAGTGTCTTTCTTTCATAGAAGCCATAGAAGCAACCTCACAATTGTAATTCACCACAGAGGCACAGAAGTAAATGCAAGTAAGTAATGCGACAATCTAGTGCTTACTGAGCAGTCTATACACAGCCCTTACCACCGAGAACACAGAGGAAAATTGAGCACACCGAGAAAAGATATAAAGGGGCTTTCTCATGCTTTTCTCGGTGTATCTCGGTGT
>JAJDWK010000099.1 GCA_022825675.1 Anaerolineae bacterium | reverse complement strand
GGAGTGTCTAATGTTGTGGATATTCGCGCCAGCCCCCATCCCCCGGCCCCTTCCCCCAAAATGAGGGAAGGGGAGATTTACTTTGTTTTGAAGTCCCTCCCTCTTTATGGGGGAGGGATTTAGGGTGGGGGAAAACGCTGGGTGTATCCACGCATTTAGACACTCCCCAGAAACGCGCGATTTCAAACATGTCCCCCCGCCAGCCCAAAATGGGGGGGAGGGACTTTCAAAACTTTAGCCCGCCGCGTCCAGCGCCGCTTGCTGCTCGGCGATCAGCTCGTCAGTGCAATGCCGAGCCGCCAATAGCGCCGCGTCCGCCGCCAGGCTATCCGGGGATCGGCGCAGCTGGATCAGCATTTGGAACAATTGCGCCACCATCGGGGCAGCATCCCCGCCCGCGCCCGGCTGCATCAGCATACTCCAATCCATGTCATCCCCAAGCGAGAGCACCATCTGCCTGATGGTGTCATCGGCGCCCAACAACTCCATCTGGCGCTCCAAGACCGCCGGGGACAGCAGCATGGCGCCCTCGTGAACGGTAATATCCGCTATGTCCCGCAGTTCTTGCGCAACATCCATCTCCATATCATTCGCAACATCGATATTGATGCCGACTGAGGAGCCAGTCAAGCTGTTGACACCCAGCGTGCTGAAGTCGAGCCCGTCCCTAAAGCGCGCGTTTAAGACCAGCCCGGTATCGATGCCTTGCGCGTAATAGTCGAAGAAACCTACCCCGACCGTAACGCCCAACATAACGGTGCCCGGAACCGGGTAGAAGACCGGTACCTGCTCTTCTTTCGCGGCGGATACGATAACGGGCAATCCGCTGCCAATTGTGAAGTCAATCGGCAGCATAATCGCCTCGACGCCTTTGCTCACCAGGCTTTGGGTGGCGGCGCGCAAATCATTGAAGTCGGTTACCGCCGTGCTTTCTACTTCAATGCCTTTCGCTTCGCCTATCGCCTTGATGCGCGCCGCGCCATAAATCCCGCCCGCGTCCGCTGAGGTATGGATCGTGCCAACCCGCTGGAGATCCGGGTTCTGCAGCAAAAATACCTCAAAGACTTCATCGAAGGGGGGCGTGTACTCCGAGCCGGTTACATGCGCTGGCTTGAGGCAGGACGAGTCGCTGATGCCGTATTCTATGGAATGATTGACGCCGTGGAACAGTACCGGGGTCGGCTCGTCTTGATCTTGCGTGATGCCGATGGCAATCTGCGTGACCGGGGCGCCCGAGGTAACCAGGATGTCCGCGCCGCGGTCCAGCGCGTCTTCGACCAAGATGTTGACGGCTGGCAAGTCAAAACTGGCGGCGGACCAGAAAATGTTGATCTTTTCGCCTTGGATGTCCTGCCCGGCGTTTAGCAGGGCGCGCTCTTCCGCGTTGATCCATTCATAGACCTGCAAAGTATCCAGCAAGCCGCTTTCCATGATAGGGTCGGAGATGTAGGGTCCAAAGCGAATAATAGCGACGGTGGGCTTGTCATTGTCCTGCGCTGTCGCCAATGGCGCGAGCAGCAAGCAAAATAGCAAGGCGAGCGCAATTCGTTTATTCATCAGTTTTCTCCAGTTTCGTAAGTTGACTTGTAATTGTACAGAACATTACGCTGCAAAGCAATAAACCTAGCGAAAACGGGAGTGTCGATTATCGTGGCTATAACCCTCTCAGCAAACAGGACACAGGTATTTTAACCACAGAGAGCCCAGAGTTTTTTTCATGCTTTTCTTGGTGTACTCGGTGGTAAAAATCCTTGTCGAATCTCCGCGCTTACATCTGTGCTTTTTGTGTCTTTGTGGTGAATAACTGTCTGAATACATTGCCCGGCAGTCACGCCATATCCGCGCCGCGCAGCGAGGCATGCCAGGGCATCAGCCGCCGTTCCAGCAGCAGCACCGCCAGATAAAAGCTGATGCCGATGATAGACGCCATCAGGATAGCGGTCCAGGCTTTGGCGAAATCGAAGGCGCTGGCTTCCTGCGTGATGTAAACGCCCAGGGTCGCGCGCGGTCCGCCAAAAAATTCGGCGACGACCGCGCCAATCAAGCTGAGGGCGCTGGCAACGCGCAAGGCGCTGAAGATATAAGGCAGGGCGTTGGGGATGCGCAATTTGCGCAGGATTTCGCCCGGCGTGGCGGCGTAGGCGCGCATCAATTCCAACTGCCGCGCGTCCACCAGCGTCAAGCCGCGCACGGTATTTATCATCGTCGGGAAGAAGACGATGATGGCGACTATCGCCATCTTTGAAGCGGGATTGGTGATGCCAAACCAGTTGTTCATAATCGGCGCGAAGGCGATGATGGGCACGGAATTGGCGGCGATGGCGAAGGGCATGGTCGCTTCGCTGACGATAGTCCAGCGCGAGCTTATCAGCGCCACCAAAATGCCGCCGCCACAGCCGATGATGAAGCCGCCGAATGCCTCCCAAAAGGTGGCGCCGCTGGATTCAAAGAGGATGGAACGCTCGTCAGGCGCCAGCCACAGGCGGATTTGCTGGCTGAACTCGGCAAAAATCGCCGAGGGCTTGGGCAGGAGAAATTGCTGAATATCAAAGCTGATGACGATGAACTCCCAGGCGAGGATGACGCCGATGGCGACGGCAATCGTCGGCAGATACCAGCGCAAGCGCCGCCGCAGGGAAGCCGCCGCCGTCATCCCGCCGCCTCGTCACTGTCATGGGCATCGCGCAGCAGCTCGCGCACTTTTGCCACCAGCGCGTGATAGGCGGGGGCGTTGCGGGTCGTGAAATCGCGCGGATAGGGCAGCGGATTCTCGACAATTTCGGTGATGCGCCCCGGGCGCGGCGACATGACAACGATGCGCTTGGACAGGAAGACCGCTTCCGAGATGCTGTGCGTTACAAAAACGATCGTCTTGCCCGTCCGCTGCCAGATGCGCAGCAATTCCAGGTTCATGCGCTCGCGGGTGAATTCGTCCAGCGCGCCAAAAGGCTCGTCCATCAGCAGCACGGCGGGCTCAAAGACGAGGGCGCGGGCGATGGAAACGCGCTGCTGCATGCCGCCGGAAAGCTGCCAGGGATAATGTTCGGAGAATGCGCCCAGCTCCACCATTTCCAGCATGGCTTGGGCGCGCTGCCGCCGCTCGGCTTTGGCGTAACCCATGATTTCCAGGGGAAGCTGCACATTTTTGCTGACACTGCGCCAGTCATAGAGGGTGGCGGCTTGGAAGACCATGCCATAATCGCGGTCGAGGCGGGCTTGCCGCGGGCGCTTGCCATTGACCAGCAGTTCGCCGCTTGTCGGCTGCGTGAGGTCGCCGATGAGCCGCATCAATGTTGATTTGCCGCAGCCGGAAGGACCAATCAGCGAGACAAATTCGCCCGCCGCCACCGTCAGGTTGATGCCCTGCAGCGCGATGACTTCTTCCTCCGCGCCCGGGTTGAAGATTTTGTTGATGTCCCGCGCCCAGATGGCGCTTTGCCTGCCCGCGCTTTGCATAAGCCTGTCCTACCCCAATTCCCGCTGGAACTTGCGCAAGGCGGCCCGCTCCGTCAGCGTAACCGCCGCGTAAAAGAGAATGCCAACTGTCGCCGCCATCACAATCGACGCCCAGAGCTTGGGCGTGGACACCAGGCTGTAATCCGAGCTGAAATCAAGGATGGCGCGCCCCAGCCCATCGCCGATGCCCG
This sequence comes from Anaerolineae bacterium, assembly GCA_022825675.1. Classification (GTDB taxonomy): domain Bacteria; phylum Chloroflexota; class Anaerolineae; order Aggregatilineales; family Phototrophicaceae; genus UBA6055. Next base: position 3,205 of record JAJDWK010000099.1, on the reverse strand, counting down.
AGGGCAGCTCGCCGATGATAGCGCCGACCACGCTGGCGGTCGCCGAAACTTTCAGCGCGGTGAAGATATAAGGCAGCGCCGCCGGCAGCCGCAGCTTCCACAATATCGCCCAGCGGCTGGCAGCGTAAGAGCGCATCAGCTCCACCTGTTCTGGCGCTGGCGAAGTTAAGCCGCGCAAAGTGTTGATGGTAACCGGGAAAAAGGTCAAATAGGCGGCGATGACGGCGACCGAGAGCGGTCCCGCCCCCAGCCAGATGACCACCATCGGCGCGATTGCCAATATCGGCACCGTCTGCGAGGCGACAACATACGGCAGCAGCCCGCGTTCCAACAAGCGGGAATGGGCGAAGAGCGCGCCCAGCACAAAACCCAATGCCGCGCCAAAAACGAAGCCAAACAGCGCCTCGCTGAGGGTATACGCGCCGGCATCCGCCAGGATGCGCAGCAGCAGCAGCTCGCCATTGCGCCGCGCCGGCTGCAGGAAAGCCTCGGCGATCATCTGCAGATGCGGCAGGTTGAGGTCGTTCAAGATCTTCAAATCGAGCAAGACGAGGCTGCGCGGCTGGCTCAAGTAACGTTCTTCGGCAAAATCCCCGCTGACGGCGGCGATGCTGCCGCCAAAAACTTGGGAGATGGCGCTGATGCCCGCGGCATCTTGCGCGCGCGCGGCGATGCTCAAACGCCCGGGGAACGCCGGCCTGATGGGCAGGAAAGCGACCGCGGCGCTGCGGTCCAGCCGCGCCAGATAACGCAGATTGGCATAGGGCAGGCTGTCGTCTTCGTCATCGTCAGCGGGCTGCGGCGGCATGAAATCGTCGAGGTCTTTGCGGTCGGCGATGACATAATCGACGCTGCCATCGCTGAGCGCGTCCAGCGCCGCTTCCAGCGTCGGCATGCTCTCGTAATGCCAGCTTTGCTGCGGCAGCAGGATTTTGTAACCCAGCGAATCCGCGGCGGTTTTGCTGGCTTCCCAACCCAGCAGCAGGCAGGAAAGCGCCAGCGCAAAGCCGATGCGCCGGTTGACCCTGCCCGGCGCCAGCGCCAGCGCCAGCAGCAGCGACAGCGCCGCCGCGAGTATCAGCGGGATTGCGGCGCCGCCTTCCAGCGACGGCAGCAGGAAGAGCAGCGCGTCCAGCAGCAATAGCAAAACAAAATACAGGCGCTGGCTGTGCCGCGGGCGCAAGAAGAGCGCCAGCAGCGCCGCCGCCAGCAGCCCGCCGATAAGGCTGAAATAGAAAGCGCGGAAGTTGCGGATAGCGCGGAAAAGCACTTCGGCATCCAGCGCGTCCGCGCCCAGCTGCCGCGCCCAATCGGCGGCGTACTGCGCCAATGGCGAGCGGATGTCTTCGGGGTCATTGCCGCTTTGCGCCGCCATCCAACTGGCGAGCCGCCCCAGCGTCGATTCCGCCAGCAGCGCCTCTTCCCGCTGCAGGCTGATGTAGGCATTGGCTGTCAGCAGCAGCGCCAGCGCCGTCAAGGCGAATAGCAGCGGCTTGCGCCAGGGCGGGGGCGGGGCGCTTTTGGCGCTGCTTCCGTGCGTAGCCATCAGAGCGGGCGCGGGCTTAGGATATTTCCGCGAGGGCGCTGGCGATGATATCGAGGGCGCTTTCCATATCCGCCGCCGCGACATTGAGGTGGGGCGCGATGCGGGCGACATTGCCATACAAGCCGCCTTTGCCCAGCAGCAGCCCCATCTCCTTGCAAGTATCCACAAAGGCGGTGGCGCGGGCGGCATCGGGCTCGATGCCGCCGGGCTGCACAAATTCCAGCGCCTGCATCAGCCCCATGCCGCGGGCTTCGCCGATGCTGGGGAACTCAGCGGCGAATTCCGCCAGTTTCTCCGCCAAATGCGCGCCTTGGCGGGCGCAGTTGCCGGGGGTGTCCTGCGCCTGCATATAGTCGAGGGTCGCCAGTGTGGTCGCCATGGTGACAGGGTTGCCGCCGAAGGTGGAAAAGGTCAGCCCGTTTACGGCATCGGCAACTTCCGCCGTGGCGATGGTGCAGCCGATGGGGCTGCCATTGCCCATGCCTTTGGCGAAGGTCATGATATCGGGCTCGACGCCCCAGTGTTCGATGCCGCACCATTTGTCGCCGGTGCGCCCCCAGCCGGTCTGCACTTCATCAGCGATGAAGAGCCCGCCAGCCGCGCGCACAATCGGCAAAATGCGGCGGAAATAATCGGCAGGCGGCACGATGAAGCCGCCAACGCCTTGTATCGGCTCCGCCATGAAGGCGGCGATTTTGCCCTGGGTGGTGGTGGCGATGGTCTCTTCCAGGTCTTGCGCGCAAAGCTCGACGAGCTGCTCGGCGCTCAAACCGGCGGGGGCGCGGAAAGTGTAGGGGCTGCGCACATGTTTGATGTAGGGGTCGACAACGCCGCCCAGGCGCCAATTGCCATGCGCGGTCAGGCTCATCGCCAGCAGCGAGCGCCCGGAATAGGCATGGCGCAGGCTGATGATGGTGGGGCTGCCGGTGTACATGCGGGCGGCGAGCGCCGCCGTCTCGTTGGCTTCGGTGCCGCTGTTGGTGAAGAAGCATTTTTGCAGGCGCCCGGGCGCCAGCCGAGCGACCGTTTCCGCCAGCTGCACCATGCTCTCGTTGACATAGATGGTGGAAGTGTGCTGCAATTTTTGCAGCTGCGTGATGGCGCGCTCGGTGATTTCTTCGTTGCAATGCCCGACAGAGACGGTCAAGATGCCGCCGAAAAAGTCGAGATAGCGCTTGCCCTCAATATCCCAGATGTATTGGTCTTTGGCGCGCTCGGCGATTAAGGGGGAATCGCCATGATAGGGTGCCGCCGCCGGGAACATCACCTGGCGGTAGCGCTGCATGATATCGGCAGTGGCGGTCATGGAATGCTCCTTTTGGGCTGATGCGGATTTGGAGAGTGGCAACTGTTGCGCATATTTTCTCTCGGCAAACGCGACACAGGTTTTTTAACCGCAGAGGGCACAGAAGTAAGTGCAACAAAGTAATTGGAATTTGCAAGCGCGGAGATTAGACAAGAATTTTACCACCGAGTACACCGAGTGAAGCATCAGAAAATCTCTGTGCCTCAGTAAACGCAAGTAAGTAATGCGACAATCTAGTGCTTACTGAGCAGTCTATACACAGCCCTTACCACCGAGAACACAGAGGAAAATTGAGCACACCGAGAAAAGATATAAAGGGGCTTTCTCATGCTTTTCTCGGTGTATCTCGGTGT